>JANQGZ010000083.1:0-4179 GCA_028282825.1 SAR324 cluster bacterium
ACAAAATGAGAGTTGTAAATTTTAGTGAAGCAAGAAATAACCTTAAGTCAATACTTGATCAAGTTACTGAAGACGCTGATTACACAGTAATTACTCGTCGTGACGCAGAAGATGCCGTGGTCATGTCCCTCGATTCATTCAATAGTTTATTAGAAACATTTCATCTGCTGAAGTCTCCAGCCAATGCGAAGCACTTATCAAAATCGATAGCCCAATACAAAAAAGGAAAAACTACCGAAAGAGAGACAATAGATGAGTAAAAAACTTGCTTGGACTAATGAAGCGTGGAAAGACTACATTTATTGTGTCCTTTCGGTGAGCAAGCATTTGATTAGATTTTTGTCTCATTTGTTTTTGAACCACTCAAAATTTGATTTATATCAGAATTTCCTTATCCGTTTAATTTTTACAGTTGCGTTCCACTCCCAGGCGTGTTTACGATGGGTTTATGGAAAACTTATTTAGATATCGTGGGAAAAATTACTCCCAGAGTGACATTCATTTCATCAAGCAGCTGATCGACCAAAACCCCGATGACAGCAGGCGAGCTTTATCCAAAAAACTCTGCCTGGCATGGGATTGGAAACAGGAAAACGGTGCCCTTCGCGACATGGTTTGTCGCAGTTTCATGCTGGAACTGCATCGGAGTGGGCTTATCACCCTTCCACCCAAAAAACTCTTTCCCAAAAACAATATAGCAAATCGTAAGCAACCCGTCAGAATACCAATCGATCAATCACCTCTCCAGATGAAGTTGTCCGACTTAGTCCCGATTCATTTTCAGCAGGTAAGACAATCCAAACAGGAAGCATTGTGCAACAGCCTAATAGATGAATTTCACTATTTAGGGTATTGCCAACCCGTGGGTGAGCACCTGAAATACTTAATAAGCGCCAAAAATAGACCGATAGCCTGTATGACCTGGTCATCAGCACCCAGACACATCGGAGATAGAGATCGTTTTATCGGATGGTCACCTAAAATTCGAGTACAAAACATCAAGTTCATTGCTTACAACTCTCGATTTTTGATTCTTCCTTGGGTGAGGGTTAAGCATCTGGCCAGTTATCTACTGGGGAGGGCTACCAAAATTGTTTCTTCGGATTGGCATCAACTCTATTGCCATCCCATTCATTATTTTGAAACCTTTGTGGATACCGAACGATATTCGGGCACCTGTTATTATGCTGCAAATTGGCAGTTCATCGGAATGACCACCGGTCTCGGTAAAGATAGCAGGAGCAGTCAGGTCAATCGATCACTGAAAGCTATTTTGGGATATCCCTTATCAAAAAAATTTCGATCAAAACTTGGAGTTCCCAATGAAAAGACCAAGTTTTGAGGTTAAACGAATAAGTCCTGAGGAAAAACAAGCGCTCCTTCAAAGAGCCGAAGCCGGTACGCTTACTGCTGATGATATCGAAGTGATCGCTCACTTGTTTGAAACCTTGGAATTTGTTTTTGAAAAGACACAACAGAAAAATTACCAACTGAAAGCTGTATTGAAACTTTTGGCCGGTTTTAAATCGGAAAAAACACGAAAAATGAAAAATGCACTTCCTGCAGCAGACGATTCTAACGATGAAGAACAGAATACGGAAAACAGCAAGTTAATCCGGAAAGGGCCATCCGTTGAATCGGGTTCATCGGAAGTTCAGGCTTCAGGAGATGAATCCCAAACGAAAGTCAGGAAAGGTCATGGACGAAATGGATCGGCATCCTATACGGGGGCTGAGCAAGTAGACGTATGCCATTCAAGCCTTAAAGCCGGTGATAATTGTCCGGAATGCCTGAAGGGCAAATTATGCCAGCCACGGAAAAAAGGAGTTTTCATTCACATAACCGGAAACCCTCCCCTGCATGCAACTGTTTACCATCTCCAAAAGCTTCGCTGTAACCTGTGTGGTGAAATATTCAAAGCTGATCCTCCACTTGAAACCGGTGATAGTTCTTTCGGTAGTAAATACTATGATGAAAAAGCCATCAGTAACATAGCAATTTTGAGATATTCGGCCGGTATATCCCTTTACCGTTTGAGCCAACTGCAAAAGGCCATGGGTATTCCTCTCCCGATGTCTACAGCCTGGGATAAGCTGAATGAATTAAGCAAAGCATTCAGTCCTGTGATGAAAGAGTTAATCAGGCAAGCTGCCCAGGGAGATCTCATTCATATCGATGATACTGGCGCAAAGATTCTATCCCTGTTGAAAAAGATCGGAGACGAAAAAAAAGAAAACAAAGGTAAAACAAGATCCGGGATGTTTACCACCGGAATCATTTCCAAAGTCGGTAAACGAACGATTGTTTTGTACTTCAGTGGACGAAACCATGCGGGTGAAAATCTAGCCGAACTGCTTAAAAACCGGCACCCTGATTTATCTCCTCCGATTCAAATGGGAGATGCAAAAAGTGGCAATGTACCTAAAGGGTTTGAAGTTATTGAATGTTGTTGTAACACTCATGCCCGTCGATATTTTGTGGATATAGCCGAAGATTATCCCGAAGAGTGTATGCATGCAGTTGTAGATATTTTTGGTAAAATCTACCTTCACGACAAAACTGCCCGAGAAAAGAATCTCTCCCCCCAGGAAAGGTTGACATTTCACCAGAAGGAAAGCGGTCCGATTATGGATGCCTTTCATCGTTGGTTGAAAAACCAATTCGAGGAGAAGAAAATTGAACCGAACTCCAACTTGGGAAAGGCCATAAAATATGTCATCAATCATTGGGATAAATTAACCCGTTTTTTAAAAATACCTGGAGTTCCTCTTGATAATAATATTTGTGAACAGGCACTCAAAACGTTTATTTTATACCGCAAAAACTCATTGTTTTTTAAAACCGAGAATGGGGCTAAAGTCGGTAATTTGTTTATGAGCTTGATTCAGACCTGCAAACTGGCTGATAAAAATCCTTTCGACTACCTGACCCAATTGCAATGCCATATTCAAGAGGTTCACAGACAACCGGATAAGTGGTTGCCCTGGAACTACCAGAGAACCATACTAGCCCGTGATCCTCATTCCAGTGCTGCCTAGACATGCTGATCCGAGCTTTCGGGTAATCTTCTCCAGTCAGGCATTACCTTGGTAGATGAAGGATTTCCAGCTGCCAATAATAGCTGAAGTTCATATACAGCCAAACGACTGACTTCATCGCTTTCAAAATCCGGCCACCAGCGGAATCGGCCACTTGATAATCGCTTTTGAAAAAGCCAAAAGCCCTGGCCATCGTAAACTAAGATTTTAATCGCTGTTTTCAAACGATTACGAAACACGAACAAAGCACCTGAAAAGGGATCTGCTTTCAGTAGTCTTCGGCAGGTAGCCGCTAATCCATCGATCCCTTTGCGAAAGTCTATTGGATTGACTGCCACGAGTATTCGCATATGTGGTGTAATCTGTATCATTTCTCTCCTATAATTAGAAATCAATCTTGACAATATTGCTGGCTGTGATTGGATTATTGTACAAAAGCTTGAATGAAAGCCGACATGTCCGCACCGGAAGTGTTTGATAATCGCATATGCATCTGTGATCCATCTGCTCGTTTAACACTAATCTCACACCCTTCAAATTTATAAGAGGAAATGTTTGGAAACTCAACAAATGATAGGGGTGGCTTCTCAACAGAAACTGGATTTGAAACCGACGATATCTTTTTTTTAAAATCAGAAAGATTAAGCCTCAAGAGCTTTGCAATCTGGCTGGCACTATAATGATTTGTCAGTTCAATAGCAGCTGACCATAACTCAGTAGGAATTCTGCTTCTTTTCCTGGTGGTATTTCTCCAATGTTCGAATTGGGCTTTTAATTCGAGTGCTTCGGCAGATGGAAAACCTTTTTGATGCGATTTCATGGGCTAACTCCTTTGATGTTTTATTAGATTTAGGGTTTAGCCCATAATATAACGGTGATTCATATAAAATGCACGCATGCCCACCGAAAGGACACCAAACTGTGACCATTCCATTTTCACACTGACTATTTTTCCTGCATGAGTTTCAAGTTCAATGGTAGTGTTTTTTGTACCTTCGGTACTCATCGGTGATTTTGATTCCATGTGTTTTCCTGTATTATTAACCATGCAAGCCCTCTTAAGCCGGCTCATTCCTGGAAATTTTACCCTCATATTTCGTTCCGTTGAAGAACTGCAGTGCTCCGTTCCATGTTTTGTATC
>JANQGZ010000016.1:0-130776 GCA_028282825.1 SAR324 cluster bacterium
TCCCCGCCAACAGGCTAATCCCTTGGCGGCCACGTAGGGCCGCCCTACCGTTCGTCAACAGAATTTATCAAAACTTTACCTTATTTAAGCGCTTATGGGGTCAAGTCCGGCATGACGCAAAAATACAGTCATCAAAGAATGGCATGAATCTCCTACTTAGTAGAAGTTTATGAACTCTGATAGTGAGAGGCGAAACACATAGTTTCAAATCAGTATTAAAACCCGGTTTTACAATAAAATCGATGGGTAGCAAGTTACCCATCCTACAGTTTAATCAAAATTAGATTAATTATTTAATGAGGACCCGATGAAAAAACAATTTCAAAAAATAGGACTGATTCTTTTATCACTCACTCTTTTGCCTTTGTTAACAGCTTTTGCTGAATCCCCTGAAGAAAAAGGATACCGTATTATGAAAGGCATCGATCAACTGCCTGCAATTGAAAAAATGAATAGCGATGCCACCTTCAAGATTTATGACTCCCAAGGAAAGCTTGTCTTTACCAAAAAATCCCGATCGGCCAGTCTTACCAGCGATTACAAGAATCCGGATAAAAGACTGACAAAAACGATCTCTTATTTTTATGCACCGGCAGATGACAAAGGCAATGGAGCGTTGATGATCGAAAATGCCGTAGGTGACGATGATCAGTGGATATATCTGAAAGGTTTGCGCAAGCCAAAACGGGTGATTGGCTCAGACAAAAGTTCGTCTTTTATGGGGTCTGATTTTTCAAACGGTGATGTGTCGGCTCGTGATATTGACGACAGCAATTACGTTTGGCTTGGCAGTGAATCAATAACCTTCAAAGGGAAAAAAATCAAAGCGGAGAAAATCCAATCGGAGTTTAAGGATAGAAGTATGAAGGAAGACTATGGCTACAGCAAAACTGTTGCCTGGGTTCACCCAAAAACCGGCCTGGTTTTTAAGGGAGAAATGTACAACCTCAACGGTCAACTGCAAAAAACCATGAAGATGATTTCCTTTACCATAAAGAAAAATCGGGACGGTAAAAGAGTATTTCTGGTGACCGGCATGGAGATGAAAAATGTGATCAAAGGCACCAAAACAGTCATGGAGACTCAGAATATTAAGGTCGAAAAACAGACTAAAAAGATCAACCCAGCGATTTTTTCCACCTCATATTTGACCCGTAAGTGGTGGTAGGAAGGGCGGTTATCAGTTATCGGAGAGTAAACAATGTTAGGACGGTCCTACGTTGATGTCATTTAGTTAAGAGAATTGGGATTACGTGGCCGCCTGAGGGCTGGACTCTGCCAAGGCACTATCACCCATTGCCGACAATTCATAAACACAACTAAGCGATGCAAAGATGAAACAGTTAATACACATAGCACTTATTGTAACTTTAATACTAGGTATTCATCTGTCTGTTATTGCAGATGATTTTGATGATCTAGCCGGACTTTCCGATGAAACCCCCGCGGAGGAAACAGAATCCGGGTTGGATGATTTAGCCAGTGATGAAGATCTGGGAACCGGTCTTGCTGAAGAGTTCAACGATGTAGAAGAAGATTCATCAGGATTGACCGTTTCATTTGGCGGTTACTTGAAAATACTGGGATACTGGAATGAAGAAAAATACTCAGATGCCCTGTGGGAGTATTACCAGGGATTGGCTATGGCCGGACATGAGATTCCAAAAGAACAAAAGTTGAGTGGCTTTAATAATGTCGGGACCCGGATGCAGTTAAAAGTGGAAGGATATCTGGGGGACAAGGCTCGATTATTCAGTGCTTTTAACTTGAACTATAATCTGGCCCAATCCCTTCACCAAAACAATTCATCCAATGATGAAGAGGATAAGTCCGAGATTCGTATGGTCGAGAGTTTTGTAGAGATTTATGACAACAGCAGGACCTGGAAAATTGGATCACAAATCGTTACCTGGGGCTATATGGAAGGATTTGAAGTACCGACCGACAGGTTAAACGCCAGGGATGAGTCTTATAAAAGCACGGAGTATGAAGACAGCAAACTTGCCAGCACGGGTGTATTTCTAACCCAGACAATCAGCAATCAGCAACTGGAGCTGATCTATATTCCGGTGACAAAACCTAATGTTGCACCCGAGTTTACCGACTATCTTTATACCGGTACAGATGAAGATCCGGAGAAGAAACCTGACAATTCGAAATGGGCGACCAGGTTTGTTGGATCAGTTGGTAACCTGGATATTACATTGAGTTACATTGAAGGCTTGGACAATGATCCGGATCTCAATGCCTCGGGCGATGCCAAGGTCTATAACCGAGTGAGAAGTCCCGGTCTGGACCTTCAGTACAACGTTGGCAGTTTTCTGGCAAAATTTTCCGGTGCTTATTATTACACGGAAGATACGGAAGGGGATGATCCTGAAACTAAAAATCATTGGGGAAAATATGCAGCCGGGGTAGAATTCAACATCGGTGGCTCCACCATCAATCTATATGCAGGTCAGGAAGTTATTGCAAATTATGATGATTCGGCTTCTGCCCAATCCACCAATTTTCTGCTGGGCCAGCTTCGGGAGCGAACAGATTTTGTATCGGGTCATATCAATGCTGATTTTCTTACCGGTAACGCGTTGAACGTTGTTTTGATGGCCGCAGGTTATTGGGATGAAGAAGGGGAACCCGTGCAATCAATCTATAAAATGACATTGAAGTACAAAATTGCCGATGGCCTGGATGTCTTGTGCAGCCCCATGTATGTGAACTATCTGGAAAGTACTTTCATCGATTGGCAGGCAGAGGTGAAGTATTCGTTTTAGTGAAAGTGATATTTCTGATTGTGCCCTTGCTGTTGAAGAATGAATAATCGTGTTTGTTTATAAGCACGAGCACGGCATTTGAATTGGAAACAAATCAAAAAACAGTAGGATGGGTAACTTGTTACCCATCAACTGGATGTAAATGACTATTGATCACATTCCGCCCGATGGGCCGGCGGTAGCTTGCCCATCTTTACATACTGGGTCACCTAATACTGAGTCTTTTGGGCATTTGCTCCAAAGGAGCATCTTATAAAAGCATAGGGTGTAGCGTAGCGAAACCCTATGCTGACAGGTTCTACAGTTCTTATGCTCTGAAGGAGCATTTCAAAACCAAGGTTTGAAAATCATCATTTTGATGAGACACTCCTTCAGTAAAATAACCTGGTGCTTATGGGGTAAAACCCGGAATGACGAAGTGGTTAACCCTTCAAAGATACAAGCTTCACCTATCACTAGAGACGGGACAGTAAACTTTTGTGTTCGCGGCCTTGCTTTCGGATTATGGCAAATGCAATCGTTCGCAAGCACGGTATTTGAGTCGGAGACAAATCAAAAACAGATATCTCAATTTTGAATCAACCTGATCTTGGCGATAAAATAAACCGGAAACTGCTTTCATCATTGAATTTCATTGACAAACAGTTGGAGTGGATAGAAAATTTATGCTTCTTTATTTGAAATTTTAGATCAATACTGAAAATTTATCACTGATCGAGAGGTGAAATTTAATTTCACAAACTTGGACATACCGGCTTGATACCAACCCTCCTGCCTGATATGCAGTTTGTTAACTCTTAATCATTTTCGTTGCATTTTGCTGGATTTATGACTGCGTATCCACCATTTCCATCCTTTAAAAAACCGGTTTACATTGCTCTCATCATTATTTTACTTTTCTACCGGATTGATATCCAGGCGGATGTATGGTCCATATCCACCCAGAATGACATTGTTATGGGAACTGATGAGCGCTACACAAGCGGAATCAGCCTTGATTGGATGAGCGAAGTCCTGAGTGATCGGGATTTAGAGGATTCTGACAGTCTTTATGTAGATTTTGTCGTCTCCGCAATTTCGCTATTACCCCTGGTAACTATCGAAGCGGAGTACGTTACAGTGGGTTTCGGAATAGCCCAGGATATTTACACCCCTCATGACACCAGAAATAAGGAGCTGATAGAGGATGATATCCCTTATGCCGGCCACCTATACACCAAGTACTCGGTGTTTGAGTGGCGGGAAAATGAAGTAGAAGAAACCTATTTTGCAATCGGGGTTGTTGGTCCTTCGTCCGGTGCAGAGTGCACTCAAAAAGCTTTTCATCGACTTGTCGAGAATGATGAGCCCCAAGGGTGGGAGCATCAGCTTCCTGACTACCCGACTTTTGGAATTGGATACAACAATGCTTTTAACTTATGGCACCAATATTACAAAAGTGGAATGCATAGTGATTGGATTCCATCCTATGGACTGGAATTGGGAAACTTTATGACCGGAGTATTCGGTGGTTTAAGTTTTCGTTTTGGCGACAATTACCCTACTAATCAGGCTCCGGTTTTTGGATCGATCAACTCCGGCCTGAACAGTCGCCTGGCATTAAATTCGGGAAATCGAGCATTCGGCTGGTCTGCCAGTATTGGGACGTATCTCAGTGCGGTAGCCTATTCCCACGTCCTGGATTCTTCTGAAGACCATGAGATTGAGCGAAAAGCTTTGGCCGGAATGGCAGTTGCCAGTTTCGCACTGTATATCAAAAACTTTCAATTGTTCTTTTCTGTTCAATCTATAAACATGAATATCAACGGCAGTATTTTTAGTCATGGGTGGGGCGGAATAACATTTTCGTTTAACTCCTAACTATGTATGAGATCAACGCCTGTTAGCTACTTCTAAGCAGTGCCTCCTGGCTGCTATGGACATGATCCATTTTTTTCGGCCACTCCAATCAGCAGATCAATTCCGCCTTATCTAATTTCAAAACTTAATTACAGGTGCATTTTTATTGGTTGTAACCAATTGCAAAAAAGAAAGGTGGTGAGTTTTCTTTGCAAAAGTGCAAACAATCTTCGTTTACAATATTACCAGGTAAAATTTGGATTATACCTTTATCTATGCTAAAATAGATTTAAATTTGTATTTCTATACAAGTGGGTCTCGCCCCAACTATTGCTGCTTGGGGTCCTGCCAGCTCGAACTGCCGAGAAGCTAAATCTTTCCTGCATGATCGCAGATAAAATTACCAGGATGTTGTCCTGGTAACCATCAACTCAAGAAGGGTTTGTTAACATCTAACGGAGGAAGATCTTATGAAACGACTATTTAAATTGTTGATCCCTTTTCTGGCAATCTTCTGGATTTTGCCAACCCAGGCTTTCGCTCAATCAGCCTCAGCAGACGAAGTGGTGTCCAAAGTCAGGTCAGCAGCCAGACTACTTTCACAAAAAGGTGACAAAGCCCTGGGCCAGTTTAAAGTGAAAAAAAGCAAATGGGTCTGGAAGGATTCATACATCTGGGTATTAAAGTGTGAATCATATACAGTAGCTGCACATCCTTTTGCGCCTAAGTTTGTGGGCCGGGACAATTCTGATTTAACGGATAAAAAAGGTAACTATTTCTTTATGCAGATGTGTGATGATGCTGAAAAATTCCAGAAGAATGGCTCGTGGATTGAATATTGGTGGCCTAAAAAAGGGGAATCGCAACCTGTTCGCAAGGTTGCTTACACCTTGCAAGTCAAAGGAACGCCATATCAAGTGTCAGCAGGTATTTACAGTCCTACAGTTGCTGCAGAAGAATTGAATGCTAAGCTTAAGTGATGCTATGAATGAAAATAGAATACAGAATCTTAAAGTCACCCATAAAATATTGCTTTTGGTTTTGTTAGGGCTTTCCATGTCCATTATCCTGTTAATTTCAAACGAAATTGCCAGTTACAACAAGGACAGTTATGAAGAGATTCAAAACAAACTTCAAGGCGTCCAGAACAACCTTGTAAATGCCGTTGCAGCTGAGTTAAGATTTTTATCCATAGCTACTGAAGCAGATAAGGATATGGTCATTGAGCACGGTAAACAGGCTTTGGACGCAGTTATAGAACTTGAATCCGCATCCCTGGACAATGAAAAAACAGCCCAATTAAAAAGCCAGCTTGAGGAGTACCTGACCACTTTTGAATCGGTCTCAACAGTCGTTATTGAGGGGAAAAAAACAAATGATCAATATCGTCAGCGTTTAAGTGAGATAGATGTACGAGTATCGGGTTTATTGTCAGATCTCAGGGATCATATTGGCAAGGAGAGCAGTTCAGCTAAAATTGTAGATAAATTTATCATGTCCCAGGTAGATGTGCTTCGTAACGTCAACCTATTAATTACTCGTGATTTCATGACCCTTCAAAACAGGATTTTGTTGCAGGGTGATGTGGAAGGTTATGAAAAGTTCGCAAAAATCAACTCGACAGAGCTCAAAGCTCAACTTCGAAACTTTCGAGTTATCAACAAAGTTTTGCAGCGACGTGACTACGAGGAATTTTCAAAAAGCGGAACCGACATATTTGATAGAATTGCTCCTTTGCCTGATCTATCAATCAAAATAGCAGATCTTTGGTCGGAACGAATTGCTGCTTACAAAACGGTAAACGTCTTAAGGGATGAAATTCAGAAAAACACCAAATTTCTGATTGAAGAAGAAATTGCTGCCAGTGAAAACAGGTTATTATTGATAAAATTGCTGCAGTACGGTGTCACACTTGTTCTTTGTGTTTTGTTTATCGTGTTCAGTTATTATCTTGCCGGATCGATTATCAGACCTTTGCTGGAAGTGATTGAATTTGCCTCCAGGATCAAGAAAGGTGATCTGTCCAGTCGAATTCAATTGAAGGCTCAAAATGAGATGGGCCAGCTGGCAGGATCGTTTAATGAAATGGCCGACAGTCTGCAGCATAAAGCTGCTTTTGCATCCCAGGTGGCTGGAGGTGATCTCTCCAAACATGTGGATCTGGCTTCCGACAAGGATGCGCTGGGACAAGCATTGGAAAAAATGGTCATAGACCTCAATATGTTGCTTTCGCAGGTCAACACCTCGGTAGAATATGTTGATGGAGGAGCTCAGCAACTTTCAGATTCCAGTCTTTTGCTTTCCCAGGGGGCCACTGAACAAGCGGCATCCCTGGAGGAAATCGGTAGTTCTGTGGCTGAGTTGGTATCTCGCACCAAAACCAATGCCGAAAACGCCACCCAGGCTAATCTTCTCTCTGGTGAAGCCAGCTCTGCCGCCGATTATGGTAATAAAAAAATGGCAGAGTTGATCTCCGCCATGGACGATATCAATGCCTCAGGGAGCCAGATTGCAAAGATCATCAAGGTAATTGATGAAATTGCATTTCAAACCAATCTTTTGGCATTAAACGCGGCTGTGGAAGCAGCCAGAGCGGGTAAATACGGGAAGGGTTTTGCAGTGGTTGCTGATGAAGTAAGGAGTCTTGCCAGCAGAAGCGCCACAGCTGCCCATGAGACTGAAGAGATGATTGAGGCAGCCGTTAAGAAAACCGAAAACGGCACCCGTATCGTCAATGAAACAGCTGAAGCTTTGGGTGAAATCGTACTGAAAATCACCAAGGCAACTGATTTGGTGGGCGAGATTACCGCTGCCTCCAATGAACAGGCCGAGGGATTATCGCAGATTAACCAGGGATTAAACCAGGTTGATAAGATTACCCAGCAAAACGCTGCCAACGCGGAAGAAACAGCTTCAACCTCGGAATTGTTTAAAAAACAGGCCGGTCATTTAAGCGGCCTTGTTGCCCAGTTTAAATTGGCAGAGAGCTCTGATTCATTTTCCGAGCCAGCCTCTGACATCCACTTGATAGAAAACCGGCAATACTTGCTTCAGTCAGAATCCGTTGAAGCGGATTCATTCGCTTGGAGTGAGGAAAAGGTCATTGATCCACCTGCAATGGAGTCAGATCGCACGATTGTTCTTGATGAAGGTGAGTTCAAAGATTAGTCTGTAAAACAACAACGAGGTTTTCCGGGCCAATCCTTTATGAGACTTATAAATGCGGGGAAGTCGTATTTAATGAAACCAAAAATTGCTGTTTTAGGAAGTATCAACATGGATTTGGTTGTTACCGCGCCGCGTCATCCAAGCATTGGAGAAACCATAAAAGGTAGGGATTTTCGAATGATCCCCGGTGGCAAAGGGGCCAACCAGGCTGTTGCCATCGCCCGTCAAAACATACTTTCGGTTTTTATCGGATGTGTTGGTGAGGACGCCTTTGGTGAACAATTGCTGAACCTGATGAATGACGAAGGCATCAATACCGCTCATGTTCGATGCCTGGACAGTATACCGACGGGAATAGCCTCGATTGTTGTTGATGATCAGAGTCAAAACGCCATTGTCATTACATCAGGTGCCAATGATAACATCTCCCAAACACAACTGGCTCAAGCTTCAACAGATATCGCTGAGGCAGAGTTGCTAATCTGCCAACTCGAAACCAATTTTGATGCAGTTGAAAAAGCCATCGATATCGCGTTCGCAAATAAAACCGGGATTATATTGAATCCGGCTCCAGTTAGAGAACTACCTGATGATCTGTTTCCAAAAATCGACTATTTGATTCCTAATGAAACCGAGGCTGGATTGTTAACCGGACATGCAATCTCCGATCGGGATTCGGCGATGAAAGCGGCTGGGAAATTAATTTCCAAAGGAGCAAAAAACGTGTTGCTTACCATTGGGTCACAGGGGGTTTATTGGGTAGACTCCCAAGCTGTAAAGCATTTCCCGGCGTTTAAGGTAAAACCGGTTGATACAACTGCAGCTGGAGACACCTTTGTAGGCAGCTTTGCTGCAGGTCTGATCAACAACCTGCCAACTGAAGTCAATATCAGGAGAGCCCAGGCCGCAGCAGCTATCAGCGTAACTAAAATGGGTGCCCAACCATCCATTCCTACGCAAGACGAGATTGATTTATTTTTAAAAAAAGATTCATGAAAGAGGAAACTGCTTCAGCTTCCCAACAATTGTCAACCCAGGCTGATTTTCTTATGAATCTTATGAATAATTTCAGGCTAAATGGCGAGGCTCAATTGACATCGGCAAGCAAGACACCGATCACTTCCCCAAAGCCTGAACCTGCAGCTGTCAAACATCCCCAGGTCACCACAAAAATTAACTCCGTGCAGCTTCCGTTGGAAAGTGGAACAAAGAGAAAAACTGTTTTGGATGACGGTGAATTTGGAAAGTATTGACACCTGTCTTGCCGGCTTTTTCTTGTCAGTATTGATCCATGCCTCTTTTCACTGGTAAAATAAAAAGAGGTATCGGCATCATCAGCTCCCGGTATCCACTTCAACCGATTGCAAGCATACGCGGATGAGACCGCATGTCTTCTCACCGGTTTACATCTGAAAGATACAAAGAAGCGGGTGCTGCAGAGCTATTTTTGACAAGTCGGGAATTTTGACATTATGATCACCTAGTGATCCTAATTTTATGTTATTTGCAAAGAGGAAATAATGGAACAATATAGGCGAATTTTAGCGGCAATTGATTTTTCCGGATACACGATACGTGTAGCTACTCATGCAGTGACTCTGGCCAAGGCATTGAATGCTGAACTGACTTTGGTTAACGTCATTAACCAGAAGGAGATAGATATAATCTATACCTCACTCAATCGTATGCAAAAAAAGGACTTTCACCGTGTCTCTGTTCATGAGTGTGTAGAACAGCTTGAAGAGGAACGGTCTGCCGAGTTTGAAAAATTAAAGGAAAAAGTAGATTTTTCAGGAGTGAATTTTTCCTTTTTAATAAAAACTGGGGTTCCTTATAAGGAAATTCTGGATGTTATCAAAAAGGAAAAAGCAGACATGGCAGTTCTCGGTGTAAAAGGTCGCGGTGAACTGGCTGATGTCATTGTTGGTTCCACGGCTTTGAAACTGTTTAGAAGATGTCCTGTGCCCTTGATCACTGTTCGTGAAAAAGGTAAGTAGGAAAGAGCGCAATATCTATCAGAGCCAGAATCTGCCGGTATATAGGAAATACCACATAACCTGATCGTTCAAAAGAGAAGAGAGTGAACCAAACGAGCTCTCTTCTCTTTTGAACCACCATATGGTCAAATCACATAACCTTCAGATTTCTCCGCCTGCATTTTTGTAGTCATTATCGGGAAAAAGTCCACACTGATTTAAGCCTGGATTGATTACTATTCAAATGGTACTTTCCTTTGAATTAACGAAAGAAAACGATGAGTGTGTGTGGGATTACGGCTTCAGCTTCCCGGGAGCTTTCCCATTACGTCCCCGGAAGTGCTTCACCGCATCGGCACCACCTGCCAACATGGCCCCTTTCACCAGTAGTTTGCTGGGTACCAGGCCCCTGACAATCATACCAATATAGAGTGCTCTCGGGCGAACGACCAGATGTTTTCTTTTTTTCAATCCTGCTTCCACAATTCCTTTGGCAATAGTGTCATGTTTTTTAACAGGAGGGAACACCAGCCGGCCAAGCCAGTTCAGATTAAACCCTTCGAACATGCCGGTTAAGATATTGCCGGGATGAACAGATGTTAAATGCACGCCGGATTTGCCAATCGAAGCTACTTCCAGCCTCAAAACATCCGTCATACCCCAGGCGGCCCATTTTGAAACGGAATAGGCGGCCAGGCCCGGAACACTGGCGAAAGCAATGCCGGAAGAAACGTTAACAATGTGTCCGCTGTTACGTTTCAGCATTTCAGGCAACACTTCATGAATGCTGTAAAAAAAGGCGTTCACATTCACGTCCATGTGTCTGGTGGCATTTTCTATGGGTTGCTCCCAAAACAGTCCCGGTCTTACAAATCCTGCATTATTGATTAGAATATCTATCTGTCCCATATCTTTTCTGGCCAGGACTACCAATTCCTTCACCCTGTCCCGGTCCGAGACATCACAGGTCTGTATATAGATTTTGCTGTTACCGGTATCAAGTTCAGACCTGGCTTGCTCTAACGCCGGTTCATTCAGATCCCAGATAGTAATATCGCATCCTTCTTTAACCAGACGTTTGCAGGTTGCAAGACCAATTCCCATGGCTCCGCCGGTGATAACAACCTTCTTTCCCTTTAGTTTTTTTGCCATATCTCCCCTTGGCAGCAGCATTAACAGCCTGAACACTTTGTATCTGTGACATACAAACTTCCTTTTCTTTGTTCGCTTTTCTACTTTATTTGTTAAAAACAATCAAGAGGATGAAAGAACACTCAAACAACCCTTTCCTGTTAATCATGGCTGGCCTCAAAGAATAATAAATATTCATTTCCAGGGTTTTGTTCTTTCCATTCCGCTTATTGCCAATGGCTGGCAACTGCCTCAATTTATAATCCTAACCAAGGGTTGGGAGAGATATCCGTTTTACATGCTCATTTATACGCATCCCGGTAAATATTTATTACGTCTTCTTTTGACAGCTTTTTGGGATCACGGTTGAATAAGGCCCCCATGGTGTCAAAGGCGTTGTCCGTAAACTTGGGTATGTCAGCCTCACTGATACCGTAATCGGACATTTTCAAATTCCCTACGCCACATGCGTCTTGAAGTTCTCCCAAGGCTTCGATAAAAAGCATGGCAGCGTCTTGATCAGAAACACCTTCAACTTTTTTACCCATAACTCTTGCCATCTCTTTATAACGCTCCGGAACCACGTCCGCGAAAAAACTAAAATATGCTTTGGAGAGTATAATCAAACCGGCACCATGAGGTAATTCAGGATAGAAAGCGCTTAACGCGTGTTCCAGTGAATGCTCTGAGATGCAGGTGGATGTTGACTCTACAAATCCGGAAAGTGTGTTAGCGAGGGCTACATTGGAGCGAGCTTCAAGATTAGAACCATCAGACACTGCTGTTGGCAGGTTTTTTGCCAGAAGTTCAATACTTTTTAATGCATAGCTGTCACTAACCGGTGTGGCGATATCGGCGATATATCCTTCAGCTGCGTGGAAAAAGGCATCAAATCCCTGGAAGGCGGTCAGTTCTTTGGGAACACTAAGCATTAACTCCGGATCGACAATCGAAAGGACTGGAAATGTTTCGGGAATTAATCCGTATCCTATTTTTTCATTTCGCTCTTCATGACTGATCACGGTCCATGGATCAGCTTCGGTTCCGGTTCCTGCAGTTGTTGTGATTGCTACAATGGGCAGGACACCGTTTGTCACCGGTTGTCCTTTTCCGCTACCTCCAAAAATATAATCCCAGTAATCACCGGGATTTTTCGCCATCACGGCGATGCTTTTTGCCGAATCGATACTGCTCCCCCCACCAAGGCCCAGCACAAAGTCACAACTCTCCGATTTTGCCAGGGCCGCCCCTTCCATTACATGTTTGCGAATGGGATTCGGGAGAATCTTGTCAAAGACAATCGAATCGACTCCGCCTTCCTCCAGTAGTCCGACAACTCTATCAAGATAACCGTTTTTCTTCATGGATGTACCACCGGAAATGACAACCAGGGCCTTTTTTCCGGGTAGTACCTCTTTTTTTAATTGGTTTAATTTGCCTGCACCAAAAAGCACTTTGGTAGGAATATGGTAATCAAATTTCATTTTCTCTCCTTTGAATTGAGTGAAACAAAACCGAAAAGGATTTGAGAGGTGGAAAAAGACTTTTCTGCAAAGAGGATCCGTTTTGAGACCAATGCTTTTAATTTATCTTAGTACTTGAGATTTGGTCCAGTGGATTTGAAATTGTTTTATAAAGTACTTTTTAATCGGCCGTTGCCTATGTTTCATCACAAGAAAGCCGTTCACAATTGTTTGCAAACTTTCTAAACGCGTCCTGGAGGAGAAATACGAATCTTGTGCTTTCCGGATGAGTTCACTCCTCATACTTACCAGAAATGACTGATATTACATCCCACTATTCGGGTTCATAGAATAGAAATATCCTGCTAAGATCTGTTCCAGATCGGTATGAGCGATGAAGAAACATAGTTAAAAACTTGTGTTTGTTGATTTAAAATCATAGTTACCCAAGAGCACGAATAGCCATGCTTACAATTGATGTAAAACGGATTTACCAGGAGGAAAACATGGAACAGGCAGTTCTTTATACCATTGAAAACAGCATTGGATTAATCACCTTGAACAGGCCCAAACGTCATAATGCAATTAATCAGGCGCTGTTAACCGGCCTTTATGATGCCCTGGGTGATGTTACGACAAACGATAATGTCAGGGTGGCAGTGATTACGGGTAACGGTAAATCATTTTGTTCGGGAATCGATCTGGATGCTATCAAAAGCGAAAACCTGTTTGATCCCAGGGGAGACGGAACCGATTTTCCCGATATTGTTAGTGCCTGTCAAAAGCCTATTATTGGTGCAGTGAATGGTAATGCCATCACCGGGGGATTTGAGATTGCACTCAATTGTGACTTCTTAATTGCCTCGGAAAGAGCGTCATTTGCTGATACTCATGCCAAAGTGGGGATTCATCCGGGATGGGGAATGACTCAACTGTTGCAGGAAAGCATAGGGGTGCGCAGGGCCAAGCAAATGTCATTAACCTGCCAGTTCATCGGAGCAGATAAAGCCGCCCGGTGGGGATTGGTAAATGAAGTGGTACCACATGAAATGCTAATGCCGCGAGCCCTGCAATTGGCCGGGGAAATATGCACTACCTTGCCTGATATGCAGCCCGTAGTAAAAAGACTAATCGAATTTAGAGGCAGTCACAATCTTTCTCAATCCCTGGAAAATGAAAGGATCGAATTCAAAAAGTTCGTAAAGGAAAAGTTGAAGTTTTAAAAAAGTGAAAAGGGGTAATCAGATCAAATAAAAGATTTCTTTTTTAAAAACAGCAGGTTTTGCTTGGTGTGATCGGTTCGGTTGATGGGCAACGAGCTGCCAATTCTACAACTAAGCAAAACTGAGCCAACAACACTTAACATTACAAGCTAACATCTAAAGGAGCGACTCAATGGATCAGAAACGGAATATCAGTGAGCTGCTTGCCAGCCAACGAACATTCTTTGATAAGGGAACGACCCTGGATGTGGACTTTCGTCTGAAACAGTTAAAAAGGCTCAAACAGGCAATTGTCCAATACGAGCAGAAGATATTTGAGGCGCTGCATAAAGATCTAAGAAAATCCGGTTTTGAGGCCTTTGCCACCGAAGTTGGGATTGTTTTGGATGAAATCAGCAACATGATCAAGCAGCTCAGGAAATGGTCCAAACCTGAGAAAGTGAAATCCAACCTGCTCAATTTCAGCAATCAAAGCATCATTTATAATGATCCTTATGGGGTATCCCTGATCATTGCCCCTTGGAATTATCCCTTCCAGCTGCAGATCTCTCCGCTGATTGGTGCCATCGCTGCAGGAAACACAGCGATTTGCAAGCCCTCAGAACTGGCAGAACACACTTCACACATCATTGCAGAGTTACTGGATGCAACCTTTGAATCTGACTATATCGCTGTCGTAGAAGGAGGAATAGAGGTTAACCAGGAATTGTTGGCCCAGGATTTTGATTTTATCTTTTTTACAGGCAGTGTCCCTGTTGGAAAAATTGTGATGGAAGCAGCAGCTAAAAACCTGACGCCGGTGGTTTTGGAGCTTGGCGGAAAAAGCCCGGCCATTGTTACCAAGGATGCCGACCTGGATGCCACGGCACGTAAACTGGCATTTGGGAAGTATCTAAATGCAGGTCAAATCTGCATCGCTCCCGATTATCTATTGGTTGAGGAAGAAGTAAAAAAGGAATTGATTGATAAGATTATTCATTACATTGAAAAACAGTTGGGGACAGATCCGTTGAACAATCCTGAATATGTGAAAATTATCAATCAAAGGAATTTTGAGCGGATCAGCGGATTTCTTAACAAAGGCAAAATTGTATTTGGTGGTTCCAGTGATAAGGAAAAACAACTGATTGCACCAACGATCATTGATGAGGTTTCTTTGGACGATCCAATCATGCAGGAGGAAATATTCGGTCCATTGCTTCCGGTCCTTTCGTTCAGGACCTTGGATGAAGCTATCAAGATTGTGCGAAAAAACAAAAACCCACTGGCACTTTATCTTTTCACACGCAGTACTAAAGTTAAGAACAAGATTATGCAATCTGTTCCTGCCGGTGGAGGGTGCGTAAACGAGGTCCTCATGCATGTCGCTAATCCAAATCTTCCCTTTGGTGGAATCAAGACAAGCGGTATTGGCAGGTATCACGGCAAGGCCAGCTTTGACACCTTTTCAAATAAAAAAGGTATGGTCATCTCCGGTTTTTTTGAAAACAAATTGCGTTATCCCCCATACAAGGACAAGTTAAAACTGGTTCGTAAAATCATGAAATAGGATTTGACCATGTATTTGACCCCTGAAGAAAAGGATATTCTTGCGGGCAACCAGGGAGACATTCTCCAAAAATTAGCTGAAACTATCGTTCGCTACGGTGACATTTTTGATGCGGATAGACTGGTGCCGCTAAGTCATTCATCGCACCTTGTGACCTCATTCGGCATACCATTGTTGAAGCCTGCATATATGATGACAGACCAGCTAATCGAAAGCGGTTTAAAGTCAGGTCTGCCTTTTACCGCAGACCCGAGGCCTCATGCTGATACCAAAAAGCTTTATAACCCCCTGGTGCGTCTCGCTTTTAATCTTATGTTTGGGAAACAGAAGAAATATGAGGATCAGCTCCTAAAGCTGGGATTGAAAAACGAGAATGCCTATTCTTGCACCTGCTATCATGACGAAGTGGGCAATATCCCTGCCAGTGGTGATATTCTTGCCTGGGCTGAATCATCGGCAGTGGTTTATGCTAATTCAGTTCTTGGTGCCCGGACCAATCGTAACTCCGCCTTTATTGAACTATTCTGTGCAATCCTTGGTAAAGCACCCAATTTTGGACTTTTAACAGATGAAGGAAGAATGGCAGATTGGGTGATTGAATTAAAAATGGATAGCCTGCCTCCAGCGCAATTATTGGGCGGAGCCATCGGTCAGACCGTTGTGGAGGACGTTCCCTATATTAAAGGCCTGGATGCACACCTGGGAAATGAATTGACTCCGGATGTCAAAGACTATTTAAAGGACTTGGGGGCTGCCAGCGCGTCAAACGGGGCAGTCGGCCTGTTTCACGTGGGAAACCTGACCCCTGAAGCCAAAGAACAGGGCGAAAACCTGATCAAACCCGGTGCAAAAGGTTTGACTGTCACGTATGACGACCTGGACAGGATTCGTAGAAGCTATCCCGTGCTTTGGAAAAATAAGGATGCAAAACCTGAATTTTGCTACATCGGATGTCCGCATCTTTCCTATCAGCAACTGGTTCGTTGGGCAACCAATATCATGACAGCATTACAAAAGCTGAAGCAAAAGAAAATTCTCGTAAAAACCGCCCTGACTGCAGCTCCTGACGTAATAACAAGGTTTGAAACTGAGAACGGATCGTTGGCCGGGAGTCTGAAACAATCGGGTGTTGTTGTCTCTACATTCTGTCCCCTGGCTAATTTAAACAATCCCTTATTAACCAGAAAAGCGGTTTTAACCAATTCCAATAAACTGAGAACCTACACCAGGGCTCGTTATTTTGAAAACAACGAGATCTTATCTTACATCACCACCGGGGGGCCTGGGGTATGACAAAGAGTTTTCAAGGAAGACCTATTATACCGGGAACAGTCAAAGGTAATGCGGTGGTTAGCAGACAGGGCATGAACATTCTGGCGACATTTCAGAAAAGTATTTTGACCAAGTCCGGGAAAACAATTTGTTATGATCAGAACAATCCTGATCTGTACAAAAAGGAGATCAGTGGAAAAATCCTTTGTCTTCCCACAGCAATCGGTTCCACCACCGGTGGTCTGGCGATTCAAGCGGCAGCGAACCTTGGTATCACGCCGTTGGCTTTTCTGTTTGCCAATCCCATTGATTCTCTCTCTGCTGCAGGAGTCCTGCTCAGCGAGATCTGGATCGACAAGACGATTGTTACCATTGATAGGCTGGGAGACGAGTTCCTCAATACGGTTCAGGACGACATGGAGCTCACAATTAACGTAGACGGTAAAATCCACATAGATTGAATATAGATGTAGGATGGACCGGCGTAGCTTGCCCATCGGCCATATACCTTTTCAAAAGGAAATGAAGGATAACAAGTTATCCATCCTGCATCTACACTTCACCCCTTGTAACCATTTGGAAACTCTTGCCTAATTGCAGTTTTCTTTTAAGGTGACTTCAAATCCAAATCATGTTACACCAAAATTTAGCGCTGGAATGATAATGGCCTGGAGTGCGCTATTCTATCTTGTTGTTATGATAATCAAAGCGAATCGTCACCCAGCAAAGGAGGGCCATATGCCTGTAAAACGATTAAAAGAATACCTGGATGCAAAGTCCGTTAAATACCAGGTGATTCCGCATAAGTGCACTTATACAGCCCAGGAGACCGCAGTAAGTGCCAGGGTTCCTGGTGATGAAATGGCGAAAACGGTAATGGTCAAAGTGGACGGAAAGATGGCCGTCTCGGTGCTTCCTGCTTCCTATAAGGTTGATTTCAATCTGCTTAAACTAAACACCGGAGCTAAAAATGTCGAGTTGGCTTCTGAAGAGGAATTTGAAATGATGTTTCCGCAGTGTGAGGTTGGCGCTATGCCACCTTTTGGCAATCTTTACGGGATGGATGTTTATGTTGCCAAAAAACTCGCAGAGGACGAAGAAATCGCATTTAACGCAGGGAGTCACACGGAATTGGTAAAACTCTCATACAAAGACTTTGAAAGGCTGGTAAGTCCCAAAATAGTCCGCTTTTCCCTGACTGAATAACTCTAAAAAAAACCCGGGTCGCTCCTGATCCGGGGTTTCCCCTGGTCTGTTTTTCATTGATACAATCCTACATCTTCCTTTCATTAAAAAGCTGAAAAATTTATTAGATTGAGTTTTTTGCTATTTAATAATAGTATAGTCGCACGGTTCTATAATTTCATTTTATCCTGTTTGACAGATATTGATTGCTGACGGGTCTCCTGTAGGACGTTTGTCGAACATATAAACGGATCAAAACCAGCCAAGAGAGAAAGATGAAAACTTATCGATGGAAAAGAGTCTACGTCATTTTTTTAGCCTTGATGTTTTTGTTGATGTTGCCGCTGATAATTCTTGCCGCAAGCGGTCATTCTTCCAGTCTTACGGTATTTCCGCTGCCGCTTGAAGCGTATAATGACAGCCATTTGGAGAGTATCACGGACATATTGGCACATCGAATAGCCCAAGAGCCTTTGAATTTGCTCCTGAGCATATTTTTCTTTTGTGCGATTGTTCACACGTTCATGACCAGTAAATTTCAAAAGATTGCTCACCAACTGGAGGAAAAACATCAGGAAAAGCTGGCAAGTCGAGAGTCTGAAGTTCAATACACAGGGGATGTCCTGCCTGAGGTGAGCTTTTGGTCCGAAATGTTCCATTTTTTTGGAGAAGTGGAAGTGGTGTTTGGTCTCTGGGTTCTCCCCGTGTTCTGGACGATTGCATATGCTTATGGCATGGAAACGTCGATCCATTATTACAGCACTGTTAACTTCACCGAACCGATGTTTGTCGTGGTTGTCATGACGTTGGCATCGGCTCGTCCCATCATGCGTTTGGCAGAACAATCGCTGCTTGCCATTGCAAAATTGGGCAAAGGCAGTTCAGCAGCGATATGGTTTACAGTGCTTACGGTAGCTCCCCTGCTTGGTTCTTTTATAACGGAGCCCGCGGCTATGACTATTGCAGCGTTGATATTGTCCAGGCAATTTTTTGCCCGAAAACCAAATACCAGGTTTGCTTATGCCACCATGGGCCTGCTGTTTGTCAACATATCCGTAGGCGGAACTTTGACGCACTTTGCTGCACCCCCGGTTTTAATGGTAGCCGGCAAGTGGGAATGGACCATGTGGTTCATGTTTACCAATTTTGGTTGGAAGGCGGCTATCGGCATCTTGATTGCTAACACACTCTATTTTTTCTATTTTCGTTCCGAGTTTGATAAACTGATGCCTACGGAAGAATCGGACAAATCGAAGTTATTGATCAAATGGGATATGAGGGAAGATCCTGTTCCAGTGATGGTAACGATTGTTCATGTGTTTATTCTGGTTTGGACGGTCTATTTTGCGCACTATCCTCCGCTGTTTATTGCGGGTTTTCTCTGCTTTTTGGGATTCATTCAGGCCACATCACATTATCAAAACAGGACCAATTTAAAGCCCGCGCTGCTGGTGGGATTTTTCCTTGGAGGTCTGGTAGTACACGGCGGTTTGCAAAAATGGTGGATAGCTCCTATTTTAGGACGCTTGAGTGAATTGCCATTGATGGTCAGTGCAACGGTTCTGACTGCATTTAATGATAATGCCGCTATTACTTATCTGAGTTCCCTGGTTCCTAATCTCACAGATTCCATGAAATATGCGGTGGTTGCCGGAGCAGTGACCGGAGGCGGATTAACCGTTATTGCCAATGCTCCGAATCCTGCCGGACAATCGATTCTGGCCAAATTTTTTCCTCATGGTATCTCACCATTGGGTTTATTCCTCGGCGCACTGGTTCCTACCTTGATTTTTGGTGTCATTTTTATGGTGTTGTAAGTAAATTAGACGGCAGATTTGTGTTTACAGGTCTGCCTGATAAATTTTTCTCAATTAGAATCGGCATAAATTATT
Source organism: SAR324 cluster bacterium (assembly GCA_028282825.1). Lineage (GTDB taxonomy): Bacteria > SAR324 > SAR324 > XYD2-FULL-50-16 > XYD2-FULL-50-16 > JAHJTV01. Next base: position 19,473 of record JANQGZ010000016.1, read on the forward strand.
TTCAGTACTGATTTTTCAACACCGATCGGCTCCTGCCTCGGTTGTTCTCTACCTATCCTCAAATCTTGCAATCACCTGTATCGTCTAACACTCCGCGGTAAATATATAGCATGTTGAATTGCCATCTTTTTTTATTTCACATAGAATTCCCGATAATTGGACATAAACAAAAAGACTTGCTGCTAAGTCCCATGCTGGTGGTTTGAAACCATCGATGTCCGAATTAATTGCCCCATTGTCACGAATATTATCTGTGAGAACGAAATGGATATGGATACCTTGATCTGGCTGTGGATTATTGGTGGTGGATTGCTGATTGCGAGCGAACTCTTTATTCCGGGGATGATCACTTTTTTTCTTGGATTGTCCGCATTTGTTGTAGCGTTGGGTTACAAATTTGGGTTTTTGGGAAGTGTGCTTTCGGGATTTGCCACCTGGTTCATCGCGTCATTATTTTCTGTGTTTGTCCTTCGCGAATTAGCACAGAAACTGCTGCCGGGAGATTCCACTCATAAAGCTGTTGACGAGGACATGGATGCCTTCGGTGAAGTCGTGGAAGTGTTAGAGGATGTTCGAGCTGCTGACGACAAAGGCAGAATCAAGTTCAGAGGAACCACCTGGCAGGCGACAACCGGTGCCAGGGTGATTCCAGCCGGGAAAAAAGCAAAGATAGTGGCACGTGACAACCTGGTTTGGATTGTTGAACCTCACGATGACCTCATGCTGGATAACATTCAAACCGAGGATTTGGAATGACAGCCGGCGTAACAGGGTTTGCGGAATTTCCTCACATTCGTTCTTCACATAATTTTATTCCATAACAATGTTTACAATCTTCGGCGATCGCCTGTTGCCAACTACGCTATCGCCAATCTTGAATTGATGGGAATGCGGATAGTATGTTGAAAACAGGCGGTTTTCATCTTTGATTGAAACCGGATGCATTGAATCTGGATTCCAATATCAAACCAACCCCCTGACAAGGAGATGTTCATGTTTTTTACGGGATTTACTGTTGCCGTTTTAATTACACTGTTTATTGTCTTAAAAACCTTTGTAATAGTTCCTGCCCACCAGACCATGGTGAAAGAGCGGTTAGGCAAGTTTAGCAAGATTTTAGATCCGGGTTTCCATTTTCTGATCCCATTTTTTGATAGAATTGCTTATCGACACGATGTTAGGGAACAAGTGCTGGATATTCCGGGGCAGAATTGCATCACCCGGGACAATATTCAAGTGGAAGTGGACGGTGTGGTCTATTTGAAAGTAATGGATGTAGAAAAAGCCAGCTACGGAATTGGTGACTATCAGCGGGCCAGTATTAATCTGGCGCAGACTACCATGAGATCGGAAATCGGAAAAATGGATCTGGACCACACATTTTCTGAAAGAGATGCCATTAATGAAAACATAGTCAAGGAAATCGATCTGGCATCCGATCCCTGGGGAATTAAGGTTTTACGATACGAGATCAAGAATATCTCTCCATCATATCATATGATCGAAACCATGGAAAAACAGATGGAAGCTGAGCGGCAAAAAAGAGCTGAAATCACGCTGGCAACTGCTGAAAAGGAAGCCACCATCAACCTTTCCACTGCAGAGAGACAGGAGAAAATCAATCTGTCGGAAGGAGAACAACAAAGCCAGATCAACCTTGCCGAAGGGAAAGCGGCTGAGATTTCAGCTTTGGCAGAAGCGACGGCATTCAGTGTGAAAAGAATCTCCGAAGCGCTCTCGAAGCCAGGAGGCCAGGAAGCTTTGAAGGTCAAACTGATAGAACAATTTATCGAAGAATTCGGGAAGATCGTTAACACCTCCAATGTTACGGTAGTTCCTTCCCAGCTTGCTAATATTAAGGGCATCTTTGAAGGGTTTAACAAAATCACGGAGGATACACCCAAACAATAAATAAATTTTTCCGTATTTATTACATAACCAAAAACTATACGAGGATTCATGACACTGGAACTAATTTTAAATTACGGCACTACTGCTGTTTGGGGAATTATCTTCTTTTTTGTTATTTTTAAGTTTTTTAGATCGATCCGTATTGTGCCTACAAAAATTGCCTACATTGTTGAAAGACTGGGCAGGTATCACAAGACCCTGGGGCCGGGGTTTCATGCATTGCTGCCTTTTATAGACAAGGTTACCTTTATCCATCATCTGAAGGAGGAAACAATCGATATTCCGCCTCAGGATTGTTTTACGAAAGACAATGTTAAGGTCGAAGTAGACGGGGTGATGTATATTGCCGTTGATGATCCTGAAAAAGCCAGTTATGGAATCACCGATTATCGGATTGCGACTGTTCAATTGGCACAGACTACGGTGAGATCAGTAATTGGAACCCTGGATCTGGACCGCTGTTTTGAGGAAAGAGATGTCATCAGCTCCAAAGTAGTCGGGGCATTATCAGAAGCCGGGACGGCCTGGGGCATTAAGGTCTTTCGATATGAAATCCAGAATATTGTACCTCCGGCCAGCGTAAAAGATGCCATGGAAAAGCAGGTATCTGCCGAACGGGATAAAAGAGCAACAATTTCCGAATCGGAAGGTATAAAGCAAAGTCGTATCAATAAATCGGAAGGAATTAAAATGGAACTGATCAATACTTCCGAAGGAGAAAAAACAAGATTGATTAATGAAGCCCAGGGCCAGGCTCAGGCTATAAAATCAATTGCAGAAGCGACGGCAGTTTCCATTGAGCAGGTTGGAGCGCAGATCGCTGCCCAGAACGGGATCGAATCAATCAAAATGCTGGTTAGCCAAAAGTATCTTTCCCAAATCGGTTCATTGGGTAAAGCGGGTACCGATATCATTTTGCCGGCGGATCTGACAAAAATTGATGAATTGCTTAATTCACTGGGATTAGACAAAAACTAGCAAGTCAGGAACAAAAAGCCCCCAATTATGGATCGTTATTCTTTTGTCATCAACCATTTTTCCGCTTCTGCCAGGGTGCGGAAAGGAGAAAACAGGTAGTCTTTTCTTTCTGAAATTCGTTCGTAAACTCTCATCATACCGAACTCCAAATCCTGTGGGGCTACAACTGCGACTTTTGTTCTGTCCATCTCCGGAGAGTAATCCGCACTTACTTTGGCCAGGCTTTCCAAAGAAGCGTTATCGATCGTCGACAAGTCTGCTTCAGACAAGTCCCACAACCTGTACATCCCTTTTTTGTAATCGCTACTGGATATTACCGATTTAAAAGCTTGGCGAATATCACTTTCATAAAGACAGCCATAGACTTTTATATACGCAATTCCTTTTGCTTCATCGATTTCGATCCGAATGGTCACATCACCTCCACAGTCCAACGATCTAATTTAGCAGAACAGTTTTAATGTAACAGCATATGGATAAAACCTATAGTCGATTAAGTGAAATGCCAAGGGAGATTATGCAAAAAAGTTTTCAATTAACCATGGGAAAAAACAAGAAAGCGATAGTCGGTGCTGTTGTCAATAGTAATTTTTGCTGCATTGCAAAATGACCTGCTCTTCAAGAGATGGATGCTGATTGTTGTAAAAAAATACTCTTCCCATATTACATCAACGATCAATTTATGAGGTCGCTATTTTTCAATGTTTAGCAATGTACGGCTTACCTTGAACCGAGAGAATTTTACATCTATTTAACAGCCAATTAACAAGTCGCATTTTTTAAGCAGATAGAGTTTATTTATTAAACATACAAAACTTCTTTCGCTCTTACATCTCAAGCTACATATCGCAATGCAACCATCCCTGTTACTGTTTTTCTTACTTGCCCTTTCAACTTTCGGCTTTTATGTGGGCAAGCGACGAGCTTATGCCGTGGCCGGGAACGCTGAAAATGTCAAGCAGCTGCACTCCAGGCCCGTTTATTACGGAGTGATTACAGCTCTTTGGTGTGGAATTCCTGCTATCATTATTTATAGTTTCTGGCTGTTGTTTGAGGATGCAATCATTATCAACGTAGTGTCCACATCACTTCCCGAAGCCATTCGTAATCTTCCGGCGGATCGCTTTGGTCTGGTACTCAACGATATTAAAAACCTGGTTGACGGTAACATTGTTTCCGGAGAGATTGATCCTACTTTGAAGGCAGCTGCGAAAAGATATACCAGTTTGGTAGGCATCAGCCATGCTGCACTTACAGTCATCTCCTGCGCAGCAATTGTATTGATGATTATCGTTGTCAGACAAATCATCAAACCCACATTTAAAGCTCGAAATCAGGTCGAATCCATCGTCAAAGTAATATTAATAGCATGCTCCACCATCGCGATATTTACGACTATCGGTATTGTGCTGTCAGTATTGTATGAGTCGATTCAGTTTTTTAAGACGATTCCTATACTTGATTTTCTCTTCGGACTGGAATGGAGCCCTCAAATCGCAATTAGAGCAGACCAGGTGGGATCGTCAGGGGCGTTTGGTGCCATTCCAGTCTTCATGGGAACAATGCTTGTTTCGGCCATTGCTATGGCTGTTGCAGTGCCTATCGGTCTAATGTCGGCCATTTATCTTTCTGAATATGCTCCCAGAAAACTCCGCACCACTGTCAAACCATTCATGGAAATCCTGGCGGGCATACCAACAGTAGTTTACGGATTTTTCGCAGCCTTGACCGTCGCACCTTTTATTCGAAATTCCGGGTCTTTAATCGGATTGGATATCTCTTCGGAAAGTGCATTGGCAGCAGGTGTGGTCATGGGAATTATGATCATACCGTTTGTATCTTCCATATCGGATGACGTCATCAACGCTGTCCCACAAGCATTGAGAGATGGGGCCTACGGGTTGGGTGCCACAAAATCGGAGACTATAAAGCAGGTCGTAATTCCTGCTGCATTGCCAGGTATTGTCGGTGGTGTTCTTCTGGCTATCTCCCGAGCCATTGGTGAAACCATGATCGTGGTAATGGCGGCAGGTCTTTCGGCCAATCTCACGGTTAATCCGTTTAAGGCAGTAACCACAGTGACGGTTCAGATCGTTACACTTCTCATTGGTGACCAGGAATTTGACAGCCCTAAAACCCTGGCGGCCTTTGCCCTTGGATTAATTCTCTTCCTTGTGACTTTACTCTTGAACGTAATCGCCCTGTATGTCGTTCGGAAATATAGAGAGCAATATGAATAGTGAAATAGCAGCTTCCGTGCAAGCAGAACAAAACAGAAGCACAACCATGGATACCGTTCGGAGCAATCTGAAAAAACGGTATGCCTCCGAAAAACGATTTAAAGCCCTGGGGATTGCGGCAATCGTAATTAGTATAATCTTTCTGGCCATTCTTTTTATCAGTATTTTTGGCCAGGGTTACACTGCTTTTTGGCAGTCAAAAATTGAACTTCCCATCTATTTTGATCCGGAAGAATTGGATTTGGAATCCTTGGAAACGGCTGATTATCAAAGGTTTATCAAAGCGTCCCTTCGCAAAGAGTTCCCGGATGTAAAAGGCAGAAAAGACAGACGACTCCTGAACGGTTTGGTTAGCTCAGGTGCTGGTTATGAACTTAGGGAAATGGTTCTGGCAGACAAATCACTTATCGGTACAACCCAGTCTATTTGGATTACGGCGGGTGATGATGTCGATATGTATATGAAAGGTTACCTGGACAAGACCGATAAAAGTAAAATGGGGCGTTTAAAACCCATACAGTTCGAATTCATAGATCAGCTCAAAGAAAAAGATATCATTGTCCAGCGTTTTAATACCACGTTTTTTACTGCAGGCGACTCCAGGGAACCGGAACAGGCAGGTATTCTGGGAGCGGTGATTGGCTCATTTTATACGCTGATTGTTACTCTCTTGCTTTCTTTCCCAATAGGAGTGGCTGCCGCGATATATCTTGAGGAATATGCACCCAAGAACAGAGTGACCGATATTATCGAGGTAAATATCAACAATTTGGCTGCCGTGCCATCCATTGTATTCGGATTGCTCGGTCTGGCAGTATTCCTGAACTTTTTTGGAATGCCTCGCTCTGCACCCATTGTTGGGGGATTTGTACTAACACTCATGACTTTGCCGACGATTATTATTTCCAGTCGGGTGTCTTTAAAATCGGTACCACCCTCAATTCGAGATGCAGCACTGGGAGTTGGAGCTTCCAAGATGCAGATGGTTTTTCATCATGTGTTTCCTCTGGCTTTGCCGGGAATGTTAACCGGAACCATCATCGGTATGGCTCGGGCACTGGGTGAAACAGCTCCATTGCTCATGATTGGCATGGTTGCTTTTATTGTGGATATCCCGGGTGGTATCAGTGATCCGTCAACCGTACTTCCGGTTCAGGTATTTCTCTGGGCGGACAGCCCCGAGCGAGCTTTTGTTGAACGCACTTCAGCGGCGATTATTATTCTGCTGGCCTTCTTAATCTTCATGAATGCCACGGCTGTTTACCTCAGGAACAAGTTTGAACGTCGCTGGTAAACAAGAGGTCAGGCTTGCATCTTGTTTTTGTCTTTTCATTTCGGGGATTGTATCCCCAGTGATTGTAACAACCCGTCAATCTGAATCACGGGCGGTCTTAAGCAATTGTCAATAGATTCGGAGCGACTTTTGAAACCACGCTGATTAATGCGCGGTAGTTCTTTTTACAATGGTGGGCGTGTGATCACCAATAATAATTCTTAAACATTTTAAGAGGCTTAAAATGAGAAAGATTTTTATGGCCGCATTGGCTTTGGCTGCCGGTGCAACGCTGCTTGGATCCCAATCTGGAATCGCAGCTTCTGCAAGAGATTATATCAGTATTGTTGGTTCTTCCACAGTATATCCTTTTGCAACTGTTGTTGCTGAAAGATTCGGAAAAACAACCAAGTATAAGACTCCGAAAATCGAATCTACCGGTTCTGGTGGTGGATTGAAACTTTTCTGTGCTGGTGTTGGTGTTGAGCATCCTGACATTACTAATGCTTCAAGAAGAATTAAGAAGTCAGAATTTGACAAGTGCCAGAAGAACGGTGTGAAAGGAATTGTTGAAGTTAAAGTTGGCTATGACGGAATCGTAATTGGTAATTCCAACAAGAGAGCTCCAATGAAACTGACAAGAAAAGAGCTTTTCCTGGCTACAGCCAAGCAGGTTCCTAATCCTAACGGAAGCCAGACGCTGGTTGAGAATCCTTACAAAACCTGGAAAGATATTAACTCAAAACTTCCTAACACGAAGATTGAAATCTTAGGTCCTCCTCCTACATCAGGAACACGTGATGCTTTTGCTGAGTTGGCAATGGAAGCAGGTTGCAAGAAGTTCTCCTGGATTAAGTCCATGAAGAGCAGCAACAAGAAGAAGTATAAGGCTGTTTGCCACGGTGTTCGTGAAGATGGTCATTACGTAGAAGCCGGTGAGAATGATAACCTGATTGTTCAAAAGCTGGACGCCAATCCCAGCGCTCTGGGAATTTTTGGTTTCAGTTTCCTAGATCAGAATACCGACAAGATTCAAGGTTCTTTTATAGACGGCGTACAGCCAACTTTTGATGCTATTGCTGATGGCAAGTACCCTGTTTCAAGGTCACTTTTCTTCTATGTAAAGAAAGCTCACATTGGCGTTATTCCTGGAATGAGAACATACCTTAAGGAGTTCTCTGCTGAAAGAGCTTGGGGAGAAGATGGATATCTGAGTGAAAAAGGTTTGATCCCAATGCCTGATGCAGAAAGAGCTTCTTTCAAATCTGACATAAAGAACTTGAAAAGCTTAAGTCTGTAATTCTAGAATTAAAGTGATAAATACAGTGGATCGGTTATGTGAAGATCCACTGAAGGCCGATTGATCATTTTGCTGAATAGAAAGACATAGTTTGTCCATGGATGCTATCCATAGACAAACTTGGTCAGTCCATTCGGTATTCCGGGATTGGCCAGGTGTGATTCCGGGAAACAAATGATCTATCAGCTGGTAGGGTGGGTTGGCGAAACCTGCTCAATCTCTTAATATGGGCATCTGTCGCCAGCCCATCCTACAACCCTGTTTAATGGGGCGTAGGATGGGCAGTTTGTTTTAAAAAATTCCAGATACTAAGACATAAACCTATTATCACCATTGATAATATAGATTCTTCCTTAAAATTATGGATGTAGAACTCGAAAATCAAGAAAAACGATCAACCAATCTTGCCAACAAAAATGTTGTCCATTCGGAAGGGTTGGTATCTGCAGAAAACCGCGAAACGGTTGGCGAGATTGAAGTATCGAATCCGCGAATGAAATGTCGGGACGTCGACGTTTACTATGGCGACAAGCATGCAATAAAGGGTGTATCTCTGGATATCGGCCGCAACGAAGTAATCGCGTTGATCGGTCCTTCAGGATGCGGAAAGTCCACCTTTATCCGCTGTCTGAATAGGATGAACGACACTATTGACGGCTGTCGTATTGAAGGTGAAATTACCATAGATGGACAGAACATATACGACAAGAAAATGGATGTGGTACTATTGAGAGCCCAAGTGGGCATGGTTTTCCAAAAGCCGAATCCGTTTCCAAAATCGATATATGACAACGTGGCTTACGGCCCTCGAATTCACGGTCTGGTTACCAACAAAGCGGAAACCGATGAAATTGTTGAAAAATCTCTGATTAAGGCCGGATTGTGGGGAGAGGTAAAGGACTGGTTAAATCAACCCGGAACAGGACTTTCCGGCGGGCAGCAGCAGCGTCTTTGTATTGCCAGAGCCATTGCGGTTAATCCTGAAGTAATCCTGATGGACGAACCTTGTTCAGCACTGGACCCCATAGCGACTGCTGTTATTGAGGACTTGATCAACGAATTAAAGACGCAATATACTATCGTAATTGTTACGCATTCTATGCAGCAAGCTTCAAGGGTATCTCAAAGAACGGCATATTTTCATCTTGGTGACTTAATAGAGGTTGGCAAAACAGAGCAGATCTTTACTCAACCCAGGCATAAACTGACTGAAGACTATATCACTGGACGATTCGGATAATATTTGCATACAGAGGAAGAGAGCAAGTAATGGATAAAACACATATTGTTGCTGCATACGATGACGATTTAAAGAATTTGCAAAACAAAGTAATTGAGCTCGGCAGGGCCTGTGAATCGCAATTGAACAATACGATCGAGGCATTGAGCAATAAAGATACAGAACTGGCAAAAAAGACCGTAAAAGAAGATAAAAATGTGAATAAACTGCAACATGAGGTCGACCAGTTATCGATAAAACTGCTTGCCATGAGACAACCGGTGGCCGGGGATTTGAGAAATGTAATCGGCGGTTTGCGCATAGCAACCGATCTGGAGCGAATTGCTGATTACGCAGCCAATATCTCCCAGGTTATCATCGATATCGCAGGCGTTGAAATTGAACATCCATTGCAGCTCTTGATTCAGATGTGTGAAATTGCATTGGAAATGCTGGAAGGAGCAGTGACCAGCTATATCGAAAGTGATGAGGAATTGGCAGTTCATGTCTGGCATATGGATGACAAACTGGACAAAACCTATTCTGCCCTGTTGGATCAACTCAGATCCTGCATGACAGAAGATAAAAAGTCGATCAATGCCTGTACCCAAATGATTTTCGGTGCTCGCTGTTCAGAAAGAATGGGAGATCATATCACCAATGTAGTGGAAGGCGTTTATTACATCAAAACCGGAAAAGAGTATCACGGGGATTAGTCATTTAGGATTTTAGATCTTAACAGCAATCTGAAATCTAAGATCATCAATCTAACATGCCCTTCTACCTTGACCGTAGGTCGATGTAATAGCTCGACCCAATGGTTTTCTTGGCTTTTTTCTTGACTTCTGAGGCAATGGAAACCAGTTGGCCGTATGAACTGAAATGACGGTTACTGTTGTTAACAATGGCAATGGAAAGTGATAGCAGAGGAAACTTTTGAGATTCGCCTTTACGATTGATGCTGGTGTAAAAGCCTGTTCGAACAGAAACATCGTCGTGAAATTCCTTAATATTCTGATCAAAGTTTTTGATAATGTTGTGACACAACACTTCTATATCCTGGTTGCGACAGATAGCCACAAAGTCATCCCCACCGATATGTCCGATAAAGCCTTTTAGATCCCAGGCGATAAGCTGCTCTTTTAAAAAATTGCCTAGAAACCGCAAAACACGGTCTCCCTGCTCAAATCCGAAGTTGTCGTTAAACGGTTTAAAGTTATCCAGATCAAAATACAACACGGAAAAAATCTGGTTGCGATTCAAGCGATGCAGGATCTCTTCTTTGATTAAATTATTACCTGGCAAATTGCTTAACGGATTGGCCTGGGTTGCCATGTTGATTTTCTGTTCGGTAATCCGTTCCAAAAGATGGTGTATCTTAACAACTCCCAGGTATGATTCGTTATAGGTGATAACAACCGCATCATAGATCTGGTTCTCATCCCTTTTCACCACATTCCTGGAAACATCTTCCAACAAGGTCCCCGACTCAAACACCATGGCGGATTCCATGACTTCAGAAACCTGTTTGCGGCTAAAAAGGTCATAACCGAAGCGCTGGCCAAGTTTAAAAAAGAGCCTGCTTTTATTGATAATGCCAAGCGATACATGGTTTTCAACAACCGGAAGGCAGGTCAGAGAAGGATCCTGTTTGAAACGATCGATAACATCCGAAACCGGTTGAGTGGAAAGTACGGGTTCAACCACCTGAACCAGGGATTCAACGCAGTTACTGATATCTTTGTTTAACCAACCCAGTTCCGGAGTATGTTGTAGTTTCCTGATTCTGTCATCAGCTTGCGGGGAAATTGGCGGAACCTCGGGCTTAGGATAGGCCAGGTAGTATCCCTGCCCAAAGTCAACTTTCAAGGCTATCAGCAGGTCTAACTCCTGTTCGGTTTCAATACCTTCAGCCACAACAAATGAGTTTATTTTGTTGCAAAAGGGAACAAAGGCTTCAATGAGCATCCGTTTCTTGGGCGACTTATCAATGTTAGCGATCAGGGATCGGTCGATCTTGACCATATAAGGCTCAATGTGGGTCAGCATTTTTAACCCGGTATAACCTGCCCCCAGGTCATCAATCGCTATCTTGAATCCTTGCCTGCGATAATAGTCAACGGTTTGCTCAAATAGAATATGATCCTGGATAAAATGCCTTTCCGTCAGTTCCAGAATGACTTTATCCCTGTAATCAAACAACTCATCCACCAGGTTGGAAGTGATTCCTTCCTCATGTTCCCTGCATTTCAGGACCGAAGGGCACACATTGATTGTTATCGGTACGTCAATCTTCAGCAAATGAGCGTTAATCAGCGCTTTTTTTCGGCATAATTTTTCCAGCCTGTAGGTCATATTGCAACGCTGTGCTTCTTCAAACAGGTCGTCAAGATTAGTGATAGGTGAAGGTCCGATAACTCTGCTCAATGCTTCAACAGCAAATGTCTTACCGGTTTGCAAATCGATAATGGGTTGAAACACCGTCGTAATTCGTTCATTTTCGATGATGTCCGTTAAAATCTCATACCCGGAAGGGTGCATGGGAAGACGATTTGCTGGTGTAAATGTCTTGATTAACGCAGTGCTCTGCATGTTCTTTACCTTTGGTTTTTGCTCACTCCTAGTAATAATAATCCAATCATCGACCCCTCTTATCTTTAAAAATTTGTCAGACAACTGTTAAATGGAGGACAACGTATATTTTAGATCTACGATTTTAGATTTATTTGGGAATTATAGAATGTTGATTGTAGATTTGCAGGAAATGAATGCGGAGTTTTCTGTTTAGTAGAAATGTTTAAACGTTTCTACTCTGCCAGCCAAACGCCAGTTGCCAACAGCCAATAGCATTTTTAAACACGTAGAACTGTTTATACATCGTAAACTGAAAGCTGATAGCCGATAACTGGCAGCTGATCTATGACAAATGAGCGATCATTTTGTTGCGGATGATTGACCAGTCTTTTTTGCCGGCTGAGTTTTCATCAATGATAAGGTGGTGAAAAGGGTATTTTAGTTGCCCGGGATGGCGAATTATTTTATGCACAGTCCAATGTTTCAGTTGATGGTTTTTTATTTGTGAGATCAGTTTTTGGTAGGAAACCAATTCATCCTTTTTATCGATAAAAATAACGGTCGGTATATTCAGAGCCCCATTAAATTTGGTTTTAAGATTTTGCAAAGCTTCCAGCAATGAGACATAACCCGCAATTGGCGTCCCCCGGTTTGCCCTGTAATTTGAAGGAGATAGACTGGGAATCACCAGACTGGGGAAGAAATAGAGCAACTTTAAAAAAGGAACCCTGATCCTGTGTGTGTTGATAGCCGGAGCAAACAGAATCATTTTATCAAAACCGTGATTTTTTAAAGAGACCATCAAATCGCATCCCATTAATCCGCCTAAAGAATACCCAACAAAGTACTTTGGAGAGATAAGCTCATTAGCCCTGTCATTTACCCGTTGATAAGCCTCTTCAATTTCCGATTTCCATTGCTGATAGGTCACCTTACGAAAAGAATTGAGGCGCGCTTTCTCATCGCTTTCTCCGAATGTTTTGTCAAAATTATCTCCATGGCCTTTTAATGAAAGCAGTATAACTTCCAGATTGATGCTGTTTAATACAGACACAATACCTTTCATCCTTGTCGGATTGAGGTTTAGGCCATGGACTACCAATACCACGCCACTTGGTTTTTTTCCTGAATCTTGCGGGAACCAGCTTGTTATCATAATAATCAGATATGATTTCAGTTCAAAGAATACTCTTTTAGGTTTGACCTGGTTAGATTCTAAAAAGGGGCTTTAATCTCAGTTTCAATAGACTATCAGCTATCTGTTACCAGTTTTTGGAACGAGCGTTTAAGATTGGAAAGAAAATAGAAACCCAATTCCCTGATTACCTATCAACCTTGATCTTATCAACCAGTTCTTTTTGTTCGCATTATATTCTTAATAATCCACAAAATCCAAGTCCGAAATTACCCGGGGTCATTAAAACAGTCTTAGAAAAGTTTACAGTTTTTTGATGTGATTATTACATTTTGAGTCGCAAAAAATGTAAAACCTTAAAAAAATCATAGAGTAATAGTCAAAAATTCGGAACCTGCTGATTCATTTTACATTTTCTATACATGGAATTGCATCAGCTCCCTAAACTAATGGGATTCAGGGTATTTTACATTTTATTTACAAAAATTTGATAGCTTTGAACTAAATCAGTCTAAACTTAAATATAATAGACGATTGTAACGATTAATAGACCATGATTCAGCCGAAACGAGCATTTGGTATCACTATCGAAATGAGCGTTATCGGCGTTTTTTTTAACTATCAGCTGCTTTTGAAGGTTTCGCTTTCGGGTTCCTTTTTTTCCGATATTCGAGATTTACCGAATCCTTGTTATCTCATCTGATAAGGTATTCATGCGATACATACTAGGATTGTTGCTGGCGGTTTTTGTGGTGTTTTCGCTGGTAGGGCTCACCAAAGAGCCTATTCATGGGGCAGGAGCTTCATTTCCTTTCCCCATATATTCATCTTGGGCTTTTCAATATCACAAGGAAACGAGTTTGCGGATCAATTATCAATCCATCGGATCCGGAGGCGGCATTCATCAAATCTCCAGTCGGACTGTTGATTTTGGAGCTTCTGATGATCCGTTACAACCTGACAAGCTGGCAAAGAGCAAATTGTTGCAGTTTCCGGCAATTATTGGTGGTATTGTCCCGGTAGTGAACATTGAAAATATTAAAGGAGGTGAATTAAAGCTGACCTCAGGGCAATTGGCAGCTATTTTTTTGGGTAAAATTAAAAGGTGGAATGATCCTGAAATTTTGCGAACCAATCCTGGTCTTGATTTGCCGAATAAAACGATCGTAACCGTGCATCGTTCGGATGGGTCAGGAACCACAGCTATTTTTACCTATTATCTGTCCAAGGTGAACCCTGAATGGAAGCGAACCATTGGTTATGGCAAATCAGTTCAGTGGCCCATGGGAATTGCCGGAAAAGGCAACGAAGGTGTTTCTGGATACGTCAAGAAACTCAAAAACACCATTGGCTATATTGAGTTTGCCTATGCCAAAAACAACAACCTGGCATACGTCCTGGTACAAAATAAAAGTGGCAAATTTGTCAACCCATCATACGAATCTTTCAGATCGGCAGCTTCAAAGGCTGAATTAAAAGCAGAGAACGGATTTCACGGTTGGCTTGTTAACTCAACGGGCGAGGATTCATGGCCAATAGCCGGTGCGTCTTATATTCTTTTAGCCAGGGAGAATACGGATATCAATCGATCCATAGTACGGTTTTTTGATTGGGCCTTTAAATATGGCGACAATAAAGCCATCAAAATGGCTTATGTTCCTTTACCTGCTGAATTGAAAAACAGAATACGGATTTATTGGCAAAAAAACCGACTCTATTGATCGGTTTAAAACTAAAATTCCAACAAAATGAGACATTAAATCGGGGTGATAACATTGCTGCCGTTGATTAGGAAAAAATAAGATTTGTTTATTACTCGTTATAAAAATAAAGGTGATCAACTGTTTTCAGTTGCAAGTTTTGCAGCCTCCATCAGTATTCTTCTGGTGTTACTCGGTGTTTGGTCCGTACTGCTTTACGAATCGGGACTGGCCATCAAGACTTTTGGCTTTTTTCGATTTATCGGCTCCAGTGAATGGAATCCGGGTAATGAACAATTTGGTGCTTTAATTCCCCTGACAGGGACCATCATCACGACATTGATGGCCTTGTTGATAGCCGTTCCCGTGTCGTTTGGCATTGCCATTTTTATTGTGGAGATCTGTCCAACTCCATTAAAAACAGGGTTCGGAGTTGCTGTCGAATTGCTGGCTACCATCCCCAGTATTATTTTCGGCATGTGGGGATTCTACAGACTGGCACCAATAATGGGAGAGGTGATTGAGCCGGCATTGCAAAAGATGTTTATTGGTGCCCCCTTAATCGGTAGACTGTTTACCGGAGCACCGCTGGGTATTGATGTTCTGACAGCCAGTGTAATACTGAGCATCATGATCATCCCTTTTATTGCCAGTATTATCAGGGAGACTATCCAGTTGGTGCCGGAGGTTTTGAAAGAATCTGCCTACAGTGTTGGGGCGACCAAATGGGAAGTTATCAAGGATATTGTCATTCCCTACTCCAAACAAGGTATTTATGGCGGGATCATTATTGCCTTGGGGAGAGCCCTGGGTGAGACTATGGCCGTAGCTTTTGTACTTGGAGCCAAGCATAAATTTGCTACCTCATTTTTTGATGCAACATCCACGATCACCGTGACATTGGTGAATGAATTTACACAGGCGAATTCTGATATTTATTACTCATCATTGGTGTATCTGGCGTTAATTTTATTTGCAGTAAATTTTATCGCTTTAAGTGTTGCCAGGCTGCTGATGCTAAAGGGGCGCAAATGATCGGAGGAACCCGTTTCAGAACAATTAAAAATGCTTTGGCATTGGTTTTTTGTTCCTTGCTGGCATTTGCCGGCTTGTTTTGGCTGGTGTTTATTCTGTGGGATATCCTGGTACAGGGGATTTCCTACATAAATTTTGATCTGTTTTTCAAAGACCCGGGACCACCGGGTTTTGTAGGTGGTGGGTTACGAAATGCATTTATCGGTCATTTTTTGATAACCGGTGGCGCCATGCTGATAGGAATACCAATTGGGGTGCTTGGAGGTACTTTTTTGGCTGAATACGGTCGCTTTACCAGAACAGGACGTCTCATCAGTAATCTTTCCGATATTATGCTGAGCGTACCAACACTGGTCATCGGTTCATTTGTGTACATCCTGTTTGTAAGACCATTCTCTCAATACAACGGATGGGCGGGTTCACTGGCATTGGCAATAATCCTGATTCCGGTGGTTTTAAGAACAACAGAGGACATGATGAGGGCGATTCCCTGGCACTTGAGAGAGGCGGCGTTTGCACTTGGAGCGACCTATCATAGCATCATCATGAAAATTGTTTACAGAGGAGCGGTAAGTGGTATTTTAACCGGGATAATGCTCTCTGTGGCACGTATAGCCGGAGAGGCGGCACCATTGTTGTTTACGGCATTCAATAGTTCTTTTTTTACGACCGACATGAACAATGCCATGCCTTCTCTGACAGTAACCATTTTTCAATATGCCCTGGGACCATTTGATGAAAAACACGGTATTGCCTGGGCTGCGTCGTTTGTTATTGTCTGCTCATTTCTGCTGATTACAATTTTAGCGCGGATTATCATGTCATACCGCCTGCATGGAAAAGGATATAAATTTGTATAACCACCATCTCGTATCTCAATCAATAGAAACAGTGGGCATTCAAAGAATTTGGAGCATGAAGAATCAGGAAAACGAAGTTACCTTGGAAGTTAAAAATCTATCGTTTTACTATCACAAGTTTAGAGCCCTTAAAAACCTGACAATGAATATCAAGAGGAACCGGATCCTTTCGATTATCGGTCCTTCAGGTTGCGGGAAAACGACTTTGCTTCGCTGTTTCAACCGAATTCACGAATTGCATCCGAAGAATCGTTACGAAGGTGAAATCCTTTTTAACGGGAGAAATATTCTTGATCGGTCAGTGGACGTTGTGCAATTAAGAAGCAAGATCGGCATGGTGTTTCAAAAGCCAACGCCATTTCCCATGTCAATCCAGAATAATATTGCATATGCATTAAGTATCAAGGGGATTTCCAATAAAACCGAAGTTAATGACAGAATTGAAAAGGCTCTCAAAAAGGTCGGTTTGTGGAATGAAATTGCGCATCGTTTGAAAATGGGTGCCTTTGAACTCTCAGACGGACAGCAACAACGTTTGGTTATTGCCAGAGCCCTTGCAGTAGAACCGGAAGTGATGCTTTTTGACGAACCAACCAATGCCTTGGATCCACTCTCAACTTCAAAAATTGAGGAGCTGTTGTTTGAACTAAAAAGCGAGTTAACGATATTGATCGTTACCCATAACATGCAGCAGGCTGCCAGGATGTCGGATGATACAGCTTTTTTATACATGGGGGAACTGGTGGAATGCGATGAAACCAACACCATTTTCACAAACCCCGTGAATAAACTGACGGAAGACTATGTCACGGGAAGATTCGGATAGGGTATTTTAGATCTTAGATTTAAGATTTTCTGGGAGGTGAAAGCTGCGCTTTCTCGTTGATAAAATTTGAAAACTGCAATCTGAATTCACATTTGAATCGACGACCAACTAATGATTAAAAATTTTGAGAGTTGTTTACGATTAGAATCTAATCTTTGTGTAAATTATCATAAAAATAATAAGTGAAAGCTTCGCTTTCTCAATATAAAAAATCTGAAATCATCAATCTAACATCTAAAATATAGAGAATGCGTTTCTACGAAAAAGAATATATAGAGCTGAAGACAAGCATTGCTGAAATGGGCATCATTGCAGCCAACATGAATCATGATGCCATAAAATCACTTGTCAACAGCAATACTGAGTTGGCGATCGAAACCATCGAAAAAGACAAGGAGATTGATAAACTGGATATACGCATTGAAGAGTTGTGCATGAAAATTCTGGCTTTGTTTGAACCAAAAGCCATCGACCTGCGTTATATTCTTTCTGCTTCCAGAATAATCGTGGATCTTGAACGAATAGGTGATTATTGTGTTAACATATGTCACGAGGTCATTCGATTGAGCAAGCCCGGAAACGAGTTGTCAATAAAACCGTTTGCAGAGATACAGACCATGTGCAGCATCTCAACGGCGATGACCAGGGATGTTATAAAAGCTTATTTTGATCAGGATGTAAAGCTGGCTAATAGCATTATTCAAGAAGACGATATTATCGATAAATTACATGATCAAATACTTACCGATTTAATTACCAAACAAGGCGAGCAAGCTGTGGAAGGCATTTTGCGACTTATGGTTATCTGCCGCAGCTTGGAGCGTATTGCCGATCATGCTGTAAACATTGCCGAAATGGTTCATTTTATGGTTACCGGCATCAATATTCGTCATAATCATCAATTGGGGATTAACAATGAATAAAATATTATTGATTGAAGACCAGGAAGATTTAAGGGAACTGATTGTCTACAACTTGCAGAAAGATAATAAGTTTGAAGTTATCGAATCTGACAACGCCAACGATGCCTTGATTATCCTGGAAGATGTCAATGTCGACTTGATTCTGCTGGATTTAATGTTGCCGGGGCTAAAGGGTACTGATTTCCTAAGAATCATTAAAAATAAAGAAAAAACCGAGGAGATTCCGGTGATCATCATATCAGCGAAAACCAAAGAGCAGGATGTGGTTCAGGGGTTAAAACTCGGTGCCGACGATTACCTGACCAAGCCGTTTAGTACCAAAGTGTTAATGGCTAAAATCGAAACCATTCTCAGAAGGGTGAGTCCGGGTAAACAAACCACATTCTCTTATCAATCCATTCGCTTGAATCGGGAAAATCATAAAGTATATGCAGACGGCAATGAGGTTACCTTAACCAATAAGGAATTTGAACTGATTCTGTTATTTTTGAAAAAGCCACAAAAGGTCTTCCATCGCAATCAACTTTTAAATACTATCTGGGGATATGATTCCGATGTATTTACCAGGACAGTAGATGCCCACATCTCATCTCTCAGGAAAAAACTGGGAAAGCAGGGAAAACTGATTAAATCGATACCTAAGGTTGGATACGGCTTGGATATATGAAATCGTTTATTAAGCTATTAGCCATTATTCTGATCCCGCTGAGTGTGATCATGCTGTTGGCTTTTTACTTTTCCAACAGCCTGGTTATCGAATCTGCCCAGCATGAACTTCTCAAGGAAATGAGGAATAAATGGCTGATACTTGCCCGCCATACTCTCAACGCTAAAACCCCGCAGGAAAATGCCAGAATTATCAGGGAGATATCTCACAGTACCAAGCTGAGAATTACTATAGTCAAACTAAGCGGAATAGTAGAGGACGACTCTTACCTGGACTGGGAAGATGTTCCGGAGATGGAAAACCATCGAAACCGTCCCGAGATCTCCGATGCCATTCTCGGTGATGAAGGCTACTCTTTTCGATATAGTATCACCACCGGAATGGATATGATCTATTTTGCCCGCAGGCTTGGTGAAAACAGCGTACTCCGTATTGCTTACCCAACTACTTATTTGTCGGTAATGAGGAAGGGCTTTACCAGACAGAATCTATCCATATTTCTGTTCTGGTTTGGCATAACCGTGATAGTGGCTGTTTACCTGGCCAGAAAAATCTCTTTGCCTGTTCAGAAACTGGATTTAATCGCCAGACAGGTTGAAGCCGGCAAACCAAAGATCCATTTTCCCGATTTTCAGGATCGGACCATGGGTAAAATAGCCGGGGTGATTTACCGGATTTACAATGCGATGATCAGGGAACAGGTGCAGCTCCAGCAAGAACAGGAAAAGCTGGATCATGTGTTCAGTATTCTGGAGGAAGGGATCATTCTTGTGGATGATAATTACAATATTATCCATTTTAATGCCAAAGCCGTTAAATTGCTTGATTATGAGTTGAGCGAGGTAAAGAATCTGCTTGGGGATATCAATGATCCTGAAATCATCAGCTTTTTTCGGGATACCTTAACGACAGATCAGGACAAAGCCTGGAAGAACAAAAAATTCAGCAACAAAATTTTTGATGTCAACGTAACGATTCACCAAAATGAAAAGCTGATTGTCTTTTTCAATGTCACCGAAGAAAGAAAATACCAGCGTTATAAATCAGAACTGGTTGAAAACATCTCCCATGAGTTGAAAACACCCCTGGCGATGATTTTGGGATATGCGGAAACCATCATCAATGATCCTGAAATGCCACAGGAAATCACCGATCGTTTCCTGAAAAAGATATACAACAGTTCCAGGCGGATTAATGGAATTATTAACGATCTGCTGGAACTTCATCGTTTGGAGTCCATGGGACGAAAAATCATGCCCGAACAAGCAATTGCCGTCGATGAAGTCATCCAGGATGTAAAAAGCAGGTTTGCGGACGAACGATCCAAATCCCTGCATTTTAATGTCAAAGCAGAAGAGATGTTTATTCACTACGAGCATCTGTTCAGCATCGTTGCAAATCTGACCGATAACGCAGTGAAGTATTCAAATGGCGACAACGTTTACGTAGATATTTCACGAAACGGAAAACAAATTAAGATTCTGGTGGATGATGAGGGACCGCAAATTCCGGCTGATGACCAGGAAAGAATTTTTGAGCGCTTTTATACCATCTCACGTTCCAGAAACAGAAATAGGGCAGGATCAGGACTCGGTCTACCCATCGTCAAACATATTTGCCAGTTGTATGACGGCAACGTTTCCGTGTCAGTGGGAAAATACGCCGGGAACCGCTTTACAGTCACATTGAAGGAATCTTAAACGCGGTTATCGGTTATCGGTTATCGGTTATCGGTTATCGGTTATCGGTTATCGGTCTTGACAAATTGTAGGATGGGCAACTCGTTGCTCATCAACATGAATATGCCTCAAGAACGGCGGTGCCACTTTTTGTGATAATACCAGGAGAGCAAGATATTAAGAACCAAACAGCAAAAAGTGACACCTAGGAGGAGAGGAGAGATCTGGATTAATACCTGTGTATTGCTTAATGACTGATCGAGGCAAGTGTAAGATCGATTGATATATCTATTCTCTTTTTTGCCTGTCCTGATATTACCCTATCCAAGGTGGAGCAAGTCCGGGTTATATTCTGATAAAAAAAATGTAAAATGGACAAAGCCGGAAACCGATACTCCATTTTAGATTTTAGATTGATGATTTAAGATTTACAGGTTGTGAAAGCTTTGCTTTCAATTTCATATTTTTAAAATAGTAGACACGTTATTTACTGAGTGCTGACAGCTGAACGCTAATTGCCAAAAAAATGATCGAACGCCTGAAACCCATTATTCAAAAAGTGTCTGAATTACAGCTGGGCCGGTACCATACCGCTGGATTGACATTTGATACCAAAGCCAGTCCCTGTGATTTTGTTTCGGAAGTTGACATAAAATCTCAGGAAATGATTGTTGGGGCAATTGAAAAGGAGTTTCCGGAAGCTGGAGTAGTAGGTGAAGAGGGTGTCCAAACGAGGGTGGAAGACTCAGGATATCTCTTTGTCATAGATCCACTGGATGGGACAAGCAATTATCGCTCTAAGTTGGACTGCTGGGCTGTCAGTGTCGGTTTGTTGAAGAATGGTTATGTTTATGAAGGAATAATAAGTATTCCTTCTACCGGTACCATCATTTGCAGTCCGGAATTACAACCAAACCGGAAGTTTACCTTTACATCAAATGAAGAGTTGTTTCTTTTCGGAACGGATCGGGTCTTTGAACAACAGACATTTCCCTTCAAATACTTAAAGAAAAGAATCTTCGGTGCCACTGTACCGACAATTTATTACTGCTTTAAAGAAGCGTTTCAAGGCAGACCCGGCTTTGATTTTGCGTTGTTGGGAACACCAAAACTCTGGGACATTGCCGGAGCAGCAGCCTGCTTAAAACAGCTGGGTGGATCACTGTTGGATTTGGAAGGTACCGATTTGCTGGAAACCAATCTCATTTCCAAGTATTGCAATCACGATGAAACCATCACCAAATCCTTCCCTGTCATAGCATCCCTTTCTCCTGAAATAGCCAAGCTAATCCTGGAAACAATTCAAATCCAACAGAAACAGGCAGCTAGTTTTTAGCCATTAGCTTATATTGAGTAACCAGGTTTATGTTTGAAAAATGCTATTGACTGCTGGCATCTGGCTTTTGGCTGATAAAGTGTATATGTTTATAAATTTTTAATTAGAAAGCGAAGCTTTCACAAATCGTCAGTTTTGAACAGCGTCTGCAGCGGAAAATACGTGGTAGGGCATCCAGGTGTAGTTTTTTTGGAAGTAGAGGCAAATATTATCACAAGTCCATTTAAGAGATGAGGGAAACATCTCTTTTTTGGATCTCAAGAGTTCTTTTATTCTTTCGTATCCGGAACGGGTCACATCTTTGTAAGCAAGCGAAAGGTGGGGGTGAAACTGCTTGTTTCTTGATTTAATATAAGGCTCATATTGACGCAGCATCTTGTGAAGATTATCCAGGGCTTTGTTTTGTTTAATTCTGTAGTAGAAAAAATAACTGCTGTCACCCTCTTCCAAATGCTCTTCCTGGGCGATGCCTTCTGTTTCAATTTCGAATGATTTCCAATCTGCAACATGATTCCCAAAGCCTTCGATAAAGTTATCCACTTCTTGCTTTGGAACAATGGCACCTGTTCTCAGGGTGATATGGGGAGGATAACTTGCAGCAGTATAGGTTTCCCCGACATGCTTGATAAGTTGGATAATCGAAGAGAATTTGCGAAACACCACACCCTTGGGAACTGTGATTACAATGAATCGGACCGTGGATAGGTCTGCCGGTAAAATCGGTATATTCATGACTTTGAAGTGGGTGATAGATTTGATTTTGCTGAGTCAGTCTAGACACACCGATCTGATTTTGCCTTCATATCGATATAAATTCTCTGTAAAATTGGGTAGTTGTAGGATTAGTCGTTGAAAAGAGAGAGGTGTTCAAGAATTGTAAACCGTTGCCATATGATGAACTCCTTGTGTTTAATAACAAATCCGACATTTTCCCGGAGATTGAAGCAAAGATTACGGGATAGCATCAGGATTTGTGGCGAGAATTTCGATTGAATTTATCTCCATCTAACGATAAAAACCTCTATAATTCTCAGGAGGGCCAAGATCGATGGTTTAAGCAGAAACTGTTAAAAAACAACGTTTTTGCCAAGAGACTCTACTTTGGCCTCTTCTTTGCGGTAAAATACTTGTCAAAGCATCGTTAGATAAGCGTTAATAATTGATGTTATTCGATTGTCTTCGAGGATTTTTAGTGTAATTTTATCGGTTTGAAGGTATTTTAAGTTATTTCATCGTGGAAGCTGAAGACCTGGGTTAGAGCTGCTGAAACATACCAAGTCTTTTTTAATAATCTTTATGAGGGACTATTTGTGGATTTGTATCTAATTGATGCAATTGGGCCTTTTTTTGTTGGATATAAAAAACGCGTGATTAACTGGTCCAAGATTCCATTTGAAAACCTGGAAAAGGAAGACCAACTGGATAACGAAAAAATTGCTGCCATTATTCCAGCCTTTGAGCAGTTTTTAAAAAGCATAAAGGCGATAGGATACAATGGTATCACTATTGACGATGTTGCCCATTTGGTTGACCTGAAAGTCTATCCTGAAGAATACAGCAAAAAAATCAGGCAGTACCAGGATCTTTACAAAAAAGTGATTGATTTGGCACTGGAAAATGATCTGAAAGTGTTTTTTAATACCGACATCATGTTTTTTAACCAACACATCCAGAATGAAGTTGGCAGGGACAGGCTTAAAACTATGGACTTATTGCAGCAAGCCGTGTCTCAAGCCTTATCACAGTTTTCAATTGATGGAATTATCTTCCGCATTGGTGAAACCGACGGTGAGGATGTAACGGGGGATTTCAAAAGCAAAATGATCGTCAAAACCCCCAAACAGGCTAATCAACTGATTAAGGATCTGCTCCCGGTTTTTGAAGAGCACAACAAACATTTGATCTTCAGAAACTGGACAGTCGGTTGCTATGCCATAGGTGACCTGATGTGGAATCCCAAGTCTTTCAACAAAACCTTCGCAGGTATCAGCAGCCCGAATTTAATCATTTCAATGAAGTTTGGAGACACTGATTTTTTTAGTTGTCTTGAATTAAATCCGCTGATTTTCCAATGTAACCACAAGATTCTGTTGGAGCTGCAAACAAGACGGGAAAGGGAGTGCTTCGGGGTTTTCCCCTATTATGTTGGCTGGGAATACGAAGCGTATTACAACCGATTAAAAGCGCTGAATAATCTGGTTGGTATAACTGTCTGGAGTCAAACAGGTGGTTGGTCGAGAAATAGAAATCTGACCTGGGTGGAGGATTCTTCTGTTTGGAACGAGTTAAATACCACAGCTACCATTCAGATTTTCAAGGATGGCATCAGCGCCGAGAAAGCCATTCGCCTGTTTTTTCAAGATGAACGGTATGTCGAGTTTTTAAAACTTTTTTATGATGTGTTTAGACGGCTGCTTTATATTGAGGATTTTGCCAACAAACAACTCTATTTTCGCCGGACTCGAATTCCTCCTTTGCTTTGGTTCTCTTGGGACTACATTACTGTAAACCCGGTTATGACAGCCGTATACCAGATTTTCTCCAATAAAATTTACGGTTTTAACGAGGCCAAAATCGACAGAATCTACCAACTGGGAGAAGAGTTAAAAGTCGAAAACATGGAGTACTGCTACGATACCTTAAGATTGCTTTCCCAATGCAGAAAGACTCTGCTGGGGCAATACGAGGCCTTTCGCCTGTTGGAATACATTGGTCTTTTTCGAAGAAAACACCGCCATTGCAATATCAAATTCTTTGTCAAAAAAGGCAACGAGCATGTTTTCTGGGTGCGCTTGCTGTTAAGGATATTCACTCGTCAGCGTGCAAAGTACAGACTGGTTGATCGTATCTTTCTGAATCGAATTTTCGCCCTGACCGTATTTAAGGTAATTTTATTGCTGGTGAAGGGTCGCATGCCTAAATTTACAAATAAACATGCGATGAAGCTGGAGTTGTTATTCAAATAAATCTCTGATTTATTTGAATAACAACATTTTAGATCTTAGATTGATGATCTAGGATTTATTTGGGGATTTTAAATTTTCAGGCCGTGAAAGCGAAGCTTTCAGTTCAAATATTAAAACGTTTACACGTTTTAAGCTGACAGCCGATAGCTGAATGCTGAGAGCTAAAAAAGCTATATAGCCTTTTTCAATTCCTTTCCAATTTGTTCCGGGAGTAATTGAACTCTTCTCTGTTCCGATTTGGAAGCGGTGAGTTTGTCTTCACCAGAGAGGCCAATGTTCTTTATAAACGCTTCCATAATCAGTTCCGGTTTGTAGTCATTCGCCCTTTTCAAGCTATTTTGCTTGAGGCTCAGCCTGAAAGTGGAGTCCCTGATAAATAGCTCCAGTTTCTGTTTCAAATCGTCCAGATCTTTCGCCAGAATACCGTTTTTATTGGTTTTGATAATGGCTTTTGGTCCTTTCTCATCGTACGCTGCTACAGCGGTTCCACAGCTCATTGCTTCCAGAATGACATTACCAAAGGTATCAAAGCGGGAAGGCAGGATTAGCATGTCGACCTGTGAATAAATATCCGGCATTTTGGCTTTATCTACCCAGCCTAAAAAGACGGCATTAGGCAATTGTTGCTTTAGCCTTTCCTCCGCAGGGCCTTTTCCGGCGATGACCAGCTTTACATTTGGATAATTTTTTTCCAGGTCTTTCATCAAAACAGGCAGATCAAAAACACCTTTTTCATCGCTGATTCTTCCGGCATAAAGAATCACAATGTCGTTTTCTTCCACTTTGTTATCAAACACAATCGTGCGATTCAGTTTTCTGGGATGAAAGGCTTCGTCGACCCAGTGAGCAGTGTAATGAACTTTTTTGGCCTCGTACCCAATGGAAGGTCCTGTCAGCCAATTGGCATGATCCTGGTTCATTACAAAGATGCCATCAAACTGCAGATAAAAGGCCCTGAGAATCCTGCGAATCCTGTCAACCACCTGTGGTTCCAGGTTGGTGGTTTTGTTTACAAATTCCATCCAGTCCGTATGCAGGAAAAAGTAAACAGGAACAGCCATGGACTCTTTTAAATACAGGGCTACCAGGCCCATTAACAGCTCGGTTGAACACATAATCCTGTCATAACCCCCTTGGAAAAAGATTTTCTTGATTTCAAGAATATCGGGAACATGGAATGTCTGGTCAGGATAGCTGGGAACGGCAAATCTACCCACCGGTCTGACAACCTTAAGGTGAGGCTGATCTTGCATACTGTCATGACAAATTAGAAAATCGATATCCAGGTTGTTTTTCCTGATGAACTTCAATTTTGCAGAAAGCGAAGAGGAGACCCCATTTTTATCCACCAGGGTGTCAGTCAACCACAGGACTCGCTCAGGATGTTCATGCTTGCCCAGGGATTTAGCGAAGTTATTGACGAATTTCCGCTGGTTCATCAGAACCCTGGTACTGATTAATGATGCTCCGGCAATGAAGGCGGAAGCCAACATTGGAAAGGACAGGGTGTCCAAAAACTCGGAAAGGTTTACCTGCGAGACATCATCCATTTTTCGGTCATGACTGCCCTCAAAAAGTGCTCTGAAATGGGTGGGGATTTCGAATTTGTTTATTAGCGAAGACAGATCGATATCAGCGTTTAAATCGATCTGTTCCATTTGTGATGATTTATCTTTAATCCTCTTGGCAATTACCCTGTTCAGGGTCGTGAACATTTTTGGAATGCTGTTCTTCAACAGGCTGAAATATTGTTCCTGATCCCTGTCTTTCGATTTGGCAATCTCATCAATTTCCCTGATCAGGGGCTTAAAATCCGGTGAGACTTTAAATCGTGTCAAAATCCCGGGTCTCTGTCCTTTCAATGCCTCGTGCAGGGTTTTAAAGAAAAACATGGTGAAGCGATGTCGTCTCAGTTCCTGCATCATGTTGCTGAATCCCAGGCAAATCAGCTTGTCTTTAAGGCTCCCCTGGTGCAGGAACATCCGGATTAAACCCGGTTCCTTCATATGTAATGCGATCTGGGAAAAGTAATCGATAAAGGCGATGTTTAATTTCTGATGATTTGCTACCGATCCGTATGGATGAATATCACCGTTGCGAATGGCTTCCAGTGCCAGCTGCGACATTGGGGTGTTTTTTTGTCTTTCGCTTAGATTTGGTACATGCAGGTAGCTCCCGCAAGAGCCTGCAAAATGCCCCATATGATCATCGGAACCACCTGTAAAATGTTTTATTAATGTGTTTTTACAAAAATTAGCAGAATTTATTCCATGCTTTTTCTGCAAAGTGTCGATCTTTTCTTCTGTAATTGAATTTAGCCATTCCCAGGTTAACAGATTCTGCCAAATATCCCTTTGGCCGTTCATTACCTCAAACCTTTCAAACATCAGCAGCAGCTTTTCGAAGATTTCAGGGTTAATCTGCTCTTTGGCCCTGTATATGTACAAGGGGTGTGGGAGAATGGTGGGGATATTGTTTTCAACGGTATAGGTTAAGAAATGATACAGGTTTCTTCGGTAGTGGTTAAGTTTTGCCTCTTGCTCGGGGCTGAATCCGTAAGCAAGAACATGTAAGTGGGTGTTATATTCGGCAAAATAACAGGTGAATTCTGAAGCAGCCAAAATATCCCGACCTTTTTCCATTACCTCCCAACAGGATCTGGCATTGTTGTGGTTAGTGATAGTAATGGCGTTGCACTGGTTTTTCTCCAGGTTTCGTATCAATTCTTCTGTTTTCAGCCAGGTCTCAGGAAATCGTAAAATTCTACCAAGCAGCTCATCAGTGACATCGCTGTTGTAATCATGACAATGCAGATCTATCTTAATCCTTTCATGCTTCGGAACCTTCTTTCCCTGCTTGTTAAGCATGGATTGATAGGCCCCCTGTATCCGTTTTTGAAATCCAAGACTATCAGTCATCTGCTGATCCCCCAAAATAGTAGTGTTACATTTCCAGAACTGACATTTGCATCAGTTGAGAGGAATACCCCTTTTGTCTTTGATGGTAGTTTTTTGATTTTTAAAAGTAATTTCAGGAATATTCGCTAACTATATAAAAACTATAACAATTATTGAGAGCAGGAGTGTTGAATCGATATTTGAAAGTTGTAAAATATTCGTGGAGAGTTACGTTAGACGGGGCTTATCACAAAGAACCTATAGCAAAGGCTTCAGGACGATCCGGTGCTATAGGTGATCAATGTGTAAAAACAGTAAAATACCTGGATATGTTTGGTTAAAGTGAACATTTTTCTTTTTTACAATTCTCTCACAGATAAATAATTGGTGCCTGAAACATACTTGTATAATTTTATTTGGTTATTGGTTATTTAATGTCATTAACTCAAGTTTCTCACCTGTTTTTGCAGTAGATGATTTATATGGAACATCAGCTATTCAGTTAAAAGCATTTGGCTATTAGCGATCAGCTGCTAGCTTTGATACGACTCGCTTCGCTCCATTATTTTGAGTATTAATGTAAACGGACCGAAGGTGCTCAGTTTAAAGCTAAAAGCTAACTGCCAGTGGCCAATAGCTTTTACGTAAAATTCATCTTCCTCAGTGAACTGCAAAGCCACTGATAGAATAAAACAAAGGTGCGAAACTTGAGTCATTAACATAAGGGGACTGTGATTGTGTATCATCCTGAACGATAGTGAAGGATCTGGCAGAGCCTCCGGGAGATTCTTCACTGTCGTTCAGGATAACATCTTGGCCAACTTTTCTTAAGTTAATGATATTTATTGGTTATTGGCGAGGCAAAACGAAACCAAGAGCATGTGCGTTTCTATAATGATATGTAGCCGATTAAAATCAGGAGTAACAATGAACACAGCGGATCAGGTTAAGCTATATAAAAAATATAAACTGATGGAGGCAAGGGTTTGGGAACTTGAAGAAGCTCTAGGGAAACTGATCAGTGAACACAGGCTTTTTCAAGTTGATAAGGATCTGGAAACCTACGAATCCATACTTAAGAAAAAAATCAAAGGGGAGTTACACAAAGGGGATGAAGAGGTATCCGTTGTTGCCATGGTTGGCTGAATACAAGATTTTTATTAAGAAACTTTGACTTGTGTATTTAAGATAGAAGATTGCCTCGGGGTTTCCGAGGCACGATGAATTTAGGAACGTGTTTTTTCCAACAACCAAGCCATATTCTCACCTAGAACCTTCATAATCTCCATACCCTCTTCATCTTTTTCCACATCGCCGGCTTCAAGCCCAATGCCGACATTCCAGTAACAAGAACCGGGTATCAGCATTTGACCGTAGAGGAAAAAATGGTTTAAGGCGTCAAATGTAGTTACTGCCCCGGCTCTACGAACAGCAGCCACGGCTGCACCGACCTTGCGCTTGAAGATGCCGTTGTTTGCTCGCCCTACCAATCCCGCTCGATCGATCAAAGCCTTAATTTCGGAGGTCACGTTTGTGAAATAGACCGGCGAACCCAGGATAATTCCATCCGCTTCTACCATTTTGGCGATGCACTCATTCACCAAATCGTTGTCCATGGTGCATCTGTCGTCTTGATTTTCAAAGCACTTGTAACAAGCGCGACATCCCTTAATCGGCTTGGCACCAACCTGTACGATCTCCGTCTCGATATTTTTTGCTTCCAGCTCTTCAAAAACCTTATTGATAAGTATTTGTGTATTCCCCTTTTTCCTGGGACTTCCATTAAACGCGACTACTTTCATTTAGTTCCTATTGTTTGATTGGTAAGTGATAAAAAGGATGGTGGACAATTATGAGGATCGGCTGAAGATCTGATCCTTAGACCTTTTCCTGTCTTGAATGCCACGAAGACAAAGGCGACAGGCTCTGAACCAAAAGGTAAAAGTTATGCCCCTCAATGTCAGTTCTGCCTTTCAGTCGGATACTAGCTTCGAGTCTATTATGCAATGGAAAGTGTGTCTACAGAATTGGGCGAAGTGGCATACCAAAAACTTACAGGCATGTTAGAGAGGCAAGTTATCTGCTCAGGTAATTCTGAAACCAGAAGTTTCTTTGGACTGGTCGAACAGGACAAAAGGGAGAGCAAACCATAAGGATAAGAGGGTAGCAAAATATTAGTTGATTCATTTTCCCTTTTGTCTTGTGTCACTATCAGCAATCAATATGCCGAAATGGTACATTTATCTACTTGTAATCCAAAGATAAAAAATATCAACATATTATAGCGAGTTTTTAATTCGAAAGCAGCCGCGAAAGTGTGCAAAAAGAGAACAAATGCAGTGCCAGGGTCGCAAATTTGCGACTAAACAAAATGTTTTTGCTTCAATAAAAATCAAGGGATTTTTAGAACAGAGAGCTATCTTGTTTCAAACATCGGAGAATGGCTCAAGGTGTTCCGGGTATGAGTCCATAAATTCAAAATTGTTTTTGTGAATTAGGAATCAAATGGATCGCATTATTTGAGGTTTTGGGGCAGTTGCTCCAAAGAGCATAAGGTGTTGAGCAGTGTAACCCTATGCTGAGATCTTTTGCAGTCATTATGATATGAAGGGGCATTTCAAAATGCCAAATAGAAAGTTACAACGGTCTGAATGAGTCGTCCATTCAATTAAAAACCAGCATTCCTTGTGACCAAACAACTGCGCCAAAAACCACCAACAAAACACCTCCCAGGGAACGAACCACTTTGGGATGCTGTTGTATCAAGGACAACCTGGTTCTAAAAAAATGAGAACCATACCCGGCTATTAAAATCGGTACTGAAAATCCAAGGGTGTAAATTAACAAAAGCCAGATCCCGCCACGGAGCGTTTCCTGCGTTGCAACCATCCCAAGCACGCCAGAGAGTATTGGCCCCACACACGGAATCCAGACTATTCCCAGGGAGATCCCAAGTATCAGGCCGGACCATCGCCCTTGGGACGATACCTGTAAATTGGAAAGAAAAGAGATCCTCTTAAATACATTCAGATCAAAAAGCATCATAACGCCAAACAGCATAATGATGATGCCGACGATTTTTTCGACATACAGAATATTGCCTGCGATCAAGGTAACAAACAGCGAAGAAACCAGCCCCATGATAATAAACGATGTGGCCAATCCAATAACAATGAGAAGAGGTCTTAATTTGTGGTCGTTTGTTGACCCGGTAACAATTATCGGAATCACCGGCAGCACACATGGCGATGCAACACTGGTTAATCCTGCTACCAAAACCAATACCAGGGATGAAAAGCTTAAATCCATAGACGCTGTCAGGGTTGGTTGATAACTTGTAGCAACTGTTTTCGATCCATGATTCCCAGCGGAAAACGATGATGGATTCTGCCGCTGCCGTTCAACAGGATGATAGCTGGCATACCGCGAATACCGAACTGATAAAAGAGGGGACGGTCCGATGGATTGGTGGCATCAACATATTTAATCCGGTAATGCTGCTCAATCTCTCCCTTGTTTTTTTCAAGTATAGCTTTTTGAAGCTGGCATGGTCTGCCGTTTGGATTCATGAACATCAAGAGTATCCCTCTCTTTTTTAAAACAGAACTGGCAGGTCTGATTGCTGCCGTGTTCGAATAAATAGAAGAGGTCTGAACGTGGGATTCTGAAAGTGCGGGATGTTGCATAAGTAGGAACCATATCAGGGCAAGCCCGCAAGTTTGCACTAATCTTTTATTCATCACATGCCGTTTGAAGGGGTAGCAAAAAAATCGATCATATAAACGGCAGGAGATCTGTTTTACAGATTATTCCGTTCCTGGTTCGTATTTGACTTGTCGCCGCTCTTATATTCAAGTTGTGGAGCAGAATCCCGCCGATCGGAAATCAAAAGTTTACCGAACCTGATAGCTGATGGCAATAAAACAGTAAAAAAACCAAAGGTCACAAATTTGATGGTGTTAATGAACCTTGGCCAGTCTGCATTGCTGTCTATTTGAGGGTGAGTCGTTGTAATCCGTCTGCATGATTGGGATTGTCGTCTTTTTTTCATGCGAAAAGACTCTTTATATCCCCTTCTGTCTGATTGTCTTTTATGATCAGGTCCAGTGCTGTCTCTATTTGGCATCTTTTTTCCCCTATCTTGTTTCTGTGTGAGGCGACGTTCGTTTGAGCTGTTAGATAATCTGTGGGCATGCCGAACGTAGCATCACCATATCAAAATTTATCATTGAGCATGCACCGACAAGATACTTCAGATCTTCAGCATAAAGCATACCAGCGTACCTGGAACTCTATTAAGCGGTAAGCACACAGTTCGTGTAGAATGAAAGGGATTATTAATTTCAATCTGCGACCTTATTTTGATGCTTTAGTCGCAGATTTGCGACTAAACAGCGACAGTGAAAGCGATACAAAAATGGAGCTGGATCAATGGAGTTTAAATTCTTTTGCTAAAAAACTGTCAGAATAATTCTTTTTAACATGCTGAAATATAATGTAAAAACTAAGAGTCAGTCAGTTTTGAGAAGACGGTCTTCATTTTAGCTGAAACATCACGGATTATCTTAAAAAAAACAATTATATCAGATAATAAAAGCATAGTTCTTGATCGGCAGCGAAAAACGGCCGGTATGTCAATTGCAGAATTGAATGCAAACAGGCTTAATCTTTTAAATAAATGCAGGGAATGGAAATGACTCAGATGTTGCTGGTTGGGCGGGCAGGAGGAAATATCTCGGACTACTCTTCGATTCTTACGGAAGAGTTTGGTATTACCATCACCTCTGTCGAACTGGGGGTGAACGCGTTGGACGCAATCCGGGATCAAAGCTTTTGCCTGGCTATTGTAGATGAGAAACTTCCCGATTATAGGGGGTTGGAATTTGTGGAAGCTTTGGTACAAGTGAATCCCATGATGCTTTGTGCTGTTATCAGTGATCAGACAGCGGATCAATTCCATGAATCAAGTGAAGGCCTGGGAGTGCTTGCACAACTACCGTCATCTCCAACCCAAGAAGATGTCAATTCGCTGTTACAAAAGCTTGGCAGGATTACAGACCTGGCAGTTTAAGGCAGTAACAACCGTTTATTATCAGAAGGAAACAATGATTATTAGCATTGCAAGTGGAAAAGGCGGAACCGGGAAAACAACAGTCGCAACCAATCTGGCATACGCCATGGGTAGCGAATTGCAAATACTGGATTGCGACGTGGAAGAGCCAAATGTCCACTTGTTTTTAAAACCGAAGATAGAGCATAAGGAAACGGCCTATACTTTTATCCCTGAAGTTGATCAGGAAAAATGCAGCTTGTGTCGACAGTGTGTTGATATATGTCGATTCAGTGCTCTGACGGTTGTAGGGGAAACACTCCTAACCTTTCCCCAATTATGTCACAGTTGCACAGGATGTATGATCACCTGCCCTGAGCATGCTATACATCCTTCAAAACGAGAGCTGGGAGCCATCGAAAATGGATTCAAAGACGATTTGGTGTTTGTACAGGGACGTTTACGAATCGGTGAAGCGATGGCTCCTCCCCTGATCTCACGAGTCATAGCCGGTTCAAATAAAGATAAAACGATTATCATCGATGCACCGCCGGGTACATCCTGCCCGGTGATAACGGCAATTAAAGATACGGATTTTGTGTTGATGGTGACAGAACCAACACCCTTCGGTCTGCACGATTTGAAGCTGGCGGTAGAGGCTGTCAAAACACTGGGAATTCCACATGGTTTGGTCATCAATCGCTCTGATATTGGCGATGATCAAGTAGCGGCCTATGCCAGAAGCGAAGGAATTCCCATTTTATTGGAGATTCCTTTTAGCCGGAGAATTGCGGAGATCTATTCCAGCGGACAATTATTGGTTGAAGAGATGCCGGAATGGCAGAGTTTGTTTCGTCAGTTGTATGAAAGAATTAAAACCATAATACAATAAGTGGAGAATTGAAGGTATGCGGGAATTGGTTGTCATCAGCGGTAAAGGTGGAACCGGGAAAACAAGTTTGACAGCAGCATTTGCTTTCCTGGCAAAAAATATCGTCCTGTGCGATGCCGATGTAGATGCATCGGATCTTCATCTGCTCACCGAGCCGTTTGTGATGCAAAAATCTGATTTTAAGGGTGGATTTTTAGCATCCATTAACAAGGAACTATGCATGCAGTGCAACATCTGTGTATCGATGTGCAGATTTGGAGCTATTGATGAAGCATTGGAAATCAGCAAGCTTGAATGCGAGGGTTGCGGTATTTGTGTCGATTTCTGCCCGGCAAATGCTATTGCTTTTACGGAGAAAACCTGCGGCCAGTGGTTTGTTTCCCAGACCAGAATGGGACCAATGGTTCATGCCAGATTGGGAATAGCGGAGGAAAATTCAGGTAAACTTGTTAGCCTGGTTCGGCAGGAAGCGAAAAAACTGGCTCAGGCATACCAACGGGAGCTGATTATTACCGACGGACCTCCGGGAGTCGGCTGCCCGGTCATCGCATCAATTGGTGATGCAACCGCATTGTTAGTTATTGTTGAACCATCCGTTTCGGGAATACATGATATGGACCGTGTGGTTCAACTTGCCCAGCGATTTCGTGTGCCGGTGATGGTCTGTGTAAACAAATGGGATATAAATCAAAAACAGACAGCTGAAATCGAAATTTATGCCGAAAAACAAGGACTTAACTTCCTGGGGAAGGTTCCCTATGATGCCCTGTTTACACAATCGATGGTGCAACGAAAAACCATATTTGAGCATGATCCATCCAGCGAAACCTGCAGGGCGGTAAAAGATATCTGGAAACGTGTGCTTCGTGCCCCGGAAATGAACGTGTTGCAACATTGCGAATTCAACTGACAGCTTTTAACTCAAGTCGTCTCTGACTTAAATATTAATTCTATTGCGGAGTAAGTAGTTATGAAAAATGGAAGAATTGCAGTCCCCTCACTTGAAAATGGAGGATTGGAGGGAACCAGGGCCGGTCATTTCGGACATTGCGATGTTTTCACCCTGGTGGACGTCAAGGATGGCAATATAACCGCTGTTTCTACCATTCAAAATGAAGAACATGTTCAAGGAGGCTGCATGGTTCCTGTGCAATTGCTGGCTAAAAACGAGGTAAATGCACTGGTCGTGGGAGGAATCGGACTCAGGCCTCTCATGGGATTCAAACAGGTCAACATTGATGTTTATTATGAACCGGAATGTCCCGACATTCATCCCGTCGTTAATGATCTGATCAATGGAAAACTTTCACTGATCGAGAAGGACCAGGTTTGTGGCGGTGGTGGCGGGCATATGTAACGCAAGTTTGATTCTTGGTTTTACTTAATTAACAAGCAATTGATTTAAGCTAGACTCCAATGCGTTATCAGCTATCAGCTATCGGTTATCAGGCTTCTACCGATTCTGGTTTGCTTGATTACAAAAGCTAATCACAAATATCGAAAACGAAGTTTTCACAATAAACGGTAACCGGAAACCTTACCAGGTGAACTCTAGCTTCATATGGATGAATCAAAAGCAAAGTAAAATTGTATCTGTTCAGTACAATTACCCCTGTCTGTTTTTCACCGCGAAGCTTTTCTCTGTGACCTCTGTGTCTCTGTGGTGAATAGTTATGCAAAATTTAATTATGGAGAAAACAATGAAACTAGCCATTACATCAAAAGGACCAAACCTTGATTCGGAAGTTGATCCCAGGTTTGGTCGAGCATCATATATTGTTATTGTTGATCCGGATACTCTGGAATTTGAAGCAGTTGATAATCACGAGAATATCAATGCGCTTAAAGGAGCAGGCATTAAAGCCGCTACCATGATCAGTGATAAAAAAGCAGAGTATCTTTTCACCGGTTTTTGCGGACCCAACGCTATCAAAACCTTAAATGCAGCTAATATCAAAGTAGTTGTGGAAACAAGTGGATCTGTCCTGGATGCAATTGAGGTCTTTAAAAGTGGAACTTTTGCAATTACTGATGCCGCCAATGCAGAGGGGCATTGGGTATGAGTATCAGAAACGCCGCAGGGTGAATCATTTTGTTATGACTCGATAAAACATTATTCCTCTCCACTTTTGCCCTGCGGTTTTGTACCCCTTTCTCAGAAAGGATTGCGTGCCTTTTGATTTAAGGAATTAAGGGTTGCTATCTCCTGCCACCATGAAATCGAAACTTCCCCTGGTGTCGATATCCATCAGATTGTTGCTTCCTTGATCCCCATCGTTGGCCCTGAAACTGAAATTCTTCGTTTTCTTTTTCCTTCTTTTTTGCACAAACGGCTGATCCCCGGCCGGTCATTGGACCTTTGCCTTCGGGACCCGTTCCATCTCTTCCTGGCATGACATCTCCTGAGAAAATGTTAAATTAAATATGTTACGTCATTGTTCAGTTTTCTGGTGTTTTCCTCAATCTCCTGCAACAGCCGGGCATCATCAGCCTGGGGTTTGGAAGTTGCCCGGAAAGAAAAGCTTTGATGATCACATCCGTTTCCCCGGAGATAAAAGGAATAATTTCAATGCGATGAACAGAAATCAAACGGGCGACATATTTGGAAATAGCACCGCAGATCAAGGTGTTTACACCTAACTCCTTCATCCTGAGGGCTTTTCTTTCGGGTTGATCGCCGGGAAATATCTCCAGCGACTTTTGTTTAATTACATTGCCTTCTATTTCCAGAATAACAAGATTTCGGGCAACATCAAACACCGGTGAAATCCTGTCGTTCCAAATTGTTATTGCTGTTTTCATCGCAAAGCCTCCTGTAATGGAAACAGCATGGATTGTGCCAGATTAATAAATCGGACCGAATGTAAAATTCAATTAAAACAGGGTATTAAAAATAGGGTTGGAAACGAATTTCGCGTACAGTGCCATAGGCGCACCAATCTGATGAAAAACGATGCAGAATTGCGACAGTGGGGCAATACTGATGGGCAAGCTAAGGGATATGCGTACCCGAGGTTGTAGAATGAGCAACTCGTTGCCTATCAATCATCCAGGTCAGGCCTTACTACGCCCATCTTTTTCAGGAAGTGCGATACCCAGGGCTTTTATTTTACGAAACAGGGTGCTTTTGTGAATACCTAGTTCTTTGGCTGTAAGTAAACGATTGTTGTTGTTTCGCTTCAGGGCGTCTTTAATGGTCTGTACTTCAAGGGTTTTCAGGGTGAGAGACATGTCACCACTTTGGCTCGCTTTGGGGATTTGTACTCTGAAGGTTTCCGGTAAATGGTTGGCTTCGATAGTTCCATCGGAACACAACACAAAAGCATATTCGATAATATTTTCCAGTTCCCGAATATTACCGGGGTAATCATGGGCCATCAACAGGGCCGTAACTTCTGACGATACACCGGAAACCGCTTTATTCTGTATCTGATTAAAACGAGATACAAATTGATCGATCAGAAGGGGAATGTCTTCTTTCCGTTCGCGTAATGGCGGGAGATCTATCCTGGCGACATTGATCCGATAAAAAAGATCCTGCCGAAATTCATCCTGCTCGACTTTATCATTTAAATCCTGGTTGGTAGCCGCAATGATTCTGACATCTGTTTTGGTACTTTTGGTATCTCCCAACATTTCAAATGTTTTTTCCTGGAGGACTCTCAATAAACGTACCTGGAGTGCCGGACTGACTTCACCGATCTCATCCAGAAACAAGGTGCCTCCTTTGGCGAGTTCGAAACGCCCCGGTTTGTCCTTGTTAGCCCCGGTGAAGGCTCCGGATTTATAGCCGAAGAGTTCCGACTCCAACAAGGTATCAGGTAAGGCACCACAATTCACCGCCACAAATGGCTTGTTCTTTCTTTCACCCTGGTTGTGAATGGCCCTGGCGATAACTTCCTTGCCGGTTCCTGTTTCACCTTGAATCAAAACGGTGCTGATACTGGCAGCTAATAATGGAATCAAATCGAAAATATCACGCATGGCAGCACTGCGGCTGACCAAGTCGCCAGTCTGGTATCTGCCTGTCAATTCTTTTCGCAGATCCTCCACCAGACTGAGGTCCCGAAAGGTTTCGGCACCACCGAGAATATTCCCGTCTTCATCTTGCAACAAAGCAGTAGAAACACTGATGGGAATTTTTCTGCCCTTGACATCAACGATAAAGGCAGATTGATTAATCACCGGATTGCCGGTGTTCATAGTGCGTTTCAAAGCACAATCCATCTCACACATGCTGGCTCGAAACACTTCCGAACAATGCCGACCAAGTGCTTCATCCCGCGAAACCCCCGTGATCGTTTCTGCCGCTTTATTAAATGAAGTAATCCGCCAGTCCTCATCCACCGTAAACACGCCATCGGATATACTTTCCAAAATAATAGCGGTTGAATCAATTGGCACGGCTTTCGGCTTTTCCTCTTTTTTCTTGCTATCCATGGGTCGAATATTTGTAGCAATGCTGTGAAATTGCCTTACCAAGTAAGCTAATCGTTAAAAAGGATTGTAGAAAATAATTCATGGTAGCGCTAGGGAAGGGACGAATTCAAGCAGTTGAATAATCAAACCTGTTTTTGATCAAGACAATGTTTAAAGGATGGGTTACCTCTTTGATAGTCTTGTTCATGGTGCAAACAGTTTCCTTCATTATGACCAAATAAAACAGATGCTCTTCAAATGTATGAGTTACAATAGAAAAAACAAATGACGTAGCTATAAGAATTATACTGATTTTTATGATGACATCAGCAGAGCGGATACTCTTTGTTTTTATTGAAGCAATTTTTAAGGTTTTGAAATAGATGGCAACCTGTTATAGACGACTTTCAGGTATATAAAGGCAAGCTTTTAAAATGAGGTTCACTCAATACATAGTTGGACATGTATAGAGTGAACCTTTTCTTATCGTTTATCTTAACTTATGCCTTATTTAGGTTTTAAAACTCGTATAATGCAGAAATTGCCAGGTAGATGTCAGAATAGTCATCGTCAGACCGACTACCTCTAACGTTTTCAATATAGAAGGAATACGTTCCAACATCAGTTTTAAAATTCGCACCTATTAATAGATCTTGAATGCTCCAGCCTTCATAGTCTGTTCCATCATACTCTGTATCTGATTCATTACTTTGAGAAATATCTCCTTCAATAGAAATGTTTTCTTTTACCAGGTATTCTCCTGAAAATTTTAGGCCAATAACACTTCCATCTCCAGTTCTTGCCTGCTCTGTTTCTATAAATATGAGCATTTCAAGAGCAAGTTCTTTGGTTTCGTATCCAAGAGCTGCTTGGATGTGGTTTCCATGACCTGTTTCATATTCCAATCCATCGTAATCAGTGGACAGTATACCTAATTTAACATTAGCCATTTTAAAAATAGCCAATAAGTTTAATATCTTACAAGATGTAAATTGGTATTATGTCACCTGATTTTCGAATCATTTACAAACCCTCTGATTTTCACTTAATTAACCTCTTTTTATTCGATTCTAAACAACAAAATATAAGTGTTTTGGCTTCCAAATTTTGGACACCGTTCCTACCCTTTACTGACCCCTGTATTATGATCCCTTTGCTTTAGAGAGTCAGCTAGTCGATTAAGCCCTCAAAGTCAGCCAGTATTTCTGATTCAATATTCTTTTTGTTAAAACTATTGCTCAACAATTTTGTCAAAGCTAGTTGATTCTCTAGATCGATGTCATCTTTAACCGGGTAGACTGCTAGTAAAAATGGAAAATATAAATAGCCATCTTCACTATCACTTGTCCTTGTTGCATCATGATCTTCGTTTTTTACTAATTCTAGTCTATTTCCCATAACAATGCAGGAATTCTCATACTCATCAATAAGTTCACTGAAAGATTCTTTCAAAATCGATATAATCTCGATCTTGCTAAGATCTGTATTCAGCATAAAACGGAATTGCAATTCATATCCCATTGTTAATCTCCAATTGGTAAAAATGGGCCCGTGTCATACTTAGAACCTTCTACGATTATCGAAAACTGAATGTTTTTAACTGGTGAACCTGGAACTACTTTCTCATAGATTTTACTTGCAAATTCTTTACTTATATCGAATTTACTCAATTTCTCTTTTTTAGCGGCCTTTATCAAAGCTTTCTGTAATTTAGTTCCAGTATGCACAGAATCGATACGCTGTGCAGCAAATTTCTCAAAAGCTTCTTTATCGACTCTGAATATCAGGTCAATATCAGTTGTTGCAGACGCCGCAGTACCTTTAACACGACTTCCTTGGATTTCCAATGTACCTTTAGGTAGGTTAGCTTCCTTAATAAGCGATTGAACATTGGATTTAAATTGGGCAAAATTTCTTGAATTAAATCCCTGGGGTATACCACGACGCAACCTAGCTTCCATAATTTCTCTATTTATCACTCCTGGAGCTTTCAATAGCGTTTTACCTGAATAAAATCCAATCGCAAGCTTTGTCATATCTTTGACATATGTACCTTCTGATATGTATTCAACTTCTTGGTCATAGAGGTCTGCTATGTAGTCTAAGGGATCATTTGTGGCACGATAGAAATTGTAGTTTAAAAAGTCAGAAACATTGCCGGGTGTTTCTAGCATATTTACGGCAGCAGCGGATAGAGTAAGCTTTGGCTGATAAATCAAATTATCTATCTGGGTTGTCCCTTCGTGTTTTAATTCGAGGACCGCGTCGATTGGCTGATAAATAAATTGACTGGTGAAGGTGCTAATTTTGTTTCTATTGTCAGTTATACCATATCCCACTGACTTTGCTGCTGAATTGCTAACAAAATCATTACTTTCATATTCCAACCCAGGATCATCATAAGCCACTACATTAACTGGATTAGCAACATCCAAGAGTCCCGTATTATCATCGAACTGCCCATCACGAGCATTGTTTGCAATCCATAGTTGAGCAGGAGACGTATTATATTCATCTGCTTTACTACTATGGTTGTTTTTTTCATAATCGCCTTTTGCTGATTTATACCATTCCGTTTCAGTGGTAGGGGTCTCATTCGAGAATGTAGCCCAAGTTTCTCCTACGTTTTTTGCAATGGCCCGTTCAATTAGTGTTTCTAATCCACCGTTTCTGGTCGTCCCGTCTTCCTTGTATAAAGGATCCTGTGCGAATTTTTGCCTTAGTGCTTCCGCTGTTGTAACCCGATAAGTGTCTAATCCATTGGTTATATCGAGTCTTGGTTGATCAAAAAGGATAAAACTTTGACCAGATTCTTCATCGGTAGCTCCTAAATAATTCTTATAATCGTTAAATCGTTCAGAACTCAGTCCGAAAAGGCTAGCCAGCTTTGTAGGCTTTTTGTTCTCAACATCGTAATCGTCTAGTATGTCGAGATAATTTGCACTAATCGTTTTTTGAACGGTTTCACCATCTTGAAATTCCGTCGTCTTCAAGTCTTCGGTGTTTTTTGATTTATTTCTTAACTTTTCCGCTGTAGAATTTACTCCGGTAAATCCATCGGCAATTGCATCTATTATTTGTTTTGCTGTCGCATCTTTACCACCATCTTCTCTTTTTTCCTTATCGATCACTATATCAAGGATATCAATGGTGGTCTCAGCCATTTGTTTGATCTGTAGCACGTCATTTTTGGTCTTATTATAAGATTCGACGGGATTGAGCATCACATTTAAGGTGGCGTCATCCAAATTCATCTGGGTGCCGGTGTTTTTGATGTCTACATTGGCGTTATCGATATTTCGATTCAGGTTTTTGAGGATAGGATCGGTCTCTTTGCCAACAATAATGGTTCCCAGGCCGATAGTGGCTTTGGTGATGGAGGATCTGTCAGAAAAACCCATTCCCACACTACCACTTTGACTGAACGGACTTTCTGGTTCACCTGGTTTTTTGTCTTCATTACCTTTGGCTTGTGGGCCACCTTCGGTTACACTATGGCTCACTGTGGCCGATAAAGACATGTTGTTGTTTTGATCCTTGTTACGGATGTCTTCGTAACTCAGGCTTTTGGTTTGCAGGAGCAGGTTACCGGTATCTTTATCGTTTTCATCCACTGCAGCAATCTTGGCCCCTTTAAGGTCAGTGTGGTTGTCAACCTTGATATTGACCTTGCCACCTAGAAGAGCAGTTTGTTCTTCCACCCATTTCTTTTTGCCGCGGGAGGAGGACATGTTGAATCCGGCGGACTGGCTTTCGGTGGTAGCTCCGGATTTTTGATTGGTGGAAGAACTGTAGCTGGCACTCACCCCTATGCTATTGGATTTAGAGCGAGAGCGATCCTGCAGGGAGGCGACCTTGAGGTTGCGACCCACCTCCAACTCCAGGTTTTCGTCTGCTTTGACCACCGCTCCGGTCACATAGGTGTCTTCCTTGGATGTGATGGAGATGTTCTTGCTGTTAAGTCTGGCATTGTTATAGGTGGTGCCTTTGCTGCTGCTTTGACTGAAATCGGCGGTGGCATTGGCGCTGAGGCCTCCATAAACCGAGTAATTCACCGTGAGGTGAGCATGATCGGTACTGGAAGACGCTTCGCTGGTATCTCTGGAAGCAGCGATTTCCACTTCCTTGGCATCGATGGCAATCTGTTCATTGGCGTTGAGATTGGAGCCTCTGACTTGGGCACGGTTACCCGCCTTGATTTCGATAGTGTTGGCGTTGAGGTTGGAGCCCACCGAGCGAGTCTTAATTTCTTTGGCTTTTTCGACGATGGCATCAATATCCAATTGCACTTCAGCATTAAAGCCATAAGTGCCTGAACTTTGGGTAGAGGCGATGATCTGTCCGGTCAAGGCTTGGGTCGCAGACACGACGGCTGCAGCAGTGAGAACCACATTGGCCTTATAGAACTTGGCATCGTCCCTGGCATCATCCAGATCTTCTTTTTCAATCAGGCCTTCTTTGTAGAATTTGTCCGCTTGTTTGAGCTGATCTTTAAAATCATCGTAAGCATCCTTAGCCTGCTCGGCTGCTTTCTGAGCCATTTGCAGGGCTTCAGCTGCTTTGAGGACTTCCATGGCCTGGTGTTTGACACCCACTTTGAGTTCTGCCTTTCCTTTCTTGGAAGCACTCTTGGTTTCGGTGGTTTCCTTGGCTTCGATCACGGAGACATCGTTGGAGGCTGTTAAGGAGATGGTGTCACCGGCATTGAGGTTGGAGCCTTCAACCAGGATATTGCCCTCAAACTCCTCTTCGCTGGTGGCTGTCAGGGTAATGGTGTCCCCTTCCAAGTTAGAGCTGGCCACTGTGGTCTTTTTGGTGGATTTATCCACATCTTCGTATTGGGCATCGGCTATTTTAGCGGTCAGTTTTTTATCTTTGGTACTGATCACTTTATCGGGTCGGGTCAGGGAGTCTTTTAAATCCCCAAACCCGATCGATTTCTTGGTGGTTTTGGACCAGGTTTTTTCGATGTTTTCAGCACCTTTGACAGTGATGTTTTCCGCTTCACCGGTAATGGAGCCACCGGAAAGATTAGAGCCTTCCACCAGGATCTCCCGGTTGGATTTGAGGCTGACGTTGGCGCCACTGATGTTGGAGGCCACCGCGGTTTTGGTCATCTTGCCTTCAAGATTCTCTTCTTCGGAATAGAAATCGCCGTTTCTGAAGAAACCACCTTCCTTGGTTTTCTTTTCATAGAAATAGCCATCGTGACCGGCTTTGATATTGAGGTTGTTGCCTGCATCCAGACTTAAGTTTTCTGTGGCCTGAAGGTTGGAGCCTACCACGTTAATATCGCCTGCGGTAGTGACCAGTTCCATATTGGCTGCTGACAGATTCGATGCTTTGTTTTTGGAGGTGAAGCGTTCTTTGGAGGAGGACTTGCTGCTGAACAAACCTTTGGAAGAGGATTTCTTTTTGTAGTAGGTGGTATCGTTGACCGACAAGACATCGATCTGATTGGCTTGAACTCGCAAATTGTCTTCAGCCGTGATCAAAGAGCCTTCGATCTTGGCCCGGTTGGCTGCTTTCATATCCAGGCTTGCTACTTCTATGTTGGATCCTGCATGGGTCGTAGAGGCCCATCTTTTGTTACCTTGACGTTTGCTGGCCTTGTTCTGAACCGTCTCGATGTTTATATTCTCAGCAGATACTGTCATTTGGTCGGCTTTGACGTTTGATCCTGCTATCTTGACGTTCTTTTCGGCGTTGATATTCAAGTTGCCGACATTCAGGTTGGAACCAATGTGGGTGGTACTGGAGCTGTTAGATCTTTTGGTTACATAAAACTTTTTTTTGTCTTGAATGGTTTCAATGTTAACATTGGAGGCCGTTAAACTGGTATCATCGG
The DNA here is from genome assembly GCA_028282825.1 of SAR324 cluster bacterium. Taxonomy (GTDB): domain Bacteria; phylum SAR324; class SAR324; order XYD2-FULL-50-16; family XYD2-FULL-50-16; genus JAHJTV01. The sequence continues at coordinate 63,201 of JANQGZ010000016.1, forward strand.
CAATGATATCGGCACCCTTGATTGTGATATCCTTGCCCGTGTTTATGTTCAGATTGCCTTTGGCATTTAAGGTTGCCTTGTGTCCAATCGTTGTTTTGATATCCACTTGACGGCTGTTGCCGTTGTATGAAACCTCTTTGGCATAGGTTTCATGGATAAAGCTGCCATCTTCGCTGTTGATGGTGATGTTTTCAGCTTCAATACTGCCGCTGGTGTTTCTGATATCATTTTTGGCCTGCAGCGTCATATCCTGGTCTGCGGCTAAACGCCCCCCCAGGTTGGTGATGGTATCAGTAGCCACGATGCTCAGATTATCTCCGGCCTCCACCGTCCCCGAGTTTACCAAATTGCCTACCTGCAGATCGACAGTTTCTCCGGCAATGATTTTGGCACCACCTGCGATGGTATAATTGTTTTGGTTAGCGAGATAGACGACAGGTACGAAGACTCGGTGTCCCTGGACGATCTTTTCTTCCATCCAGACGATATCAGAGGTCAGGGAATTGATTTGCTCTCGTGACAAAGAGATCCCGGCCACCAGGTTCATGTCCTCGGAGGCTTTCAGGGCATTTTCCATCAAATACTTAAACTGGTCGTAATCATTCTTGAGATTTTTATTTAAGAATCGTCGACCGGTTTGCTGAAAGATGGATTCCCGGACCAGTTTGTTCTCGTAGAAGGCATCTCCGACGCGTTTGATGGTTGCCGCCGGATCGATACCCAGCTTTTCCATCATATAATCGGAGCTGATGAAATTGGCATAGAAGGCAAATTCGGGATTGGTTTCGATCAGGTAATCAGAATCCGGATCATCAGCAATGACGAACATGCCATGATCTCCCTCGGGGATTGGAATGTCGGGTGTTGCGCTTGGTGTCTCACCGGATTGTGCGGTTCTTCCGGTTAACGCAACCCCTTCCCTTTTGTTTTTACTATGAATTGTGTCGCCGACAACGGATACACTTCCGCCTGCCTGGACGGTAGAATAGACACTATCAATGACCTCGGTATATTGATTAGTGTTAGTGCTTACATGTCTCCAAGGAGAAGACGTTGTGTGACATTCTCTTTCTTTAGCAGGCCCATCACATCGTGTTGTGTATTTCTTTTTATCTTGCTGCGTTCTGACAGTCGTCAGTTTAATAGCTTCCATCGAAATGTTATCGAGATTGCTCGTCTCGATTTCAACATTAGCATTGGCGGCGATAAGAGAGTATTTGTTCTTTATGTGATTGGATGTAATGCTTAAGTTTTTGCCAGACAGAATCTTTGATGCTGTTGGTATGCTTTCTATATCAATGGATTCTGTTGTGACTGTTGTTGTACTCTTTGTTCTATACTTGTATGAGGTTCCAGAGCTGTTTCGATTTGTATTACGACCTGAATAAGAAGTCGTGGTTGATGGATTGCCATCACTGGACGTCTTGGTTGGTTCAGTGGTTGAGTTTTCCAGGTAGGTCGAGCGAATCGTCATATCCCCATTGTAGGTCTCAATGGTTGCCTGATCATTGATGATCTGATTGGATTTTCCTCCTGCGTTGTCTCCTGCCAGTGTCATGTTTTCCAAGGCAAATATGGTGGCATCCTGATGGTTTTTTAGAATGCCTGTCGTATACAGATTCATATCTCCGCCGCTGACCAGGGTCTGGTAATTGTCCAGATTGGTGGAGTTGGTGGTCAGGGTGTCGGCTGCAGAGATACTGGCGTTGTTGGTAAGCGTGGTGGCATTGATGGTCAGGTTATCCTGGGTAGTCAGTTTATTGTTGTTGGTCAGGGTGTCGGCATTGATGGCTTGAGAAACAATTTCCTCTTCATTGGTAACAGTTGTTCCGGTTAGAGTGCCCGTTGCAATTTTGTTCTGGTTGATCAGCTCGGTGTTGTGCAATTCAATGGTTCCGGTGTAGTTGGCTGTACCATCGGTATTGATGCCTGCCATCAGGGTACCCTGGTTGGTAAAGGCATTGCCTGAGGTAAGATGAATCTCGTTTTCCGAGGCGATGGTGGTATTGGTGTCGGTGACGATGTCTGTCTTGGCATCAAGCTGGGTGGCATTGCCGCTATGCGTCGTGCCTTGCAAGGTGATGTCGTTATCAGTAGAGGTCACCTTGATATCGGTTTTGGCGGCCAGATCGTTGAGCTGGATCTTGCCATCGGTGGTGATAGTAATATCACCGGTGGAGGCCAGGACTTCCGGTGGCAGGTTGACCCCGACTCCTTTATCGGTTCCCACCAGGGTGATCCGATTGGCATACATCCCGCCCAGGGCAGAGGAATCCAGCATGACCTGGTCGGGTTGAGCAGGTCCTGTGGATTGGGCCGTGGCCTGTTTGGTTTGATAATCAATCTTGTTGGAACCCAGGGTCACGTTTAGATCTTGGGCATGGATCTTGGCATTGAGTTGTAAGGATTTGGTATAGATATAGGTGGCCTGTTGGGTTTTGGTATGAAGGCCGTCTCCTTCTATTAAGATATCCCCCTGGTTGATACTGAAGGAATCGATCTGACCACCATCAATGTTAGCTTGTCCGGTGGAAAAGGTAATGTTGGGAACATTAATAAAACCTGCCCCGTTCATGCTGATCCCGTTGGGATTAACCAACACCAGATCGGCGGATTGACCGGCCACTTCGGTAAACCCATTTAAATGGGATCGTGAATTACTAGTGACCTCATTGAGAATGACCTTGGCAGAGCCTAAGCTGAGGTGCTTGTTGCCATAAATATACCCACCCAACTGGGTCTTGACCGCTGATTGGTCGGCGTTGTTGAGGATGACGCCCTGCTTGCTGACGTTGTATTTTTTGAACTTATTGTGGGAAAGCCCCCTCGAAGAGGGTTTGGCAATGTTGACAATGGTCACCCCGTTGCGGGCTTTGTCCAGCTTGGTTTGCGTTGTTCCATCGGTTTCAATGCCTTCGGCATAGGCCAGGTTGAAAAAAACCTGGGAGTAAACCAGACAAAAGGATAGGAAGATGGAAAACCATTGTTTTAGCGTCATCATAACGTTTAGCGGGTTTAAGGGGTTAGGTTGAAGGCTGAAGAGTTTATTGAATCGCTTCGCTCCGCCTTTATATAATTAGCTACATTTTTGCTTTATCGGTTTTTTCCGAACCGATTGAGATGGTGAACATCTTGTTGTTTTTTGTGCAAAAGTTTTAGCACGTGAAAGACGAAAACTCCAATCTACCAAAAATATCAGATAAAATATTGATACAACATGGAAATAAATGCCGAACAAGAATTCAGTTTTTTCGATGAATTCGTAGAGTCATTGTAAACGTTTTAACCAAACTGAAAGAGGTTGGTTGATGGGCATCAAGATAAAGATCTAATCGAATGATGCCGCTTTTAACTGAATTGATCCGAGATCGGGGAACCATAGGGGAATCCCTATGGTTCCGGCCCTAATCTAATGATTTTATAAAAGAAAGAATTGAACTAGTTAGTAACCGGATTAATCCGTCCTATTTCGTTGCCTTTTCGATTTGTGATGTAGATTGTAGATTTTCTATTTGGAGATAGCTACGCTATCTCCTTTTGTATTTCAAGATGGGCAGGCTCTGCCGGCCCATCCTACAGATTCCCGCGCATTTCTCAATGTCCATCCATACCTGCTTTTCTTCTTATCCATTTTTAATTCTATAAAGAGAATCTCAAAGTATTTAGTCAGTAATGGCATGGTTTGGTAGCAGACTTGGTCGAATTGATGGGTAAACAGTGCTTACCCATCCTACAATGTTTCTGGAATTCAGAAAGGGCTTACTTTTAAAGGTTAAAACATTGCTTGCAGAGTGTACTTAAACACTTCTGAATCATCGAAATCATCACCAATGGCTCGGAGTGGCTTAGCCCAGGTAAAATCGGAAGAAAAATTTTTGCCTAAGGTGTTGAACCCCACTGCCATTCCTTCTAAGGTTCCACAGGTTTCTTCAGTCGTCCTTTCACAGAAAATTTCACCAACATCTCGACCGATATAGATGGTCAAAGAGCTTAATAATCTTTCTGAAACACCCAAGGATATGGTTTTCTTCAGATCGTTTTTTAAATACCAGCCGTTGTTTCCAGAAAGGTATCTGTTGGTATAGCCACGTACGCTGTAATAATTGCCGACAGATAATTGCTCACTGCTATGGAGGACGTCTTCGCTATACTGGTATCGAAAATTTGATCCAAACATCCAGGGAGAGTTGCTGCGCGTGATATAATAGATCAAATTTGTGTCAAATGTGTATTTGATGAACTCAAACTTAGGTGCATCTTCATAATCGGTTTCCTCTTCATTAAAATCATCATCTGATACGGAATCAAACCAGTCGACTCCTCTGTGGTAGGAAAGAGTACTCAAAAGTTGTCCGGAACTAAACAACCAGGTATGAATCATGTCTAACTGAAATACGGTTGTTTTATAGCTGGACACCTCAACCAATTCTTTCTCAAAATAATTCTTTGTGTCTTTATGATTGATCGAAGCTTTTGCTTCATACTTATTGGTCTGATCACGAAACAATTTTTTATTGATCCTAAGCTTGCGACCTATTGTTTCTCCTTCAGAGAGATAGTTATCATTAATCCCGACAACTTCTTGTCGGTAACTGGTTTCTGAATAAATTAACTCATAAAGGAAGCTGCCGATTGGAAATGAATAATTTACTTCAAATCCCCTTGTCCCCTGGTATTCTTCCTGGATTTTGCTACCGTTGACTGTAATACCAAGCATATCATTGATATTAAAAAGATTGTCGTAATGCAGTGTTAAGGTCAGATCAGGATTTTCGTCTTCAAGATTTTCCTCTCCTGTGACTCCGAGTGTTACACGAAGAGGGCTGGATTTCTCATTATCGATGGCAACTTTGGTTTGACCGTGTTTAGAGCCGGGAAGCAGGTTCAGCTTGGCATTGTTCGATGGTAAACGGTTTACATTTTCAAGAGCGTTTTCCAGATCCCTGATATTGAGAACCTTCCCTTCTTGAAAAGCAAATGCTGTTTTCACTTTCCATCGGGATTCTGATTCACCTGTGAAAAAAATTTTTTCCACCATGCCTTTAATTATTTTAACCTCAATTTCTCCATCTGAAATATCTTGAGGAGTCAGAAAAGCTTTAGTTGTTACGTAGCCCTCTTCGAGGTAAAAACCCGAAATCTCAGCCAACAGGCCTTTTATTAGTTTGGATTCCAGGCATTGGTTCAGATACTTATCTGTAATGTCTTTTTGTTTATCCTCCGGGAACAGATCCTTTTCATCAATATTGATCGCTTTCAATTTGATGCAAACGTCCTTGGACGCCTGAGATTTTTTGAACATAGGCTTTTCTTTCGGTTCCGCCTTTTGAGGAGCTTTTTTATGAGCATCCTTCATGATCTGATCGATTATTTCTTCCTGCTCCTTTTCGGTTTTAGGTAAAGCTGGATCAAGTGTAACCGGATAACTATTTTTTTTATCTTCTTGTCGGTGTTTTGCGATGGAGATAGAAATATTTTTCCAATCAATTTCAGCGGCTTCTTTGTCGTTTGGTTCTTCAACTAGAGGCGATGCATTTGCTTCATTAATCAAAAGGAAAGACTCACGGCGGAGATCGTCCGGCAATGTGGAATCCTGATGGGTTTGTGGCTCATTTGTTTCACTGTCATCTATAACCAGATCGTATGTCAGATACGATGCTCCGGCTATAGCAGTGGCAGTGATAAAAAGGACAAGTGGTCTCAAAGCGATGATGTCTCTTGTTACAGTTGTTGCTTTGCAAATATCGGATTTTTTTCCTGACTGATCGGTTGCCGTTCTTTGTAAGGTCGAGATTATAAGAGCTGAAAAGCGCACTTCCAAATTTTGATTTTATAAATGCAAATCTATATCAATTCATCGTAATTTTACTGTGTGATTTTCGAAGTTGACCGACTTTAGGGAAAGTGCTGATCTTAACTGTCTATTTTTTATTGGAATTTCAGTTAATTAGGTCTGATATTTATTGATAATCGTAGTTTGATTTTAGGTAGGAAAATCAGGAAGAGTGGTAGATTTCTTAATCAATATAGAGATCATTTATATATTATTGTGATTAAAGCTACCATTGAGTAAGAAATATTCTGTCTGGCGGATGGCTTCCCGGTTTTTAGTGAGGCCGCGGTGATCGTCGTGGATGGTGATCATATCTTTCATACCCTGAAGCTTCATATTTTCGATAGCTACCATGCCATCGTCAGCACCTGGCAAGGTATCTTCGGAACCTGAAAAGTAGGATTTGTCTCCTGCAATGATGCCGAGGTAAAAATCAGCCGGTCCCAAATCAGCTAAAAATGCGTTATCAACAGTGCGCAAGTCATAAGCTGCCGGGCCAGCGATCGACTTGTAAAACGGATGGTTTTTCAACATATCGGCCCATTGAGATCCCTGGTTAGGAGGACTGATCATAACCACTTTTCCGGCTTGCTTTAAGGTATTCTTTTTAAAATACTGCCGAAGCAGGATACCACCCATGGAGTGCGTGACAAAGTGTATTTTCTGTTCGGATTTTGCTGGAATTGCATTGATGACAGGCCGCAAATAGAGTTTTTCAAGTTCCTCGATACTCCCTTCGGTGGAGGGGTAGTTCAGGTTCAAGACTTGGTATCCCCGTGTTGTAAAGTAATCTTCAAAATCAGCCAGGCGGGAGGAACGATTCCACAGGCCATGAATCATGACGATGTAGTCGGTGCCTTTATTTTCCATGCTTGCGATGGTTTCTGGAGATATATTCTTTTGCAGACTGCAAGCCGGAAAGATAAAAACCGATAACAAAATCAGTCCGATTTTAAGCCTTTTGTTTAAAGCAATGTGCTTCCGGGTCATTTTCTTCTATTCTCTACTATTTGATTTGATTGATTTCAATTTTTTAATTCAGCCAGACGCACATCCCACCAACGCTGATTCGGAATATAATGATTGTATACGGTGGTATCGCCTACAACAGGCGTCGCTATTTTTACGTTTTCCTTCTGTGCAGCGGTGGCAAGTCTGTTCATCGGTTCATACCAGGAATGTAGCGAAAGATCGAAGGTTCCCCAGTGAATGGGATGCAAAATCTTTCCATTTAGGTCTATATGAGCCTGAACAGTCTCCTCGGGAAACATATGAACGTAACGCCACTTCTCATTGTAAGCGCCGCATTCGATAAACGTCAGATCAAAAGGACCGTAGACGTTGCCAATCTGTTTGAAACCATCAAAGTAACCGGAATCTCCACTAAAATAGACCCGATGGTTGTCGGTTTTCATTACCCAGGAAGCCCACAAGGTCTTATCCCTGTCTATTAGATTTCTCCCCGAAAAATGTTGGGCAGGAGTGGCTGCCAATGTCAATCGACCGCCAATTGTTTTTTCTTCCCACCAATCAAGTTCTACAATCTTGTCTTTGGGAACATTCCAGTTGATCAATCGCTGCCCGACGCCAAGCGGAACAAAGAACTGCTTGGTAATTGGTTCCAACTGTCGAATAGTTGCCTTGTTTAGATGATCATAGTGGTCGTGTGATATAATGATAGCATCCAGATATTCAAGATCAGCTGGATTAAAAGGGATTTCTCCGTTGAAGCGACTGGGGCCGACAATGGAAATGCTTTTTTCAAACACAGGATCCAGCGCCAGTCGGAATCCATCGATATTTATCAGAATAGAGGAATGTCCCAGCCAGGTAGCACTTAAATGGTTGTCAGCCTTGGAGTGAAATTCATTTAGATCTGCTTTCTGTTTCGGCAACTCATATTTTGGTTTCCGATCATTATCGATCGTGAGAAAATCCCAGGTGGTTGCCATCATTTGTCCGAAAGATGGCTCTTCCCACTGAACCGGATTGGCAAATTTGCCGTTTTTGAACTGAGAAGAGTTTTCTACTTTCATTTTATTAACCCCGTAGTTAATGCTGGTGCAGGAATGGGCGAACATTAATCCGAACAGGCCTAAAGACACGGTGAGTAAGACACTCTTTTTCATAAATTTCTCTTGGATGTTTGGTTACGATCAGTCGATATAAGGATACAATCTATCGATCGGTTGTCAGAAAAGTTTTTTTAGTATGTTAAGAAATCGTTAAAATGATTGACCATTTATTTTCAAAGCCTAATTTTTCCCTGCAAAAGAGCTTTCTGAATGGAGAAATACCGGCTTTTTTGCCATTATAGACATAGAGCCGGTCACTCAACTCAACCTTTTTCGTTGGCCGGCGTGACTGTTGCTTCAATAATTTCATCCTAATTTATATTTGTTTTGTGTTTTCATAACTTTTTGATCAAACGATCATTCATTTATAGCCAATCGGTTTTCATTCTGCGCTGAAAATAGGTTATAATACTTTATTACCTCTCGAATATTACTTAAAACCAAATCCGTTAAAATGCAGGGAAAACGAAAAATTGCCATTATCGTGCGACATGAAACGTCTCAAAAGTGTATCGGAAAAGGTTGTTTGAGGGCATTTAATAACTATGAGGATTCCTTTGAGAGGTATCAAGGCGAAGAAATTGAGCTGGTGGCTTTTTGTGACGACAGTGGTGTGTCGGATGATCCTATTGAAAACCTGAAGACACGCATAGAGAAATTTAAAAAACATGGGGTGGACACCGTACATGTTTCTACCTGCAATCGAGCTAAAAATCCTAACTATGAAACAATGTTGGAATTATTATCAGAGGCATTTGACGTTGTCGGGTATACCCATGGGTCTGCCAAACGAAAATCTAAGACTGAAACCCACTTCAGTGATGAGGAGCTTAGCAATCTTTAAGAGGATACTGGCGAGTTTTTTTTAATATTGATCTGTTTTTCTGGTATAAATGCTGAATTTGGATCGCTTTTTGAACGTCAATAACAACCTTTTATCATCAAGTTTCACCAGGACAAACAAGTTGCAGGCATGGACGAAAACATAAAATTGAAGGAACTGGTCAGGCTCGGTACTGAGCTGAATAACATACACGATGTGGATATTCTGCTTGAGAGAATTCTCCATGAAGCGCGAGCATTTGCTCACGCGGATGCAGGAACAATTTACATTATTGAGGGTGATTTCTTGGTGTTTAGCAATGCTCAGAATGACTCCTTACAGAGTAAACTGCCTCCAGGTGACAAGCTTCCCTATGTCAGTTTCAAAATTCCCATCAATCACAACTCCATTTGTGGTTATGTAGCTCAAACCGGTGAGATTCTAAATATAGACGATGTTTACAACATTCCGGAAAACGTTGAGTACCGATTTGATTCCAATTACGATAAACGCGCAAACTACCGCACCAAATCCATGCTCACCATTCCGCTGAAATCCGAGACGGAAGCTGTGATCGGTGCATTGCAGATAATCAATTCGAAAGACGAAAACGGGGAGGTTGATCCTTTTGATGAAGATGAGGCGATGTTTGCCCATCATTTTGCTGCTACCGCAAGTATGGTTTTGCAAAGGGCTCAGATGACCAGGGCCTTGTTATTGAGAATGATTGATATGGCCAGGTTGCGTGATCCCAAAGAAACAGGTGCTCACGTAAACAGAGTAGGTGCGTATTCTGTTGAAATTTATGAACGGTGGGCATTGAGCAAGGGATATCCCAAGGAAGAGATCGATAAAAACAGGGACATGTTGCGTATGGCTGCCATGCTCCACGATGTGGGAAAGGTTGCCATATCTGATACCATTCTAAAAAAGCCGGGACGATTTACAGAGGATGAATATGAAATCATGAAAACCCATGCCTGGACCGGCGCCCAGCTTTTTCTGGACAAACAATCCAAATTTGATGAAATGGCAGCCCAGGTAGCTGTGGATCATCATGAAAACTGGGATGGCACCGGATATCCCGGTCATATTGACTTGAGAACCGGGAAAGCATTAAAAACCGATGCTAACGGAAATCCACTACCAAAAAAAGGTGAAGAGATATCGATTTACGGACGGGTTGTCTCGCTGGCTGATGTTTATGATGCACTTTCGTGCAGACGTGTTTATAAGAAAGCCTGGAGTGAAGAAGATGTATTAAATGAGATCAAAAAAGAAAAAGGTAAAAAATTCGATCCTGAAGTTGTGGATGCCTTTTTTAAATCACTCGATCTGCTAAAGTCGATCTACACAAAATACCCCGATAATGAATAATGGTTGTTAGGCGAACCTGTCAATCCTGAGATCAAAAGTATCGATTGTTTTTTGCCACTGGATTTTACTCTGTTTCCATGGCATAAAATAAGAAACCAAACTAAAGCAAGCGGTAACAAGCCAATGGAGAAATATGAAATGTTTGATTGTTGAGGACAACAGACAGGATTATCAATTGCTTTCCAGAATGTTGATGAATTATGGGGACAGTGATTTTGCGGAAAATGGTCAGGATGCGTTCGAGATTTTCAAACAGGCTCGAGCAGCCGAGGAACCTTATGATGTCATTTTTTTGGATATTATGATGCCCGGCATGGACGGCAATGAGGTATTGCGCAAAATCAGGGAGTGGGAGAAAAGTAACCTGGGGAACGGCAAACCTGTGCAGATAGTGATGGCATCGTCAAAAAGCGATACCGATACCATCATTACCAGTTATGACGATGGTTGCCAGCACTTCTTCATGAAGCCTTATGATAAAAACGATCTGGTTCTACTCATGGAGAAGATGGGGTTTGAGAAGACCAGCAAGTCACCCTGAAATCCAAACCCTCCATCTTTGGAGAACAAAGTCAGGTGCCTCGGAGTTGATTGAATTTTTCTTTGTCAGCTGAGCAAAAGGGGCAAAACCAATCGTCTGCAAGATCCTCAAATTTTGTGCCCGCAGTTATTCCCGCTTCGGGGAAACCTTCCTCTTCATCATAAACCCATCCGCAAACCGAACATTCGTGTTTACTCATCGCATTCTCCGATTCATTGTAATTGTTTAAGCCAGGAGCATTTTATCGCTGGCAAGTTCTTCTCCCTGGGCTTCGTAAAACTTTGCCAGCAGATCATTAACGGTTAGCTTTTTCTTTTCTTCATCCCTCACGTCATAGATGATCTTGCCGCGATGCAGCATTATCAAACGATTCCCCATTTGAATCGCATGTTTCATTTGGTGGGTAACCATCAATGTGGTCAGTTTTTTCTGACTGACAATGCTATGGGTAAGATCCAGGACCTGCTGGGCAGTTTTTGGATCAAGAGCTGCCAGGTGCTCATCCAGCAAGAGAATTTCAGGTTTTACCAGGGTTGCCATCAACATGGTCAAAGCCTGACGCTGCCCGCCGGAGAGCAGTCCGGCAGTGTCCAGCAATCGATCTTCCAGACCAAGACCAAGCTGTTTTAATTCTTCTTTGAAGAATCCCCTGTCCTTGGATTTTACGCCAAAGCCTAAGCCTCGTTTCAAACCTCGTTTATTGGCCAGCGCCAGATTTTGTTCAATGCTGGCATGGGCACAGGTTCCCAGCAACGGATCCTGAAAGACCCTGGCGATCAGTTTGGCGCGTTTAAATTCAGGCCAATTGGTAATATGCTGATTTCCGATTTCAATGGATCCGGATTCAATCGGATAAGTTCCCGCCAGACAATTTAAGAGGGTGGATTTACCTGCTCCGTTGGAACCGATAATGGTGATAAAGTCACCTTCTTTTACGGTCAGGCTGATGTCATCAATGGCCAGGATCTCGTTGACACTGCCTTTATGAAAGTATTTGATAATATTGGAAAGTTTGATCATGTCGTCTTCAGCTTCTTTTTGATTGTGGGAACGCTCAGGGCGATAATAACAAGAATGGCTGTTATTAACTGTAAATCACTTGTATTAAAGGAAATACTTCCCGCATTAAAACTTAATGCCAGTGCAATTGAAAGTCGATATACTATTGATCCCAAAACGACTGCGGTCAATGCCCTGGTAATGGTTTTGTCTCCGAATATCGTTTCTCCGACAATAACTGATGCCAACCCGGCGATTATTGTACCTACGCCCATATTAACATCGGATGATCCCCAACTTTGTGCCAGCAAAGAACCACACAATGCAACAAGAGCATTCGATAAACCTACACCCAGAATGATCATATTATGGGTATTTACTCCTTGGGAGGTAATCATTTGAGAATTGTCCCCGGTTGCCAATATTGAAAGACCGAGTTCAGTGTAAAGAAACCATACGATAAAAATGACAACTATAATCACAATGAAAACGAAAAAGACTGTAGATACCAGATGAGGCGGAACACCAAGTGTGATTAATGGATCAAAAACAGTATCGACTCCCATTAAGGAAGTATTAGGTCCGCCCATAATTCGAATGTTAATTGAATACAGGGCTATCATGGTCAGTATTGATGCCAGCAAGTGTAGGACTTTGAGTTTAGTGTTGATCAATGCTGTAATTGTTCCTGCAGAAAAGCCGCCAATGGCAGAAAGAATAAGCGCAAAAAATGGGTTGACACCATTGGTTAATGCCAAAGCTGTAATTGATGCTCCAAGTGGCAAACTGCCGTCGACAGTTAAATCAGGGAAATCAAGGACTCTGAAAGTCAAGTATACCCCAATTGCCATGACACCGAATATCAATCCTTCTTGCAGTGCTCCAAGGGTTGAGATCCATGTCATTTGAAAAATCTCTGTAATCCAGGTCATTTGTTCTGCTGTTGGTTTGAATACGAAAAGAATAGACTTCCCCACAGCTTAACTGTGGGGGGACTGAAAATGTCACTGTCATAGCAAGACATATTATGCTTTTGATTATTTAAGGATCTTGTCAGCTTTATCGAGAAGGGATTGGGGAATTTTAACTCCCATTGACTTTGCAGAACTCAAATTTAAATGAAGAAGCAATTGATTTTGTGTCTCTACAGGAGTTGTTGCTGGATCGGCACCATCGAGAATTCTTTTTGCCATTAAACCAGTCTGGTAACCGTGTTTATAATAATCAAATCCCATGGCGGCAACTGCCCCTCTAGGTACGGAATCTACGTCGGCTGCAAATATGGGAAGTTTGTTTTGCTGACCAACCTTGACTGCAGATTCGAAGGCTGAAACAACTGTGTTGTCTGTTGGAATGTAAACGGCTTCTGCTTTTCCAACTAAACTTTTTGTCGCTTGAAAAACCTCGCTGGATTTAGAGGCATTCGCCTCAACAACCTTGAATCCCATTTCTTTTCCAGTCTCTTTGATTAGCTTTACCAGAACTTTTGAGTTTACTTCTCCCGCATTGTATATCACACCTAATTTTTTTAAATTTGGGTAGAATTCCTTCATCATTCCCATATGCTCTCTCACAGGTAACATATCTGAAACGCCCGTGATATTTTTCCCAGGTTTTTCCCAGCTTTCTACCAAACCAGCTGAGATTGGGTCAGTTACAGCGGTGAACAGCAATGTTCTTTTTAGATTTTTCGGAGCCATTTTTAAGGCTTGTGCACAGGCCTGAGCAGGCGCAGTTGCAATAGCCAGAATCAGATCAGGTTTTTCACCTAATATTTGCCTAGCAATCTGATTGGCAGTTGCCATATTGGCCTGGGCGTTGTGCACCTTGTATTCAACACTTACGTTTTGCGCTTTCAATGAGTCCTGGAAACCTTTTAAAACTGCATCCAGAGCAGGGTGCTCAACAAATTGATTGACGGAGATTTTATAGGTCTTCGCTTGAACACTGAATGCCAGACAAAGACCTAAAATAATAAAAGCTGAGAGGAGTTTTTTCATGTTGCCCCTTTGGGATTGGTGTAAGCGTTTCTATTCATAAGAACATATAGAACGTTCAATTTCGCGAAACATACATAATAAGCTCACGAAATATCAATGGACGTATCGCTTGGAAAGCATCTAGATTTTTACAAAAACAGGCAAAAAGCAACAACATTTTTTAAAAAAATCTGATTTGATTCAGATTCAAACATGTGTTGAATTGAGATATAGTGGAGTTGTCCGGAAAAACAATAACGAGGGTCTTTTCCAGGTTAAATGCAAAATTGTTAGGGCTTGCAAGCCATGCAATATTTTTTTTTGCAAGGCTCTGTGCGAAATTCGTTTTGTTTCTGTAAGCTTAACTTAAAATTTGTCAACACGATATCTCAATCAGAAAGTAGTTATTTAAATATCAATAACTTGAAAAGCAAGAACAAAAAGGGGGAATATGCAAAATTTTAGTCCTGAAAAAGAGATGACCAAAATTCGCAGGGAATTTGGTGAGCATGGGGGAGTGTCACCTTCCATCTCGCGCTCTTCAACATTTACGGTAATGGATCCCAAAACCATGCCTGAAATCTTTACCGGTGCCCGCGGACCTCATAAAGGAGGTTGTTTTCTATACAGCCGTCATTTCAATCCTACCGTTGATACTTTAGCCAGAGAGCTGGCAGCGATGGAGGGAACGGAGTCTGCTGTCTGCACAGCCAGTGGGATGGCCGCCATCTCATCAGCATTGTTGCAGATATGCAAGAACGGGGATCATATTGTTTCCAGCGATACGATTTATGGTGGTACCCATGCCTTGCTGGATCAATTAATGCCTGAAATGGGTATTGAGACCACCTTTGTGCATCCTGAAGATTTGGAAGCTTTTGAGAGCTCCATTCGCCCGGAAACCAAAGTGCTCTACGTTGAGACGGTAGGTAATCCAACTTTAAAGGTGGCTGACATTCCGGGTCTCTCTAAAATTGCAAAAAAACATAATTTGAAGCTTGTAGTGGATAATACCTTTTCACCAATGATGATAACTCCTTCTATAATGGGAGCTGATGTCGTTATTCATTCTTTAACGAAGTATATCAATGGTGCCAGTGATGTGATAGCTGGTGTCATCTGTTGTTCTAAGGACTTCGTATTCGAGCTGATGGATTTGCACACCGGCCGGTGCATGCTCTTAGGACCGACAATGGACGCTCGGACGGCTTTTGATATCCAGCAGCGCCTGCCCCATCTGCGTATTCGCATGATGGAACATGGACGCAGGGCTATGGCCATTAGTGAAAGACTGCAGACACTGAATGTTGATGTTAATTATCCCGGCCTGCCTTCACATCCGCAACACGAATTGATCACATCCATGATTAACGAAGGTTACGGCTATGGCGGTATTTTTACCATCAATTGTGCCAGCACCCAAAAAGCGGAAGAACTGATGGATAAACTGCAAAATAAGGAAAGGTTTGGACTAATTGCAGTGTCACTAGGCTATTTTGATACATTGATGAGTTGCTCCAGCAGTTCGACATCTTCTGAAATAGCCCAGGAAAAACAAAAACGTATGGGATTGTCTCCTGGTTTGGTGCGCCTTTCCATCGGTATCACCGGTACGCTATCGGACAGAATGGACCAATTGGAAAGAGCTCTGCAGGAAGTAGGAATGATCTAAGATTGACGAAGCAAGGACACAGTCCTATAATTACACGAATCAGACAATTAAGTATCTTCGGGGCAGGGTGAGCGGACCACTCGCAATTCCCGACCGACGGTAAATCTGTATGTTAAGATGAGCCCGTGAGCAACAACTGAAGCGTAAAAGGAAAACCCGAACTGTTTTACCAAATTCAAAGGTTGTTGTTGATTCAGTGAAAATCTGAAGCCGACGGTATAGTCCGGATGGGAGAAGAGAACTTAAGCATTGTATTCCGAATTGGAACGATGGAATGGCCAGCTATTTTTATGTTTGGATAAGGTCATTCCGTTTAAATGCATATTGCCCCGAATGTCTTGTAGCCGACGTTCGGGGTTTTTTTTTGGTGCAAAACTTCCCGATTAAATGGAAATTCTTAGTGGAAACTTCATGAGTTCACCGACAGATATTTCAGAACCTGTTGCAAAACAAAAATCCAGGGTTTCCAAATGGCTTCAGGGCTACGGGCTTGGTTTGATTGCTTTACCATTGGGAACTGTTCTGTTGATAGGTATTTGGCATCTGGTTACCAAGGTGGGGGAGTATCCAACTTTCATTTTGCCTGACCCTTTGAGTGTCTTTATTGAACTAAAGCGAATTACCCTGAATGGTATTTTATGGATGCATATCAAGGCTACGCTCCAGGAAATGGCGGGTGGATTGTTGTTGGGACTGGGAGTAGCAACGGTATTGGGATATTTCCTGGCTAAAAGTCCAATACTCGAAAAATTGGTGGGACCTTACATTGTTGCTTCTCAATCGATTCCGGCTATTGCCATTGCTCCCTTATTGATCATCTGGTTTGGTACCGGAAAACTGAGCAAAATCCTGATTTGCGCACTGGTTGTGTTTTTCCCAGTGCTGGTTAATACCATTGTGGGAATCCGGTCCGTGGATGCCGGATTAAAAACCTTAATGCGATCCCTGCACGCCAGTCGGTGGCAAACATTCATCATGCTTGAAATCCCGGCATCTCTACCGGTTTTGCTGGGAGGATTGAAAATAGGTGTAACCCTGTCTGTGATTGGAGCGGTCGTCGGTGAATTCGTCGGTGCGGATCGAGGATTGGGGTATCTTATCAACCTGGCAAAGGGAATATTTAACACTCCATTGATGTTTGCGGCTCTCATTGTGCTCACTGCCATTTCGCTTGCTTTATACCTTCTAATAACCGGATTAGAAAGATGGCTGCTCGATTGGCGCAATTAAACGCCGGCCGGTAAACCGATTAAGTACTAAAGTGGCAAATAAAAACACAATCAACCAATAACTTGTTCACATTGATAATAAAAAGGTTGCAGCTATGAAATCCAATAAATTTATTGCTTTGCTTTGTATGTTGCTGCTTGCCTGTTCGACATCATCTTCGTTGGCGGCAGACACCAATTTAAAAACAATTCGATTTGGGGTCAGCTTTATCCCGAATGTACAGTTTGCTCCGATATATGTAGCACAAAAAATGGGTTTTTATGCCGAACAGGGTTTGAAAGTTGAGGTTGAATATGGGTATGAAAATGATTTCGTAGCCTTGGCAGCCCAGGGAGAACGAGAGTTCGCCTTAGGAAGCGGTGATCAGGTGATTTTGGCCAGATCCCAGGGGGTGCCAATTGTATATGTGATGAAATGGCATCAACGATTTCCTGTTGCCCTGATGGCACCAAAATCCAAGAATATCAAGTCGGTCAAAGATCTTGTCGGGAAAAGCGTTGGCATACCCGGGTTTTTTGGTGCCAGTTATGTAGGCTGGAAAGCTTTGTTGTTTGCATCCGGTGTTGATGAAACCAAGGTGACTGTGAAACAGATCGGATTCACACAGGCGAGTGCCGTTCAACAAAATATTGTGGACTCGGCCGTTGTTTACATCGTGAATGAGCCAATCCAACTTCGGAAAGCCGGAATCGAAGTGGATGTCATTGAAGTTTCCGATCATATCGACCTGGTATCCAATGGGTTACTGGTAGGAGAAAAGCTAATCAAAGAAGATCCGGAAACGGTGAAACGCATGGTATCAGCTACCATAAAAGGTTTGAACTATGCGATTGCCAATCCGAAGAAGGCTTTTGATATTTCACGAACTGTCATTCCCGAATTAACCGATAAAGATGCCCCGGTTCAGTTCGAAGTCCTCAAAGCTTCTGCTTTGTTGTGGCAAAGCAAAACCATGGGAATTTCTACAAAAAAATCCTGGGAGGAATCAGTGATTTTTATGCAGAAAACCGGTTTGCTAAATCGTCCGGTAATGGTTGACAAGCTGTTCACCAATCGTTTTATCGAGAAATAGGTGATGACTGGACAACTCCCTATTCTTGAAGCAAAAAACCTGGGGAAATCATTTGATGGAACCAATGGGCAACTCCCTGCGGTCAACAATATCAGTTTTTCCGTTTACAAAGGTGAATTCCTTTGTATTGTAGGACCATCGGGCTGTGGGAAAACAACTATTTTGCAACTGCTTGCAGGTCTTTTACCCAAGTCCCGTGGAAAAGTACTACTGGAGGGAAAATCATTAACCCAGCCGCACCGGGACATCAGCGTGGTTTTTCAAAAACCGAACCTGATGCCCTGGAGAACCGTGCTGGATAATGTTTTACTGCCTCTTCAGATCGAGGGCGTTGCTGAAAAGGAGGCGAAAGAGAGTGCCATCAGCTATTTGCTAAAAGTGGGATTATCAGATTTTGCGGAGACCTATCCTAAGGCCCTTTCAGGAGGTATGGAGCAAAGAGTGGCGGTTGCCAGGGCTTTGGTGAGAAATCCCCGAATTTTATTGCTGGATGAACCCTTTGGTGCGTTGGATTCATTTACCAGGGAGCAGCTTAACCTGGAATTACTCAGCCTCTGGAGAAATCAGAATATCACAGCCATTATGGTGACTCATAACATCCGGGAATCAGTCCTGTTGGCGGACAGAGTACTGGTTCTTACTCCCAGGCCCGCCTCGGTTTACAAGGAATTTAAAATCGACTTGCCCAGACCTCGAACTGAGGATATCGAATACACTCCCGAATTTGTTGATCTTACCTATAATATCCGCAAGGCGATAAAAGCTTAACTTAAGTAATGCATTTTGTATTTAGCGGCTGGCTTTTAGCTTCAATTGGGCACCTTCGGTGCGCTTATATTGCCATTCAATCAAACGGAGCGAAGCGAGTCGAATTAAAGCTAATTGCGAACAGCTAATAGCCAAAAGCTTTTTTGTGTAAACCTGAATTGAAAGAGATAATCACGCTCATTTCGACAATTGACCAATATCCGGGTGATGTACTAACACTTTAAAGATAACCAGTTACAAAACAATTGAGAATTGAAGATCCGAGACGAATGAAAAATGGAAGGTAACAGGCAATTTCGAGTCGAAAAAATCGGTGGTACATCAATGTCACTGTTTAATGAGATCGTTGAAAATATCATTCTGAAAGATAAAGACGATGTTTATAACAGGATATTTGTGGTTTCTGCGTATGGTGGAATTACCAACGATCTCTTGGAACATAAAAAGTCCGGAGAAACGGGAATCTACAAGTTGTTTGAAAATCATGGTGATTATTCAAAAGCCCTACATTCTCTCAAAAAAAAGCTATTTCATATAAACAAGCGATTCGAGCCATCCGGTTTGGATGTTTCAACAGCAAACGAATTTATCACCGGTCGCATAGACAGAGCTATAAAGATTTTGGAAAGTATGCAGGCCGTGTTGGCTTCAGGTTATGTCAACAGAAATGAGTTATTGCTTTCAGCGCGTGAATTGTTGGCGTCCCTTGGTGAAATGCATAGTGCCTACAATTCAACAAACATTCTGATGAACAAAGGATATGATGCTGAATTCATTGATCTAAGCGGATGGGAAGACGGACACCAGTATACCATTGACGAACGAATCAGAACGGCTTTTGAATTGATCGATCCATCCAAGGCAATATGCTTTGTGACCGGTTATACAAAGGGAACCGAAGGGATCATGAGGGAGTTTGACAGGGGTTACTCGGAAGTGACCTTCTCCAAGATTGCTGTTGCTTTAAAAGCTGAAGAAGCCGTTATCCATAAAGAGTTTCATTTATGTTCGGGAGATCCCGAGATCCTTGGGGTAGATAAGGTAAAACCGGTCTGCAAAACGAATTTTGATGTGGCGGACCAGCTGGCAGATGTAGATATGGAGGCTATTCATCCCAAAGCTTCAAAGGCTTTGGAAATAGCTGGAATACCTATCCGAGTCAAAAATGCTTTCGAACCGGATCACCAGGGAACACTGATAACAAAAAACTATATCTGCCCTGAATCGCGGATTGAGATTATCACCGGTTCGAACAAGATGACTTCGCTGGGAATCCATGATACACGCATGGTGGGGGAAGTGGGATTCGATCTGCGGATTATGAAGGTATTGGCGGATCATAAAGTGTCGTTCATCTGTAAAATGACTAATGCCAATACGATTGAAGTATTAATCAAGGATAAGGAGTACACGAAAGCGCTACTGAAATCATTAAAAACACATTTTGAAACGGTTACCTCCACTCCTGTGGCAATTGTATGCGCCATCGGCTCCAATATAGCCAAGCCAGGAATTTTAGCGATGGCTGCAGGGGCAATGGCAAACCAGGGAATAAACATACTGGCAGTGTCTCAAACATCAAGGCAAACAAACATGCAGTTTATAGTCGAAAGAAAGGAATTTATTGAAGCGCAGAAAGTGTTGCATCAGGCGCTGTGTGAGGCGTAGGAGTTACGTGAATTAAAAAGAAAAGGGGACTTTCATAATTAACTATGAAAGTCCCCTTTTTTGTTAGCAATTCCCCTGGAATGTCCAGGGGAATTATTGCTCGATTAGTTCCTGATTAAATCAACATTGACAGTTCCCAGATTTTCCGGATTTCCGGGATCTGTTCCCAGGTCAAAATATCCGTAGAACCTATCACCTGCAGCAGAACCTGTGAGGGTATAGTTCAAGTCGATTGAAAAAGGAACACCGGCTGGTTGACTTGCAGGCGCATTAACAGTGAAGTTGCCTTCATCACCTGCTACAACAGCAGCGAATACCTTTAGAGCTTGTGGAGTTACATGTCCGCCTTCCCAATTCTGAACCAGAATCCAATAAGTTCCGGCAGCCGGATTAGCAATATTTACATACTCATCCCAACTTCCTGTTGCTCCATATGCCAACAGTGTAGCCCAGCCTGGAGTGGGACCAACACCGACAAACAGATCCAGGTCATTTGAATCGGATTCTGTGATTTCAGTTACCAGTCTTTGTGCACCGGCGGGAACTGTTATGGTGAAAAAGAAAGCTCCATCTGTCGCAGGATTGGTGAAAGCATCAAAAGGATCGCCATTGGTTGGGTCAGAGACCAACGCGTTTGTGGTCGGAACTCCTTGAGCCAGACCTGCACTGTTCAATGCAGCACTGGTGATCTCGATCGCCTTTAGATTTGTTATTGAGAATGCACCTGCCTCCGTGGAGGTAGAGACTTCCACTGAACCCGGTAGATTGCTGTTTGCAGGTAACGCTGCAATCGGCATATGGAAATCAGGTGCCAGACCATTCATTTCAGCAAAACGCACTTCTGCAAATTCCCATGAACCGATAGTTGCTGCAGATACGTCAAAACTTACTGTCACTGCCTGTGTATCCCCGGGATTTAATGTAAACGTGCTGGGAACTGCAGTTACTCCGGAAGATGGTACAAGATCCCAGGTTGTTATGTTGTTGGAGGCATTTTGGACAGTTCTGGTCCAGCTACATCCAACCACACAGCTTTCCTGGCCTAAGCTTGCCAGGTTCAGTGTTGATGGATCACCACCAATATAAGGATCTTGAGCCAGGAAATTACCGGTAGTTTCGTTCAGAACCAGTCCTGCTGTCACAGCGGCAGGAAGTTCAATTCTTCCGGCACCAACGTCAAACGGATCAACCGGTCTGACGCCATCTTCCTTGGTGTTGTTGAGCAATACAGCCGTTGACATCATTGCGGATTGAATTTGCATTGGACTCCAGTCCGGATGAGCTGCTGTTAACAAAGCTCCGGCACCGGCAATGTGGGGACTGGACATGGAAGTTCCGCGAATGATGTTATAATCCTGATCGGCAGGACTATAAGCCTCGTGGTAAGCGGCAAAGACGGCTCGCCCGGGAGCAGTGATGTTTGGTTTTACAATGCTGGGCACTGCAGGGTCAGCTCCCCTGGAGCTGAAATATGCCAGGACATCACCTTCGTTGTCATTCAGCACTTTGAAAGTTCCGGTTAATTTTGCCTGATGGCCAGTGCCGGTGGATAACCAGGTACGAACCACTTCTGCATCCGTATTCAGGATATGAGTGGCCGGAAGTGCATGACTATCTGTCATGAAATATCCGATTCCATCCGGTGATTCCGGTGGGATATTGAGAACCATGGCACCACCGCCATTATCCCGGACAGCTTCACCTCTGGCATAACGGGCTGTTGAACCTACATGGTTGCAAAGAACGATTTCTCCGTTGAATGGTGCTGAGAATAAACCTGGTTCGCAAGTCGGGTTACCAAAATCAGCAGCATCAACGATGGGTGCAGGACCATATCCAATTGTTACGCTATGACCTTTGATGTTTGAGGGGGCAGGGGTATCACCACCGGTCATCTTCACCAGCCAGTTTTCGTATTGCAAATTATGTGAACTGGCAGCTACTGCTGTAATCCAAGGAGCATCAGCCGGAGAGCCCAGGGTTTCTGCTAATGGACCGCCGTTACCTGCAGACGTAGCAACAAAAATTCCTGCATCCATGGCAGAGAGAAACGATAAGGAGTCAAAATCCGCCCAGGGATCACTGGAACCACCACCAATGGAGTAGTTAATAACATCAACACCATCCAGAATAGCCTGGTTGATTGCGCCCAGGATAGCACTGAGATAACATCCCTCTTCCGCACAAACGGAGTAGGCAATAACATTTGAATGAGGAGAAACACCGGCAATGGTTTTGGTAAGTTCCTTGCCGTTTGGTGTAACTACCGTAGCGTTGAAAACAACGTTTCCAGCACTGGTACCGGCAGTGTGAGAACCGTGACCATCAATATCTCTTGGATTTCCATTGTTCACTGGTGGATATCCCCAGGCACCAATCAGCTTATCGTTACAAGGGAACGTCGGATCATACACGGTTTCTGCGGGATCGCAGACACCAAAATATTTTCCTTTGGGATTTGTGTGGGTGTATCCGTCATCACCTGTTGCTGCAAAGGAGTCACTGACAGGATTAATTCCCGAATCGATAACACCGACAACCACACCTTCACCCATGGTTCCGGGGACATCTCCAACACCTTTCCAAACTTGCGGAGCGCCGATCCAGGTATAACCACCTTCGTGGCATCCTACTAAAATAAATCCACTCACGAGAAAGAAGGAAGAAAACAGCGCGAGCCTGCGTCCCAGGATGTTCTTTCTTACGAGAATCCAGGCAGTGAGCAGAGTGACCACTGACAGTGACAAGGCAACAATCAGCCAGATTGAATTGTTGGAAGGCTGAGCATATCTCAGAAGCGGTTCCTTGCTGCGATGCAGTTGCCTGAGTTCATCCTTTTGTATTTTCAGAATACCGGGAACATCAGCCAGAGCTTCTGCTTCTGCTTGGGTTAGTTCAACTACGATTGCATTGATGGCTGTTTTAAAGGAGGACACTTCGTTTACCTGATTTCCCAGTACTGCTTCGATTCTTCTTTTAAGATCTGCCTGACTATTGGCAAGCAAAGCTTTTTGAGCACTGCTGGCAGCCGAATTCAAATCAAACTTGCCATCCTTGGCTGCAGCGGCAACAACTGAACGTTCTTTTCCCTGAATAATGAAACGGAATGTTGGTTCTGCTGCTTTTGCAGCCATAAATGGCATGATCTGAGAACCAGTTTCTTTTGCAGTCAACTTGGTTTTTTCAATGACTTCTCTTTTAGCCTGTCCGTCTGCAAACAGCTGACCAGACAGGAAACAGGAGACTGTAATCAGTAAAACCGTTAACAGCATCCGATTCAGCGTAACAAATCTTTTCATGGCAACCTTTTCATAAAAGAGTGGAAAAATAATCAGCATAGTGCTGATGGGGGTTAAACTATTTGTATGGCAACGGGCCATTCATTAGGGTACGCAGTTCGTCAGCACGAATCTGTTTGATTCCTTCGATATTTCTGATTTTTGACACTTCCTCCTTTTTCATCCGGGTTACAATTCCGAAAAAACTGACATCAAAACTTTGAATGACAACCGGATAGCGTTTCAGTATTGCCTTGATTTCGTCCAGATAAACCCGTTTTTGCTGATCCAGAAAGGCTCGATAACGAACAACATCAGATTGTTTGAAATCCAGTTTTTGTCCGGTTTTGGATGGGGAAGTGGCAGGATAACCCTCAATGCCGCCTTTGTATTGGGCAACCGGCTTTTCTATAAACTCAATAATATAAACCATATCGGCATCCATATTCGATGCTGCTTTTATGTTATTGGTTAGAAAAACGCACAAGACAGTTAACAAGGGCATCATCAAAAAATACCGCAATGGTATACACGCTGTGTATTCTGAAATCCTTCTCAACAAAGCCTGTAAATCTCCGACGCAATTGAATCGTTTCAACAATATGCTTAACTTAATACCCATTCGAGTATTTTAAATTATACAAACACAGAAAAGAAGGTTTTTTTAGAGTGTTTTTCCACATTTTTCATCATCTAAAATCGACGATATAAGAGTAAATAAAGGGGATCGGAGTGGATGAGATTGAATTAAAGGGACGTATATAAATAAATAAGAAATTCACTTATTTTTATATTTCATCAATGGTAACAATTATCTTTTGCAAACAGGATTAACTTGTTTTAATTTTATTTGAATGTTATTATTCTCGACTTTGTTGAGAGAGCCTTTTGCTCGTATTTGAGTAAACATTCGCAAAAGGCTTGTTATGACCGGAGAATCAACTGCCAGTGGAAAAATCGTCTCTGGTGGTTTCAGATTGAGGGTGTGGTTCTGTTGCTTCGATAAGTAAGGATTTTAAAAAAAAATCGAGAGATCGTTTGTTCCGTGTGGGTAGACTGAGATTCTTCAGCAGGTGGAGCAGTTTGCCCGGAGATGGATGAGCTCTGCGTTTTACTTCTTTCTCGTTAATATGCAGGTTGATACCATTGTCGACATGCTAAGACATTTTATGGGTGATGCGCAGAATTAGGCAAATTACGGCGGGGAACAGCTAAAAAGAACAAAAAGAAAATTCAATAGGGAATGAGCAGGATTGTGTGGCACTTCAAGCCGCACAATCCTGTTTTGTTTTGAGCAAGACCTTGGTCCGGGATCTTTATCGACCTAATTATTTAACCCTGCCGGCTTTCCAGGCAGCGATCAGTTTATCATAGTCAACGGTTTCGCCCTGGGGCTTTTCATTTTTCAGTTTAGCCTTGGGTGAACCTGGTTTGTTCAACCAGTATGAAGCTTTACGCTTTTTGTTCAGTTTAGGACCGCATTCTTTTTGAACGCCGGCTCTTGCAAGTCTTTGTAGAACTCTGTCCTGTTCTTTGGCCAGGTTATCCATGGCTCTATCCACAGTCACTTCACCGGCAACCGCTTCACCGATATTTTGCCACCATAACTGAGCAAGCTTTGGATAGTCAGGCACGTTAGTTCCCGTTGGTGTCCAGGCTACACGAGCAGGACTTCGGTAGAATTCAACCAGACCGCCAAGCTTTGGTGCTCTTTCTGTAAACGACTTATGCCGAATATCGCTGTCGCGAATTGGGGTCAACCCATGGTGAGCCTTTTTCAAGGATACGGTTTTGGAAACTACGAACTGAGCAAACAGCCAGGCGGCTTTTCTTCGCTCAACCGGTGTACTCTTCAACAGTGTCCAGGAACCACAATCCTGATAACCAAGCTTCATACCTTCTTCCCAGTATGGTCCGTGTGGGGAAGGAGCCATTCTCCATTTGGGAGTTCCGTCTTTGTTAACTGTAGGACCAGGAGCAACCATATCGGATACGAACGCCGTGTACCAGAACATTTGTTGAGCAACGTGTCCTTTTGCCAATACAGGCAGATACTGATAAAAGTCCATTCCCAGGGCGCCTGGAGGAGCATACTTTCTTAACCACTCCATGTACTTTCTAAGAGCATATTTGGCGGCAGGTCCGTTTGCTGCACCACCACGTTCAACTGAAGCACCTGCAGGGTGACAACCTTCAACACGAATTCCCCACTCATCAACAGGCTTTCCATTTGGAATACCTTTGTCACCGGCACCAGCCATGGACAACCAGGCATCAGTAAATCGCCAGCCCAAATCCGGAGCTTTTTTACCATAGTCGTTATGACCATAGATTTTCTTGCCGTCGATTTCCTTGATATGCTCACCAAAGAACTCGGCGATATCTTCATAAGCAGACCAGTTTACGGGAACACCTAGCTCATAACCATAGATTGATTTGAACTTCTTTTTGAAGTCGGCTCTCTTAAACCAGTCATAGCGGAACCAGTAAAGGTTTGCGAACTGCTGATCCGGTAGTTGATAGAGTTTTCCATCCGGAGCGGTGGTAAAGGATTTACCCATAAAATCGTCCACATCCAAGGTAGGCAGGGTAACGTCTTTTCCCTCGCCGGCCATCCAATCGGTCAGGTTTACCACCTGCCCGGAGCGGAAGTGAGTTCCAATTAAATCGGAGTCATTAATATAGGCATCGTATACATTTTTACCGGATTGAAATTGAATCTGAAGCTTTTCAATCACGTCACCTTCCTGAATCAGGTCGTGAGCGACTTTAATTCCGGTAATTTCTTCAAAAGCCTTGGCTAAAACTTTGGATTCGTATTCGTGGGTGGGGATCGTTTCGGAAACTACTTTAATAGACATGCCTCTGAATGGTTTAGCGGCGTTCATAAACCATTCCATTTCTTTGAGTTGTTGTGCTTTTGAAAGAGTGGAAGGCTGAAACTCCTTATCAATCCACTTCTTTGCTGCACTCATGCTCTGGGCGAAAACCGCAGTGCTTCCTGCCAGAGCAAAACTGACCAACATGGTTACAGCCGCACAGAAGAGCGGCATCCAGCGGGTTTTATTTCCCATATTCTCTTCTCCTTTTTAACTTCCCTTCTTTGTTTAATGATTCGACAGACCGAAGGGCTGAGTCTGATGCGAATCTGCCTAAAAACCAACACTTGGTTCAAAATCTTGGCTTTTAAACATGTCTCTAGTGATTCGTAATAAACAGGCTCAAAATCGTCTAAAACTGGTTTGAGCCCTATGCCAGTTTAGCGGATAATTGATGAGGCAACAAAATTTTGGTTATCTTACCCGAATTTCATTAAAACAACAGCATAAACCACAGAAATCACCAGTGCGATCCAAATTGTGAAATCGGTTAGTCCTATCCATGCCAGATGAATATAAGCAGATCCCAGCAATCCAATAAATAACCTATCACCCCGTGTGGTTTCTATGGGCAGAAAACCTCTTGTCTCATGCGTGGGAGAAATTAGCTGCCAGATAAACATTCCTATTAATATTACCCCTATGGTGATAAAAAACACCGCTGTGGGCAAGGTCCACGCCATCCATTCCAAACTCATAATCAGTCTCCCTTATACTCTTCCCAGGGCAAATCCCTTGGCGATGTAGTTTCTTACAAACCAGATAACCAGCATTCCCGGTACGATCGTCAGTACACCTGCAGCAGCCAACTGTCCCCAGTCGAGACCTGAAGCGCCAATAGTTCTTGTCATGGTGGATTGAATCGGTTTAGCGGCAGTGGTTGTTAACGTTTTGGCAATCAACAATTCTACCCAGGAAAACATAAAGAGGAAAAATGCTGTTACACCAATCCCCGTGCGGATAACCGGAATAAAGATGAACAGAAAAAATCGTGGCAAGCCGTAACCATCCAGATAAGCCATTTCGTCAATCTCTCTTGGTACCCCGGACATAAATCCTTCCAAAATCCAAACAGCCAGCGGAACATTGAACAGGCAGTGTGAGATGGCAACAGCAATGTGGGTGTCGATCAGTCCAACAGTTGAGTACAATTGGAAAAAGGGCAGGGCGAATACCGCCGGAGGAGCCATTCTGTTTGTCAGCAGCCAGAAAAACATATGCTTGTCCCCAAGGAAATTAAACCGGGAAAACGCATAAGCTGCAGGTAATGCTGCGATCAAAGATATAACCGTGTTGATGGTTACATAGGTGATTGAGTTGATATACCCGGAATACCAGGAACTATCCGTAAAAATATTGATGTAATTCTGAAAAGTCAGGTTTTTGGGATACAGATTAAAGGAACCCAGAATGTCTGCATTGGTCTGCAGAGACATTGTGAGCATCCAATAAATAGGTAGCATCAGTAATACGAGATAGAGGATCAACCCCAAGGTTCTCTTCTTGATATTCATTGTTAATCTCCCGTTCCGACTTTTTGCAATGCTTGATAAAACAGCCAGCTAAACAGCAGTATGATCAAAAAATATATCAGTGATAGCGATGCCGCCGGTCCCAGGTCAAACTGACCCAAAGCTAATTTATAAAGATAGATTGATAAAAATGTTGTGGAATTACCGGGTCCGCCTCCGGTGAGCACAAAGGGTTCCGCATAGATCAGGAAACTATCCATGAACCTGAGAAGCACTGCAATCGTCAGTACGCCTCTTAATTTTGGCAATTGAATATAGCGAAAGGTTGCCCAGGCTGAAGCCCCGTCAATTCGTGCTGCCTGATAATATGCTTCGGGTATGGCCTGCAGACCTGCATAAGCCAGAAGGATAACCAATGGTGTCCAATGCCAGAATTCCATCAGCATCACTGCAATCCAGGAACCGAGGGGAGTTGCTGTATAATCAAACGGAATCCCGATGCTGTTAATAAATGATCCTAACAATCCAATATCCGGTCGAAGAAAAATCTGCCAAATCGTTCCGATAGCATTCCAGGGAATGAGCAGAGGCAGTGCTACAGTTACCAGGCAGATCGCCACGCCTTTACCTTCTTTGGGCATCGCCAGTGCAACCAAAACTCCCAGGGGAATTTCAACCAGCAAGACCATGAAAGAAAACATGAATTGCCTTATCAGCGCATCGTGCAGCCTAGGGTTGGCCAAAGTTTCCTCAAACCATTCGGTACCAACGAAAACACGTTGGCCGGGTCCAAATATATCCTGCACCGAGTAATTCACTACGGTCATCAAAGGTAGAATTGCCGTAATAGCCACCAGGATGAATACTGGGATAACGAGAAACCAGGCCTTGTTATTTGTGGGTTTGTTCATGCCTATTTAGTGGATTAAATGTTCGTTTGCGTAAACCCGAACGTTTTCGGGATGAAAGCTAAGAAAGCGGTTTTTCTCATTAATCGGCTGGTCTTCGGGAACCTTGACATGAAGCGTATGCCCTTTGAGATTTACCTGGACATGTTTTGCCCACGCCATTTCATGGACCTGTTCGATTTCGATCTCAATTCTATCCTCGTTTGCGGTATCATGGAGTTCTAAATAAACAGGTCGTATGCCGATCTCAAGCTTGTCATTCTGCTTTATTTTTTCCGGTTCAAAATCATTGATATTAATGGAGAAGTTCTGAAACCAGAGCTTTTTACCTTCCAGTTTGCAGGGCAGGAAGTTCATGCCGGGACTACCAATAAAATAGCCGATAAACTTGTGCGCCGGTCTTTCAAAAAGCTCTTCCGGTTTTCCAACCTGTAAAATTCTACCCTCATCCATGACCACTATTTCATCTGCAAAGGTCAGTGCTTCGCTTTGATCGTGCGTCACATAAATCATGGTGTGGTCGAATTTTTGATGAATCTCTTTTAGCTTCCGGCGTAGCAGCCATTTTTGATGGGGATCGATCATCGTCAACGCTTCATCAAACAGAATCGCTGATACATCTGATCTCACCAGGGCTCGTCCCAGCGATATTTTCTGTTTATCTTCTGCGTTTAGACCGCTGGCACGTTTTCTCAACATACTTTCGACATCAAGTACTTCTGCCACCGAGTTTACGATGCCGGGTATCTCGTTTGAGTTGAATCCCCTGTTTTTCAAAGGGAAAGCCAGGTTGTCATAAACCGACATCGTGTCGTAGACAACAGGAAATTGAAAGACTTGTGCAACATTTCTTTCTTCAGGAGAGAGCGTTGTCACATCACGTCCGTCGAAATGAACCTGGCCTTCCTTTGGTGTCAACAGCCCGGAGATGACATTCAGGAGGGTAGTCTTGCCACATCCGGATGGACCCAACAAAGCATATGCCTTGCCGTCATCCCAAGTTTGATTCATCCTGTGCAATGCGTAATCCGCTGTTTCAGCTTCTTTACCGCTTGCATAGGTATGAGCTATATCTCTGAATTCAATTTTTGCCATTGTCGGGAAATCGTTATTGGTTGGGTGAACTAAGTAGCTTTCCTGAGTCGTCAAACAGGAAAATCGAGTTTTCTTTGATATCAACCTGGACTTTTTGCTGTAAGGAAAAGTTATAAATCCTGTCCAGATGCATGATCCATTCAATGCTTTTTCCGTTGTTCAAATGAACCAGGGTATCTGATCCGTTTATCTCGGCCAGGTTGACTTCCAACTCAAGACTTCGTTCCGAGTTTTCGGAAGAAAGAATAAGATGGTGAGCTCTGACGCCCATAATGTATTTTCCCGGAGTAATGTCTTTGAATCGTTCGGAAGCTTTGACCTTCAGGTTCGGTGTGATCTGCAGAAACCCTTCCTTCAATTCACATTCAGCCATGTTCATTTTTGGATAACTGAATATTCTTCCCACATTAATATGGTTAGGATGATCATACACCTCCCGTGTCGGTCCATATTGCAGAACCCTGCCTTCTTCCATCACAACAACCTTACCGCCCAGCAGTAACGGTTCTTCCGGTTCTGTGGTTGCATAAAAGACAATGGTACCTTTCTGTTTAAAAATCTCCCGGATCTCGTTTCGCAGGTCTTCTCTTAGCTTGTAGTCCAGATTGACGAGAGGTTCGTCCAACAAAATGATATCGGAATCCTTGACCAATGCCCTGGCAATTGCAAGACGCTGTTGCTGCCCGCCTGAGAGTTCATCCGGCTTTCTTTTGCGAAATCTGGAGATTTGCAATGTATCCATCACCTTTTCAACTTTTTCGGTGATCTCATCTTTGGGCAACCCTTTCATTTTAAGGGATGAGGCAATATTATCGAACACATTCATTGATGGATAATTAATAAACTGCTGGTAAACCACCGAATTGTTTCTTTTCCTAACATGAAGGTTGGTCACGTCTTTTCCGTTAAAGAGAATCCGTCCCTTGGTCGGCGTGTCCAATCCTGCAATCAACCGTATTAATGAGGTTTTCCCGGCACCTGTGGCCCCAAGCAGGATATTGAAGCTGTTGGCTTCAAATTTCAGATCGGTCTCATAAAGAATGGGTTGATTTTTATACCTAACGTGTATTCTATCTAAATGTAATGACATTTAAGAGGTCCAATTTGGTTTTGTAGATCAGATGAATCTATGATTAAAAACAGTCACTTTATTAGAGCTGAAAATATCGCCTTAATCGTATAGAAACGAGCAATTTGATTCAAAAAAAAACTGCCCGATCAATTGGTCTGAATGCACTGGGTCAGCAAATTTACATAATTTTAACATTCTAGTATAGCCAATGCCTAGCATACAAACTATACCAATGCAACCGGTTTTTTTCGAATTCGATCAAATTGTTATTTTGTTGACCCAAACTGAACGTTGACTATCTATTCTGTCAATGTTTTTATGAAGCCAATTCTCACCGGATTCGTGATCTTTGGATTATTTCGACCGGGATCTATTCTGGAGCTATATGTATTAATAACAGATAATTACACTCAAGGCTCAAATGGCGATTACAGGTCGGCAGATAAAGAGAATTTTCTCTGAATATTTTTTTTCATATAACAACATTAAGATATAGGTGATTCGCTTTTAGACAGTCTGATAATTCAAGCTCGTGGATCCGCTTCGCTTGATCCACCCTACAATCTATTTAACATTTCGCACAAAGCCAGGTATTTGGCATTTTACTGTAGGGTGAATCAAGAAGCGAAGCAACGGATTCACCTCAGGGGGTCAAAGAGCGAAGTGGCCAGCGAAACTTGCGATCTTAAGGAAGGATCACGGTTGGCAGCAATGGAATAATTTGTAGTGAAGAACGAGGTTTTTTTGGTATCACGGCCTCATCCGGGATAAGATAGGCCTGTTTAAAATGGAAATAATATGAGAATACGAAGATAAATGGTCGAAAATGAAAATAAATGAACATTTTTTTCTTGCAGTTGATCCAGATGTTTGACTATAGTTTGCTGTGGGAATTACTCTAATACTATATAAATCAAGCTTAATACCCTGTTTTGCAAATTGTTCATAAACGAACATAAGGATAAAATTCCACACATGGCCGAATCTGTTCAAAAAATCACAACCCAGGTGTTAATAATCGGAGGAGGCGTTACCGGAACCGGTCTTGCGCGAGATCTTTCCCTGAGGGGGCTTCAATGCACTCTGGTGGAACGTAAGGATGTAAACGCCGGTGCATCCGGCAGTAATCATGGATTACTACACAGCGGCGCCCGATATGTATCCAATGATCCGCTAAGTGCTGCTCAATGCCAGAAGGAAAACACCTTGTTAAAGCAGTTGGTCCCGGAATTGATTGAAGAGACCGGGGGTATTTTTGTGGCTATGCCCGGAGACGACGATAAATTTATTGCCGATTTTCCGGAATATTGTTCCAAGGCTGGAGTTACGTGCAGAAAGCTTTCGACAACTGAGGCTTTGGAAATGGAGCCAAAGCTGTCAAATAAGATGATTGCGGCCTATGCGGTTGAAGATGCCACTATCGATCCATTTGGATTATCCCTGGCCAACATAAACGAAGCAAAACACAACGGCGCAAGCTTCCATTTAAACACCGAAATTACAGAAATAAACAAAAAGAACGGTAAAATACAGTCGCTTAAAGCTTTGAAACGAGATACCGGTGAAACCGTGCTGATTGTGCCGGAGATTGTTGTCAATGCGGCGGGAGTTTGGTCAGGAATGATTACAGCTCTGGCAGGGATTGATGTTAAAATGATCTATTCCAAAGGCACATTGCTAATTACTAATTACAGGTTGACCGGTCAGGTGATCAACCGGCTTAGGCCTCCATCTGATGCGGATATAGTTGTGCCTGGTGGTACCGTGTCTATATTGGGAACCACCTCTTCCAGGATAGATTCACTAAAAGACTATTGGCCTCGTGTGCCCGAGGTGGATTATATTGTTGATGAGCTTTCCCCTGTAGTACCTGCATTGGAGAATACGCGCTGTATCAGAGCTTATGCCGGGGTTCGTCCTTTGATTATGCAAGAAGGTGGCAATAGCAATGATCGTTCCGCCAGTCGGGAGTTTGAATTGTTCGATCATTCAAAAGACAGGGTGGAAAATTTTGTAACCATTACCGGCGGAAAACTAACGACATACCGTTATATGGCTGAAAAGACAGCTGATCTGGTATGTCAAAAGCTATCTATAAACAAGCCTTGCACGACTGGACGGCTTCATTTGGATTTGGCGTCGTCAACCAGTTGGACCTATCCCGGTGTGTCTCCAAAAATATGGTTACGTCACCATGAACAGGATGATATGTTGTTGTGCGAATGCGAGATGGTTTCAAAAAAGGCAATTGACAGCATTTTGGAGAACGGTGGCCATAATAACGGACATAAGAATCTCAAGGCGATTGGGTTACGTAGTCGCGTTGGCAAAGGATCGTGTCAAGGATCATTTTGCAGTATTCGATTGATGGCTCATTTGTACAACAGGGGAGTTTTGAGCGAAAGTCAAGGCATCGACTCTCTGAAGAGGTTTGTACAAGACAGGTGGGTAGGACAGCATGCTGTGCTCTGGGGCGATCAGCTGGCGCAGGCTGAACTTTCGGAGGCTATGCACTGCGGTCTTTTTGGTTTGGAGGAATGATAGTTAATGGGCGAAGATAACGAAAAGATTTTGTATGATGTGGTTGTCATTGGTGCAGGGATGACGGGAATGGCAGCTTCATTGTATGCCATCGATAAAGGTCTCTCAACCCTGCAATGCGGCAGTTCCAGCGGTCTTGCATTTAGCAGTGGAATGTTGGACTTAATGGCGGTATTTCCGATTGCAGAGAATCGAAGATGGGAAAATCCATGGGAGGCACTGAAATCTATTAATAAGTCAACATCCAGACATCCCTACTCAAAGCTTTCCGAAGATTCAATTAAACAGGCATTGGATGGAATGCTTGGATTTTTTAAGGATTATGGCTTCGAATACAGGTTTAGTGAAAATGAAAATGTGCTGTTGCCTACTGCGCAGGGCACGTTAAAACCCACTTATCTGGTTCCGCAAAGCATGTGGAATGGTGCAGCTGCCTTTGCAGAAAAGAAACCCTGTCTTATTGTCGATTTTAAAGGTTTAAGAGAATTCAGTGCTTTTCAGGTGAAGGAAAACCTGGGTAAGGTCTG
This sequence comes from SAR324 cluster bacterium, assembly GCA_028282825.1. Taxonomy (GTDB): domain Bacteria; phylum SAR324; class SAR324; order XYD2-FULL-50-16; family XYD2-FULL-50-16; genus JAHJTV01. The sequence goes on from JANQGZ010000016.1 coordinate 97,010, forward strand.
GCCCGGCTTAAAATGCGTTCGAGTGAATTTTCCCGGTATGGGAGAACAGGGAGAAGTTCATCCTGAGCATATGGCCAGAGCGTTGGAAAACAAGAACAATGTTAATGAATTGGCAAAAGTTATTAAAGACCAACTCTCAGATGAACGGTATATTGGCCTGCCTGCAATCTTGGGTATTCATCAGACCAAGGATATTCTTGAAACCCTGGAAAGAGAATTGGGTGTGTCTATCTTTGAAATTCCGACTCCGACGGTTTCTGTGTCAGGTCTTAGGATCAAGGAAATGTTTTGCAAGGGACTGCCGGACAGGGGAGTGATACAGCTTGATAATAGCCGCGTGAGCAAAGCTCAAAGGCTTGAAAATGGGAATTTCGGGTTCCAGATTCAACACAATAACATGCAAAGGCTTATTGAAGCCAAATCAGCCATCCTGGCAAGTGGAAGATTTTTTGGTGGAGGATTGAAAGCGTCTCGGCATCAAATTAAAGAAACAGTATTTGATATTCCTGTGAATCAACCCGAAGACAGACGCCAATGGCATAATATTGAATTTTTTGATAAGAAAGGGCACCCCGTGAATCAGGCAGGGATAGACGTTGATGAATTGTTCAGACCGCTTGATACTAATCAGAAGCCACTGTTTAAAAACTTGTTCGCGGCTGGTTCGATTCTGGCGGATCAGGACTGGATAAGAGAAAAAAGTGGTTCTGGAATTGCTGTTTCTTCCGCATTTGCTGCTGTTGCATCCGTTTTTTCTTATTTACAAAAATAATTAAAAAACCCACCTGAGATCAAAATGGATAGTAGCTCCTATGCCCGTCTCGTTTTTAATGTTCTTGATTTCCAGGTCAGAAAATCAAGAGTTAATAGACTGGTATCCGGCTCTGACACCAAAGTCTTCGCTTCCTCAATCCAAATAGATACTAAGAGTTGTTGCTGCGCCGGATTGATACGTTAGCCTACTGAGGTTTCTGAGCTGACGGGCAGGATAAATTTAAATGCCGAGCCGCCTTTTGGGTGATTTTCAGCCCATATTTCTCCTTTGTGATCTGTAACTATCTGTTTGGAGATAGCAAGTCCCAAACCTCTGCCATCGGAATTCGATTTGGTGCGACTGGATTGAATGAATTTCTCAAATATGAGTTCGAGTTCATTTTCCGGAATACCATCCCCCGTATCAACCACCGAAAACAAGATCTGGTCTTTGTGCCTGCTGATGTCCAATGTTATCGAGGTGTCAGGCTTTGAAAACTTAACGGCATTAGTGATCAGATTGCGAATGACCTTTCCGATTCTATCGACGTCTATATGCACAAGATCAGAAAAATCCGGCTTATGGAAATCCACAGCAATACGGTTTTCATTCAACAGTGTGAACATTTCATTGAGAATAATGGTCGTAACCATGGAAAGCTTTTCATTTTGAAAATCGTAATCGATATTTCCAACTTCAAGTTGTGACAGGTCCACCAGGTTGTTAAGCAGGATTTGCAGTTTTTCACCGCTTTCCAGGATGGTAGTAAAATAACTTTTTAATTTTTCTTTGGTAACTTTTTTATAGCGTTCGACACCCAGTTTGGAAAAACCCAAAATGCCAATCATCGGTGTTTTCAACTCGTGGCTGACTTTTGAAAGAAAATCGGTCTTAAGCTGCTGGGCTGCTTCCGTTTTAAGTTTCGCGATAAGCATTTTTTCTTCGCTCTGCTTTCGTTGTGTAATATCCTGTATGTGTTCAATCACATATCTCACTGCACCCAGATCGTTCAAAACAGGATAGACTCGAATCTCCTTGTAACCGTTGTCATTTTTATTGAATATTTCAGTTCTGATAGGTTTTCCCGATTCGAAAACTTTTCTCGCATAACATTCTTTGCAGGGCTTGTCTCGATGCCAATAAAGTTCATGGCATTTATTTTTTGCGTCGGGGTGCTTTGACTGGTGTTTTTTAAGACCGTGCCAGTTGCTGGCCAGTATATTGTACTTCTTATCCAGAACAACCAGTGTTCCCGGGATGGATTGCAAAACCGATTCAAGCATATTCTGTGAGTTTTTTAATTCCTCCTCGGTCTTTTTTTTGTCAGAGTTGTCCCTGGCAGTAAGTGTGGCGGCAATTACCTGGCTATCGTGTTTAATAGGAATAGCACGTGTTGTAAACCAACGTACAATTCCGTCTGAACTTATCCAGCTGGAATCATAGATTGCCTCTTCACCGGAATCAAACACCAATGCCATCTTTTCTCGAATGCGTTCATGGTCTTCAGGAAGAATGTAATCGTAAATGGAGGTTCCTATAATTTCATCAGTTTCCTCCTGTTTGGTTTGTGGATTGATAAAAAGAATGCAACCGTTGAGATCGACATTTACAACAAGGTCCGGAAGATTTTCAATGAGGCGATCCAGTCTTTCCCTACTGCTTTTTAACTCATCTTCCAGTTGTTTCTCTTTAGTGAGGTCGCGAGTAATAATCCATAAGTGATTGGCTCCTGAAAGCGGGTCATTTTTCATAGTAAAGGTGAGATGCACCATCGCTTTTCTGTGATCAGAAAAGTTAACTATATACTCACCCGATTTTGGAGGTTCCTCCTCAAATGATTTATACAACGAATCGAGGAATTCCGTGTCTGCACCGACACTGGATACGTAGTCAGCAATAGCTTTGCCTATCAATTCTTCAGAGGGATGGTCGAAAATAATCGCTGCCGAATCATTCACGTATAGAATAATTCCGCTCTGATCGAGAACGGTGATACCATCGGAAATTAAATCCAACAATGGATCATGATTAAAAAAGCCGATTTCTTCATTGTAGAGATACGAAGAGTGGATGTTGGAAGTGACCCTTTTCAGGTTAGCCAACTCGTTTTCGAGGTCCCTCATTCGTTGTATTAACCTGTCTGTGTTGGTTTTTCTGGGCATGATTACTCCGGATCATCAGTTATTAAAATCATCTGACTTGGATATCACAAACAGGTTTGTTTGGAAAGGGTTTGACCAAAAAATGAGAAACCTTGTCTAAGAACCTGCGTTCAGAGAGTCTTTACGATGGAAGAACCCGGATCACCAAATTTGTAACTTTGATGGGTTACATTCTCCGGTGAAAAATGTTTGGCAGGTTGATCACCGACATTTCTGTTTATTGACCATAAGCGAAAATTGAAGAAAAGCGCTGTCCCATAATAAAAAACTAACCAGGCGAAAATGATTCCTTTACTCAGTTGCCAGACCCTATCCAAATCTTTTGGTGCATCCCCGTTGTTTACCGATATTTCTTTAACCATTAATGAAAAAGAGCGACTTGGCTTGATCGGTCCCAACGGATCGGGTAAATCCACTTTTCTCAAGTTGATGGCCGGCAGAATGAAGCCGGACCATGGGGAAATATCCGTCAAGAATGATATCAAGCTGGTGTATTTGCCACAGGATGACCAGTTTAACGATGACAAATCCATTGAAGATGTATTGGTTGAATGTCTTGAAGGCCAGCAACTGGAAGAGACGGAAAGGTACTCGCGTATTCAACGGTGGATTGCCAGAGCACAGTTTGAAAACTCTGAACAAAATAGTGCTTCCCTATCGGGAGGATGGAAAAAACGGCTTAGTATCGTCAGTTGTCTGATTCGGGAACCTGATCTGCTTCTTTTAGATGAACCTACTAATCATCTGGATATAGAGGGTATTTATTGGTTGGAGGAACTGCTAAAGGATCCCGATTTTGCTTTTGTGTTAGTGAGTCATGACCGCTATTTCCTGGAAAATGTCACCAACAAAATGGTAGAGCTGAACCGCCAGTTTCCCAAAGGCTATCTGAAGGTTGATGGGGGATACAGCGACTTTCTAATCCACCGGGAAGCGGAACTGGATAATCAATTGCAAGTTGAAACAGTCCTGGCCAATAAACTAAGAAGGGAAACCGAATGGTTGCAGCGAGGTCCAAAAGCCAGGACGTCTAAAGCGAGATATCGAATCGAAGAAGCCTATCGTTTACGGGAAGAACACTCTGCGGTAAGAAGAAGGAATACCCGGGAAAGAGACATTGGTTTCGATTTTGACGGCACCCAGAGAAAAACCAAGAGACTATTGGTTGCAGAAAATATTGGTAAATCGATGGGTGGTCAACAGCTTTTTGGAAAACTGGACATAATACTATCGCCGGGCTCTTGTATTGGACTTTTGGGAAGGAACGGAACCGGGAAAAGTACATTGGTATCTATACTTACCGGCACCATGAATTCAGATTCGGGTGAGATACGATTGGCCGAAAATGTCAAAATAGCTTCGTTTGAACAGGATCGCAGTGTGTTAGACCAAACCCTTACCTTAAAAGAATCCCTGGCTCCTGCTGGTGACTCTGTGGTCTACCGGGGACGATCCGTCCATGTCATGAGTTGGGCGAAACGTTTCCTGTTTCAGAGCGACAAGCTTGATTTATCGGTTTCCCAACTATCGGGCGGAGAACAGGCAAGGATCTTGATTTCCAGGTTGATGCAACAACCCGCTGATATACTTTTTCTGGATGAACCTACCAATGATCTGGACATACCTTCCCTGGAAGTTCTGGAAAATGCCATCAAGGATTTTCCGGGAGCAGTTGTGTTGGTGACTCATGACAGGTTTTTGCTCGATCGATTAACTACCGGAGTGATCGGCTTTGACGGCGAGGGCAATGCCACGCATTTTGCTGATCACAGCCAGTGGCTGGCTAATTTGAAAGAGCTGGCTGCTGAAAAAAAACGCTCAAAACAAAAAACCGAAAAAACCAGAGAAAACGTCCGCAAGCTGACTTACAAGGAACAACAGGAATTACAAAAAATCGAAGGAGTCATTCAAAAAGCAGAACAGAAAGTGGAACAATTGCAAGCAGTCGCACAATCACCCGAATTAATGAACGAACCGGAGAAGCTTCAAGAAGCCTGCGCCAGATTACAAAAGGCCCAAGACAAAGTAGAAATACTTTACGAACGATGGGAAAAGCTGGAAGAAATCCAATCAGGTGAGAAATAGACCGCGATTTGGGCTTAACAAAGATTTGATGGAGCCCTATTAAGACCTGTTGCCAAAAAATCGGATTGATGGATCTGTCGGAACCTCAAGAGATCCATCAATCCGATTTGAATAAGATGAAGCAAGAGACAACGAAGTTGTCACATCATAGAAATTCCTAAATCTAAATTCTAAAATGTAACTGTTACATATTGGCCGCAAACGATTCCATCATCGACCGTTGCAACAGAACCTTCCATTCATAATCCACCCGCTCCTGAATCAATTCCACATCATCTTTGGTAAGATGTGAGAATCTGCCTTGCCGTTTTAGGTATTCCAGGACTGGTAAATCTTTCGGCTCGACACTAATATGGTATTCCTCTCCGTTGTATACTTCATAAAGCGGGAAAACCTTAGTGTCGGTAGCTAAACGGGCAATTTCGATCCCTCTTTCGGTGGAGATTTTCCAACCCGGAGGACAGGGTGAAAAAGCGTGAATAAAAGCAGTACCCTTGACTTCTCCAGCCTTTTTGACCTTTGCCATTAAATCTTCCGGCCAGGCAACGTTTGCAGTTGCACAATATGGAATTTTGTGACCGCTAAGAATTTGAATAATATTCTTTTTCGGGCCTACCTTCGGATCTGTAGAAGGTGTAGTTGTGGTCCAGGCTCCTTCCGGTGTGGCTGATGATCTTTGAATACCTGTGTTCATATATGCTTCATTATCGTAGCAGACATACACTATATCTTCATTTCGTTCAGCAGCCCCCGAAAGGGATTGCAAACCGATATCAAATGTTCCGCCATCTCCGGCAAACGCTAATACTTTTGTATCCTGCATCCCCTTCATATCCAGGGCTGCACGGATTCCCGAGGCTGAGGAACCGGAGGTTTCAAAAGCAGTATGCAGAAGAGGTACATTCAAACTGCTATAAGGCCAATTCCCTGCAATAATCGCCCAGCAACACGCCGGGATGGTTACCACCGTGTTTGGTCCCAACACTTTCAGGCAGTGTCTCATGATAATTGTAGCACCGCATCCCTGGCAGGAAAGGCAGCCAGAGGTCATTAATTCTTCTGTTGGATAATCTTCTCTCATGATTTCATCCCCTTCCAAACGGATAATTCAGCAGATGGTTCGCCGGATTCTGCTTCTTCAACAATGTCGTGAATATGAGCCGGTGTGATACTTCGACCGCCGATCCCCATTATAAAGCTGTAAACCTGGGGCATGTCAGGCAGGTTCGCTATTGCTCCCTTGATTTCATCTGCAAAAATACCACCTTTACCCCAACTGCAGTTTCTGTCCATAACCACTGCTTTTTTCTTGCCCTTCAGCACTTTTTGCACCTCTTCTGTTGGAAATGGTCTGAAAGCACGCATTTTAAGCAGGCCAATTTTTCTACCCTGATCCCGCAGTTCCCGAACTACCAATCGTGCCGGACTGGTTGCACTGCTGCTGCAGACAACTACCATATCGGCATCATCACAATCAACAGCCTCCACGGCACCATAGTGTCTGCCAAATGTCTGGCCAAAAGCTTCACCGACTTTGTTGATAACACCAACCGCCTTGTTGTGTGCCTTATGAAGTTTATAACGGACTTCCATATAATTGTCCGGCATTACCAGTCCGTTAAACGCTTTTGGATTATTTGGATCTAAGAAAAATTCAGGATCATATTCCGGCAACCATTGGTCTACCAGCTCCTGATCCGGAATATCGACCGGTTCGTAGGTGTGACTGAGAAAAAAGGCGTCATAGCAGATCATAACCGGCAAGTTCACTTGTTCCGCAATGCGGTACCCTTGGATAATCGAGTCAAGTACTTCCTGATTATCTTCCACATAAATCTGTATCCAACCGGTGTCTCTCTGGGCCAGGGAGTCCCCCTGGTCAGCCCAGATATTCCAGCCGGGTGCCAGTGCTCTATTCACATTCACCATGACGATCGGCAAACGTGCCCCTGCCGCCCAGTGCAGCATTTCATGCATCAAGGCTAAACCATTTGATGATGAAGCTGTGAAAGACCTGATTCCGGTGCTCTGTGAGGAAATAACGGATGACATGGCGGAGTGTTCCGATTCAACCTTAAGGAATTTCGCATTCAAACTTCCATCGCCGCACATTTCCGATAACTCTTCCACAATGTGTGTTTGCGGGGTGATTGGATAGGCAGCGATCATTTTCACTCGTGAAAGACGAACTCCCCAACTGGCTGCGTGGTTTCCCATTAAAACTTTTTTCATTTTTCCTCCTCCATAACCATGGCAGATCGTGGGCATTCATGAACACAGATTCCGCAACCCTTGCAATAATCCATGGCGATGTCATACCCCCATTCATCTTTAGCTTTTCGAGCTATGGCCACATCCGGGCAATAAACGAAACAGTTATCGCACATAGTGCAGACACCGCAATGAAAACAACGTCCGGATTCCTGCAATGCAGCTTCTTCAGGATAAGACTGATCGATTTCCTTGAATCCCGTCATTCTGTCCTTCATATCCAGCTTCTGCATTTTATGTCTGGCTGTAGGTTCGAAGTAGTTGGTGTTGAGTTCCTTGAATTCTACAACATGATCGGTTTCTGTGGTTTCTGCATGGGCTTTTCCCAGCTTAAGATACTTCGCAACTGAAACAGCTCCGTTTTTCCCAATGATCGTTTTCTGATCAAACTCAATGCCTCTTAGTTGTGCATCGATAGCGCAAGCAGAAGCTTTTCCGGAGCCGATTGCCACAGCAACATTGTGTTCTTCCAGGGCTGCATCACCACCAGCAAATACATTCTTCAAACTGGTTTGTCCTTTATGATCGACCTTAATTCTTTTCCATTCGGTTTTGACTTCTGCGGGAAGAAAATCCAACTCAGCGGATTCACCAATGGCTGTGACGATGGTGTCAGCCTCGACATCAAATTCCGTGCCCGGGACAGGTTCGGGGCGACGTCGCCCGGAATCATCCGGTTCACCGAGTATGGTTTGCCGCACCTGGATACCGCTGACTTTGCCGTCTTTGGTCAAAACTTTTACGGGCTGCCTGAGAAAATGAACCTTCATTCCTTCTCGCTCTGCTTCAGAAATTTCTTCTTCAAATGCAGGCATCTCATGACGGGATCTGTGATAAAACAGAGTAACCTCAACACCCATACGAAGAGCACAACGTGCAGAGTCTATAGCGGAGTTTCCGCCGCCAATCACTACCAGGTGCTTGCCAAGATGCATCTCCTTGCCGCGAGTTAGGTTGTAAAGTAGATCCAGTCCGCCATAAACACCTTCCGCGTCTTCATTTTCAATTCCCAGCTTATTGTTTTTATGGACACCGACGCTGACGAAGACTGCGTCAAAAGAATTAAGATCATCCCAGGATATATCCTTTCCAACCCTGGTGCTGCATTGGATATTGACCCCCAGGTCTGTGATCGTTTTAAGCTCAGAATCCAGGACAGCATTAGGTAACCGATATTCAGGAACACCATAACGAATTAAACCACCGGGTTTTTCATCCGCTTCATATACTGTTACCGAATGTCCCATGCGTGCCAGATGATAAGCTGCTGTCATTCCTGCAGGTCCTGAACCTACAATTGCCACACTTTTACCAGAATCAGGCTTCACCTTTTCCAAAACCTCATTTTCAGGGGCATGATCCCCGATAAACCTTTCCAGATTGTTGATTGCAATGGAATGGTCAAAATTTTGTCTGTTACAAACAGATTCACAAGGGTGGTAGCAAACACGGCCGCAAACTTTGGGAAATGGGTTTTCCTCTTTGATCAACCGCCAGGCCTCCACATATTTTTTTTCACCCACCAGGGTGATAAATCCTTCTATATCATTACCAGCCGGACAACCTTGGTTACATGGTGGAACCATGTTCAGATATCGCGGGCGTAAATAACGCCAGGAACCTGTTTTGTTCCAGAGCATACTGGCTTCTGAAACCACATATTCAGGCACATCGGCAATGGTTTGGTACTTGATAGGCTTATTTTCAGACATATTGTTACTACGGTATGTGATTTACAATTCTGTTTGAAGGAAACACAGTGTTATCTCAATAAATAGGTTAGATTAGCTATTCTCAGTTAATAATGATCGCTTCCGAAGCATCCTTGGCAGCCTGTGCATTTTCGTTGGGCTTGATAGGTGCTTCAACCAGAATGGCGTCACAGATTGAATTGATTCCAACCAATCCTGTTGCCTGAGCGAATGCTCCACAGATAGCAGTATTCACAATGGGAGCACTCTTGCTACCCAACCTGTGGTTAACAGCAATCTGATTAGCATTGACACAAGCGACCTTGAAATCTTTTAAAGACGGAAATTCATCCGGTTTTTTAGCTGTGTTGATCACTATCCAACCCCCTTTTTTAAGTCCCGAAGTAACATCTGTTGCTTCCACCAGGGTGGAATCCAGGATAATGATATGATCCGGTGAATCGATTTCGCTACGAATTAGTATTTTGTCGTCGGACATTCGTAAAAAGGCCTCAACCGGTGCGCCCCGCCTCTCCACACCGAATTTGGGAAAGGATTGAACCCATTTGCCTTCAGAAAACATGGCGACTGCCATGATTTTTGAAGCAATCACAGATCCTTGTCCTCCCCTGCCATGTAAACGTATTTCAATCATCTTGTTTTTGTTGTTTTGTATATGAATTGATTAGTCGATAAGTTCACTTGTGAAATTTTCCGATTAACTTTTACCTGGCAACAATACAAACACAGCTTTGGGTGTTCCAGGACCGATTCCTCTTAACACATGGGGAACATGGGAGTAGAAATGAAGACTGTCTCCCGGTTTTAAAATGATTCTTCTTTCGTCCGTGATAAATTCAATTTCTCCTTCCAGGCAAAAACAGAACTCCTCACCTTCATGGGACAGGGGCACCAGGTTTTCTTCGATGGTCGAGTCAAATTCTACCAGAAATGGTTCCAATCGTTTGTCCTTCAGGCGGTACGATAATGCCTGGTAATTATATGTCATCCGGGCTTGATCCGATTCCCGGCTTTTGGCAACTGACAACCGCTCGTTGCTTCTTGTCAGCTCTACCCTGTCCACAATTTCTTGCTCGGTGAAAAAGTGATCAACGCTCACACCCAGAATTCTGGCAAGGTTTAACAAAGTAGCCAGGGTTGGAGGAACGACATCTGATTCAATTTGAGATAACAAAGCAGGTTTTAAATTGATTTCTTCCGCCAGTTTCTCCAGTGGAATTTGCTTTTCCTCCCTTATGCTGCTGATCTTTTTCCCGATACCTAACCTTTTTAGTTCTTCGGTCGTGCTATATGCCATGACACTCCTCTTATCTGATTAAAGTTGAATGACTGATCCTGAGATTAAATGAACAGTTAATCGTATTGTACGCTTAATGCTCTGCAGGCTTGCTCCTATTGCTTTTACTACCGGCTGAAAATTGGTTTTTTTGTTTGAAACCGAATTACATATTTCGAAAAAAACGTAACATGAAAATCGATCTCACTACTTTCCAGCCACTGTTACCAGCAGGCTTACGGAAAAATCGCCGGGCGTTTTCTTGCCTGAGTGATTAGGTGAGGCAATTTTAGCATTTTATTGCGTGGTTTTCAATATATATATCTTTTGCAGCAGTCGACAGACTGTAGACTTACGCCAGTTCACCGTTTGCAGGTTTATGTTTCGAGTGTTTTTTACTTGAAAATGGTGTGTTTATTCGGATGATCAATTTGATTTTTTACGCAATCTTTAAAAAAAATCAAAAATGGTACGAAACACGAAGAGGATTGAGTCTGTTTGAGGCGAGGTTCTTGTTGGTCGAAGGCTTACTGCTACGATATTCGGAAATTGTGCTTATTCTTCTCCAAACTCGCCTTCCAACAATCTTAAAACACCGGTATTAAGCTCTTCAGTAGTGTCTTTCAGGCCTACTACAAAGAGTGCTTTTGTAATTGCTTTGCGTATAGTGTCGTAAGGAGCGTAGTGATAAATACTGGTTGGGATCTCTATTTCTGAATTAGTCAGGTAATCATAACAAACATCTACATCAATACTGTTCCAGGCGCGACAGGCAAATGGGCGAACATCATATATGGAGCATTTGTTGTCTTTCAGGAAAGTGCATTTGATCATGATTCTCTCTCCCCTGGATGTGGTATTTTCCATAAGTTTTATATATTGCCTGAGATCTTTGATGATTGTTTCGATCTCTTTTTGCTCTCTGCTGTTCAGCAAATGCTCCAGAATGATATACAGTTCAGGAATGGCGACCTTTACGTTCAATCCGCAACAATACGAGCAGCCCTTCTTGCAATCTATGTGGCTATCTGTTTTTTCAGAGGGACTGAGTCTTGTGAGTAGCTCTTCTTTGGCGTCATCGCCTTTTTTATATAAACTTTTGATAGATTCCAGAAAAGCAGGACTAAAAACTTTATCCGATTGTATCAATTTGATTACGACAAACTGGTAAACTTTAGGAAGAAGCGTTTTACCTAAATAATCCATGGATTGGTGGGATGAAATCTTTAATGCAAAAGGTGAGTTTTAGGAATGCCGTCGAATTAAAACCGATAGAGGCATTTTAAGTTCAGGCAGGTACTGGCTGAGTGTCTTGTGAATGGCTGAATCTGTCAATATAAAACTAATGTCATGTTTGGTTCATATGTCCTGATCATGATTAACCGGAACAGCTTGATTATGAATGCATGCATATTTTCGATATGGTGTTGTGTTATTTGATCAATCAAGGTAAACGTAATAACAATCCGATTAACAATAGGGGGTGAGTGGAACAAATTCTATTCGTTAACGTATAAGATAGAACAATAATTTTAGGAGAAACTGCAATGAAATATGTAGTGGGATATGACGAATCAAACGTCGCCAAAGACGCTATGAAACTCACTTTTGACAGGGCAAAAAATCATAATGCGACTGTTGACGTCATCCGAACCGTACAGCAAAGTCATCAATTAAAATACGAAGAGATCAGACGACATGAACAGGCGTTGGAAAATGACGCTAAAGCTGCTTGCGGAGACAACGGGGTTGAGTATAAGACACATCTTTTAGTGACTCAGCAGACATCGGGGGAAGCGATAGTTGAATTTGCGAAAGATCACGGCGTAGACGAGATTATTATTGGTATTCGCAGACGTTCCAAAGTGGAAAAATTGGTCTTTGGCTCAACGGCTCAATATATAATCTTAAATGCTCCCTGCCCTGTTCTTTCAATTCGCTAAAAAATCAGGTAGTGGTTCACCCTTTTCATTTTTGGTCAATCCATTGAAGCGAGGGGAAGTGTATTTAAGGATCTGTTTTGAATTCCTCTTTCCAACACAAACACTTTCTCCTCTTTGCTTTGAAACCCTTCCTTGAGTACCCTCACCGCATTGTCATGTTCTATATCTTCACTGCAGGTAAACAAGTCGATCGCGCAATAGCCGTATTCCGGCCAGGTATGGACTGCCAAATGTGATTCGGATATCACAACCACACCGCTGACACCTTGAGGAGCAAAACGATGAAAACAATGATTGACGACTGTCGCTCTGGCTGCCTCAGCTGAAGCAATCATGACAGACTCAACCGCTTTTTCGTCGTTCAGGATCTCAAAATTACATTGATATAGCTCGATGATCCACTGAGTCCCCTGGATTTGGGGTGTGTTGGCGGTTTTGTTTTTAGTGTGGTCGGCAGCCGGTGAGGGTTTTTCTTTCAAAATCAATTCAACGTTATGTGTTTAGATGGCATTGAACAAAACTCAGTTCAATATATGAGAAATGTGTTGCTTGTATTTAGATTAGGAGGCTCACACAGCTTGATCAAGTAAAAGAATTGTGTGATTGGCAGCGTTACTCAAAGTCCATGCCGGTTTTCTTGGAGATAATCCAGGTTACCGGGGTTTAATTTTAGGCACAGTGTGTTGTGTGCATAAGTTCCGAATTAACAGGCCTGTGTGGCATTTTCGTTTGACTTTGACAAAGGTTCTTTTTAGTATCTTAGCAGATGGAAAAGATATTTATTTGATATACAAAACAAATTAACCCTAACAGGGAGAAAAGAGATGCTTCGCTTAATTTGGAGAAAGCCCATTCACTTCTTGCTTTGTTTTAGCATTATCGCCAGCTTAAGTGTCTTTACCTCGCCTGTTGTTGCCAAGGAATCCGTTCTTACTGTTGGTGTTGAAAATGCACCAAAGACCATGGACCCAAGATTTGCCTATGATGCTACCGGGATGCAAATTTCTCATAACCTCTTGTTTTCAACCCTGGTTACTTTGAGTGCTGATTTGAGAATCATTCCCAGGTTAGCTGAGCGTTGGGAGAATCCTGACGACAAAACGTATGTTTTCTATTTAAGAAAAGGTGTACGTTTTCATGATGGTAAACCGTTGACTGCTGAAGATGTGAAATTCACCTTTGACCATCTCAAAAACAAGGAAACAAAATCCCTGTTTGCTGGTACATACAATAAAAGTATTGATTCGATCAAAGTTATCAATCCACATAAGGTAGAATTCAAGTTAAAACAAGTTGTCGCCTCTTTTACTACCTCGATTATCATGCCAATTATTCCCAAGCACGTTGTGACCGCAGGTGATGATTTCCCCAAAAAGCTCATTGGAAGCGGACCGTTCAAGTTTGTGTCACAATCCCCCAATCAAATAGTGCTTGAGAAAAATACTGATTATTACAAAGGATCTCCGAAAGTAGACAAAGTCGTTTATAAAATCATTAAGGACGACAACACTCGATTCCTGAAGATGAGAAAAGGAGAACTGGACCTGGTCATTAATTCAATGCCTTTGAAAAAGATCAATGACTTTAGGAAAAAGCCTCTCAACAATATGTATCGTGTTATCGAAAACCCTGGTTTGAGTTATCAATATTTAAGCTTTAATGTGAGTGCTCCCGAAGTGCAAGATGTTAGAATCAGACAGGCAATAGCTCATGGAATTGATGTCAAGGAGATTGTCAAATACAGATTACAAGGACATGCCAAACAATCTTTTGGAGTCCTATCAGCTCAGAACTGGTATACGGAGGAAGATGTACCAAAATTTACCTATGATCCGGAAACAGCCGAAAAAATATTGGAAGAAGCGGGATTTAAAGACCCGGATGGAGACGGTCCTCAACCACGAATAACACTGGAAATGAAAACCAGTACAAACAAAGAAACAATTGGAATTGCCCGTATAATGAAATCACAATTGGCTAAAATTGGAATCAAACTGGATGTAAAATCCTACGAATGGGGAACCTTTTTTGGTGATATTAAAAACGGTAACTTTCAGATGACGAGCTTACGTTGGGTGGGAATTACGGAGCCCGATTTTTACTACGACCTTTTTCATTCAAGCATGATACCCCCTAACGGCCGGAATCGAGGACGATACAATAATCCGGAGATTGATAAGTTGACTGAACAAGGCCGGTTAGAGCTGAATTCGAAAAAACGAAAAGAAATTTATTCCAAAATTCAAAAAATCATAGCCAAGGACCTTCCATATTTCAGCCTGTGGCACAGAAACAACATTTCTCTGGTTCACAAGAGAGTTTCCGGCTATTCCCAAGACCCTATGGGTGGTTATTTATCTTTCTATAAGATTTCCGTGAAATAGAAGTCAAATCGGTTTATGTTATCTTACATAATCAGACGTCTGCTCCTGCTGGTATTTGTTTTATTCGGCGTGGTGACGCTTGTTTTTTTTCTGATCCATATGATACCGGGTGATCCAGTTGATATCATGCTGGGTGACTATGCGCTGCCTGGAGATAAGCAGGAATTAAGACATAACCTTGGACTGGATCGGCCTCTGCATATTCAATACAAAGAATATGTCACCGGTGTTGTGACGGGTGACTTAGGCATATCCATTCATAGCAAGCGAAAAGTCCTGGATGAAATCCTGGAGCGCATGCCTGCCAGTTTTGAATTGATGGTGGGAGCTATGACTATCGCTTTGCTGATTGCTTTCCCCCTTGGAGTTTTATCAGCCCTTAAACCTTATGGATTCCTGGATGGTGCTTCCATGCTCGCCTCATTTATTGGTGTTGCCATGCCTAATTTCTGGTTAGGGCCATTGCTGATCATCCTCTTTTCCATTCAGCTGGATTGGCTACCCGTAAATGAACGTGGTGGACTGGAACATCTGATCCTGCCTTCTATAACCCTGGGCACTGCCATGGCGGCCATGCTTTCCAGGATGATTCGTTCGTCATTACTGGAAGTGCTTGGTGAGGATTACATTCAAAATGCAAGGGCCAAGGGATTGAAAGAAAGACAGGTGATATTAAAACATGCCCTGAGAAATGCCTTGATTCCGGTCATTACCATTATTGGTCTGCAAATTGGAGTATTGCTTTCCGGTGCCATCATTACTGAAGCAATTTTTGACTGGCCAGGCATGGGCAGTTTGTTGCTGGATGGAATATACAACAGAAACTATACGGTTGTGCAAGGTTGTATTCTTGTCATTGCCAGCATCTACGTCATTGTCAATTTGATAACTGATATCACTTACGCCTGGGTGGACCCTCGAGTTCGGCTTTCATAATATGTTTAGAAACAAGTGGACTTACGTAGGTATTTTTATCATCACTCTATTTGTGTCCTGCGCCATTACAGCTCCATGGATCGCACCGGAAGATCCTTATAAAATTGAACTAATGCTTGAGCTGGTGCCTCCGAACTCCGATTTTATCATGGGAAGGGACATGAACGGTGCCGACATATTCAGTCGGCTAATCTATGGTGCTCGTATCTCGCTGGTTGTGGGAGTTGTTGTAGTGTCGGTTTCCGGGGTTGTTGGTATCTTTTTGGGCTTGATTTCAGGCTATTACGGAGGCTGGATCGATCTTTTATTAATGAGACTGGTCGATATTCTGCTGGCTTTTCCGGGATTGCTCCTGGCTATTGCTTTGGTCGCTGTGCTGGGACCCTCTATAACGAATGTGATTATCGCTTTAACTGCGCTGGGATGGGTACCGTTTGCCAGATTGGTCAGGGGGCAGGTCATAGCTGTCAAAGAGCGTAATTTTATACTTGCAGCTCGTACCTCCGGACAATCTGACCTGAGAGTGATGTTCTTTCATATTCTACCTAATATTATTTCTGTGGTCATTGTTCAGGCAACGTTCAATTTGGCAGGTGTTATCATTTCCGAGTCTTCACTAAGCTTTTTAGGTCTTGGAGCCCCGCCTGGCACCCCTAGTTGGGGAGCCATGCTTAGCGAAGGGAAACAAGTGATACTCGACGCACCCCATGTTTCAATTTTTCCTGGTTTAGCTATTATGTTGGTTGTTCTGGCATTTAACTTTGTCGGTGATGGTCTTCGAGATAAATTCGATCCAAAAACGGAGACCAGATGACAAAGAATAGCAGAGAATACCCATTGCTTCGGGTCAATAATTTGACTGTTACCTTCAAATCGTCGGGAGAACAAAAAATTATCCTCGACGATGTTTCGTTTGAGTTAAAGAGAAACTCAACCCTTGGAATTGTTGGTGAATCAGGAAGTGGGAAAACCATTACAGCCCTGTCAATTTTGAATCTGATCCCAACACCTCCTTTGGAATCGATAAAAGGTCAAATCTTCTTTGAAAATAGAGATCTATTGGAGTGTAATCGAGCTGAATGGCGGGGTATACGCGGAAAAAGAATTGCTTACATATTCCAGGAGCCAATGACTGCGTTAAATCCGGTTTTAACCATCGGTGATCAAATAACGGAAATGGTGCGGGCTCATGAATCTATCAGCAAAAAAAACGCAATCCAAAAAGCGGTGACTCTACTGGAAGAGGTAGGCATTCCCAGCCCTATGCAAAGGTTGAAGAATTATCCTCATGAGGTGAGTGGAGGCATGAGACAACGGGCTATGATTGCCATGGCGCTTTCCTGTGGTCCGGACATCCTCATTGCAGATGAACCAACGACTGCCTTGGATGTTACCATTCAAGCCCAGGTGCTGGAGCTGTTTAAGCGTCTGATACAATCAAGAGGCATGTCTATTTTGTTTGTTACTCATGATCTTTCCGTAATGGCGGAAATCGCAGATCACATAATCGTACTGAAGAATGGAAAAGTTGTAGAATACGCTGCCATTCAAGAGATTTTTAAAACTCCCCAACATCCTTACACTCGGGAATTACTTGCCTTAATCTAATTGCAGATACTTAAGAACATATACTTAATCCAAGCTCACCATCCCACCATGCAGAAGTATCTTGTTGAACTTAAAGGAATTAAAAAACATTACCCAATTTTAGGTGGCGTTCTGAAACGCCAGCAAGGGACTGTAAACGTTTTGAACGGAATCGATCTCTCTCTGGAACAGGGAGAGATAACCGGTTTGGTAGGGGAAAGCGGTTGTGGAAAATCCACCTTGGCAAAACTGCTGATGAAACTTGAAGATCCCACCGCCGGTGAGATCTTGTTCGAAAATGAAGCCGTAAAAACTTTTTCCCGGCGAAAAAAAGTAGATTATTACAGGCAGGTACAAATGATTTTTCAAGACCCATTCTCTTCTTTAAATCCGAAGATGAAGATCAGAAATATCATTGGAGAAATGGTTACAATCCGGGGAGCAAGTAAACAAAAAGCGCTTCAGGAAACAATAAAGATGCTTAAAAAAGTGGGTCTCGATGAAAGTGCTTTGGAAAGATTTCCTCATGAATTTAGCGGAGGTCAACGGCAGCGAATTGCTATAGCCAGGGCTTTGATTGTCAAACCAAAACTATTGGTTGCAGATGAACCGGTATCTGCCCTTGATTTGTCCCTGCAGGCCAAGACATTATCCCTTTTGCGTGATCTTAAAAATGAATTGAACTTGACTATCCTGCTGATTTCACACGATCTAAGAAAGGTTTCCAGTTTCTGCAAAAATGTGGCGGTTATGTATTTGGGAAGAATCATGGAGACTATTCCGGGAAAACTATTGTTGGAAAACTCAAGGCATCCTTATTCAGCAGCGTTGATCGATAGCATACCGGTTACCAATCCGGCGAACAGAACAGAACGTGAATCTTTAATAACAGGTGAAGTACCAAGCCCAATCGATCTCCCTTCAGGATGTGCTTTCCATAAGCGTTGCCCAAAAAGGCTACCGCATTGTCATGAACAGGTACCGGAGCTTAAACCTACTAAAAACCAAAACCATAAATTAGCCTGTTTCTTAATGGATCAGGAATGATTTGTAAAACCGGGATGGTACCATGAAAAACGACAGGGTAAAGCTGGTACTCAAGAATGCAATCGCAATTGTGACCTTGAACCGACCGGATAAAAAGAAACCTTTCTATTTTTGAGATTCCTTTAACTCTTTTAAAATTTCCTGACTCTTCTTTTTATCCCGGAAGACTCTGTTTACAAAGGAAACTGCATTATCCCAATTGATGTATTCTCTCACGTCGTGAGTCTTCCAAAATTCTCTTTCTTCTTCCTCACTTTTAAAATCCGGAAGTTTTTTATATTTGGATTTTTTTTTCATTTTTTGCTTTAAATCTATAATCCAAGGTTCGCAAGCAAGTCGTCCACATCTCCCTGACTATCCATGCGCTTTTTATCCTGAGTGCCGTAGCCCTGTTGCAATAAGTTATCTTCTTCTTCCAGGGCGTTAATATTCAGTTTTAATTTTTTAGCGACGGTCAATAATTGATCGTGGAAGCTTTGTACTGTGGGGATTATTTTCGTTAGTTGCTGTCCAATTCGGTCCTGAATTCCTTGCGAGTCGTTCAGTTTCATGTTCAGGCTTTCCAAATCACCAAGTTTTCCTGAGATAGTTTCGAGTCCGGAAATCAATACGTCTGATGCTCCTGCGGACTCTTTCATTTTGCCTATGCTTTCATTGATCGAGTCAATCAGGTTGAAAATTTCATCAACAATTTCAAGAACATTATGAGTATTGACTTCGGTCTCATTAATGATATTTTCCATCCGTCCCAGGGTGCTGCTAATGTTTTCGGTCCTGGACTCCCTTAAAGTGTCTTCGAGTTCCTGGGTGGAAACCAAAAAGTGATTGACAATCCCTTTGAGATTGTCAATGATATCTCCTTCTTCGGATTCGATCCCTTCAGCTTTCAGTAGCTTGGCATAAACCTCTTTTATGGACATCAGTCGTTTTTGGGTGATGATGGCAACATCCCTTTGATCCTGAGTGATAATACCCTGTTGAAGGAGAAATGAACCAAATTCTGCTTCGGCTGGCTTAACCCCAAGCATTTCATCTCGAGTGGTTTCATCAATTGCCTTTTGGTGAATCAAAGTGTCTCCAAAAAACTCTACGGCAGGCACTCGAAGATAGGTTTGAACAGTTTTCACTCCTAATTCCAGCCGCTTCTCAATGTCCAGATCTTTGGTAAGGGCATCTGCAACCGTATTTATTAAAGGAGCCAAATGACTGGGACTGTTCTCCATTTCATCAGATAGACAATGCTCCATAAAAAGCCGCGCCGCTGCACTCACACGTAACTCAGGCTCAAGTTCATTTAGTAAATTATCACAAGAGTTTAAAGTACTATTAAAATCTTTGCTCATCTTCCCTTTTAAATCGATAGTTCAAAAATTAATAATCAAAGACATAGAAACCAATTATACAGATAAATCGCGCCAATTCAAGTTTTACATCAGTTCCTTTTCTATCTCTGGATAATAAATTTTTTCATGCATCACGCTTTAATCAAAGCAAAGAAAACCGTATACTGAATTTGAACCTGAATCGTTTTATATACCTGACTTTTTTTTTTGTTGACCACTTCAGTATCCGGGTAACTTTTTGAATACAAATTATCCGATTTTCAATTCAATAAGACTTACGTTTAGTTAACAGTTGCCAAATAGATGTCAATTTAGCCATTTCTTATAAACAGCTAAATGCTTTTGCGCAGATGTTGACCATGAATAGCGTTTTACCCTTTTTGAAGCAATCTTGTTTAGTGTATCAACATCATTTTTTTCATAAAGAGTTGTCCGTATCGCTAAGGAGATCTCGTCTAGATTAAATGGATCTACTTGAAATGCACTATTACCACAAATTTCAGGTAAGGCTGAGGTTGAAGATACGATGACTGGAGTACCACATGCCATTGCTTCTAAAGGCGGGATTCCAAAACCTTCGTATAAGGATAAATAAAGGAAACTACTAGCTCCAGAATATAGTGCGGGCAAGTCTTGGTATTTGAAGTAACCAGTAAATAGAACTCTATTTCTTATAAATTCTTTCTCTGATACTGACAAATCTGCTAATTCTTTGAAAACGTCATATCCACTTTGACAAACTCCACAGAGAACTAGTGGTGGAATTGATCTATCTTGTTTACAAGCATAAGCATAGCCTTTGACTAGTCCAGCAACATTTTTATGGGGTCGAATATTGCCCACATACAGCAAATAGTCACATGGTAATCCATATGTCTGTTTCAACTTTTCTACCTCTTCATTACTGCGCCGGTAAAAATAGGGGTCGATGCCATTATGGATTACTTCTATTTTTTCTTCTGGTATTCTAAAATATTTTTGAATTTCATTCTTAGTAAATTGAGAAACGGCAATAACTTGATTAGCTTTATTTAAGATTTTATTCAAAAATACACTTGAATATAATCTTTTAGGAATTCCTGGGAAAAATTGTTTCATTACGTAGTGGCATATATCGTGGATTGTAACAATTAAAACTCCTTTGTAAGCCAGCGGGGCGTTGTAGTGAGGAATATGTAGAATATTTTTCTTCTTCATTATGGATGGTAAAAATATTTGTTCACTCAAACTATAGATTTTTTTGTTGAATAAATGTGCATTATATTTTTCGTTAATATTTGGATTAGATTTTAATTGACTAATATTGTTAACCAAGATATCGATATCCAGCTGATGATTGATTTTAGAATATTTATTAAGGAGATTACTAATATAGGTAGATATTCCACTCCCTTTAATGAGCCGGGCATCTATTAACACCTTATTACTTTTAGTCTTTCTGATGTTATTCTTTTTAAAAGCATTTTTGCCTGAGAGAAGATTGGAATATAGTTTCTCATGGGATTGCACCAAAGCTTGAATTGATTGGATGTTTTCGACAAAACGCTTTGTGTCTTCGACCATATTCAGACGTAATTTTTTGTCTTTGTATAGTTTTATTATCGCCTCGTGAAACTGCTCCAAATCTCCACTTGTAATTAAAATGCCGGTTTTTTCACTAACCAAATTGTCATTGCCAAACACGTCACTCGCAACAATAGGCAATCCTGTTGACCTTATGTCAAGTAGAGATAAGGGTAAGTCTTCCCGTTCGGCAGTCGCAATGTAAAAATCACTGGCAAAAAGCCAGGGGTAAATATCCTTGGTTTGCCGATTTAAGGTAATCATATCGCTTATATTTCTTCGTTCAATTTCTTCTAAAAATTTTTTTCCTTTACCATCGTTTTCAGTTAAAAAAATAACAAAATGGATAGGAGTGCTGTGGTACTTAGTTTTTTCGATAATATCTAACAAGAAATCGGAATTTTTCTTATGGGAAAAACCCGTAAATGCAACCCCTATAAACATTGACAATGGCAGGTTGAGTTGTTTTCTGTATTCTGCTGCTTCAAATTGAGTTTCAACGTATGTTTGGGCTCCGTTATTAATAACCGATAGCTTTTCATTGTTAATTTTAAAGTCAAATTTAGCCTCGTTAAGTTCAGAGAGAGAAACAAATATAAGTCTGTTAGATAAGAGGGAAAAAGCAGTTTCATAGTATTTGTAAAGCACCTGATATATTTTAGAAAAGTGCTTATAGTGAATGTTATCGAATTGATGTATAACCTTTAGTTTTGGACATAGTATTTTCAAAAATCTTCCCCAAAAACCTGCTATTTTACCTTTGGAAAACACAAGCTGAATATTTCTTGCTTTAACAAGTCGAATAAGAGGAATAATTTTTGTTGGTTTTATCCTTCTCAGATCGATCGGAAAAACAGATATATGGTCTATGTTTTTGAGAGGCGAATAAACAGTGGGGTCATCTGGACAGACAACAGAGAAGCTGAACTTTTTTTTGTTGATAAATTGCATTAACCAGTACATCTGCTGCGGGTCGTGTGTCACATCAGATATCCCATTTAGGTGAAGAATGTTAATTGTTTCTGAGATCGATTGTTTAATCAAATAACTGATTTTTTTTATCTGTTTTTCTGGGTGATAGTTATCGGCAACTTTTCGACGTCCGTTATTTCTAATGTCAGTTAAGCATAGCTTGTTGTTTATTATCTTTAGAAACAAATTGATTAAACTTTCAGGAGAATCGGACCTATAGAGAAAACCATTTACACCATGGTCAATTATCTCTGGTAATGCGCCAACATTATTCGCGATTACAACGACATTTCGAGACATTGCTTCGATAGCAGTTAGTCCAAAGGATTCAGCGGCCAGTGATGGAATCAAAAGAAAATCTATATTATCCAACAAATCCACAATATTGCTCTTAAATCCTTCAATGTTAACTTTCCAGCCTTCATTAATCATATGATCAACTAAGGATTCGAATCTTTTTTTATGTTCGGAATCTTCCGGATGTATCGAACCAGCAAAAGTCAATTCGATTGGTAATGGTTTTTGACACGAATTTAACGTCTCAAGGAGGGTCGTTTGTCCTTTTTCTCTTGAAATCAAACCGATTACAGCAATCTTAATTGGGTGATTCCTCTGTTGCTGTATGGGAGTAATCGGAGTTGATAAAAACTCGGGGCGTACCCAATTAGGAATGACATCTGTTTTAAAATAAACGAGGCTTCCATTAAAAGCATTTCTTGCAGCTTCGGAAACAGCTATTAACCTTTTGACCCTGCTAGTGCGACCAAAGGTTGTCACCATTTTCTTTTGGCGGCTATCCAAAATGAGGTGTATGTGCCAATACAATGAAACTGGATGAATCAATGATAACAGAATACTGGACATAAAAGTCCGGCCACCGTTGCAATATATAATCTTTATCTTGTGTTTTTTAATTAGTTTAGAAAGTTTGTAAGCACTGCGGATTGAAGTTATAGAATATCTGGAAATATCAATGAAAAAAGAGGTTTGCATGGAGTGCTTAACCATGGGGGTTATAATGCACTCAAACCCTTTGTTTCTTAAAAGATCGGTAAAAATCCCTTCTTCAGGAAGCGAAACAAAGACATTCCACTGATTGGTTTTTTGAAGATATTCAAGGATTCCCAATAAAATAATTTGACCACCACCAATATGGTTTCCAAACTGTTCTAAGAACAGGATGTTGTTTTTCCTTTCATCCATTCTTGCAGATCGCTACATTCATTAGTTAAAATAATTTGCCAACAGATCACTGTAATGATGTTTAATTCTCTTCAAATGTGTCTCAGGTTGGCCGAATTATAAAAGGGATTAATCCATTGTCAGTATTATTGTTTATCACAACTTTGTTATTACCTCTTCTAGGTTTATTTCAAACAGGTGCAAAAACGCAACAGGCAGGTTTCTCCCAAAGGCAATTGAAATATGTGAATCGTAAGTCATTTGAGAGCATACTTTCTCAAATGACTAATCAGGATTAGCTAATAATTATAATCACCTTCAGGTTCGGGGAGGAGGTCTGGATTGATTTTGATTGGCATAGTCAGCAGGGCCTGGGAGAGGGTTTTGCCCTGGTTGTCCAGGAGAAGGGAAACAGTCCCGCCGCCGTTGAGTGCACCGTGGAGTACGAAATTTAGGGCATGCAAATTGTCCAGGCGATAGACATCGATGGGGCCTTTAACATTGCTTTTAAAGAATTCAGCCAGGCGATTTGTCGTGACTTCGCGGATAATTTCCGGGTAAAGTTCTGGTTTGAGGGCAATTACGCCGATATTGGCAAGATCGCCTTTATCTCCCGATCTCGCGTGAGCAATTCTGCCTAATGGTACTTGCACTCGAGTGACTGAACCATAATCGGCATCCGTTTCAGGAAAATCCCGGACAATCGGCTCTCCACTGGGACCTTCATCACAATCGAAAAGATACTCTTCATTGTTTAAGAACATACGAGCCTGTAGTTTATCACGTGGAATCAGTCCCGGCCAAAATCCATAGGCGGGAGCCATTGCAGGTCTTCCTCCAAAAACAGTGACGCCGGGAGGACCAGCTAAGATTAATCCTGCCAGTTCTTTGCTCATCCGCTTCAAAGGGTCTTTTGTTTCAGCGCGGGCAGCAAATCGCAGGAGTATTTCAGGAGGATTGTGGTCTGGTGCGGCCGACTCTCCCCAACAGGCGGATGCTCCTACAAAATCTGTTCTGCTATCTGTGAATCCATCAGTGCCCACCCTGTCCCAAAACATGTCGGCAAAAACTCTCCCTTTTGCAACGGCATCCGGTCCGCTGACTACAAGCATTCCTGTCAATTTGAATCCGGCGGAATAGTTTGTGGAAACTTTCAACATGTTGGATGGTTTCTGACCTTTGGCTCCCCAGAATTTGACTTGATCCTCTCCAATCTCTTCCAGAGAAAAAGATGTAAAATCAGCTATGACATCTGGTGACCGATAAATTCTAGGATCGGAAATCTCATAAACAATTTGTTCCTTGGCTGTTCGGGCTGATATCTTTCCTCCAGTGTTAGGATGCTTTTTCAAAACAAATGAACCATCCGGGTACGCTTCCACTAAGGGATAACCCATATTTTTATATGTCTTGATTTCCTGCCACCGCGAGTAATTTCCGCCGGTTGATTGAGTTCCGCATTCGATCAAATGACCGGCTAGTAGAGCAGACGCCAACTTATCATATTCTTCCCAGTCCCAACCGAATTCATAAACAAATGGAGCGATAACACTGGCGGCATCGTAGGTTCTTCCGGTAACAACAATCCTGGCTCCTTTTTGTAATGCTGCAACAATTGGTTTGGCTCCCAGGTAGGCATTAGCAGATTCAATTTTGTTAAACAGCTCTCCCATAGGCAACCCTGTTTCAAGGTGGGGTAAATCCACTCCTGCAGATTTTAGCTCCTCAAGCCTGGGCATTAAGTTGTCGCCATACACTGCGGCGACCGGAAGATCCAATCCTTGTTCTTTTGCCATGGTTTCTACGGCTTTGGCGCAGGCCTGGGCATTGATACCCCCGGCATTGGTGACAACAGTGATGTTTCTCTCAGCAATTTCCTTGATTACTTCTGCCAGTGAAGAAACGAAATCCTTGGCATATCCTGCCTCCGGATCTTTTGCCATTTGCCGGCCCAGTATAATCATGGTGATCTCTGCTAAGTAATCCATGGTCAGATAATCGATAGGGCCGCCTAAAACCTGTCTTTTTATGGCGTCTGCTTCATCGCCCCAGAATCCACTTGCATTTGCTATAACAATTTTATCTTTCATAAGACTGATTCCGAAAATAGTTAAAATCGCATATTGCCAAAAGCGGGCTCTCCAACAGGTTTTAACAGGCTAACTTCAAAAGCCATGGCTAACCAGTCGCGAAGTTCATGAAATGCCAACACCCTGTCATTCAGGATTCGTGCACCGCAGTAAAAAGGATGAGCTTCCGAATCGTATTTGTTCTGCATTTTGTCACTAAACTCTTTTTTCTCTTCGTCGGTCATAGGATTGCCCTTAGCTTTTCTCTTGCCCTCTTCAATGGAAAGCAGCACACCTGCTGCGCTTCTTCCGGCCATAACAGCTGTTCTCGCTCTCATGGTTGTAAAAAGGAAATGTGGACGGTATGCCCTGCCGCACATACCGTAGTTGGCAGCTCCATTATCAGGTCCAATGGCAACCTGAATCCTGGGAACCTGGGCGCAAGCGACTGCTCGCACCATGTCTGATCCGTATTTTCCTATTCCCATATGTTCAGAATTGGTCCCAACCATGTATCCAGGCGAACCCTGCAAAAAGAGCAATGGAATTTTTTCCTGTGAACAGCGCACAATCCATTCCGTTGCTTTACGAGCTGCTTCGAAGAAAACGATACCTGAATTGTTGGAGGCGACAATACCAATTGGCATCCCTTTTAATAATATTTTACCGGTTACGATATTATCAGCTCGACCCAGTGCATAGTCTTTTTTGTATTCGTTAAAAACACTGCTATCAGCCAAAGTTTCAATAATTGGTCGGACATTAAATGCTTGATTTACAGTTGAAGGAAGATTGTTGTAGATTGTTTCAGTTGGAACAGCCGGAGGCATTTCTTCGTATCGATGCAAATGTACTTTTTGAGGAGGTTCCATGGAAAGTATCTGCCGAACTCGGTCCACAGCTTCCGACTGGTTATAGCAGAGATGATCAGCACCGCCGGAAATTTGAGTGTGGACTTTCGCCCCTCCAAGATCCTCAGGAGTTGTCACTTCACCGGTTGCCATCTTTACCAGGGGTGGACCTGCTAAAAACGAGTATGACATCTGATCAACCATAATGGATTGACATGCCATGAACACAATGTAAGCTCCTCCTGCAGTATTGCCACCGGTACTGAATGTAATTTGTTTCAAGCCTTTGGCAGACATGCGGGCCATATTGTAAAAAATGGAACCAAATTGCTGGTCATCAGGAAAAACATCAGCCTGCATGGGCAGGAAAGCACCTCCGGAATCTGCGATATACACACAATTCAAACCACATTGCTCAGCAATGGCCTGGGCTCTCATGTGCTTTTTTAATGTGATTGGAAAGTAAGTTCCGGCTTTGACTCGACTGTCATTGGCAAATATCATGGTCCAATTGCCATGAATCTTTCCTATGCCGGTCACAATCCCACCTCCGGGAACATCCATGACGTCGGGATAGTCCATTCCAAATCCGGCAATACGGGAAAGCTCATAAAACATGGTGTTTTCATCGATCATTTCCTGGATGAGCAATCTAACCGGACGTTTACCAACTTTGGCCAGTTTATCAACAGCTTTCTGACCACCGGTGTTGACAACATCCAGTACCCGCTCTTCCAGTTTTTTCTCTTCAGCCAACCAGTGATTTCGATTTTGTGTACTTAGTTCCGTCATAGCTTATTTCCCCTTATATTCCGGTTTTCTTTTTTCGCGAAACGCCTTCAATCCTTCTAATCTGTCTTCAGTTGGAATAGTCAGCCAGTAGGCGTTTGATTCTATTCCGAGCCCGGTGTTGATATCCGTTTCAATTCCGGCATTGATTGCATATTTCGCTTGTTCTATGGCTATTGGTCCTGTCTCAAGAATCATTGATGCCATTTTATTACATTCTTCTATTAATTTACCCATATCGCAGATCTTGTTTACCAGACCTATTTCCAGTGCCTCTTCTGCGTTCACTCGCCTTCCTGTGAAGATTAGCTCTTTTGCCTTACCCACACCAATCAGTCTTGGCAGCCGTTGCGTTCCTCCGGCCCCCGGAATAATGGCGAGCCTGGTTTCTGTGAGCCCCATTGAAGCATTGGTTGATGCAATTCTGATATCAGATGCCAGCGCTAATTCAGTACCTCCTCCCAGGGCGATACCGTTAATTCCGGCAATTACCGGTTTGTTTATCGTCGCAAGGGAGGTAAAGAGATTGCGGATGGTGAAAATGAATTTTCTCACTTCCGTTTCTTCCATACCGGCCCTTTCTTTAAGGTCGGCCCCGGCGCAGAATGCTTTTTCACCGGCTCCTGTGACAATGATAACTCTTACATCACGTCTGAATATGAGTTCATCCACTTGCTCCTTCAAAGCGGCAAGCAATGCCTTGTTGAGGGCATTCATGTTTTCGGGACGATTCAAAGTCATAATCACAATGCCATCTGCTTCTTCCGTCAATAAAATTTCATCTGTCATCTTGTTGTCGATTTATTAGGGTTGTAGATCCTTTGAGTCATTTAACAGCCGATATATCGGGAGATAACAATCCGTTGAACTTCCGACGTTCCTTCACCAATATCGAGAAGTTTCTGATCGCGATAGAATCGTTCAACATGGTGGTCCTTCATTAATCCATAACCGCCATGGATCTGGACAGCATGGTTAGCAACTCTTCCCATTAATTCGGAACAATAGAGCTTACCCATGGCCGCTTCCTTTTCAAACGGTCTTTTATTGCTTCTTAGCCAGCAAGCTTTATAAAGCAGGTTTCTGCCACATTCGATTTCCATGGCACAATCAGCCAGTTTAAAAGCAATAGCTTGGAATTTTGAGATAGGCTGACCAAATTGTTCCCGCTCTTTGGAGTATTTTAATGCCAGTTCGTAAGATCCCTGAGCACCTCCGAGTCCCATGGCACCGATGGAAAGTCTCCCACCATCCAGGGTTTGCAACATCTGATGAAAACCATCACCCACTTTTCCCAGAACGGCATCTTTCTTTACCCGCACATCATCGAAATACAGTTCTGATGTATTGGATGCGCGCCACATCATTTTTCCGTGCATGGGAACAGCCTTGTATCCCGGTGTTCCGTTTTCTACCAGAAAACAGGTATAGATTGGCTTACCATTATCTTTTTTGCCGGTGATGGCCTGCACGGTGGTGCCCATGGATAGATCGCAAGAAGCATTGGTAATGAATATCTTTGATCCGTTGATGACCCATTCATCACCATCCTGGACTGCCGTGGTTTGACTTCCCCCCGCATCAGATCCGGCAGTAGGCTCGGTCAAGCCAAATCCCCATAATCCTTCTCCGGAGCACAGTTTGGGTAAGTATTTTTTCTTTTGTTCTTCCGTTCCAAAGTAATAGATCGGTCCGATTCCCAGGGAATTGGCTGCAGCTACCGTGGCTGCCTGGGAACCATCAATTCTGGCAACTTCTTCCACAGCGATAATATATGAAATATAATCCATGGCTTGACCGCCATATTCTTCCGATACAAACATTCCAAAAAGACCGATTTCACCCATTTTTAAAGTGAGCTCGTTGGAGAACTCTTCGTTTTCGTCTAACTCCAGTGCTATCGGGGCAATCTCTTTTTCCGCAAATCGTCTGACTTCTTTGCGAATCATTTCCTGTTCTTTTGAAAGATCAAAATCCAAGGGTTCCTCCTTTTCATTCAGGTTAATAATGATACTTTTTTATGTACTCACTCATTTATTTGGTCAACAGCTTGAGTTGTTTTTGTCGCAATGAGTCCCCCGTTGAGACGTCACTAAATATTACAATGGTTTTTTTATACATCTGAGTAAATATTATTTCTATTTAAATCGTACCTATGCATAAAGCCTTCTCCCGGGAGAAGACCTCAGTTTTTTTGATTACCAAAAATATTATGGGAGCCGGGATGATTAGAACGAGAATATTGCCTCTTATTTTCACGTTGCAGCGCTAAAGTATTAGCAGCAACAATGTCGTTGTTGTTTTCTTCGCTTGAGGTTCCTGTTCTTCTTGATTGCTGTTGCGTTGAATCCCTTTGATTTAATTTCTCAAATAAAGCAATCCAATTCAGAATCCCGGTTAGTATTCCTATGGTTATGCTGATCAGGAATCGTCCTCTGAAAACGATTGACATGCCGGTTAAACTGATCGCCAATGTACCCTCCCGAACGTTCAATGTAATCATTGATGATCCTTTCTGCTTAGAACCAACGCGTTGTTAAATACGATACCACCAAGATCTCAATTCAGTGAATTGCTATTCCACTCTTGAAGCAGTGATATCGAAACCAAACACGACATGAACGAGCGCTCAGTCTAAGCCTTGAATATTTTTCTTACTATGTCAAGTCATTGTCATCAATGGAAAGAACTGTGGTTGCAAGGAAATTCTATCCGTTTTTGAATAGCGTTATCCAGAGCAATCCGGAGGATTAACGAATAGGTGATATCCCAGTTGTAGAACATGAGTTTCATTCTGTTTGGCCGATTATGTTCAGGCATGAGTTGCGTTCGGTTGCAAATCCGGGACTGTTCGTGTAACTTTTCCAATCAAGGTGTTTGGTCTTTTTTTGATCTAAAAAGCCTCAGATTCTATAACCACATTATATAATAAGCGCCGGAAAAAAGGACATACCTACTATTACGATGGAAATAATCGGACTTGAAAAAATGACAAGACTAATACAAAGGATTTCTTTTTTATGTTTGATGTTGCTGGTTGTTGCCTGTTCGAAAACGGTTGTGTTTAAACAGGAAGCAGGGAAATCGGTGCCGTTAAAAACTGATGCCAGGGTGATCAGGCTTCACGAGGATTACTTGTTTGCTGAACGTGATGCCCAGGCTTTAAAAGAGAAAGTCGTAGAAAACATCAAAAGAGTTATGGAGCAGCAGCAACGTTTTCAATTTGAGTTTGTTCCGACCGGCAGGAGGGTGCCTAAAAACAACAGCAACAATGAAAATATCTTTCTAATTGGGGATATTTGGATGTACAAAGGAAGTACTACCGGGAATGAAGTCAAAAAAGTTACCAAAAGAAGAGTGAAAAGACGACTTTCTCAAAGCTGGGATGAATTGGAAAAACGAACCTGGAAGCAGGATAACTTACAAACTGTTGTATCACTTTATTTTGTTGAAATTGGCAGTAAGACCAAAATATTGAGATCAACCATCACCATTTCCAACGATAAAAGAACGAAAATTCAAACCGGTGGACGTACCATATCCGATCGACAGTATTCACAGCTTTACAGGGATAAGGAAATTCAGGCCGGTTATGAGCAGGTGAAATCAAATTCCACTATTACTTCGACACAAAAAGCCCTGGATGAACTCGCACGAAAGGTTGTGACGGTTCATTTCGATTCACTTTAATACGAATTAATGTTTCGCAATAACCAATATGAAAACTAAAATCACCTATCTTGGAGTCGGACTGATTTTGATGCTTGTATCGTCTTGTTCCACCATGATTCAGTTTAATTCTCAAAAGGCTGCTGATCCAAGGTTCAGCGGCATTCGCACAGTAGGGGTCAATACGGTTTTTCTTGCCAATAGTGAGCACTTGCGACTGGTTGACAATCTGGGTCGCTGGCGAGTTAATAAGTCCGTGATTGATACCAAAGGGTTGAATGTATTGATACGAAAAGCCTTGGTGGCAAACCTGAAGAAAACATCCGACTATGAGGTCATTGACCTGGAGGATCTACGCAAATTTCAAAGTGCTTTTCAGCAATTGAGACCCCTCTCGGGCGAAAGAATCAGTGAAATTGATCTGATCATTGATATCAGGGTAGCGTTGAATTCACAGCAGCAATCGGGGACTGTTCAGGAAGTCATGACATTTCGCAACAAGAAATCTGTTGTTAAAGGCAGAGAATGGGTTCAAGTGGAAAACTCCAGCAGGGATAAGGTGGTGACTGTTCCTTACAGCAATTCGCTTGTGGATATAGCCAGTTACGTGGAAGTGATCAAAACGAAAAATGGGGAAGCCAAGGTGCTAAAGAGTTTCAATGTTTCTTTGTCAAACAATTTAAAGCCGATGACGTCGATCGAAACGATGGTTAATGAATTGGCGATTGCCCTAACGGGACGGATCTTAAAAAACATCAGCAAATATTCCGTGATCACAACCAGGCAGATCGATAAGGACAGCGATGATGAAATTGTAGGGCTGCTTGAAGAAGCAAAATTAAACAAAGCAGTTACCAAACTGGAAAATGCCTTGTCTGAATCGGATGAAAGAGAACCGGCGGATGTATATAATCTGGGTATTTGTTATGAGGCTTTTGGTGATCCTGCTTTGGCTATCCAAATGTACAAAGAAGCCCATAAATTGGATGAGAATAACGAACTCTACATGAAAGCGATTGGAGAACTGGAATGATACGTCTAAGATCCAAATTAACCGAAAACAGTATTTGCTGGTTGTTGTTTTTGATCCCGTTTTTGGTTCAAGGTTGTACTAAATACAAGGAATTTAACGCTGTTTTTCCGGCAGAGATTGAAGCTTTGAACCAATACAGTAAAATTGTTATTGAAAATCCAAAGCCTGACGATTATCTGCATCAGCTTTTGGAAAATGCGCTCAAAACACAATTGACTTCAATCCACCCGGGAAACATCAAACCGGCAAAGGAGCTAAATCAGCTGGAAAAGGACATTGCGCTTTTTAATTACAATCCAAAAATCGAAAACCTTGCAGACTCAAAAATAGCCACGCTGAGTTATTCCATAAAAGCAAAAACTAGATTTAAGCGCGATCACACATCTAAACAAACCGTGTTAAAAAGTTGTAATTTTATGACACGAATCCCAGTTTGCATTCCAATTGGCACGGCTTCATTAAAAAAGGGGAAGCAGACGGTTAATGTCACACTATCCGGGTTCATTGCTCTTAAAAACAATGAAGGCAAAACGATTATCGCTGAATTTCCAATTAACCAGACATTTGGTGATTCAGGCAAATTAGTAGATTCCCGTGGAAAAATTCTCCATGAAGGGATTAATAGAATTGCTTTTGACTTTGCCAAGCGAATAGTTCCTCACCGAGATAAAATTAAGAGCGAAATCCTTCGTGGTGGAGATTCCGTAGCGGTTAAACTTATCGAAAACAATGCTTTGAATATGGCAATTAATCGTCTCGACAGACTAATCAGCAAAGATTCGGATCCTGACCTTGAAGACCTTTACAACCTGGGACTGGCCTATGAGGCCTTAAGTGAGATCCAACAAGCATTGGTATATTATGAAAAAGCAAGTGATATCGATTCTGATCAGGAAGCAGTCAAAATTGCCTTGAAACGAGTACGAAGGATTGTAAGGGACTAACCGATCTTATTTGTTCTTCTCGATGTCTGGACTGCGGATAAATCTCCAAAGATCTCAACCAATCTGGCTATCATCTTTTTTTCGGCTTTTGAGATAGCCATAAACCCACCAACACCACCTGAAGCTTTGGCAATTTCATTGGCCAAACGGGACAAATCCACCTTGATTAAACCAGCCTCATGTTTTTCAAGCAGTTTATCGACAAAATAAACCGTTCTATCCACCTTGTTAATATCTTTTTTATATCTGTCCCTATGGTACTTCATAATCAGCTCACTGAAAAAATAGGAAGTACTGTTAAAAAAGGCGCGAGCACATTCACTAAGGCACCATTCAGGATCACGAATAATACGCTGAAACTCAATGCGCTCATCGTTATCAACATCTTCATCGGCATGAGCGACAAGAATAAAGAGTTGGAAGGGCAGTTCTGCCAGCAGGTCTACGAATGAGGTTTTGGGTGACGGGAATTCCCTGTAAAAACTTACCAGTTCATGAAGAGTTGAATCGTAAGATTTGATGCTTTCATTATCGGATACACGGCTGAATTTGCAATAATCAACAAGTGAATCTGCCAGTGTTTCATTATCCTGTATAAAATCCTCCACTTCTGTGCGAGTAAGAAATTGTTCCAGTAAGTGGACAGTTTTTCGGTAGTTTTTAAAATGAGGGCGGAAAACTTTTGCTGCCAGATCTTTTTCAAAAAATGGAAACACCTGTTTGGCTTGGTTGATGATGGTTTTCATGGTGTCACTTTTACACCAATTTGTGTTAGCCATTGGTTGCCTTAATCCCTTTAAATCAGGTGATTGAGCCAAAATATTGAAATCTTCAAATTCCATTAACAGCTGATAAGGTAAGCAGCTGACTTTTAGTTTGTAGCGCTTTTTCAAATACTTAAGATAAGGCGACATTTGGCATACAGATCAACAAAATAGGTGGGATTCAATTTGAGAGAATCTACATTCAAAATATTAAGAATATCTTAACATTTTCGAGGATACAATGCCATCATCCACTATCATTCTGGTGTGCTTTGTATTAGAACCGAAAACAGAGGTATTCGATGGTTGTCGGAATTTTTATTGACAACAAAATCGAATGCAAACATCTTCCGCTAACCGCTAACCGCTAACCGCTAACCGCTAACCGCTAACCGCTAACCGCTAACCGCTAACCGCTAACCGCTAACCGC
>JANQGZ010000003.1:0-46176 GCA_028282825.1 SAR324 cluster bacterium
ATCGATCGTTTTATCGTTTCCATGCACCGGGGAATGAAAGATGTTGCCTTAGCCAAAGACGAGGAAGGCATAAACAAGGCCTCGTCGATAGTCGATCAATACGAAGCTGAGGTTTTTGAATTGTTTAAGATAGTGGATGAGCGATTCCTGGGGGACAAGAAAATGGTCAACGATGCCCTACAGGCATTCAAGGATTGGAAAATTATCCGCGATGAAGTAATCAAACTTGCTCTTGAGGGCAGGCGGGAAGAAGCAGGTATCATCACCAGGGCAAAGGGAGCGGAACATGTCGCTAAATTAAACAGATACATTCAAGCACTGGAAGACTTTGCCAGCAACAAAGCGGCCACCTTCAGACAAAATGCAAACAACGTATATGAAAATGTTCAGTTTTTTATGTATACTCTCCTGGCCATAGCCCTTGTGATAGGGATTGTTTTGTCCGTCATCATTGGCGCCTCATTAAAAGGTCCCTTGCAAAAACTGGCAACAACCATCATTGAAGTGGAAACGACAGGCGATTTCTCAAAAACAACGGACCTGAAAAGCAAGGACGAGATCGGAAAAACAGCCATGGCATTTGACAGTCTGATGAATACCATGCAAAGTGCGTTCGGGGATATCAACCGGGTGATGGACTCCATGTTAAATGCTGACCTGACCGAAAGGATCAGCAATGATTATGGTGGTAATCTCAAAGGAGAAAACATCAATCGCGCGTTGGAAATGGTAGGCAGTGCTATCTTCCAGGTAACATCCTCTGCCGATGAGGTCAACAATGGAGCAGTCCAACTACAGGCATCAGCCCAGGCTTTAGCTTCCGGGACCACGGAGCAGGCCGCCAGTTTGGAGGAAGTGACCTCGTCCGTAAATGAAGTCGAATCGCAGGCAAAGAAAAACAGCGAATACGCCGGCCAGGCCCAGCAGCTTTCCAGGCAATCGATTGAGACCGTAGAAAAAGGGAATTCACAGATGAATACAATGCTGCAATCTATGGACAGTATCAGCGAAACCAGCAACAAAGTAGCCAAGGTTATCAAAGTCATCGACGAAATAGCGTTTCAAACCAATCTACTGGCCCTAAACGCAGCCGTTGAAGCCGCTCGTGCAGGAAAATACGGTAAGGGCTTTGCCGTGGTGGCGGAAGAAGTCAGAAACCTGGCAGGTCGTAGCGCGGAAGCAGCCAAGGACACAACAGAGTTGATCGATACGTCACTTAAAGAAGTCGAAGCTGGTGTTAGCAATACCCGATTGACTGCCGATGTCTTAAAGGAAATCAACGAAAACGTTACCAAGGTTAACGACCTGGTGGCCGAAATATCTGCCGGGTCCGGAGGCCAGACCAACGGTATTGCCGAAATCAACACGGCACTTACGCAGATCAGTAACGTCGTTCAACATAACTCTTCCATTTCGGAAGAAACAGCCTCTTCGGCCGATGAACTTTCCAAACAATCAGTCGAAATGAAACGATTGATGGAACAATTCAAAATCAGTGATGAGGCAGAACCGGTTATAAGCCCTGTTATTACTGACAGCGAGAACCACCTAAACAGGCTGTCCCTGGAAGCAAGCCATCCGGTGTCGGAACATTCGGTAAAATATCTTTAAGCAAGCTGCTCACCAGGCCTGCCGTTTGGTGATTGCCAATGTCATGAACAGAGTCACTTCCGGTTTGACCGGGGGATCGAGTCGAACCAAAAACGGGGCCAGGTCTTTCATTGTGACGTTTATCCCCCGATGGGCAGGCTTCGCCGGCCCATCCTACGGCTCTCAGGCTCTGTTCAAATCCTTCAATTTATTTACAACTCTCTTTAAACATTGAACATTCGTCCTGTTTGTCTTCTTGTTCTGACCATTCCTGAATTTCTTTGAAATTTACTCTGTGGGATTTGGTTACAAGAATTGCTTGTTCAAAGGCTTGTCTGTCTTTCCAATAATAATATGCAGCTAACCGATCCATCACACATTGAGTTGGTGTAAGCAGCTTTGGATATGCCTTGTCCGTCTTAATCTCCCGGAAGCTTTTGAGAGGTTTGTTACCTACTGCCTCAATTCCATCCTGCCTGAGTTGTGAGCAAACCAACATGGACCCCGGATCAAGTCCCATAAGCACTTAAATAAGGTAAAGTTTTGATAAATTCTGTTGACGAACGGTAGGACGGCCCTACGTGGCCGCCAAGAGATTAGCCTGTTGGCGGGGACGTAGCCCCGCCCTACCGTTTGATCTATATTCCAAATTCTGTTAATTAAGCGCTTATGGGATCGAGTCCGGGGTGACAAGTGTGACACAGTCTGTTCGTCGGCCCATCTTACAACAATGTCATTTAGTTAAAGAAAGTTGGCCGGTTGAGTATCATATTCGAATTTGACACTCGCTGGATTTCAATCCAACCTCGAACAATGCTGGCTTCAAAATAAAAAGGTCCGTTTTGCCAAAGAAAAAAATGATAAAAAGTACCCTTCAAGGGGTCTTCTGATCACATTTGATGATGCAGGTATTGACTACAACAATTATAATCTGCACTTATGGTTGAAATTTATAGATTTAAAGACCAAGGATGTACTGCATACGGCTTCCAAAAAAGCATACTATGGAAACCAATGGGGATTCAAAGGATATCTTTCCTATGCTTTGGATAAGGTTTCCCAGCAGATTACCCGGATAATCTTAAAAAAGAAGAAGTCTAATTTGTTGAAATAAAAAAGCTCAACCCGGTTAGGAAACTGCTAAGGAGCAACATGGGCGACGAAACATCATATTTTTACACTCTTAAGGGATCTGACAAGCGTTACCAGTTTGAAACAACAGCAGAGAATGCCGATCTCATCTGGCTGGCCGAAGAGGCTGCCGAAGATTTCTGGCACAACCAGGAAGGCAAGGAGCATCAGCCAGCTCTCTGGCCGCTGCAATTTGAAATATTTGATTCAGCTGGAACATCCGTGGGAGAATGCATGATAGACCTGGAACCGTCATTTATTGCGGAAACCCTTGAGGAGTTTAGTGAAGAATAAAATAGCAAATTGCATATTCAAAGATTCACACGACATGTTCTGAAAATCTATTATAGATGTTTGATATGGATAAATATTTGGAAGCGGCTATAGAAGAAGCCAGAAAAGGTCTTGCGGCGGGAGGAATTCCGATAGGTTCGGTACTGGTTATCGACGGGAAAATAGTAGGCAGGGGCCACAACCAGCGCGTACAAAAGGGCAGTGCCATTCTGCATGCCGAGATGGATTGTCTGGAAAATGCAGGAAGATTGAAAGCTTCGGACTATAAACGGGCTGTTTTGTATTCTACTCTGTCACCTTGCGATATGTGCAGCGGTACTGTACTGTTATACGGCATTCCCAAGGTTGTGATAGGCGAGAATCGCACCTTCCGGGGGCCGGAAGAATACCTGAAATCGCGAGGCATTGAGTTGGAAATTGTTGACAGCCGGGAATGTCGGCAGCTGATGGAGGAGTTTATCAAAAACAAGCCGGAACTCTGGAATGAAGATATTGGGGTTTAGGTGTTAGGTGTTAGGTGTTAGGTGTTAGGTGTTAGGCAAAATAGGCTTTGACAGAACGGTTTTCAACTCAATTCTTTGATCGCTTTCACAATGCGAGGCAGGATTTCGCCTGTTTTTCCCTGGATCAAGTAATCCGAAATACCTTCTTTTGTCAGTGGGGTTGGGTCTGCATTGATTTCTATGATTTTCGCGGGAGTATGAATACTCAACCCAAAGGACAGAAAGGTATCCAGTGTGGATCGTTTTTTTCTGGAAGCTATAAGTGGCAGTTCTGCAAATGGGAACACCACGGCTGAGGTGCCGCAAACCAGCATCAGATCACATTTGATAGCTTCTTCATGACTTTCCGAAGAGACATCCCCGGGAATCGGCTCTCCAAAATAAACCACATCCGGCTTTAAAGGATCACCGCAGGATTTACAGCGTGGCGGCAATTGTTCTTTATCCTTCAATTGATCCAGCTTGAACTTCCCAATCGGATAACGCTTGCCACAGCCGAGACATCGCAATTTGAAGATATTGCCATGGTAATCAATAACCTTTTTTGATCCGGCTTTTTGATGAAGGTTATCGATATTTTGAGTCATTATCCTTTTTAAGCGCTTTTTTTTCTCCAGCTCCACCAGTGCCAGATGGCCCGGATTCGGTTCGGCGTCCCCCCATTCCTCTATAATCTTTACCGGCTCAGCCAACAGGTCGATCCAAAACTGTTTGGGATCACGCTGGAAGTCCTTGAACGCTTCGTATGCTTTCAATTCAAGTTCAGGATTTTTAGTCCATAATCCATCCGGGCCCCTGAAGTCCGGAATTCCCGATTCTGTTGAAAAGCCGGCACCTGTCAGGGCAACGGTATGGCTGGAATGTTTGATATCGGTCGCAGCTTTTCGAATCAGATCGTCTAATTTGGATGTCATGATCTACTCACATTTGCTTTTAAAAACAACTCCAAAAGATGTAAAATGGTCATCAACCATAAACGAAAATAATTCCATTGGCAATCTCGGGCAATTTGCAGGATGCGGAAAGCCATGATTCAAAATTGACACTTGACTCCTTGACACTAGCAAATCGAGTT
The DNA here is from genome assembly GCA_028282825.1 of SAR324 cluster bacterium. GTDB lineage: Bacteria > SAR324 > SAR324 > XYD2-FULL-50-16 > XYD2-FULL-50-16 > JAHJTV01. The sequence goes on from JANQGZ010000003.1 coordinate 4,594, forward strand.
TCTATGATCGCACGTCCGGTAACAGCAAATGTTAGCAAAATAAAAAACGGCATGTTACCGTTTTAAAAGCGTATTCATTATTCAGAAACCATTTCCCTGAGGGGTGGTGATTAGACAAGGGAATACACATGAAACTGAAACAGGGACAAAAAGCCATCGTAACCGGGGCTTCAACAGGTTTGGGAGTTCACATTGCGGAGGCACTGGCGAAAAGAGGCATCCACCTTTCCCTGGCGGCCAGAAATGAAACCAACCTGGAAAAGGTAAAAGCTTATCTCCTTGCAAAATACGAGATTAAAGTCATTACGATTCCCACCGACATCAGCAAACAGCATGAATTGGAAACCCTGGTATTGGAAACCGTAACCCAATTCGGAGCCATTGATATCCTTGTCAACAATGCAGGAGTGGAAAACACGCTTTGGTTTGGGGACACCACTCGTACCGAGATCAACTCAGCCATCGATATCAATTTAAAAGGAACCCTCAACCTTTCCCACCTGGTTCTGAAGCATATGATCAAACAAAACAACGGACATATTGTTAATATCAGCTCCGGAACGGGATATTTGCCTATGGCGTACAACGAGGTCTACGCGACAACCAAGGCCGGCATCATAGGATTTACCAAGGCGTTGCGTCAATCGCTGCAAGACCAGGGGGCAAATGTATCAGCCTCGGTAGTAGCACCCGGATTTATGGACGGCTCCGGCATGTATGAAAACATGAAGGAGCAGTACAAAGTAGTCGCCCCGAAAATACTTGGCACCAGCGAGATGAAAACCCTGACCAGGGCTTTTGTTGTTGCCATTGAAAAAGACAAGCCGGATGTGATTGTCAGCGCAGGATTTCCCAGGTTAATTGTGGCCCTTTCGATTTTCAACCAGCGAACCTTTGAAAAGATTACCAAAATCTTCAAAGTATCGGGATTCTTCAGGGCTATTGCGGAGAGCAACTGGGCAAAAACCAAGGCAGACAGAAAACGAAGAGGGGTTAAAGGTAATATCAGAAATCTCACCCGACTCCTGTGGGCCAACAAAGTGAGTCGTCGAACACCCCGGACCCAGGAAAAGTACGAAGAAGTAAAACCAAATGTTCAAACCCTGGCTCAGCTTCTTTGGGAAATTGATCTCGAAGAGCAGAAAGCGCAAAAGGAGGAAAGTGGGGTTCCTTGAGACCGAAAAGCAACGACCGACTAGTAAATTGTGCGATATTTGGTCTTAGAGAAGAGTTTCAAACACTCTGCTTAGGCGATATATCGATTCAGTAATCAGCTCTTCGGAAGCATTGGTAAAATTTAACCTCATGGTATTCTTCCCTGTTCCTTCATCCGTAAAAAAGGCATAACCGGGAACAAAGGCTGTTTTGACTTTTACCGCTTCCCAGTATGCCTGTTCGGCATCGAATCCTTCCGGTCCCGCTGCCCAGACAAACATTCCACCTTCCGGTCTCGACCAGCTGAAAGAGTTGGGAAAGTGCTTTTCCATGGCCGCCAGCATCGCTTGCAGTCGCGGGTGATACAGGGAAATAATTTTTGGCAGCTGCTGATGAATGTAGCCTCCGGCAATATATTTGGCGGCCATAGCCTGCCCAAATGTATTGGTATGCAGATCTGCACCATGCTTGGTCTTTACCAACCATTCCCTGATCAACCCCGGTGCTACGCAGAATCCTATGCGAATACCCGGTGCCAGGACCTTGGACAGGGTTGAGATATAAACCACATTTTCAGGAGCGAATGTCCAAATCGGCGGTACGGCTTCTCCCTTGAAACGCAAAGCGCTGTAGGGATCATCTTCGATCAGGAGAGCATCGTACTTTTTAATCAATTCCGCAATGTGCCTGCGTCTTTCCAAGGGAATGGTTCTTCCCGTTGGATTTTGGAAGGTCGGAACCAGGTAGATAAACTTGATGAATTGAGTGGTGAGTGCCTCCTCTAATGATTCCGGAAGCAATCCGTCTTCATCGGTTTCCAAGGTAACATAGTTAGGCTCATAGGGATTGAATGCCGAAATGGCACCCAGGTAGGTCGGTGCCTCAACAGCCACATTTTCTCCCTTGGAAATCAAAATCTTGCCAATCGCATCCAACACGCCTTGAGATCCGCTCATCACGGTAATTTCATCTGCAGAAACGGCGACACCTTTTGTCTTCAAGTGATCCACCAACGCTTCACGAAGCGGGGTGAACCCTTCTGCGATATCGTATTGCAGGGCACCGCTTCCATAGGTATCAAGGACATTTTGCGTCAACTCTCCCAGAATATCCATGGGAAAGCTTTCAGGTGCAGGAATTCCGCCCGCCAACGAGACCATCTCCGGCTTGGAGGTGGCCTTCAGTATCTCACGAATTGCACTGGCTTTCATGTTCCCGGTTCTTTGGGCCAGCAATTGAGAATAATCCATGGGTTTCCTGTATGTTAAAGATTGATCGCAATGATTTTTCAAAACGCTTCTTTTAGGATATGCTCCAAAAAATCAATTCATGTCAATCATTTAATTGTCACTATGACAATATTTTCCCTTGGATCTATTCATGATTGGTAATTTTAGAGAGCGGCTGACAACATTGTACCCGGATCATTCTGATTCTTCTTCTGCATGCTTAGCCCGAATTAATGTTTTGCTCGTTGTTGTTGGGTGATCTCCTTTTACCCGAAGCATACTCATCAACAATTGTCCGCTTCCAGAGGGGCTCCTTTCTAAGGTAGGCTACAAAACTGATGACCTGTGACCCGACAGGTATGGTGAGGAACAAAAAAAGTATGGTCAGCAGCGATTTAATCCCCACACTCCAGCTGGCAAATTCGATCACCGCGGCCAAGAGAACAGATCCCAGGCCCAGGGTCATCGATTTGGAAACGGCATGCATTCTGGTATAGATATCGGGGAAGCGAACCAGTCCGATTCCGGCAATCAGGATAAAAAAGGTACCAACGATGATAAATAATCCACTAATCAAGCTCATTTCCTCCATTCATCTTTTTTTCCAAATAACGTCCAAAGGCCACGGTTCCGAAAAACACCACCATGGCCAAAACCATTACCACATCAAGGAACACCTTCAGTTTTGATTCTATTGCATACACTGTGATAAATCCTGCAATAACCATAGCCACCAGGTCCAAAGCTACAACCCGGTCCAGCAGACCGGGCCCCTTAATCAGCCGATACATGGCACTGGCCAGGGCCAGCAGGAGGAATATGTATCCGAGGTTTACCATCCATTCCAAGTTCATCATCTGAAAATCTCCAGCAAGCGGTTTTCAAACTTTTCCTTAATCTCCTGTTTCTGTTTTTCCGGATCGTCCACATACATGGCATGCACATACAATTTCGATTTATCTTTCGAGAGTCTAAAACTCATGGTGCCCGGGGTCATGCTCATCAGGTTTGCGAATAACAAGATTTCCATATCCGTTTTTACATCCAGGGGAATCTCTAAAATAGCCGGTTTCATTTTATGGGCAGGAGTTAACACATCATAGGCAACCCTGAGGTTGGAGCGTATCATCTCTACCAGGTAAAACCAGATAAAACCACCTATTTTAACGATTCTGGAAACTATGAACATAGCCTTCTCCCAATACGGTTTTAATATAGATTTCAGGATTCAAGAGTTGATTTGCAGCCCCATCCGTAATGCGGAAAAGATAGGATGGAAACATTCCCACACCCACTGTCAGCACAGCTAACAGGATCACCGGAACAAACATCGCACGGGTTCCGGTTAGCGTCGGTTTTTCATTTGTCTCGTTGCCGGCAGGATCTTTTTTCCAAAAAGCTTCAGCCCAGATTTTGGTCATGGAATACAAGGTCAGCACACCCACGGCCGCCGCTATTCCTGCAATCAGGAATTGATTGATATCCAGGCTGGCTTTGACGATGGCAAACTTGGCAAAAAAACCGGATAACGGCGGAATACCAACCAGGGAAAAAGCACTGATCAAAAAGAATAAAGCCAGCCAGGGACTTGTTTTATAAAGAGACCCTATCTCTTTTAACTCCTCTGTTCCTTTGTAGCTTTTTACAATACCGCTTACCAGAAAGAGATTTGTTTTAACCAGAAAGTGGTGAAACATGTAAAATATGGCAGCCGATATTGCGGCTGTAGTGAACAAGGCCAAACCAAGAAGCATGTATCCAATCTGGCTGATGGTATGAAACGATAAAATTTTTCGAATGTGGAATTGGGAAGCAGCTCCCAAAACCCCGCTCACCATTGTTAAAACAGACACCACAAGCAGGATGGAATGGGTGAATGAAACATTCTGGGTGAACACTAGTGTAAATGAACGCAACAGGGCATACACTCCGACTTTGGTCAGCAATCCGGCAAATAGGGCTGTAACAACAGGTTGGGGGGTGTGGTACGAGGCAGGCAACCAGAAAAAAAGAGGGAAGGCTCCGGCTTTGATACCAAACGAAATCATCAGCAACATACCTGCCGTTAACGCCACAGCCGCATTATCCTCCTTCATCAGTTTCAATGATACATCAGCCATATTCAACGACCCGACCTGGCCGTACAAAATCCCAAGACCCGCTAAAAACAGCACGGATGCTACAATGTTAATGGTGACATATTTAAACCCACCTTCAATTTGTTTCTTTCCACCTCCCAAAACGATTAACACAAACGAAGCCATCAACATGACCTCAAACCACACAAACAGATTAAAAAAATCTCCCGTTAAAAAAGCCCCCGAGACACCAGCCAAAAGGAATTGAACCAGTGGGTAAAATCCAAATCCAATTGTGCGATTATCGTTTTGTGACAGGGAATACAAAGCGATAAAAAACGCTACAAACCCGGTGATTAAAACCATCAAAGCGCTGAGCAGGTCTGCCACAAATGTAATACCAAAGGGAGCAGGCCAATTCCCCAGTTGAACCGATAATATTCCCCGGCTCCAGACCATTTCCAGCAGCACGAATGCAACCAGCAATTGCACCAGCGAGCTTACCTGGTTTAACCAGCGCTGAATGCCTGATCGACGTAAGAGCAAAAGTCCAACAATACCTGTGGTTAAGGGAATGACAACAGGTAAGACCAAGATCAGATTCATTATTCCTGTCCCTCACTTAATTGTTCAAGATCGTCCGTTTTCACCCATTGGTAGACTTTTTTGGACAATACCAGTGTAAATGAAACCACCCCAAAACCGATGACGATTGCCGTCAGGATCAAAGCCTGGGGAAGAGGATCTGCAGAATTGACCAGCTCTCCACTTTCACCAATAAGCGGCGGATTTTCGCCAATTAACCCGGCTGCAGTGAAAACCAATAAATTGGTGGCCTGGCTCCAAAGCAAAATTCCAAATATCAATCTCACCAGGCTTCTTTCAAGAATCAAATACAGTCCTGCTGCGTAAAGCAGTCCAACAATAAGACTTAACAAGCTTTCCATCAGGCTTCCTCAATTTCCAGTAACGAAAATACAATCATGGTAGCAATACCAACAACAACCAGGTAGACACCAATATCAAAAAACAAAGGGGTACCGAACTTCAATGTTCCAAAAATAGGTATCCAAATTTCCCATCCCCACACACCCGTTAACAGGGGCTTATTCAGTATCAGTGCAACCATGCCGCTGGAAGCAGATAGCAACAAACCTGTTCCTGTCCAGAACATTGGCGATGCTTTCATCCAGCTGGAAGCCGCTTCTACTTTGAATGCCATCGCGATCAGAATAAAGGCGGATGCTGCTATTAAACCTCCAATAAACCCGCCACCGGGTTCGTTATGCCCCTTAAACAGCAGATAAACAGAGAGCAGCAATTGCAGAAACGCGATGGGTTTTGCTGCTATTTTTAATATTGTTGAGTTCATTGTTTCCTTTCAGTAACTTGTTTCAAGCGCAACAAAGAGACAACTCCAATGGCGGCGATTGATAGCACGACAATTTCACCCAGGGTGTCCAACGCCCTGAAATCAACCAGGATGACGTTAACAACATTTTTGCCGAATCCTTGTGTCAGGCTGTTCTCAGTAAAAAACCAGGCGATCGTTTCTCCCAATTGAATGTTTGATGCCTTTAATGTCAGTAAGGTCATCAGCCCTCCAAAAGACACTGACAACAAAACATTAAACCATTTTACCGCAGGACTTATCAAATTTTTATAACCGGGCAGATGATATACAATTGATACAAATAGAATGACTGTCAGTGTTTCCACCATAACCTGGGTGATTGCCAGATCCGGAGCGCTGTACAGAACGAAAACCAGGGCAACGCTGAATCCGATCACGCCAAGGCAGATTGCGCTAATCAATCGTGACGGACTGATTAGCAATATCAGTGTTGATATGGCAATCACGGCCACAATCGCCCATTCGTAAAAACGAGCCGCAGAAAAGTTGGTTTGCCACTGCAGCCAGTCGGTTAAAGTGACCAGGGTATAGCCCAAACCCACCACAACAACGCTCATAATCACGGAAAGATATATCCTTAAGCTCCCGTTTTGCAGCCATTCCGTTTGCTTTTTTCCGGCTTCCAGCACGGCATTGAATCCCCTCTCATAAAACCGCCTGGGACCCCAATTTGAAAGAAATCCGCTTTCAGCTTTGATTTTTCGTAGCCTTTCACGAATCCCAAAAAATACCATCCCCAAGATCAAGGTAAAGAAACTCATTAGCAATACAAGATTGAATCCGTGCCATAAGGACAGGGTGATCTCAATATTTTCGGCTTTTATGGTTGAAGCGACCATGTTGCTGAGACTGTTAATCCAGGAAGGGAAGATGCCCAGCAACAATCCGGGGATTGCCAGCAACACCGGCCCCAGCCATAACCCCGGAGAAACCTTGTGTTTGAGTAGCGGAGAATTAAAATCTGACCGTAAAAAAGGTCTGATTCCCACAATCAGAGCTACAGCCACATTCAGGGCATTGGCAACAATGGTAATCGGCAGTATCCATTGATACAGATCGGGAGCTTTCACCTTGGCTTCGTAAACCAGCTCTTTGCCGATAAATCCAATCAACGGGGGAATCCCTGACATGGAAAATGCAGCCAGTCCGGCGGCTATTGCCACTAAAGGCATATGCTTGAGCAAACCGCTTAAAGCCCTTACATCCCTGGTGCCGGTTGAGTGATCGATGATACCCGCTATCATGAAAAGCGCGCCCTTGTACAAGGAGTGCACGAGTAAAAAAATGATTGCCGCCTTAATGGATAGCTGGGTGTTGATTCCGATCAGCAGGAAGAGCAACCCCAATGCACTGATAGTTGAGTAAGCCAACAGTTTCTTCAAGTCAGGCTGTCCGACTGCCATGACAGCGCCAAATAACATGGTTATGGATCCAATTACCATCAGGCTTCCCTGCATTTCGTTGCTTGGCAGCAGGATAGGGCCCAATCGCAACAACAGGAAAAATCCCGCTTTCACCATGGTTGCCGAATGGAGATAAGAGCTGACCGGTGTCGGTGCTGCCATGGCTCCCGGCAACCAGAAATGAAACGGGAATTGAGCTGATTTGGTAAAGGCACCGATTAACAGCAACGCAACGATACTTGTAAAAAAAGGGCTTTGTTGAATCAGATCGGCTTTTTCCAGGAGTACCGAGATTTCATATGTGCCGGCTACAAACCCCATCAAAATAATCCCTGCCAGCATGGCAAGTGCTCCGCTTCCGGTAATAACCAATGCTCTTAGTGCTGATTTCCTGGCTTCCTCTTTTTCATGGTTAAATCCGATGAGCAGATAGGAGGTAATGCTGGTGATTTCCCAGAACACAAACAGCAGAATCAGGTTTCCTGCCACCACAATGCCGACCATTGCGGTCATAAACATCAAAATCAATGTGTAAAACCGACCTGAATGAGGATGATTCCCGAAATATGATCCTGCATAAATCAAAACCAGGGCGCCGATTCCTGTAATCAAAAGTAAAAACAGCAAACCCAGCGAATCAAGATACAACGAGAACTGTATATTTAACGACGGTACCCATTTCCAGGTATTTTTTACAATTTGCCCTGAAATAATTTCAGGAATTAACGACGCAATATAAAAGAAAACTGCGAGTGGAAATAAACTGAGAATCCAACCTGAGAACCTGGGTAATGCCTTATGAACCCAAACAGAAGATACAATGGAAACAGCAAGAACACCGAAAATATAAATCATTTAAATTATATATAGTTAAAATATTAAATATGGAGAGCCAATATTTATTTTACATACTGAATTTTTGTCAACAAGTGCAAGGTATTAGTCATAAATACCGAGTCCGAATCTGCATTCCAGCAGTCAACCCTATTGAACTGATCACCTATTTCAATTGTTCAATGATCCTTGGAGGAGAGTTCCGAGGACTGAGTATTGCCTTCCCGACTTATTCAACGACCATCAAGTACCTCTGCAAATTGCTGACCCAAAGGTCAATTTAACAGATTATTTACACATGTAAATTTTTTTAACAAATATCTTTTTTGCATGCTATTTGCTGATAAGTAATTAGTCTTCTCCACAATTAATTAAACCCTACTCAGGAGGTTGTATTGAAAGCACTGGTTACTTATTATTCCGATTCCGGCAATACGGCTAAGGTTGCAGAAGGTCTTTTCAACGGATTAAAGCTTAAAGACAAGACGCTGATGGCCATCGATAAAGTCACGTCATTGAAGGAATATGATGTAATTTTTTGTGGATTTCCTGTCATCGAACATTCTGTGCCTTTAAAAGTGCAGACATTCTTAAAAACAGTTCCCGCAAACTCTAATATCGCATTTTTCGCTACGCACGGCAGTGTTCGGGATGGTACCAAGGCCAGAACAGCGTTTGAGACTGCCGGTACCCTGGTTAAACTGTCCAGGATTCTGGGGACATTTGGTGTACGTGGTGGTGTTAAGCAATCTGTTATCGACGCACTTCAAAACAAACCGGAACATAAACCCTGGATCGATGAAGCGATAAGCGCCACGGGACATCCAAACGAGTCAGATCTCAATGATGCCGCACAATTTGCCAATCAAATGCTGGATAAAGTCAAATACAAGACAGCTTAAATCCTGTGATTTATCCGGCTTTAAACGATCGGGTCTTTAACAGGAAGATTCCTTTTTATCAATAAACAAAGACCTGATCCCCCTTTTTGGGATCTTTACCTGTCTCACCTTACTTTTCTATCAACAAATACTTTCAAATCCCACCCTATTCCAGCCCGTTGAATCGTCTATTTTTTCTGGAATTATTCCATATTGAATCCGGAATTGTATCATCAATTCAATACACTTTTGTTTCATTTTGACAAATTACTGCCTTTAGCGTTAGTCATCAAAAAGCAGCTTGCATTTTCAGCCGGAAATGTTTTTATCATACCACACTTCAAGGCTTTATCAAATGTCACAAACCTCTTTAACCAGTAACCGGAATTGTCGTTTTTACAGAAATAAACCGGATCCTCCAATGTATGTACTTAGCGCAAAATAAAACAGATCTGCTCTTATCAATAAAAATCCTGCCATGAAAACCTATACAATCTATCAAATCGATGCCTTTACCAAAGAGCTGTTCAAAGGGAATCCGGCCGGGGTGGTTGTGAATGCAGAAGGACTTTCGGAAAACCGGATGCAACAGATAGCCAGGGAATTGAACAATTCCGAAACCTCCTTTTTGTTTCCGGCTGATGATGATTCCTGTGACGGTGTCATCCGATATTTTACACCGACCACTGAAGTCCCCACCTGCGGGCATGCTACCATTGCTGCCATGTACGCCAAGGCAGTCGAGGAAAAGCTCGATTCCTGTGTCTTAGACTATAAAACCCAAATAGGCGTTTTACCTTTTGAGATTATTAAAACCAACAACGATTTTAAAATTGCCATGACCCAGGGGAAGGTCATCATCGATCCGCCACTTCAAGATTCCATATGCTCTGAATTGCTCGTAGCTTTGGGTTTAACCTCAAAGGATCTGGATAGATCCTGTCCAATTCAGATAGCATCAACGGGACACTCCAAAGTAATGATTGGAATTAGGGAACGAAATACATTACATCAACTGGATCCCGACCAGTTTGCTTTGAAGGCGATAAGTCAAAAAATCCAATGCAACGGTTTCTACGTTTTCACTTTGGATGCTGAAGCCGGAGTATTTGCCCATGGAAGAATGTTCGCACCCGCCATCGGTATTGCGGAAGATCCGGTAACGGGCAATGCTAACGGCCCCCTGGGAGCTTACCTGGTTCACAATAACCTTGCGGAGCATGATGGAAAGAGCTTTCAATTCAAAGCTAAACAGGGAGAGGCCATTGGTCGGGAAGGTATCATCGAGGTAATCGTGACCATACAAGGCGACCAACCCGAGAAGGTTCAAATAGCCGGTGAAGCCACAACAGTCTTTAAAACCCATGTAACCCTAACCTAATTGAGGTAGCACCGTGTCTTTTGTTGATTTTGGAAAAAACATCTGGACCGTGGAAGGCGGCATCGTCAAAATGTTCACCATTCCTTTTGAAACAAGGATGACAATCATTAAGCTTTCCGATGACTCATTATGGGTGCATTCCCCCATAACCCTGAACACGGGGATTAGGCAAAAAATTGACAAACTGGGTAGTGTCAAAAACTTAGTTGCGCCCAATAGGTTTCATCATCTTTCCCTGGGTGAATGGTCGGGGAACTATCCACTGGCAAATTTATGGGCGGCACCGGGTCTGGAAAAAAAGCGGAAACGCTGATTCTCTCGATCGGATTCTGGAATGGGACTTCGACAAGATTATCATCAGCCATGGGCTCTGCATCCGTGAAAATGCCAAGGCCAGATTCATTCAATCGTTTTCCTGGTTACTGAAATGAAAGGATCGAACAGCAGCATTTTGGAGGCTTTTTTACCTGTTTTCCAGTTGTTTTTCGATTTCTGAAAAAAGATCGTCCTTGTTGATGGGTTTTGATACGTAACCATCCATACCGGCTTCAAGGCATGTTTGTTTATCACCGGCCATGGCATGGGCTGTCATGGCGATAATAGGTATTTTGGGATTCAATACTTTGTTGGCGGATCTTCGTATCATTTCTGTTGCTTCCAGTCCTCCCATTTCCGGCATCTGGAGATCCATCAAAACAAGATCGTATGGTACATTTTCCAATGCTTCGATGGCCTCCTTACCGTTCTCAACGACATCAACCCTGTAGTCCTTTTTTTCCAGAATTTTCAGGGCCAGTTTCTGGTTGATTTTATTATCTTCGGCCAGCAGGAGATGACCTTTGTTTTGTCTTGACTCTTCCAAGGTAAACCTGGTTACCAGTGGCAGGGGAGGAGTTGTTGATGTTTCGGTTGTCCGGCGCCCCAACACTGTAATCAGGCAATCAAAAATTTGTGATTGTTTTACGGGTTTTGTCAGGTAGGCCGCAAAACCGATTTCGTTTGCACGTGAAGCATCACCTTTTACTCCGGCCGAGGTCAGCATGATGATAATGATCTCTTTTAAATCCGGGTCTTCCTTTATTTTTCTTCCAAGGGTTTCCCCGTCCATTTCCGGCATCTGCATGTCCAGGATAGCTATCTCAAACGGATTACCTTCCGCGTGTGCTTCCTTTAGCTTTTCGAGGGCTTCCACACCGTTTTCAGCTTCAGCGTAACTGCAGTTCCATGATTTAAGATATTGAGTGAATACCTGCCGATTGACATGGATATCATCCACAACCAGGATGCGTTTGTTTTCGATATCTGCCGGCGGAGCCAGCTCCCTTTTGGGAACGTTTGGTTGCTTCTCCATAACAGCTGTAAACCAGAACACTGAGCCCTTGCCCAGCTCACTTTCGACTCCAATTTCCCCGTCCATCATCTCCGTCAATTGTTTCGAAATCGCCAGACCAAGACCTGTGCCCCCGTATTTTCGGGTAACAGATTCATCCACCTGGGTAAAGGACCTAAACAATCGTTTCTGCTCTTCCGGCGAAATACCGATCCCCGAGTCGATCACTTCAAATTTGATTGTCACTTTTTGGCTGGTTTCCTCTTGCAGAGAGACCCGAACGATTACCTCCCCTTTTTCGGTAAATTTGATGGCGTTTCCGGCGAGATTAATCAATATCTGCTTAAGCCTTCCAGGGTCTCCTTTCAGACTGGTTGGGACATCAAAATTAACCAACGAGACAAACTCAAGTCCTTTTTCTTCTGCTTTGAGAGCCAGGATTTCAGATACCCCTTCCACTGAGGAGCGGAGATCAAAATCGATGGTTTCGAATTTTAGCTTGCCTGCTTCTATTTTGGAGAAATCCAGAATATCGTTAATAATCACCAACAGGGAGTCCGCGCTGACCCGGACAGTATCTGTATACTCCCGCTGATCATCGTCCAGATTCGTGTCCAGAAGAAGATTGATCATTCCCAGAATACCGTTCATTGGTGTTCTGATCTCATGACTCATATTGGCCAGAAAACTGCTTTTGGCTTCGTTTGCAGCCTGCGCTTCCGCTGCCAGAAGTTTGGATTTGCGAATGCTTTGTTGCAATTCGTGAATCAAGTTGTTCAGATCTGCTGTTCTGTTTTCAACCTTCTGTTCCAGCTCTTCATTCACTTTTTCCAAGGCAACATTGGTTTCATTCAACTGGTTGGATTTAACCTGTAACTCAAGGGTGAGGTTTTCCACATCGGAAAAGGCACTGGAATATCTAAGTGACAGCAAGATAATCTGGGCTGTTACAAAAACAAAAAAACCTAATCCAACAAAGTTGCCTGTCTGCACAATTTGGTTTAGATAAAGCGTTTCGTTCAATATAGTCAGGAAGAATACAATAAATCCTGCCAGGAATATCCTCGCGCCATTTCGATTATTTTTGCCGGCAATAATCAAAATATAAAAAACGTATAAACAAACCCCGATGGTGATAACCTGGTATGAGGTGTTGATATGGGAAAAAAAGCGGGTTGTGGTGAGAAGAGTGACAATCGAATAAAAAGCCCCGAGCCTAAAAAGCATCCTCACGGCAAATTTATTCGTCTCATCCGGATACAGGGAGCGCACAAAATAGAGAAAAACCGGGACAGCAATAAAAAAGGATAGAAAATCCACCAATACAATCAATCGCCAGGGAATTTCCGGTAATAAACGAACCAGGTAGATTTTCTCCTGAACAATGATTCTCAGCGATATCAGCAGGCAGAAAATGCCAAAGCAGAGAGAGGCTTTGTCGCTCTTTCTGTTCAAGAATAGCCCCAGGTGGTAAAAACCAATAATTGAAAGCCCTCCAAAAAGCAGGAACTCAAAAACCAGACTGCTTTCCCAGGTCTTTAAGACTGTCTTTTCATTGCCGATTAAGATGGGAAAAATGAAACCTCCGCGACGCATATGATAATTAGAGACATGAAAAACGATCTCCAAGTGTTCCCGGGTAGGCTGGAAGCTGACAACCTGGGGATAATACCGGGGAATGCTGCTTTTGTCATCGGTGCCGATTGTTCCAACGATACTTGAAAGATTTCCATTGATATAAAGCGAATAGGCGGTATTAATTTTGAACAAGCGTATTGCAAGCTTGCCCTTTACTTCCTTCAGCAACACTTTAAGTTTGAAACTTGCAAAACCGTCTCCTGATAACTCCTTGCCACCTATCATCTTGCCATTCCAAATCCCGGGTATTTCAATTGTAGAGCGTCTTTCTTCTACATTATCCGGATTTAAGCCTGCGGGTGAGATGAATTCCTTCCAGAAAAAAGCCCATTCACCGTTTAACTTAAGTGATCCATCCTTTTCAAAGTCCCAATTGGTTAAGTCGAGCACACCGTTTACTGCTAAAGGTTCAGGCTTCTTTGCTTTTTCACCCCCACATGCAACCAGGAAGGTTAGCGTTGTAACAAATACCAGGATGTTAAGGTAACGGTTCATTAAAATAGATAAAAAGCGGATTGTTTAATCGGAACTTTCACTCGGGCATGCAGATGTCGGAACCAGCTATACCCCGTTCAGGCAATCAAAAACCAATTTGTGCTCCCTTTCTCAAACCATAAGACATTGAGAAGCATAAGACAAATTTTCAAGTCTCTCCAAGGCCAATAAAACGATAATTCAGAGAAGTAAAAAGTCGTTTGTCCGCAATCGATCTCCAGTATTCAGAAGGGTTGCCATTAGTTGATTGATTTTTCCAATAATTATGGATGTTTAGCCGAATATCACTTTTAGACACTCTTCACATCTGCTAGTCCTCATTTATCGATTTCAAATCAGGGTCTTGGAAATACACATTAGTAATAAGTAATAACTCAAGTTTCGCACCTGTTTTTGCAATAGATGATTTATATGGAACATCAGCTGTTCAGTTAAAAGCATTTGGCTATTAGCGATCAGCTGCTAGCTTTGATACGACTCGCTTCGCTCCATTATTTTGAGTAATAATGTAAACGGACCGAAGGTGCTCAGTTTAAAGCTAAAAGCTAACTGCCAGTGGCCAATAGCTTTTATGTAAAATTCATCTTCCTCAGTGAACTGAAGAGCCACTGATAGACTAAAACAAAGGTGCGAAACTTGAGTAACAATCCGGAAATATACATGAATACACCTTTCGCAGTATTTGACTCTCTTAAAATTCGACCAAAGCTGGTGCTACTCGGAATCACGGGGGTTCTGGTTACAGCCCTGGCCATGGTTTTAGCCGGAATCTGGCAGGGGAATGTCTATAGTACTCATGCTCGTATTGAAGCAGAAAAATTGATCGATAACGATCTAAGACACATTAACGAAAGTATCTATAATCTGATCAAAGCCCAGGACGAGTCCATTCAGCAAAAAGTCAATCATGACCTCAACGTCGCTCGTTACATTTTAAATAATCATGGTCACATTCATTTAGCCGGGGAATCCGTGGTCTGGAGAGCAACCAACCAGTATACAAAAGAGCAGACCGTTATGGACCTGCCCAAAATGATGGTTGGGAAAGAGTGGTTGGGACAGAATAGTCAGCTCTGGCTTGACACCCCGGTGGTCGATAGCGTAAAGCGTCTGGTGGGCGGTACGGCAACAATTTTTCAACGAATTAACGAAGCAGGTGACATTCTCAGAGTTGCCACCAATGTGAAAAAAAGCGATGACACAAGAGCGATTGGCACCTATATCCCGGCGACTAATCCTGACGGCAGCCCAAATCCTGTTGTTTCAACGGTGATGAAAGGTGAGACTTATCGTGGCAGGGCTTATGTTGTGAATGCATGGTACATCACGGCATACGAACCTATTTTTGACAGCACAGGGTATGTGATTGGGGTTCTGTATGTAGGGGTAAAGCAGGAAAATATCGAATCGTTGCGTCAGGCAATTCAGCAAGTAGTTATAGGCAAGACCGGCTATGTCTTTATCATGGGCGGTCAGGGTAATCAAAAGGGAAGTTACATCATTTCCAAAAATGGTGTGCGGGATGGTGAAAATCTTTGGGATGTTGAAGACAGCAATGGAAATAAGTTTGTTCAATCCATGGTACAAAAAGCGTTAAATTGTGCGCCTGGCGAAACCGCTGTGGAGCGCTATAAATGGCAAAATCTAGGTGAAAGCTATCCACGCTGGAAAATTGCCAGGCTTTCTTATTATGAACCATGGGACTGGATTATTGCTGCCACAGCCTATGAGGACGAACTACAGCACTCTCTGGAACCCTTGATCACGGGTTACCGTTCCATGATCAGGGTCTTTGCCATAGTCGCGATATTTATTGCCGTTTCCGGTGTGTTTGTAACCTGGCTGTTTGTGCGACGATTGACCCGGACGCTGAAGATCGTAACCAACGCTGCCACCGACCTTACCGAAAAAGACTTGCCCCAACTGGTAAAGGCCATGCAGAAAGTGGATGAAGGGGACCTGACCGTGCGCTTTCGTTTTGAGCTTTCAAAAGTAAATGTCACCTCCAAGGATGAGTTTGGTACCCTGGCCCTGGCCTTTACCAGCATGAACCGGACTTTAGTGGATGTGGGTGAAGCATTCACCAAAATGGTAAACAATCTGCGCAATTTAACAGGACAACTGGAAAAAAGGGTGGAAGAGCGTACCGCCGAATTGGAGCTGGCCAAGCAGGAAGCCGAGAACGCCAACCGCTTCAAAAGTGAATTTCTGGCAAATATGAGTCACGAAATCCGAACACCGATGAATTCGATTATAGGATTTTCCGACCTTGCCTTGCGAACTGACCTAACTCCCAAACAAAGGGATTATTTAAGAAAGATTTCGTCGTCAGCTGATTCCTTGTTGGGAATTATCTCTGATATCCTTGATTTTTCCAAGATCGAAGCTGGAAAACTGGAAATGGAAGTGATTGAGTTCAAACTGGATGACGTTCTCAATAATCTTTCCAACCTGGTCAGCATGAAAGCTGAGGATAAAAACCTGGAATTGATTTTCTGCATCGATCAGAACATCCCCAGGAAGCTGATCGGAGACCCATCCAAGCTGGGTCAAATCTTACTTAATATTTGCTCAAATGCTGTCAAATTCACCGAAGAAGGACAGATTCTGGTAACCATCAAACAGGCCGAAAACAATACCAGCACCATTGCCCTGCCAAATCAAACCTGCCTGACTATTTCCGTGCAGGATACCGGAATTGGTATGACTGACGAGCAAATTGGCAGGCTTTTCCGTCCCTTTACACAAGCTGACGGATCAACCACCCGAAAGTTCGGTGGTACAGGACTTGGATTAAGTATCTGCAAACGCCTGGTCGAATTTATGAAAGGAGATATCCAGGTTAACAGTACCCCGGGTATTGGCAGCACCTTCACATTCACGCTGCCTTTCAGAATTCCTGCTGTTTCAAGCAGGGAAGTGCTGGATTTTCCCCCGGATTTCAAAAACCTCAATGTTTTGGTTGTAGATGACAATGCAACGGTAAGGGATATTATTGCCAAAACCCTGGAAGGATATTCATTCGAAGTGACAACTGCCAATTCCGGTAAGAATGCCATCTCAATCCTTGAAAACACATCCTCTTCCGATCTATTTGATCTGATTCTCATGGACCGCAAAATGCCCGGTATGAGCGGTATTCAAACCACAAAAAAGATAAAGGAAGAATTAAATCTAACCCAGATCCCCTTGATTCTGATGGTTTCAGCCTTCGCCGGTGAAGATATCCTTGAACAGGCACAAGAGGTTGGCATCGATTCGTTTTTAATCAAACCGATCTACCGCAGCAAGCTGTTCTACGCCATTATGAACATGCATGGCCACTACAAGGATGACAAGGAACTCGGGCTGAAGCCCAAACCGGAAGAGATTGAAGGACTGCAAAATATTAAAGATTCCCGGATTCTTTTAGTGGAAGATAATGAGATCAATCGACAGGTCGCAGTAGAATTGCTGACCATTGCCGGTATGTCAGTGGAGGTGGCAGAAAACGGCATCAGGGCCATTCAGAAACTGTTTAATCCCAATCGTACCGTGGAATACGATCTCGTCTTGATGGATCTGCAGATGCCCGAAATGGACGGGTATGAAACCACCAAGAAAATAAGACAGGAAGCGAAGTTTTCCAATCTTCCTATCGTGGCTCTTACGGCACACGCCTTGGTTGCAGAGCTTGTCAAGTGTCTGCAGGGAGGTATGAACGACTACATCACCAAACCCATCGATCCCGGTCATTTTTATCGAACCCTTGTAAAATGGATTGCCCCGCAAACGGATTTCACTAGTGATATCCAGGTCGTCGCAAGGAAAAACTCCCCTGTGGTTAATATTGAATCCGGATTGGAACGAGTTGCCGGAAGTCGGGACATATATAATAAATTGCTATCGAAATTTCTGAACAAACACAAGGAAACAGCAAGCCAAATTCGCTCAGCCATCGAGTCAAACGACCTGAACAAAGCCCGAAAACTGGTTCATGACCTGAAAGGTGAAAGTGGTAATCTGGAAATACAACAAGTGCATTTGCATGCCAAAGAAATGGAGGACTTTCTCAAACAGGAAGCTATCGATAACCCGAAGAATCCCTTGAAAAATCTTAGCGACAGCTTGAACGACGCCCTGGTGTTCCTGACGGATTGGTTGTCTTCAGAAGAAAAGGAAAAAAGCATCACAAATGATTCCTTGTCTGGAGAGCTCACAGCCGGTAATTCGGAATTGGAAGACATGCTTGAAAAGCTCAGCAAGTTGTTAAAGCAAAATGACTCCAAAGCGGTACGTCGGTTTGAAGAACTCAAAAGACGTTTGTCCGGTTCCTTGTTAGCTGAATTTGAATCGATAGCAACCCTGGTATCAGAGCTGGATTTTGAGGAAGCGTTGGTGCAACTAAATAAGTTTTCCGAACAGCTCAAGACTTAAAATTAGATTGAAATGTCAAAATTAAAAAAAAGCCGCATTTTGATTGTGGATGATGTTGCGGAAAATATAAAAATTCTTATCACGCTGTTTCAGAAAGATTACGATATCTTTTTTTCCAAAAAGGGTGAATCTGCCTTGCAAATAGCGATAGCAAACAAACCGGATTTGATCGTGTTGGATATTGTAATGCCGGATATGGACGGCTATGAGGTCTGTAAACAGCTTAAGTCAAATCGAAAAACCAGGGAAATTCCTGTTATATTCGTCAGTGCCCTGGAGGAAACCATAGATAAGGTGAAAGGATTTAAGGCCGGCTGTGTGGACTATATCACCAGACCATTTCAAGTTGATGAAATCAAGGTTCGGGTGAAAAATCACATTACCCTGTTTAAGTTGCAACATGAACTTGAACAGCAGATTACCAGTCGAACTGAAGAACTGATTTCAACCAATAAGCAGCTACAGGCCGAAATTCGTGAACGAAAGAAAATTGAAAACGAATTAAACCAGAAACAGGTGGTATTGGAAGAAGCAAATACAACCTTAAAAACCATTTTGGAAAAGAAAGACGAAGCCAGGGAGGAACTGGAAGAACGCATTTTGCTTAATGTAAAACAGACGGTGATGCCCTACCTGGAAAAAATCAAAAAAGAAGAGTTGAGCGGGCGCCAAAAAGACTATTTGGAAGTGCTGGAATCCAACCTCAACAACCTGGTTTCCCCTTTGATAAAAACCCTGGATTCAAAATACCTGAGCCTTACTTCCAGCGAACTGAAAATTGCCGATCTGATTAAAAACGGCAGAAGCAGTAAAAGCATCGCCGGTTTACTGGGTCTGTCCCCCAATACCATCGAATTCCACCGCAAAAACATCCGCAAAAAACTCGGCCTCACGGATAAAAGCATCAACCTCAGAACGTTTCTTAGGACATTTTAGATTTATGATCTTAGATTTACGATTTATTTGTAAATTTAAGATTTTTTGATTTTAGATCTAGGATTTATTTCCAAATCGAAGATTTGGAAGTTAAGATTTGAAGCTGAAAGCGAAGCTGTCTCCTTACAGAAAATCTAAAATCTAAGATCACAAATCTAAAATGTACCGGTAGGTTTCCCCTACCGGTTCCCCCCTGTTTTATCCCCGTTGACTAATCGTTGTCCTCTAATAATATACAGGCAGTAAATTTCGGGAGTTCATTATTTTTATAAAGATTCCCGTATTTCTCTATTTATTTGATTTTTCGTCATTATTTAAGTTTCCTCAGGTGTAAAATCCGGCTTGATATAACGTTTCAATGTTCAGGTTATCAGTTATCGGATTCCGGTTATCGGAATATCCAATCAAAAAGCCGGATAAGACACGATGCACCCATAATTAAAAATTGAAAATGACGGGACGATTTAAAGTTCTGGTTTGTAAGAAGACTGATAACTGATAACCGATAACCGTATTTAAAGGAGCTATAATGGGTATTTCACGAAGAAAGTTCCTCGGGACAGCAGGTGCTGCTGCAGTTGGAGGTGCACTTTCATCAAAAGGGATGGCAGCCCAGACAGACATTCCGATTGTAACGGAAACGGATCTGAAAGGAGCGGTCAAAACAACAACGATCTGCCCCTATTGCGGTGTGGGTTGCGGACTGAATGTTTACCAGAAAAACGGCAAAATCATCAACATTGAAGGTGATCCGGAGCATCCAATCAACGAAGGAACCTTGTGTTCTAAAGGAGCGGCCCTCTATCAGGTAGCTGTTAACGATAGAAGATTACAAAAGGTTAAGTATCGAGCTCCCGGTAGTTCAGAATGGGAAGAAAAGTCTTGGGAATGGGCCCTGCCTAGAATTGCGGCCAAGATCAAGGCAACCAGGGATCAAACCTTTCGCAAAAAAGAAGGCAGCAGTGTGGTTAACCGAACAGAAGGTATCGCCTGTCTAGGTGGAGCAGCATTGGATAATGAAGAATGTTACCTGCTTTCCAAATTTATGAGGGGGCTGGGGGTTACCTACCTTGAACACCAGGCCCGGATATGACACAGCTCTACAGTCGCCAGTTTGGCGGCAACTTATGGTCGTGGTGCCATGACAAACCACTGGATCGATATCAAGAATGCCGATGTTATCATGGTTTGTGGTTCCAACGCAGCTGACAATCACCCCATCTCCATGAAATGGGTATCCAAAGCCCGTGAAAAAGGCGCTGTACTGATCAGCGTTGATCCTCGTTACACCAGAACCTCCTCCATGTCGGATATCTACTGTAAAATGAGAAGCGGTACCGATATCGCCTTTGTGGGAGGAATGATCAATTATGCTCTACAGAATGATCGCATCCAGAAAGACTATGTGGTCAACTACACCAACGCTTCCTTTATCATCAACAAAAAATACGGTTTTGAAGACGGAATCTTTTCCGGGTATGATCCGGAAACCAGATCCTATGATAAGTCTTCCTGGGCCTATGAACTGGATTCCAAAGGTAATGCAAAACGAGATAACACCCTGCAGCATCCTCGCAGTGTTTATCAGCTAATGAAAAAGCATTATTCCAGGTATGATGTTGACACGGTGGTTAAGATTACAGGTTCTCCCAAGGATCTCTTTCTCAAGATCTGCGATACCTACACGTCAACCTACAAACCGGATAAGGTAGCAACCTGGATGTACGCCATGGGAACCACGCAGCATACCCATGGTACTCAAAATGTTCGGAGTTATGCCATTTTGCAATTGTTGCTAGGTAACGTGGGACTGGCTGGTGGCGGAATCAATGCACTTCGTGGTGAATCCAATGTTCAGGGTTCCACCGATATGTGCCTGTTGTACCATATTCTGCCCGGATACTTGAAATCACCGATCAAGGCGAATCAGACCCTGGATCAATATCTTAAAAAATGGACCCCAAAAACCAACGATCCCAAATCTGCCAACTGGTGGGGGAACTATCCCAAATACATCGTTTCATTATTAAAAGCCTGGTATGGCGAGAATGCAACCGCAGCGAATGAATTTGGATACCAGTATGTTCCCAAGCGAAGTGCCAACAATTCGCACATTTCGTTGTTTGAAGATATGTACGAAGGCAAGATCAAGGGGTTGTTCTGTTTTGGTCAGAACCCGGCCGTTGGAGGACCTAACTCTAACAAAGAACGAATCGCGCTGGACAAGTTGGACTGGCTGGTAGCTATCGATCTTTGGGAAACTGAGACCTCACAATTCTGGAAGCGACCAGGAGCCGATCCCAAATCGATCGATACCGAGGTATTTTTACTCCCCGCCTGTTCTTCCGTTGAAAAAGAAGGAAGTATCACCAACAGTGGTCGATGGGCCCAGTGGCGATACGTGGCTGTTCATCCCATGGGAGAGTCCAAATCCGATCTTTGGATTATCGACGCCATTTACAAAAACCTGAAGCAACAATACCAAACCGGCGGTGTTTTTCCGGAACCTATCACCAAAATGGCATGGAATTACGGAAACGGACCAGGTGTGCACCTGGACAAAGAGCCCGATCCCCATATTGTTGCCAAGGAAGTGAATGGATACTTCACACGCGATGCAAAAGTGAAGGGCAAGTCCTTCAAAAAAGGTGACCAGGTACCATCCTTTGCTTTCTTGCAGGATGACGGCTCAACCTGTTCCGGAAACTGGTTGTATTGTAATTCCTATACGGGACCCAACAAGGCTGATAACAAGATGGCCCGACGAGGTAAAAAAGATGCCAGTAATGGTATCGGTTTATATCCCGAGTGGAGTTGGTGCTGGCCGGTTAACAGACGTATTATTTACAACCGGGCTTCTGTAGATACAAAAGGAAAACCCTGGAACAAGCAAAACTGGGTCATTAAATGGTCCGGTCCTATCAAGAAGTGGTCCGGAGGTGACGTCCCTGATGGTGGCTGGGCACCGGGATCCAAGCATGCCTTTATCATGAAACCCGATGGGCATGGGCAGCTGTGGGCGAATACCCTGGCTGATGGCCCTTTACCGGAGCATTATGAGCCGGTTGAAAGTCCGACCACGAATTTCATGACCAATCAGCAGGTGAATCCTGCGATTAAACTCTGGCATGAAGTATCCCCTGAAATGAACCAGGTCGGTACCAAAAGCGAGTTCCCCATTGTAGGAACTACCTATCGCGTCAGTGAACACTGGCAGGCAGGTGCCATGACCCGGAATCTGCCCTGGTTGGCGGAGCTGGTCCCTGATGTCTTTACAGAGATGAGTCCCGAGCTGGCAGCTGAAAAAGGAATCAAAAACGGTGATAAAATTGTCATCGAAACTGCCCGGGGAAAAATGGAAACCTACGCCATGGTTACCGAACGGTTTCAACCGTTTCAAGTTGGTGAAAAACCGGTGCACCAGATTGGTGTAATCTGGTCTTTTGGCTACGCTGGTCTCGCTACCGGCGACAGTGCCAATATCCTGACACCACATGTTGGTGACGCCAATACCATGATCCCTGAATTCAAAGCGTTTCTCTGTAACATTCAAAAAATTGAAGGGGGTGCCGCATGAAAGCAATGCTAGTTGATACAAACCTGTGTGTGGGCTGTCGTGGATGCCAGGTTGCCTGCAAGGAATGGAACAAATTACCTGCAGAAAAAACCGAGTTTTTTGGCGGCCCCGGCTACCAAAACCCGAAACATCTCTCTGCAAAAACCTGGACAGTCATCACCTTTAACGATGTAAATGACTCAAAAGGATACGATTGGGTGTTTGGAAAACGCCAGTGCTTTCATTGCAACGAACCCGGCTGCGAATCTGTCTGTCCTGTCGGTGCTTTGAAAAAAACCGAGGAAGGACCGGTTGTTTATGACAAAAGTGTCTGCCTGGGTTGTCGCTATTGCCAACTGGCCTGTGTTTTTGGCGTACCCGGATTTGAGTGGGAAAAAGCCATCCCGGTTGTTCGCAAATGTACCATGTGTGCGGATCGCATTAAAGCCGGTGGTAAACCAGCATGCGTAAGTTCCTGCCCTACCGGTGGAGTAACTTTTGGTGAACGTGAAGAGATGATCAACCTC
Source organism: SAR324 cluster bacterium (assembly GCA_028282825.1). Lineage (GTDB taxonomy): Bacteria > SAR324 > SAR324 > XYD2-FULL-50-16 > XYD2-FULL-50-16 > JAHJTV01. Next base: position 27,867 of record JANQGZ010000003.1, read on the forward strand.
GCCAAACAGCGCATCGCCAGTAAACCGGATGTATACGTCGATCACATCTATGGTTTAAATGAAGTCGGTGGTACCGGTGTCCTCCATATTTCAAACGTTCCTTTTGAAAAGCTGGAAGGATTCCCCAGTGGGTTACCCACCACTGCCATTGGCTCTAGAACACGTGCTGCAGAAGTCGCCGTGCCTTATATCATGACAGGACTTGGAGTTGCCCTGGGAGGTATTTCCTGGGTGGTAAACAGAAGAATGCAGTTGGAACAGGGACAATCAACCGAGGAGGATAAGTCATGAAAAATAAAAGTACTGAAATGTCCTTAGGACTTTTGTTGAATTGGGCTTTCGCTCTGCTTGGTGTTGGCCTGATTATGTATCGCATGTTTTTTGGCATCGGTGCTGTTACCAATTTGAGTGATGGGTATCCCTGGGGTTTGTGGGTAGGACTGGATATTCTGGCCGGAATTGCCGTGGCTGCCGGTGGATTTGTGATGGCCGGTCTGATCTACCTGTTTGGTGGCCACAAGTATCATGAATTAGCCCGACCGGCAGTGCTGGTGGCCTTCATAGGCTACCTTTGCTACATGATCGGAACGATTATCGATATCGGTCGCTGGTGGAATATCCCCGATATCTTCTGGTCGCAGAATCACCACTCACCACTGTTTGAAATAGCCATGTGTGTGTTTATGTATACCACGGTGCTCTTTCTGGAAATCCTGCCGGCAGCTTTTGAAAAGTTTAAAATGGAAACTGCCAGGCAACGCTGGTATTCCTTTTCTCCCTGGCTGGTGATTGGTATGATGTGCCTGTTTTGCTGGTGGCTGACCCATTCTATCGCTTGGGTGGTTGCGGTATTTGTGATCCTGCTCTTCTGGGAAATCAATATGCGCAGAGGTGCCATGCCCAGGGACAAACAGACTCCAATTCTGCTGATTCTGGCAGGAGTGACCTTTTCCACCATGCACCAATCAACCTTGGGAGCTTTGTATCTGATTGCTGCCGAACAGTTGAATGCGCTCTGGTATACGGGTGCCATGCCTGTCTTGTTCTTTATCTCCGCTGTGACAGTAGCTCCGGCCATCGTGATCTTCGTAGCACTCAGCGCAGATAAACACTGGAACTACAAAGCAAATCTTCCCCTGCTTTCAGATCTTGCCAAAGCGATGCCTGTGTTATTGGGTATCTACCTGGTTGCCAAATTTGTTGATTTGCTTTCCAGGGGAGCTATTGCCGGTATTTTTGAACTCAACAATCAGAGCTTCTCCTGGTGGGTCGAAATGATTGTTGGGGTTCTACTGCCGCTGGTGATCTATGTATTCTCCAGGAATGAATCCAGAAGAACCGGACTCTACTGGGCTTCGGTTTTCGTTATCATCGGTTTGATTTTAAACCGGGTTAACGTAGCTGTGGTGGGGATTCATGTTCCTAAATGGGAAACGTACTACCCACACTGGATGGAAGTTATGATCACTGTTGGTATCTTCTCCCTGGGATTACTGGCTTTCAGGTACGCAGTCAGTTTTTTCCCAATTTATGAGGAATCAACATAGCTTTGTTTTTTAATAAGTAACTTCTGGATTCCCCTTTCCAAATTGGGTCAGGTCTCTCCCTCCCTTTTTGGAATGCCCCGGTCTTCGGACCGGGGCAGTTTATCAACGGAATAATTGAATGTGGAGTTGAAATGAAAATACTTCGTGTTGATATGAGAAACCTCAGCGTGAAGCTGGAAGATCTTCCGGTCAACTGGACGGCAATTGGCGGCCGGGCATTGACTGCCAGAATTCTCAGGAAGGAGGTTCATCCGACAATCGATCCACTTTCTGCTGAAGCAAAAATAATACTTGCATGCGGACCATTGGCCGGTACCAGGGCGCCTTCGTGCGGGCGACTTTCCATAGGTGCTAAAAGTCCCCTGACCCTGGGGATAAAAGAAACAAATGCGGGAGGCCCGATAGCTCAAAAGCTTGATCGATTGGGTATTCGGGCGATCGTTATTGAAAACACCCCGACATCGGATCAGTTCTACATTTTAAAAATCACCAATAATGGAATTGAAATTTTACCTGGTCAGGAATGGGCCGGTTTAAAAAACTACAGCCTGGCCGAAGGCTTGTTCCAGCGCTTTGGCACTACCTCGTCTATTATCTCTATCGGCATAGCCGGTGAGAGACAATGGAAGTCTGCAACTATCGCCCTGACCGACAGGGAGGGAAAGTCCTCCAGACATGCTGCTCGTGGAGGTTTGGGTGCTGTGATGGGGGCAAAAGGAATCAAAGCTATTGTGATCGATGATAGTGATTGTGACAAACCTGAAATTCATGATCCTAAGGCGTTCAAACAAACCATTAACAATTGGGCAGAATTAACAAAAAAAGATATTGCACTGACTTATTTACAAAAATTTGGCACCCCCGGAATGATCTCCACCATGCAATACCTGAATTGCATGCCAACCAACAATTATCAACAATCATCATTACAAAATATCGAGCAGTTAACAGGTGAAGAGATAAACAGGATTAACAGACTGCGTGGAGGCTCAATGTCTGCCTGCATGCCAGGTTGCCTGGTAAATTGCTCTATTACATATCGGGATAAAAAAAGAAAATTCAAAACTTCCAATCTACAATACCAAACCATCGCCATGATGGGCAGCAATCTCGGGATCACAGATCCGGATGTAATCGCCGAATTTGACTATCTATGTGATAACCTGGGTATTGACTCCATCGAACTGGGCAGCACATTGGGGGTTGCAGCCGGCCTTAACCTGATGAAGTTGGGAGATCCTAAATCTGTCCTAAGGCTTTTCGAACACATCGACTATGGCACGGAGCTCGGCTCATTACTGGCTAACGGTGTAGAAGGATTCTGCAGAAGAATGGAAATTGACAGGGTCCCGTCGTATAAAGGACAGGCAATTCCGGCCAATGATCCCAGGGCGATAAAAACAGCCGGGGTCAGTTATGCCACCAGCCCCATGGGTGCAGACCATACCTGCGATTTATCAGGTCACACCCACAAAATCAGCAAAGATCACTTAAGTGACTCCCTGGCAGGTCAAATCCAGTCAGCAATTATTGACGCTTTTGGATTCTGCTTGTTAGCGGTTCCCACAGACAATTCTGCTGTTTTGGAATACCTGAAAAATCTTGTAAATGCCCGTTATAATCTAAATTTAACTGAAACAGGCTTAGTTGACCTTGGTATTGACCTGTTAAGAGACGAATTGGAGTTTAACAAAACCAGCGGCTTCTATACACAGCATATGGACGACCCCAGCTTTATCAGAGAAGAATCGATTGGTCGTCAAAAAAAGGTATTTGATATTGAATCGTCAAAAATTAAAAATTTCTGGAGTTCTTTGGAATCCAAGGCTGATAATAAACATCCGGAAACGTTTTCGGCTTAATCTTAAACAATTGGAAATTTTATGGAAACTTACGGAGCAATAATACTGGCAGGCGGCAGATCGACACGTATGGGTTCGGATAAAGCGGCACTTCCTTTCGGAGCCAAACGGTTGCTAAACCACGTCATAGAAATTGTCAGACCGATCGTCTCCCATGTAGTGGTAGCGTTGAACAGGGATCAGTATATATTACCCCGATTGTTGGATCTGGAAGAGGATATTGACATTGCCTGGGATTCCAAAGACAGGCAGGGACCACTACAGGGAATAGCCGATGCGGTATCCTTACTAAAAAAAGATATAGACTGCTACTATGTACTATCCTGCGACCTGCCTTTTCTCAGTGCCCAATGGATGCTTCATTTAGCCGATCGAATGTCTGCTGGCACCGATGTGGTCTGCACAACCATGGATGGAATCAGCAATCCACTGCTGGCTCTATACCGAAAAAAAGTATTGAAACAAGCCCCTGTCTTATTGCGACAAAATCAATTTCGCCCCATTAAACTATGGGACAAACGAAATGTCATGCAAGCCAACGCCGATTTTAACAAATTGCCCTACGGTATGGGCGTCAACACCAGGGAGGAATTCATCCAAGCGTTGAATTTCTTGAATCATCAGTCCTCGATTGTGCCTAATTAGCGTATGACGGGCATTTCAAATCTCCAAGTCTTAACCAGCGGTTAAAACCGCTGGTTACTATTGTGCTGCTCCTCTGGAGTTTCCAATTACAAGTCACAATTTTCAATTGATTATTGGTACCCAAAAATTCCCCAAGGGGAATCTTATAACAGCCCAGGGTGAGCGCAGCGTAACCCTGGGTATGAATTTACCCCCACCCATCAATTCCCTGAAGGGGAGTATTAACAAATTGATTTGTTAAATGAGTTCAGCATTCTGACAGGGAATCCCGGATGCTAGCAAACACCCTTAGAAACCATAAAGAGCTGTTAATACCAAGGACTGCCGATTGGTGTTTACATCTTCAGACGTATATTGTTTGACTCTGACATCCAGAGAGAGTGTGAATGGGTTTAGGTTGTAATTTAATCCTAATAGGGTTTCTTTGGTTTCAGATTTTTTTGCCGATTTCCCTTCGAACACAACTTCATTTTCATTGAGTAGATAAATCTGACCATCAGCAGACAAGTGTTTGTTGATTAACCTCTCTCCGAAAACAGAGATTCCGAGCTGTTGCCCATCCAATGTTTTCGGCTGTTCTATAGCGATATGCCCTTTAACCTGCAAAGTGTATTTGTTTACTTGATAGCCAATGGCAAAATCAGCATGAAATCCACGACTAACCGAGTACTCATTGTTCTTAAAATCTCCATCATAATCAACGGAATGGTCCAAAGGCGGAGAAATAAGTGCTCCCAGTGAATAGTTATCTCCAATATCCTTTTTCGAAAAAAATGAGTAATCCACATAACTTAAATTAGCAGTTCCCCTGTCCGTGTTCATATTGTTGGCAGAATCTACTCGTGTCTTTTTTCTCGTTTTATAATTGACAAGAACTCCAATGATTAAATCATTATCCGCTTCATGAATATACTCAACTGTGTAATCCCGACCCAGATAAGTATATTCTCGTTCTAAGTCAGTCGTATCATTATCCCATCCTGTGCTTACTTCCTCATACGTATTCTGTTCAATCCCAAAAGACAGATAACCTGCATTTGCTTTGTAATCAAATCCGACGGTTATTTCGCTCCCTGTCCGCTTGTAGGAAACACGGTCGTAATCCGTTGGAGAATTATAATACCATAAATTAGAATAGACCCTCTTTTCATCTGTTTTCATCGGGTAGGGAACATATGTCAAATTAGAATTTGATAAATTGCCGGTGGGCAGAAGGGGCTCGACCGAAAGTTCTGCATACGAAAATTGAGGTGACAGACATAAGCCTGTCAGCAAGATTGCGAAAAAAAAGTATTGATATTTAAACATTAGGATATTCTCCTGAACTTAGGAAAAAAGGTTAAATTAATTTATGCCTGAACGGAAAGTCGCTAAACCCTTATCCAGTCACGTGCCAAATGCCGGAATTTAACTTGAAGATTAACGTGCTGTCAGCCGTCAGCTTTCAGCGTTCAGCTTAAATTATTACAATTACAGGGAAAAACTGGCTAAGAGCTGATCGCTGACTGCTGAAAGCACTAAACTTCGAAGTACCAGGCTGCTTTTAAAGCTTTTATTGGTATCGATTAAATTGGTTTTCGTTCAGGCACTAATTAGGCGATTTTTAGGTTCATGAAATATCCTGGCCTTCCGGCATTGTCAAACACAACGTGAGAACCATAGAAATTAAAATCAATGACTTCATGAAATTAGAGATCTTTGCTAAATCAGATATTGATTGGTAGTCGGAGGGAAAAGTAAAACAACGTTATTCGAAGGGACCGTGCCACGCTCTCCAAGCACAGGTTATTGTTCGCTAAGTTTTGAAAAAACCGGCGTATTGACGATCATCCATTGATAAAAGGGCCATATCTCGGCCAATGCCTTGCTGGAAAGGGCACTTTCCATTACGGTTTTCCAGCTACTGAGCTGTGCAGCCCAATAAGTAGGTAAAAATCCACGAGAACGATATACTTTGAAAACCCAGGTAACTGTCTCCACCAATACTTCCGGTTTGGTTAAGAGAAAAACAGATTCCATAAACTGGATATGGTTGTGATGATTATCGCGCATCATTGCATGGTTGCCCTTTCCTATCATTGTCTCTATATCTTCTCTTTCGGACATCAGACGATTGATTTCGGAAAGCAAATGGTCCTTTTGTCGGGAATATTCAGCAACTGTCTCCGCATTCGGTTGTTTAAGCTGCTGGGCTGTTTCCATCAAATGGTTTAGATCCATTGAATCTCACTTTTGTTGATTATTCGGAATGTTTTGAACGTAGATGGTCTTGCATGATTTTTACTGTTTTCTTGAACAAAGCCTCTAACGTAACCACATAACCTTTTAAGATGCCGACATCAGATCGACCTAGCCCTGACAATAATTGATCACAAATTTGAACCATTTGCATAGCCCCCAGGCTTGCACTGGCTCCTTTAATTTGATCTAACATGCCGATTGCCTGTGAAGCTTGCTGGCCCTTTTTTTGATTTTTCAATAGCTCTATCGATTTTGATGTTTGCTCCACATAAGTATCAACTAAATTCTTCAACGTCTCTTTATCAGCACTGATTAATTCTTCAAAAACTTTCAGGTCTAACCATACCGTTTTTTGCTCAATTAATCCATTTTGCTTCGTTTGCTCTTTTTTCTTTGCGGAGCTTCCAATCTTATTCCCGTTGAACCTGCTACCAATCGCATCATTCTTTGATTTATAATCAATGTTAACGGGTAGGGAAAAAGAAAAGATCGTCCCTTTACCCAACTCCGATTGAACAGTAATTTCTCCTTTGTGACCTTCAATGATCCGTTTGACAATGGCCAACCCAAGACCGACGCTTTTTTCTCCGCCAGTAGCTTTCGCACTGCTTTTTTGGAAGGCTTTAAACAAATCGCCTATTTCATGTTCCGGAATTCCGGGACCGGAATCTCTGACGGAGAAGACCAAATGCCGTTCATTTTGTTCAAGCTTGACATGGATTTCCGATTTCACAGGAGAGTATTTACTGGCATTGGATATTAGATTGTTTAAGACCTGGGTAATCTTCGTGGGATCAAAACTGGCTGTTCCCGGGTCACCGTTTGAAGAAAATATGAGACGTTGACCCTTTTTATGGGCAAAAACCTGGTTAAGCGAGACAATTTCTCTTATAAAAGGCAGGGTATCGACTGCACTCACTTGCAAGTCCAATTTGCCGGCTTCAATTTGCGAGACATCCAGTAAATCATCAAGCAGGGTTAACATGAACTGACCCGAATTTCGGATATAATGAATAATCTCCTGCTGCTGCTCCGAAAGGTTTTCAGACATCTCGTCCAATAAAAACTCACTATACTGGAAAACAATTCCGGCCGGATTTCTCAAATCGTGAGCGGCAATACCAATTACCTGGTTTTTCTGCTCATTTAACTCCAATGCTTTGATTTTGCTTTTTTGTAAATCCCGAACCAGGTTGTTGACTTCAGCATTGGCTCTAAGCAGCTCGGTATGCAACAGTTGGTGCTCCTTTTCATTTTGTTGACCAAAAACCAGAATATATTCGTCCTTTTCAAGAAAATTAAAGTAATAGGTCTGGGGAACATGATTGCTGGTCTTTAGCTGCAGCATATGAGAAGAGTGAGGATCAGCAGTTAGCTCGGTTAAGTCCGGCTTTTCAACGAAGTCGACAAATAAATCCTCAAAACAATTTGCACGGTCAAGGAGTTCTTGCCCTAGTATTTCTTGAGCATAGTGGTTGGAAAAATGAATGTTGCTTTTACGATCAATGATGAAAACCAATACATTTATTTGGTCCTTTAGATAAGGAATAATAATCGGGTCGGAAAGCAGTTTTTCCATGCTATGCTTGGTTGATGAAGGTTTCCAGTGCAGGCAAAGACCCTACGAAATGGACATTGTTTAGCTTTGAAACTTCCTCTATTCCACCCCACCTAAAACCTTGACCACCTACGATGATCTGTAATTCCGGAAAAGAATGATGCACCAGTGCCAGAGTTTCAAGCAATTTCTGTAGATGAAAGTAGATACTCATAGATAAGCACAACAAATCGGGTTTTTTCTCTTCTATCAGTTTCAACAGTTCAAGAGAAGGTGTGTTTGAGCCGAGAAAAATACTATCCCAGCCATTCATCTCAAAAATATCCGCAACCATTTTCGCACCAATCTGATGCAATTCCTCCTCCACGCAAGTAACGACTGCAGAATAGTTTACCCGCTCGGAAGAAAAAATAATGGGATAGGAAAGATTTAACAATCCCTCTGTGATAGAAGTAGCAAGGTGTTCGATTGCCACAGAAATTTTATTACTTTCCCAAAGTCTGCCAACATCATAAAGCGCCCTTTGAAACAGGTTAATATACAAATCATAAACACCGATCTTCTGATCCAGCAAATCCTGCACAATGTCATGACAACCCTTCCTGTCGCCTGAAATCAGACCCTGGAAGTATTTTTTATAAAGCGGTTCGCTTATCACAATTCTCCTTCAGGCGTAAAGTATAGTTGCGTATAATTCACAGCTTGTTTAATGGCACTATCAACATTTTGATTCCTAAAAAGAGATAATAACCCGACTTATTTGCAAGTCGGCTCATACCAGGATAAAAACTCCTTTTATTTTTAGGGTATTAGATTGCCAGCACCAATAGTGCCAATTTTGGCGAATTGAACTTATGAATCCTATTATTAACCGGAATAAATTCATCTATATCCAGTTATATGCTTGCCGCAATGAATTAACTTTCCCGACTGACTTGCCGGCTTGAGGATCATTTTAAATGGTATCATACTTAAGTCATTTGTAAAACCAGAAAGAACAATAGTCTAGAACGAACGTTCTATCTAAAAATCCGTTTGTTGCAACGATCAGCATGTTTAGTTGCTGCCTGGATCGAACATTGCTAAACCCTTATCCAGCCTTGTGTCAGATGTCGGAATTCAGCTTGAAGAATAACCTGCTGTCAGCTGTCAGCGTTCACCGTTCAGCTTAAAACATTACAATGACAAGCAAAAAATCGGCTGATCGCTGAATGCTGAAAGCACCAACCTTCGAAGTACCAAACTGCTTTTAAACCTTTTGTTGGTATGGGTTGAATTGGTTTTCGTTCAGAAACTAATTGATAGATGTCCCAGTCTGTTATTGTAATGATTACAATATAGTGGTTGACAGGCCTTATAAAATGTAAAATAACATGACGAGGTTCCCAGATGGAAAGTCTACCGGATAATCAGTGCCTGAACCGAACATCGCTGAACCCTTACCCAGTCTTGTGTGAGATGCCGGAATTCAGCTTGAAGGTTAACGTGCTGTCAACCGTCAGCTTTAGACAGCACAATGACAAGCAAAACCGGCTGAGAGCTGATTTCTGAATATTGAATGTTAAGTGAGTGATCCTGATGACCGAAAATGACAAGAGATTTAATCCTCGTTTTAGCGACAGTGATAAACAACTGTTTGAAAAGGCAAAAGACTTTGCCTGTGATTACATGTCCACGGCCTATGACAGGCATGTCAATCCGACTGACCAGGCCATTGACGATTTGAACCGTTTTCAGGAACCATTGCCCGCCAACATGGGTAGTGCTCATGATATTTTGAAACTGCTGCATGATTTCGGCTCACCTGCCAGCGTTACCATGACTGGCGGCAGGTATTTTGGATTTGTGAATGGCAGTTCATATCCGGCAGCCCTGGCTGCAAAATGGTTGTCTGCCGCCTGGGACCAGAATCCCGCTTTGTATGTTATTTCTCCCATTGTCTCCAAACTGGAAGAGGTCTGCGAACAGTGGCTGGTGGAGCTGTTTGGTTTACCGGAGGGGACAGTTGCGGGTCTGGTTAGCGGTACCTCCACAGCGACCATGTGTGGACTCGCCGCAGGACGTCTCGAACTGTTCAAAAGGCAGGGCTGGGATGTTAATCAAAAAGGAATAGCGGGAGCCCCTCCCATTCGGGTTGTCGCCGGTATCCAGGCTCACGCTACGGTTTTTAAGGCTTTGGCTTTGCTTGGCTTTGGCAGGGAGAATATTGAAACCGTTCCAGTGGATGACCAGGGGCGTATGATCTCCTCTCAGCTTCCCGAGCTGGACGACAAAACGTTGTTGATTGTCCAGGCCGGCAATGTTAACTCAGGAGCTTTTGATCCTTTGGAAGAGATTTGTGACAAAGCGAATAAAGCCGAGGCCTGGGTGCATATCGATGGTGCCTTTGGCTTATGGGCTGAGGCTTCCGGCAGGTTTAGACATTTGACCAAGGGTTTGGAAAAGGCGGATTCCTGGTCCGTAGATGGTCACAAAACCCTCAACACGCCTTACGACTGCGGAATTGTATTGTGCAAACATCCGGAAGTTCTGGTCGAAGCCATGCAGGCCTCAGGTTCTTACATTCAATATGGCGAACATCGAGACAGCATGCTTTATACACCGGAAATGTCTCGCAGATCCAGAGCTGTCGAGTTGTGGGCAACCATGAAATACCTGGGACGAAAAGGCATCGAGGAGTTGGTGGATCGTTTGTGCGACAATGCCCAAGAACTGGCTGACCAGCTTAAAACTGCCGGATTCACCATTCACAATGACGTGGTATTTAACCAGGTATTAGTGTCTTGTGAAACATCGGATCAAACCACCGCTACCTTGGCGAACATTCAATCATCCGGAGATTGCTGGTGCGGAGGTTCCACTTGGAATGACCGGCCGGTGATCAGGATCAGTGTCTGCTCCTGGAAAACAGCTAAGGAAGATATTGAAAAAACTGTTGCCTGCTTTATCAAATCACGGAAAAAGGCAATACAGCAGCAATAACAGGCTGTTTATTCTTTCTTGAGTTCGCTGTGGATAGGATCCAGGGAAAAGATAAATTCCGTGATCGCTTCCAGGTCTTTGTTACTCATGTATTGGTAGCCCTCGTTGATAACTTCGGACATGAGTCCGCCGGTATAATCTCCATCGGGTTTTTGACCGGTTTGTAAAAACCAGGTCATGGCGTCTTTTTCCCAATCGCCTACACCGGTTTGAGGATCAGGGGTAATATTGGGTGCGGGTTCTCCTTCAGGTCCTTCGACGGAGCCGGAGAATAACAGTTTGTTTTTTAAACCACCGCTGATATCCCTGGGAGTGTGGCATTCACTGCAATGCGCCAAAGCTTCCGAAAGATAGGCGCCTCTATTCCAGATGTCAGATTTAGCGCTGTCCGCCTCAAATGATCCTTCTTTAAAATTCAACAATTTCCAAAAGAGAAGGCCAAACCGCCATTTAAACAAAAAGAACAGCTCATCATCCTTGTTTTCCATTGGTACCGGTTTGATCGTCTTCATGAAAGCATAAAGATCTTTCAGATCCCCTGTCGTAATTTTTGTGAAAGACGTGTAGGGAAACACCGGGAAGAGATGAGCACCATCTTTTCTGACGCCCTTGGTCATTGATTTGATGAAGTCGGCTTCCGTCCAGGTTCCGATTCCGGTTTTTTTGTCAGGAGTAATGTTGGTGCTGTAAATGGCCCCGAAAGGAGTTTTTAACGCCCTGCCACCTGCCAGGTATTGATTATTGCTATTCGGAACCGTATGACAACTGCAGCCGCCGGAAGCGCGAAAAATGTATTCGCCTCGTTTCACTTGCTGAGCAAAACCAGGATTTGCAGTGACAAGGCCTGATACAAGCCAGATAAACAAAAATAAACCGGGTAAACGTACTTTTCGAACTTTTGTTAATTCAATCTTCATGTTTGGCATCCCTTTGATCTATTTTGTTTATCCAGAGCTGTGTGCTGAAAATCCCGACGCAGTGCTACCGTTTGAATCGTTGTGATTTCGGTTTTCTGAAATTTCGATGACAGCTGCCACACGTTCCGCCCAGCGCTCTCATTTTATCCATCATTTGCCCTTCACCGGCTCGTGCCAATTCAGCAGCAGCATTGCTTGATGCTTTGGCCGCGTTGACAAAACCGGCCCAATTGGTCCAGACCTCCGGTTTGGAGTCTGTTTTGCCATCGGTAATTTTCTTTTTCCATGCTTCTTCAAACAACATGCTGTTTTGTTGTATGACGGTGGCATGAGAACTTACATGACTTTTGAAAGGCAGCCCTTTTTGCATGATTTGACCTATTGCGCCCATATGTGTGGCGTTGGATTGCATCAATTTTTGTCGATATGTCAAAAACTGCGAATCATCCTGTCCGAAAAGTGTCAGTGAGGTCATTATTAAAATAAGTGAACCGGTTAAGCTTATCAGCATATGTTTCATGATATTTCTCCGTGTCAGGTTGGTTAAACTCCATGCCTGAGTAGTGCCTAAACGGAAAATCGCTAACCCCTTATCCAGCCCTATGCCAGATGCCGGAATTCTGCTTGAGGAGTCACGCTGTCAGCTTAAAACATTACAATTACAAGCAAAAGTCGGCTGAGAGCTGATTGCTGAAAGCACTTAACTCCGAAGTACCAAGCTGCTTTTAACGCTTTTATTGGTATGGGCTAAATTGGTTTTCGTTCAGGCACTAAATAATGATTCTGGTGCTTGCATGGAAAGCTCTATCTATGTGCTCATTATCATGAAGCAGGTTTAAGTGCAATAAATAGATCACATGGAGCGATTTATCGTTTGTTTTCAATAACTCAATTGCTCACCTGTCTCAAATTACATTATTGTCTCACCAGGATCTGGGTAAAATGACTCATTAAATAAGTTGAAACATAGGGTTATCCGCAATGCGATTTTGAATTGAACCGGTTATTTGCAATTTGATTATGGCCGGATTCATCAGAGTGAAGCAAATCAATAGTCAAGTCTAAAATCATCAACAAAACAATCCACAGCCCTAGGACCGATTATTGCAGTTTTGCGCCTAGGGCAAATTCTATAAGGTTTTACAGCCTTAATTCAATCCATTCGGTTGTCTCATTTTCACAATTCAAAAACGGAATAAATATGTCAGAAGTCAACCCTTTAAGATATAAAAAACCCAAAAGTTTCGATTACAACGTGATGGTGATTGGAGCAGGTTCGGCAGGCCTGGTCTCTTCTTATATTGCTGCCGCTGTCAAGGCAAAAGTAGCCTTGGTTGAAAAGCACAAAATGGGCGGGGATTGTTTAAATACAGGCTGTGTCCCCAGCAAAGCGCTGATTCGCTCTGCCAAGATGCTTTCTTATGCCGGGCGGGCAAAAGATTTTGGTTTTAAAGATGCCTCCGTGGACTACGATTTCAGTGAGGTAATGGATCGTGTTCAATCGGTCATCAAACAGGTGGAACCTCACGATTCCGTTGAACGATATACTGAGCTGGGAGTTGAATGTATCACTGGTGAAGCGAAAATTATCGATCCGTATCGCATTCAGGTTGGTGATAAATTGTACTCCACGCGCAGTATCATTATCGCTACCGGGGCTCGTCCATTTGTCCCTCCTATTCCGGGTGTAGAAAAGGTTGGTTACCTCACCAGCGACAATATCTGGGAACTTCGCACTCTTCCCAAACGTCTGGTTGTGCTGGGCGGGGGGCCTATCGGCAGTGAGATGACCCAGTGCTTTTCACGCCTCGGTTCCGAGGTCTACCAGATCGAAATGCTGCCGCAGATCCTGATTCGGGAAGACCAGGAAGTATCTGATATTGTTGCCGAACGTTTCAAAGAGGATGGTGTGCATGTCATGACTGATCACAAAGCCAAAGAGTTTCTGGTCGAAAATGGAGAAAAAGTTCTGGTATGCGAATACCAGGGAAACGATGTGCGCATTCCTTTTGATGAGGTCCTGGTCGCTGTTGGTCGAAAACCAAACACGACAGGATTCGGTCTTGAGGAGCTGGGAATAGAAACCGTGCGCCCCGGTGTGATAAAGAGCGATCCATTCTTAAGAACCAAATACCCAAACATATACGTTTGCGGAGACGTAGCCGGACCTTACCAGTTCACCCATACTGCCGGTCATCAAGCCTGGTATGCAGCAGTAAACGCCTTGTTCAGTCCTTATAAAAAGTTCAAGGCAGACTACAGCGTTATTCCCTGGTGTACTTTCACTGATCCGGAAGTCGCCAGAGTAGGGCTCAACGAAAAGGAGGCCAGAGAAAATAACATACCGTACGAAGTAACGACGTACGGCATTGATGATCTGGACAGGGCTATTGCCGACAGTGAAGATCACGGGTTTGTTAAGGTGCTCACCGTCCCCGGCAAAGACCGGATTTTGGGGGTTACCATAGTCGGAACCCATGCCGGGGATTTGATTTCCGAATATGTTTTGGCCATGAAGCACAACCTTGGTTTAAACAAAATTCTTGGTACCATCCACATCTATCCCACCCTGGCAGAAGCCAACAAATATGCAGCCGGTAACTGGAGGAAAGATCACGTTCCCAAGAAATTAATGGCATTTCTTGAAAAATTCCACGCCTGGAGAAGATAGATGAATCCGGAGCTGGAACAAATTAAGGTGTTTGATCGGTTGAATGAGTTGGTGAAGACTTACCACTCTGCCCTGGCGGAAGGATCATTTGTGGAATACCATCCACCCGAGGCATTGACCGAGATAATCAATCCGGCTGCCCCCAGTGATCCGTTAAACTGGGATCAACTTTTTAAATGGGTTGAAGACTATTTGAGATACTCCTTGAAAACCAATCACCCCAAATTTGTGAACCGAATGTGGTCCGGGGCCAACCTTCCCTCTGTCGTTGGTGAGATTATCACTGCTGTTACCAATACCTCAGCCTGTACTTATGAGTCCGCTCCTGTTTCGACGGTCATTGAAAAATATATGATCAATGAGATGCTGGATCTGGTGGGGTTTAAGAATGGTGAAGGTCAAATGACCACTGGTTCCAGCAACGCTAACATGATTGCCATGATGGCAGCCAGAGATCGTGTTAATCGGGATGCAAAACAAAAAGGTCTGTTTGGAAGCAGGGAACTGTTTGCTTACGTGGGAGTCGATTCTCATTACTCCATGGACAAGGCCGCAGCTTTGTTGGGAATTGGCACGGATCATTTGATCAAGGTTCCGCTTGATGAACAGGGACGAATGCAACTCGACTTTCTGGAAAAATCGATCGCAACCATCCAAAAACAGGGAAGCATTCCCTTTTTTGTGGGAGCAACTGCCGGAACAACTGTGAGAGGCGCTTATGACCCTATCGAGGATTTGCTGAAGCTCCGGCAAAAGTATGATTTCTGGCTACATGTGGATGGAGCCTGGGGTGGAGCAGCGGTATTAAGTCCCAAAACCCGGGTCCAATATCTTTCGGGAATAGGAGAAGTAGATTCCTTTACCTTTGATTTTCACAAGATGCCGGGCACCAACCTGGTTTGCAATGTCTTGCTTCTGAACGAGCATCCCGGTGCCTTGAGACAGAGTTGTAGCATCGGGGATGCCAGCTATATTTTCAGGGAGGAATCTGAAAAAGAAGAATACAACCTGGGTTCGTTTTCACTGCAATGCGGTAGACGGGTGGATGCCCTGAAATGGTTTCTCGACTGGAAATTTTTTGGTCAAAAAGGATTTGCCCGCAGAATTGAACACTATTTGCAGTTAAGCAAATATGCGGAACGACTGGTAGAGGAAACGCCAGAGCTGGAGATGGTCGTGCCCAGGGAATCATTCAATACCTGCTTCCGGTTTAAAACGCCTTATGGTGTCTCCAGTAACGATTTTAACTTGAAACTCAGAACCAGGCTATATCGAGATGCCGTAAATCTGGTCGGATTCGGATATATCGGCTCTGACTTATGCCTGCGATTGCTAATCACTAATCCGGTGAGTACCAAAGATACGGTACGCTCCTTTTTCCGGGATGTTGTTCAATCCGGAAAAGCTCTTCTGGAGGAAATATGAACAATCTGAAAACAGTCATTCAAAGTCAGTTACAGACCCCTCCACGCTTTACTACAAACGGTGTGTTTTCGCGTGTGTTGCAACAGGTGGCCGATAAAAAATACGACTCGGAAAAAACACTGGCTATCCTCAGTGATTTTTTCGCTGTACACCGCCTGAATACTATCGACTTTCCCGTGATGAAACAGTCTTACACACGAACCACGCTGTTAAGAGAGAAAACCGGATTTGAGATAGTGATAGCCCGCTGGGACAAAGGTGCATCCACTCCGATTCATGGGCACCCTCGCTATTCTTTCCTGTACTTAATTGAAGGAGAATTGAGTGAACGATTTTTCATTCGAGATAACAAGAAGTTAATGCAGGTTAGCACCTTGAAATACCGGGCCGGTGATTATTCCTATCACAATGGTAATCCCGATACATTTGATAACGCTATTCATAAGATAACCGCTATACAAAGCAGCTTAAGCCTGCATGTTTATTCGGATGATGCTCTTAAGGGGGTGGTGTATAATATTTCGTAGAATAGGAGTTTAAAGGCTATGACACGATATTTAATGATATTCTGGTATATTGTGAACTGCCTGAGGCTGAGGACCAATCCTTGGCGTTTTTTTCAATTAAATGCACAATACTTCAATAAAAAAAAAGGCATCTATTCCAAATACGATATTAACAGGCTGATACCCATTCGCTGGCGATTAGGACAATACCTGGATAACGAAGCCTATTTTCCTGCTGAATTTCCGGTTTTTTTAAAACCGGAATGGGGTCAAAACTCATATGGGATCTTCAGGGCTGACGACTTAAACGAATTGAAACAAATCCGCAAAAATACCGCAAACAGCGACCTCACTTACCTGGTCCAGGAGGCAGCCCGCGAATCCCGGGAATTTGAAGTCTTTTATATTCGTGATGCCGCTAATCCGCATGAAGCTGCCGTTCTTTCCGTGACTGAAGTTAAAAACAGCAAGGAAAGTCAATACCCGATCAACGGCGTTCATAATATTTTTTCTTCCTATATTGACCGCACACCTCAGTTTACCAGGGATGAGCTGGCACAACTTTGGGAGCATGTCAGCAGGGTGGGGCATTTCAGAATGGCCCGAGCAGCATTGAAAGCAGATTCGGAGGTTGAGCTTCTGGCCGGTAACTTTCATATTGTTGAAATCAATTTGTTTACCCCCATGCCTCTTAATCTGCTTGATGAGGTTATCCCATGGCGGGAAAAGGCAAAATTCATTAAACACGCCATGGTGCACCTGGCCAGAAATACAGCCGGATTGTTTAAAGGGCAAAAGGAAGAGAGCATTTTTTTCAAAAAGCTGATCATGCACTACAAAGTGAAATCATGAAGAAACTGAATAAACTCATCTATCGTTGGATCAGCAAGATCTTTATGGATGGCTGCAGCGACTACAACACCCTGGAGGTGAGAAAAAAGAGCAGAACCAAACTTCAAGCCAGGGCAGCTTTCGACAGGGAAAACATGCCCCATGCCAAGGGCATGAAGTTTTTAAGTCCTTTTAAGGCAGTGCAATTTGTCAAAGAGCATGGATTCCCGGTTGTCATAAAACCTAACGTCAGCGGATATTCACGGGGCAGTCACTTTCCAATCACAAATTACCGGGAATTATGGAAAGCAGCAATCCTGGTCAAGATCTGGTGGCCCACATCCATTGTCGAGCAATACCTTAAAGGTAAAAATTATCGAGTCGTCGCTGTAAAAGGCGACCTGATGTCGGTGATCAGGAGATATCCGCCATTTGTTATCGGAGATGGCAAATCCACCATTTCAGAATTGATCGACCAGGAGAACAGCATTCGCAAAGCCATGAGGCTTCATCCGGTTATCCATCCCATCCAAAAAAATAACAGAACCAAAAAATACTTGAAAAAGCAGGGAATGACACTCGATACAATCCCGCAAAAATCAGAGCAAGTCGAGCTTTACAACAAAATTGCCCTGGCCCCCGGCGGAATTGTTGAAACCATCGACAAAGAACATGTGGCACCTGAAAACAGGGAATTGTTTCTAAAAATCCTGGATGCCTTTAACGCCAGTATTTTTGGAATCGATGTGATTTTCGAAAAAGGCATAGAGACTGGTTACAAATCACAAAAATGTATTTTTCTGGAACTGAATTCCAGGCCCTACCTTAAAATGCACAATTATCCCAGGTACGGCCAGAGACAAAGCCTGGAGCAGTACTACCAAACCTTGGATTCCATCGAATTGGCGGATTCGGGAGTGTTTTAAATCCAACAAATTGCTTTTGAAGCAGAACACCTGGAAACAGATGTCCTAAACGGTAGGACGGCCCTACGTAGCCGCCGGGGGATTGGATTGGGAGAATGTACAATAAACGTTAAATGAGGTTGTACCTATAAATTACATTTATTCCGGGTTTCCCGGGGTTTAGCATTACAAGAGTTGATCGGCGGGGTCGTAGCCCCGC
>JANQGZ010000013.1:0-116976 GCA_028282825.1 SAR324 cluster bacterium
TAGCGGTTAGCGGTTAGCGGTTAGCGGTTAGCGGTTAGCGGAAATTCGTATTTTGATAGAATCTGTCAACAGTAATTTTTACAAATGAAAGATTACAAAACTTTGAATGTATGGAAAGAAGCCCACGAGCTAACTCTTTTAGTTTATAAACAATCAGCTTCATTTCCGAAAGAGGAGAAGTACGGCATCACGAGTCAACTTAGGAGATCAGCAGCATCCATTCCTACGAATATTGCAGAAGGATGCGGCAGAGATGGGGACGCTGAATTAAAACGATTCCTTCAAATTGCTATGGGCTCTGCATGTGAGACAGAATACTTATTGTTGCTTTCAAATAGCCTCAATATTCTGAATGGTGAAAATTATGAAATACTACAAAGCAAAATAACGACAATTATGAAAATGCTGACGGCATTCATAAAAAAGATAAGACACGATAACAAATCAAACTAAAAGCCAACTGCTAAATGCCAATAGCCAGTTGCCAACAGAGGATAAGACATGGACCTTGACTTCACGAAAGAACAAGAAATGCTGAGAAAATCAGTAGACGAATTCATTTCCAAGGAATGCCCGTTTGATACAGTGCGGGAGATAGAGGACAGTGAGGAAGGATTTGATAGGAAAATCTGGAAGAAAATGGCCAAACTGGGATGGATGGAACTTCATTTTCCGGAAGAATACGGCGGATTGGGAGATCCTTTTGTGGATCTAACAATCATCATGGAAGAAATGGGCAAAAAAGCGTTTCCAAGTCCCTTCTTCTCGACGGTTGTCTTATGTGGCATCGCCATAATGGAAGGCGGTTCAGAAGAGCAAAAAGAACAACTGCTGCCGGCTATCGCATCAGGAAAACTATTGATGGCGCTTGCTCAATATGAAGAGGATGGTAGCTATAAAGAATCTGGTATTCATCTTGAAGCCAAAGAGGATGGTGACGCTTACATTCTGAATGGCAAGAAGTATTTTGTGCTGGATGCCAACATTGCCGACAAGCTGATTGTTGCTTCCCGCGCTTCGGAAGGTGTTACGTTGTTTCTTATTGATGCAAAAGCGGATGGTATCAGCTGTCAAAAATTAAATGGTATCGGCAAGGATAATAATTGCATCGTGGGATTTAACAACGTTCGTGTTGAAAAAAGCGACATGATCGGTCAGCCGGGAAAAGGATGGGAAATTCTGGAAACAATGTCGGCCAAAGCAACCGTGGCCAAATGTGCTGAAATGCTGGGCGGATGTGGAGAGTCTATTGAAATGACCAACACTTATGCCAAGCAAAGAGAGCAATACGGAACACCAATCGGCGGATTTCAAGCCATTCAACATTATCTGGCAGACATGCGCATCGCTTATGACACCAGCTTATACTATCTGCACAAGGTGGCCTGGATGATTGATGAGGGAATGGAAGCAGAAAAGGAGATTTCCGCCCTGAAAGCACAGGTGAACGAAAAATATAAGTTTATTACTGAGCGAGGCGTTCAAATCCACGGTGGTATCGGCACCACCAGGGAATTCAACATTGGTTTGTTCTACAGAAGAGCCAAAGCCTTCGAATACATCCTGGGCGACACAGACTATCACTATGAGAAGATTGCTTCGGCACTAGAGCTTTAAAAACGAGAATTCGTTAAAATTACCCTAGTCTTAGCTCCGGTCATTCCGGCCTTATAGACGATGTCAAACTATGGGTCGGTGGACCCGCTTCACTTGATCTCCCCTACAACCTGTCAAATAATTCAAATAGTTATAGTTTAACCGTAGGGTGGATCATGAGCAGCGAAACTTGCAGCTTCGAACAAGAAACGACGGATCCACTAAATTTTAGGATAAACTTAACTTCGATACGGTCTGACAACGAAGAACCATTTCGACCTTGGTTCCTAAACTCTCAATATTCTAAACCATCTTATAAATCACCCCGCCCCAGGTTAGTCCGGCGCCTAGGCCGATAAACATCACTGTATCACTCGATTTTACCAGCTTTTGCTCGATCATTTCATCAAAAGCAATGGGGATAGTTGCGGCAGTGGTGTTTCCGTAGCGCTGGATGTTGTTGTACATTTTTTCTTCCGGGATTTTCATGCGGTCTCGAAAGGCTTCATTGATCCTAAGGTTAGCCTGGTGTGCCAGAAACATATCGATATCTTCCAACTGCATTCCCGCTTTGTTTAGCAGTTCTTCGGTCACCTTGGGCAATCGGGTGACAGCAAGCTTAAAGACCGTTTTTCCATCCATGAAAGGGAAATGCTCCTGGTTTTCAATAATAGTTTTATTGATAGGCTGACCTGACTTTCTGGCAGGGAGTCCGACCCTTAGAGCCTGTGAGTGTTTGCCATCTGCATGCAGGACCGAGGTAATAATGCCAATGTTTTCTTCGGTTTCTTTTGCTTCGATGCAGGCAGCTCCAGCCCCATCGGCGAATATCACAGCCGTGTCACGATTAGCTGTAGTGACCTCGAGATAGCGACTCTGAAATTCCGCTCCCACCAAAAGGATTTTATCCGCTTTTTCACTACGAATATAGGCATCACAGATTTCCAGACCATGCAGGAAGCCCGTGCATTGCTGACGTATATCCAACGCAGGAACACCTTTGGCACCAAGCTTATCCTGCAGAAATGCTCCGGAACCCGGAACATTCACATCCGGGGTCATGGTTGCAAAAACAATCAGGTCCAAATCTTCAGGAGACCAGCCTGCGCGTTCCAAAGCCACCTTTGCCGCCTCACATCCAAGATCCGATGCTCCGACATCTTCACCTTCTTTGACCCAGTACCTGGCTTCTATCCCGGTTCTCTGGACAATCCATTCATGGGATGTATCCATTAGTTCCGTGAGTTCATGATTGGTAACATGGCGATCCGGTACATATCTTCCGGTACTTTTTATTATTGAACGTTTCATAGTCTAATTGCATTGTTGACCGGCATCTGTTCGCCTTGTTTTCAGCCAGGAACGTCTAAAAACCGTGACTCAACCGGAATTAAATGTTGCGATTATTGGTAGTGAAAAGGATAGATCAGGCCAGCAGCGATAAGAGTCATCCGTTATGGATAATTGATCAACATTCCTTCCCTCGATTGTAATCGTTGCCTTCTTGCTGTCCAGGAGAAATAGTAGGAAATCGTGCCTGGGAGGTCAAGAAAAGAAAAAGCGCTCGATTTATACGGCTCAGTTCACAAAGAAAGTAATTCACGCAGATTTTGCGTCACGGTTGTGCATGCTCTCCAGCTTTAAAATTTCGAACATTGTTCAACCGATGAAAAAAATCAGAGGTCAACATTCAGAATAAATAATGACTCGCTTCGCGGCATGCAATGTTATCCTCTATCCTTTGTCAATACTGCATTGCAGTAGATTTAAGTAACAACAAATTTTGACAATCAGGTAATAACTGTCTAAGACTTCAATCATAGTGAGATTAAACTTCATTGGCAGATACCGCTTTTTTTCTGTGATCATAAACAAGAACATTTTTATTTTTAACGAGTTGGAACATGGATTTACCAAAAGGAATGGAAATCAGACAGTCCAAACCCACAGATCATTCCAGGCTTATTGAAGTAATGAAAGATTGGTGGGGAGGACGTGATCTAACCTATATGCTACCCAGACTTTTTTTAAATCACTTTTACAAAACGTCTTTTGTTATTGAAGAAAATGAAAAGCTGGTGGCTTTTCTGGTAGGATTTCTTTCACCCGCTGAGCCGGATGAGGGGTATATTCACTTTGCAGGAGTTGACCCTAATCATCATGGAAAGGGAATTGGTCGTCATTTATACGAGCATTTCTATCGAATCTGCCGTGAACACAATCGAACTATCGTTAAAGCCTGTACTTCTCCGGTAAACAAAGATTCCATCGCCTTTCACACCCACATTGGATTTAACATTAAACCGGGCAACGCAGTACTGGAAGGCGTCCAGGTCACTCTTGACTACAACAAACCGGGTGACCCCAAAGTTCTTTTTATTAAAAACATAGGGTAATGAGCAATCTAGCCAATGATAGGGCGGGGCGCTTAATTAACAGAATTTGGAATACAGATCAAACGGTAGGGCGGGGCTACGTCCCCGCCCTACCGTTCGTCAACAGAATTTATCAAAACTTTACCTTATTTAAGCGCTTATGGGATCAAGTCCGGCATGACATGAAACAACAAACAGCGAACCATTAAAGCCTTGTCTCATCCCAAAATCTAAAATTTATAAATCATCTATTATCTTAAAAGTAATATGCGACTAATCAGACTACTAAAAAGAGATCTTGCCAAAGAATCGACAACCTGGGTTAAAGCCGGCATTATCTCCAAAAGCCAGGCTGAGCAAATCTGCGACTTATACGGAGCCAATTACGATCAGAATGAAAGCAGCCATGTCGGGTACCATGTGTTGATCGCCCTGGGCATTATTTTCATTGGACTTTCCCTCATCACCCTTATTGGAGCGAACTGGGATGACATTCCACGGGCAGTGCGAATGGGGGGGCTCATAACCTCTACCGGGTTAGTGCAGCTATTTGGATTGTTCCAATACAAAAAAGGCAAATTGAATGCCGCGACGTTTACATTCTTTCTGGGAAACATTCTTTACGGATCTTCCATAATCCTCATTGCCCAGATCTACCATTTGGGAGAACACATGCCAGATGGGATTTTCTGGTGGGCAATGGGTTCGCTGCCCATTGCACTGCTAATTGGAAGTTCCTGGCTGACATTGTTCAGTTCTCTTTTGGCTTTAACCTGGTTTTTTCTGGAATCCAATATAGGATTTTATCCGTCAGTGTTCCCATTGTTTTTCATCTCGGCTCTTTATCTGTTAATCAAAAACAAGCAAAATGTCCTGCTTTTTCTGGTAACGATCGGAAATATTGGCATTTGGTTAAATTATTCCCTGGCATTTTTATGGCGGGATACCCGTTTGTTGGATTTTCATCCTGAACATGTGTTTGTCAGCACAGCCCTGTTTATCTTTATCTACGGGTTAAGTCACTTTCTATATGGCTTTCAAAATGTGAAAGCAAAGGATTATGGTTCGCTGCTTGCCGTTTGGAGTCTTCGGTTCGGACTTGTATTTATGCTGGTGATGAGTTTTGAAGATCCCTGGAGAGAACTGATCAATGCTGACTGGAATCATTTGATTTCATCCAGTTTGATTGTTTTAACATTAATTGCAGGTTCAATTGCCCTGGTTATCAGATCATACCGGGTTCAACCCCTGTTGGCGATATTGGGACTTTTTGCTGTTTCATTTATGGGCGTTGTTTTTCTGCAGTGGGAGTATCAACTCCGGTTTCTTCAAATCCTTTTCAATCTTGCCCTGGTTGGAATGGGAATCTGGCTGATAGTCAGGGGTATTCACAGCGGTATATCCCATTATTTTTATCTCGGCGTTTCAACGGTACTCGCAACAGCCTTCCTGCGCTATATTGATCTGATCGGCAATTACATTGGGGGTGCTGTTTTGTTTGCATTCTTCGCGATGATACTTTTGGGTGCAGCTAAGTATTGGAAAAGACATTTGAATTCGGAGACAGCACTATGAAAAAAAATATAATTGTGATTGGAATTGCCATCGCTGTGTTTTTTCAAATCAGCGTGCTCGTTGGAGAGTATGTAAGCGCGTCCGTCCCTTTATGGTTCGGCAAGGAAATAAGACTTAAGACAATACCGGTAGATCCGCGCTCCATGTTTCGAGGTAACTATGCTTTATTAAATTATGATATCTCAAGAATCGATGAAAAGAAATTCCCGAGTTATGAAGATTTGCGAAACGGGGAAATTGTTTATATTCAACTGGTAACTGTCGAAAATGGACTATATGGTTTTGAGAAAGTATCTCTGGCACCACCTGAAAGCGGGGTCTTTATTCGCGGCAGAATCCAAAATCGTCGGTGGGAAGAGGACAGAACCTATTTTCGAATCAAATATGGCATTGAAGCCTATTTTGCGCCAAAAGAAAAAGCGCTGGCCCTGGAAAAAGATCTGGCTGAAGGAGGAATTGCCGTAATTCTTGTATCAGATTCAGGAAAGGCCGCCTTAAAGGAGGTTGTGCCTAACTTAAGATAGATATATTCGGCAAGCGACGTGTAAGCGTTGCACTAACTTTTCAACTAGACTGCAAGAACTAACTTCTTCCAAGTCCTTTAAAATCAGCCGTTAAAGAATAACACCAGTCATTAAATTAAAAACAAATAACTTCTTGACATCTTATCATCAGCATTTTAAGTTTTGTTCAGAGATTGAATCTAATTCAATAAAATATTTCAGTTCAACTTTTAAGTCCTCTTTTAGAACGTTAATTGTTTTTTGAAATGGGGATTTGGAAACATCAAAGAAAAGAAAGAATGGGCAAAGCATTAGCAAAAAGCGACGGTGAAGTTTTATCTCGAAGTGCATTACGCAGGCAACGCGAGAGGGAAGAACGATATCAGACAATCTTGAATGCTGCTGAATCCCTGTTTGTAAAAGAGGGGTATCACCAGACAAGTATTAATAAAATAGCCGATCTGGCTGAAGTATCGGTGGGGACTGTCTACTTTTATTTTAAAAACAAGGAAGATCTGCTGATTCAGTTGTTGGATGGGATCACTTACCTGTTTCGCTCCAGAATTGGTGCAGAGTTTAAGAATGCGGATTCGACCCTGGAAGGTTTTATGAATGCAGGCCACATGTTCTTTGATGAGTTTTGCCATAAATATCCAGAAAAAGTGGCCATTATGTACCGGGAGTCTATCGGACAAAGCCCCCTGGTCGATGAACATCGAAGAAAACTACACGATAACTTCATCAAGGATATCAGTGGTGCATTACAACGGATGAGCGAAAATATGGGGTTCAGCTTTCCCAGTCCCGTTTCCATTGAAGTTATTGCAGTCAGTATCATGGGGATTTACCAAAGTATTGCTTCGCATTACCTGGTTTCCCGTGAAAAATCAAAAAACCTGGATCAGATAGGAAAGGATGCCGTTGCTTATCTGATCGGTGGAATTAAAGATATGTGTGGAATCTAACACGCGAATTGAATGATCATTTTGTTTAATCATCATTATTCCGGAATTTAACTTCTTACAGCAAGCACTGTAGGACTGATAACAAAGTGGATTCTTATGGACGTTATTGAAACAAAGATCGATAAAAACTCGGATCAGTACAAGAAAAACTACGAAGATATGACAGCTTTGGTAGAGGATCTTCAATCCGAGCTGAAAAGGGCCGCTGAGGAACGATCGGAAAAGGCGATAGCCAGGGAAAAGGAATCGGGCAAACTTCCGGCAAAAAAGAAGCTGGAATTGTTATTGGACAAAAACACGCCATTTTTAGAGATTGCTCCCTTGGCGGCCAAGGATTTATACGATGGAAAGATCCATCGGGCAGGATATCTCTCAGGGATTGGCATCGTGGAAGGCAGGGAAGTCGGTATCTCCATTAACGATGCTACTATTAAGGGTGGTTCCATGTATCCGCTGAGCGTGCAAAAGGGATTGCGCATGCAGGCGGTATGCATGGAAAACCGTCTCCCATCCATCAACCTGATCGATTCGGCTGGCGCTTACTTACCCCTGCAATCAGAGATTTTCCCTGATTTATGGGACGGAGGCCGCGTTTTTTACAACCAGGCCATGATGTCCAAAATGGGAATACCACAGATAGCAGCCGTCATGGGAATGTGCACAGCCGGCGGCGCCTATGGTGTAGCCATGTGCGATGAGATCGTTCACGTCAAAGGACATGGTGCTATCTTCCTGGGTGGTCCGCCACTTGTGAAAGCTGCTACCGGTGAGGAAGTGACTGCTGACGAGCTGGGTGGCCCCAACCTGCATTGCATGGAATCCGGTGTATCAGACTATATTGCAGAAGATGATGAAGATGCCATCCGGACCATCCGCAAAATCGTTAAAAATCTCCCGGCTCCGGACAAACATAAACTGACGATGAAGGAGCCAAAGCCTCCGATTTACGATCCAAAGGAGCTGTATGGGATTGTCAGTCCCGATTTAAGCAAACCGTTCGATATCCGGGAAGTGATTGCCCGCATTGTGGATGGCAGTGAATTTTTGGAGTTTAAGGAGTTGTACGGAACTACCATGGTTTGCGGCTGGGCTAATATACACGGATACCCGGTGGGAATCCTTGGTAACAACGGAGTTCTCTTTTCAGACAGCGCTTTGAAAGCCACGCAGTTCATTCAAATCTGCGACAAACGCAAAATCCCACTGCTTTTCCTGCAAAACATAACCGGCTTTATTATTGGTAAGGCCTACGAACAAGGCGGCATTACCAAGAACGGTCACAAGCTTGTAAATGCCGTGTCTACCGCTTCTGTGCCTAAATTCACCACCATTGTAGGTGCCTCGTTTGGTGCCGGAAATTACGCTATGTGCGGACGAGCCTATTCCCCTCGCTTTCTCTGGATGTGGCCAAATGCACAAATCGGTGTGATGGGAGGAGAACAGGCAGCGGGTGTTTTAGTCTCCATTACCAATGATCAAAATGCACGACTGGGCAAACCACCATTGACAGCTGAAGAAGTGGATTTCATCAAACAACCGGTGATGGAAAACGCCAAGAAAGAAGGCAACGCTTACTATAGTACAGCCCAAATGTGGGATGACGGCATCATTGATCCAGCCAAAACCAGGGATACATTGGGATTGGGAATTTCGGCAGCCTTGAATGCTCCTGTCAGAGATGATGAGTACGGGCATGGAATTTTCCGAATGTAACAATAACTCACTGCTTATTTAACCAGATAAGGACGGATCATGTTCAAAAAAATATTGATTGCCAACCGAGGCGAAATTGCCAGACGAGTTTTATTTACCTGCCGGGAAATGGGTATTTCGACTGTTGCGGTCTATTCCGACGTCGACAAAGAAGCTATTCACGTGTTGGAAGCTGATGAAGCGGTTTACCTGGGAGAATCCGAACCCGCCCAGAGTTATCTTAATATTGATAAAATTATTGATGCTGCCAAGCAAACAGGGGCAGAAGGTATCCATCCCGGGTATGGCTTTCTGGCAGAAAATGCAGGTTTTGCCAAACGTTGTGAAGATGAAGGCATCGTGTTTATCGGTCCCCCTGCCGGAGTGATCAAAGATTTGGGTGATAAGATCACTGCCAGGAACATCATGATAAAAGGGGGCGTTCCGGTTATTCCCGGAATGACCCAGGCTGAACCGGATCCTAAGACCCTGGCCAGGGTAGCTGAAGAGATCGGCTATCCTGTATTGATTAAAGCCTCCGCAGGTGGAGGTGGTAAAGGTATCAGGATTGTGAAAACAGCCAATGAAATTGAGGAATCCTGCCTCGCTGCTTCCAGAGAAGCCGAATCGGCCTTTGGAGATGGCACCATCTATTTGGAAAAGTTCTTTGACAAAGCCAAGCATATCGAGTTCCAAATCCTTGCCGACAACCAAGGCAATGCCGTTCACGTCCTGGAACGTGAATGCTCGATCCAGAGGCGACATCAAAAGATCATTGAAGAAACCCCTTCCCCCGCAGTTGATGATGCGCTGCGTGCAAAAATGGGAGAAGCAGCGGTAGCTGCTGCCAAAGCATCTGGATACGTCAATGCCGGAACGGTGGAATTTCTATTGGACAAGGATAAGAACTTTTACTTTCTGGAAGTCAATACCCGCCTCCAGGTTGAACATCCCATAACGGAAATGATTACCGGCATTGATCTGGTGCGCCAGCAATTGCTGATCGCTTCCGGAGAGGAACTGGGCATGAAGCAGGAAGATATCGTTGGTCGAGGTCACGCCATTGAATGCAGGGTTTACGCGGAAGATCCTGAGAACAATTTTTTTCCTTCACCCGGCAAGATCGAATACGTACAGGAACCTTCGGGACCGGGAGTTCGAAACGATTGTGGTGTCTATTCCGGTTTTGAAGTGCCTATGGATTACGATCCGATTATTTCCAAGCTGGTGACCCATGCTGAAAACAGGAAGCAAAACATTCAACGCATGTTAAAAGCCCTTAAAGAATACGTGCTGCTCGGTGTGAAAACCCCCATTCCTTTTTTAATCGAGGTCTTGCAATCTACACCTTTCCAGGAAGGCGACGTGTTCACGGATTTTATCGAAACTCATTTTCAGGATTGGAAACCGGATTTCAAGGAAGAGGATCTTGCCAGAATTGCTTTTGTTGTTGATGCAATCAATGCCAACAGAAGGAAGAAATCGGTAGTAAACGCGACGGATGAGATCCCGTCTCCGTTTTTTACATTAGGCAATTGGAGAATGGCTTAGAGATTTTCGGCGGGGACGTAGCCCCGCCCTACCGTTTGATTGATATACACCAAAAGTTTCGACTTAACATCTATAAAAGCAAACCAATTGCAAAATCTAAAATCCCAAATGTAAAAGGCCATGGACTATAACTTAACTCTCAACGACGAAACAAAGTCGATACAGGTCGAAATCGAAAATGATTCGGCAATCAGGACAACCATAGATGATTCCGACTACCAGGTTGACTACAGTGTGGTGTCGGATCATCAGTTGTACCTGAAGGTAAATGGAAAAGCTGTGAATGCGTTTGTCAGTGATACAAAGGATGGAAAATTCATCGTCATCAACGGCGTTGCCTATCAGGTGCAGGATGCCGACCTGCTGACACAACGTCCAAAGAAAAAAGGTGGAAACTCACAATTGCCAACGGAAGTCACACCTCAAACGCCATCTGTTGTGGTTTCCGTGCTTGTGGAGACAGGTAATAAGGTAGAAAAAGGACAGGGTGTTGTGGTGCTCTCTGCCATGAAAATGGAAACCACTTTAAACGCTCCGTTCGCAGGAAAGGTCATTGCGGTAAACGCAGCAGAAGGCGATAAGGTATCGCCCGGTGAAATCCTGGTAGATATCGAAAAAACAGAATCTGACGAAGAATAAGGAAAAATAAAAAGGAGAGAGTATGTCAGAACAGGAATTGATCTACAAAGTTGAAAACAGGGTCGCTTACATAACCATCAACAGGGAAGCAAAACGAAATTCCATCAGCCCGGGGGTGACGAGACTATGTCATCAATATCTCAATGACGCCGAATCAGATGAAAACGTGAGAGTCATCTGTATCACGGGAGCCGGGGAAAAGGCTTTTTGTTCGGGGGCAGATCTTGGCGGAGCTGTCAGTGAAGATGGCTTGGACGCTTTCCAGGACTACGCAGACCTTCTGAAGAGAATTGCCGGTTATCCCAAACCTACAGTGGCCAGGGTCAATGGGTATTGTCTGGCAGGAGGAACCGGTTTTATGCTTTCCTGCGACATCGTCATCGCCGCCGAACATGCCAAATTCGGTACACCGGAAGTTAATGTCGGTTTGTTTCCCATGATGATCGGTGCTTTGATCTTCCGTAATGTCTTACGGAAAAAAGCAATGGAAATGTGTTTGCTCGGAGAAAAGTTAACTGCCCGGCAAGCCCTTGATATGGGATTGGTTACACGGGTTGTTCCTTCCGACCAGCTGGATAACGAGGTAAACGACGTTCTTAAAAACCTGGCCGGAAAGAGTCCCATCGGTATGAAAATCGGCAAGGAAGCCTTTTACCAAATGGCTGACAAACCGTTTGAAGAAGCAGTCGATTACTTGTGCAGTCAATTGGGAGCTATAGCTTCAACTGAAGACGCAAAAGAGGGAATTATAGCCTTTTTGGAAAAACGAGAACCGAATTTTGTCGGCAAATAGAGAAAAGGAGATCCCATGAAAAGAAAAAACACCCTGCACGATGACAAACTCATCATTGCCAATGCCAGTGGTTTTTTGGGCGATAGATTCAGTGCGGCAAAAGAGATGGTCCAGGGAGGTCCTATCGACATTCTTACAGGCGATTACCTCGCAGAACTGACCATGGCTATTCTTTTCAGAAAAGTCCTAAAAAGCCCTGATGGAGGGTATGCATCGACTTTTTTGAGGCAAATGGAAGAGATCATGGGTGAGTGCCTGGATAAGAATATTCGTATTGTTTCCAATGCCGGGGGACTGAATCCCAAATCGCTGGCCGAAAAACTTGAAGAACTGGCAGGAAACCTGGGACTGAAACCCAAAATCGCCTATATTGAAGGGGATAATCTCATGGGGCGTCTGGAAGAATTACAAAACCAGGGTGAGGAATTTAAAAATCTTGACAAGAATATTTCATTAAAAGAAGCCCAGGCCCAATCAATCACTGCCAACGCCTACCTGGGTGGATTCGGTATCACTGAGGCTTTGGAGCAGGAAGCTGATATTGTGGTGGGAGGCAGACTGGCTGATGCAGCCCTTGTGATGGGTCCTGCTGCCTGGAAATTCGGCTGGAGCAAGACAGATTGGGATAGGCTGGCAGGAGCTGCTACCGCGGGTCATATTATTGAATGTGGTGCACAGGCTACCGGGGGTAATTATTCGTTTATCCATGAGGTCCCAAGTTTTAACAATGTTGGATTTCCGATTGCAGAAATCCATAATGACGGTTCCTTCGTTATCACCAAACATCCGGAAACAGGGGGACTGGTTTCCGTCGGTACCGTCACCGCCCAGCTGTTATACGAAGTCCGGGAACCCAAATATCTGACTCCGGACGTCGCTGCCAGATTTGACACCATTCAAATCAGTCAACAGGCAGACGACAGGGTGGAGGTGAAGGGAGTACAGGGAGAGCCGCCTCCACCCACCACAAAGGTTTGTATCAACAATATGGGAGGGTATAAAAACTCCATGACCTTTGTGCTGACAGGACTGGAGATCGAAGAAAAAGCCAGAATTGTGGAAGAATCCTTATTTGAAGCATTGGGAGGAAAAAATCAGTTTCAAAAGGTGGATGTACAGCTGATTCGAAGCGATAAAGAAAATCCCAATAGCAATGAAGAAGCAAATGCCCATTTGAAAGTATCCGTTCTGGACCCCGATCCAAACAAGGTGGGAAGACCCTTCTCATCAGCTACCGTTGAATTAGCCCTGGCAAATATCCCCGGATTCACGATGACGGCGCCCCCGGGAAACGGATCTCCAACCATTTTCCACTGGCCGGCCCTGGTATCCAACAACCATATCAAACAGCGAGTCATGCTTGGAGAGAGGGAAATCATCGTTGATCCCACGGAATCTACTCCAACCGATTCAGTTGTAACACCTTTTGAAGTTTCATTTCCTGAACCTCCCTTATGTGAAATCCAAACCACACAGTTTGGCAGAGCTTTTGCCACTCGATCCGGAGACAAAGGCGGAAATGCAAACCTGGGCGTGTGGGGGCAATCACCGGAAGCATATGTGTTTCTAAACCGTTTTCTGACAGCAGATAAACTTAAGGAGTTGCTGCCGGACCTTCAACCGTTTGAAATTGAAAGATACGAACTCCCTAACCTGCTTGCCATAAATTTTTATATCAAGGGTGTTCTGGGAGAAGGAGTCGCTGCCTCTGTTAGAAACGATCCACAGGCTAAAACCCTGGGTGAATACTTGAGAGCCAAAATTGTTGATCTTCCAAAATCTATATTAGTCTATTAACAAACATTTTTAATCCGATTTGAAAATATGCATGAGGCTAATACTTCAATAAAAAAAGGTGAATCGTTATCAGTTATCGGCAATCGGTTATCAGTTTTTGGAACAATTCCACAAAAATGGATGAGAACATAAAAAGCCATCCCACTGATCAAGTGGTGCTTTATCTTTTGAAAAAACAACATTACAGAAAGGGAAGCTTTCACAACAAACTGATAGCGGATAACTGATAACTATTTCATGCAAGTTTGTTTTCAATTCATGTCATTCAATTGATCACATAATCATAACCATCAAAAGGAAGTCGAAATGACTAAAGATCTATACTTTACCAAAGAACACAACCAGGTGAGAAAAGCTGTCCGAGACTTTGTAAAAAAAGAGATCAATCCATATGTGGATGAATGGGAAGAGCAGGGAATGACTCCTTTGCATGATCTGTTTAAAAAGATGGGAGATCTTGGATTTCTCGGCATTCGTTATGATCCGAAATGGGGTGGACAGGGACTGGACTACTGGTATGAATTGGCCTTTCTGGAGGAATTGGGCAATATTGAATGCGGCAGTATTCCCATGGCTATTTCGGTACAGACTAATATGGCCACACCGGCTATTGACCAGTTCGGATCTGACTATTTAAAAGAACGATATCTCAAACCAGCTGTAGATGGTGATCTGGTGGCTGCCATTGCCGTCACCGAGCCAGACGCCGGTTCAGATGTAGCCGCATTGAAGACCACAGCCAAACGTGAAGGCGATTACTACATTTTAAACGGTTCCAAAACCTATATCACCAACGGAACGCAAGCTGATT
Source organism: SAR324 cluster bacterium (assembly GCA_028282825.1). GTDB lineage: Bacteria > SAR324 > SAR324 > XYD2-FULL-50-16 > XYD2-FULL-50-16 > JAHJTV01. The sequence goes on from JANQGZ010000013.1 coordinate 14,298, forward strand.
TTTTGACATTGCTGGCCAGAACCAGTGATGAACCAGGCTATCATTCATTCAGCCTGATTGTTGTTCCCACTGATATTCCCGGTTTTAATATCAGCAAAAAGCTGGACAAGATGGGTATGCGGAGTAGCGATACCGCTGAATTGTTCTTTGACAATATGAAGATTCCTGTTGAAAACCTGATTGGAAAAGAAGGTGAAGGATTTATCTACCAGATGCAGCAGTTTCAACATGAACGCTTCTCAGCGCTGCCCATGGCGTATGTGAGCATGAGGAATGTGATCGATATGACTGTTGAACATCTTCGCCAAAGAGTCGTATTTGGTAAACCTTTGATGTCCAAACAAGTGCTGAGGCATCGCCTGGCGCAATGGGTAACGGAAGTAGAAAGCCTGCAACAACTCACTTATCATATTGTCCGCATGAAGGAAGCCGGTATGGACGTCACCAGGGAAATTTCCATGGGAAAACTGTTGGCGGGTCAGCTTAGCAGTAAAGTTACAGATGGTTGTTTGCAAATGTTTGGCGGTCTGGGATTCATGAATGAAATGAAGATATCCAGGTACTTTAGGGATTCCAGATTAATCGCTATCGGAGGCGGCGCCAATGAGGTGATGTGTGAGATCATTAGCAAAATGGAGGGGTTTTAATGAACGTCATTTGCCAGGATCTTACCGACGAATATAACGAACTGGATGATCTGGTCTCCGGTTTGAGCGAGAAACAATGGAATACTGTCACCCCGTTTTTCGAATGGACGATTAAAGACGAAATTGCTCATATCGCCTATTTTGATTCGACAGCCCAGTTGGCAACCCAGGACAGGAAACTATTTATGAAGAAATTTGAAAGTTTCCTTGCTGAAATCAAACCAGGCGAAAGCATGTTTGAAGTGATCAATCGGGTGGATCGTGCCAAACCGGTAGAAGAATTAATGGCAGATTGGAGAAACAATCGAACAGCTATGGTGGATGCACTTTCCAAACTTGATCCCAAAGCGAGATTACCCTGGTATGGTCCTGATATGAGTGCAAAGTCCTTTGCCACAGCCAGATTAATGGAAACATGGGCTCATGGACAGGATGTTTACGACACCTTAAGAATCAAAAGAAAGCCGGCAGCAAGAATAAAACACATCGCCCACTTGGGAGTGACAACTTTTGGCTGGAGTTTTATGGTCCGACAACTGGAAGCACCTGCTGATCCGGTTAGGGTGAATTTGGATCACCCTTTTGGTGATAACTGGATTTGGGGACCGAATTTAGCTGAGAATTCAGTATCAGGGTCTGCAGAAGATTTCTGCCTGGTGGTGACACAACGAAGGAACATCGCTGATACCAATCTGGAAGTAAAAGGTGAAGTGGCTGAAAAATGGATGTCCATTGCTCAGGCATTTGCAGGGATGCCGGAAGATCCGCCTAAACCCGGAGTCAGAGTCATTAGATTTTAGATTTTACATTTGGGAATTTGTTTCCCTCGTCATCCCCGCTTCTCTTTTTGGGATCATCTGTTCACAACTCAAACTCATTCACTTCAAAACAGGAAACCGATGGTTACCAATTATCAAGGAACAGACTACCAGCATTATTTTACAAAGGAACACGACATGCTCCGAAAAGCAGTTCGTGACTTTGTAAAAAAGGAGATACTTCCCCATGTTGAAGAATGGGAAGAAGCAAACGATTTTCCCAGGGATCTTTACAAGAAGCTGGGTGATTTAGGTTTTCTGGGAGTTGGCTATCCGGAAGAATACGGCGGAACGCCAGGTGATATCTTCGACATTGTTGTCGTTACCGAGGAATTGTGCAGATCCGGTTCTATGGGATTGGTCGCCAGTATTGGTTCCCATGGGATATCACTTCCCCCAATCGTCGCCCACGGGACGCCTGGGCAAAAAGAAAAATACCTGAAACCTGTTATTGCCGGCGAAAAAGTATCCGCCCTGGCTGTTACAGAACCAAGCGGAGGCTCTGACGTTGCCAATTTGAAAACAACCGCTGAGCGTGAAGGTGATTATTACATCGTTAATGGCAGCAAAACATTCATCACAAGTGCGCTTCATGCCAGTCAGATCACTTGTGCTGTGCGTACCGGCGGTGAGGGTGCTCATGGAATCAGCTTTTTAATCATCGATACGGATGCACCGGGTTTCAGTGTTTCCAAAGAGTTAAAAAAAACAGGATGGTGGGCTTCCAATACCGGTGAATTGTTTTTCGATAACTGCAAAGTTCCCATTGAAAACCTGGTTGGTGAAGAGAACCAGGGTTTTTACTACATTATGGAAAACTTCCAGGCAGAAAGGCTTTCCCTGGCCATTATGGCCAACATGACATCGGAACTATGTTTGGAGGAGGCCTTAAAATATGCCAAGGAACGAGAAGCTTTTGGCAAATCCCTGACCGGTTTTCAGGTAACCCGGCATAAGCTGGCTGATATGGCCACCATGCTGGAAGCCAGCAAGGAGTTTACTTATCGCGTTGCGGCAAAAATGAATGCCGGTGTGGACCAGATCAAGGAAGTATCCATGGCTAAGAATTTTGCCTGTACCGTCAGCAACCAGGTGACCTTTGATGCCACCCAGATCTTTGGCGGATATGGGTTCATGCGGGGATATCTGGTAGAAAGGCTCTATCGTGACAACAGGATTCTTTCCATTGGTGGTGGAACCCAAGAGATCATGAAGGAGATTATCTCCAAGCTGATTTTGTAACAGCATTTTTAGGACAGATTTGCCGACATCCAGAAAATCCCTTTCAGGAGAACCGCTTGGTTTACATCACCAAGCCACAATTCAGGAAAGGCTTGTTCCATTAGGGCATGGCCTTTCCGAATATTGTTTTTCCAACCTTTTCCTGTTCAGACACGTTCATCAGTATCGATTGATAGATAGCCAATTCCCTTTTATCAGCGGTTTGACCTATGATGGCAGCTTGACGCTTCTACCTGTCTTTGGCTTGAAAAACGTCAATCCCGGCTATTTAAAAGAATCGCTAACAGGATATGATTGCTATTATCCAATCAGTAAGGAAGATTTAAGCTACTTTGATCCCGACTGTTATACATTCAGCGTCAATCGGGATGATTCCGATTATGTCTACTCTACAACAAAATTTTTAGATTACTCCGGAAGAAAACTGGCACCAAAAAAAAACCTGCTGACTCAATTCCTCACGCTGTGCGATCCGTCGATATGTCCACTTAACTTTGATACCCTACAAGATGCTGTTTCAGTGCTTGATCAATGGCTTGGAGATGTTGGAAAGGAAAAAGCCGATACCGATTATGATCCTTGCCGGGAAGCGTTAAGCAATCTGGACAAGTTATGCCTTTCAGGAATTGTCTATTATGACAATCAAAAACCCCTGGGGTTTTTGATCACAAAAGAAGTTATTCCGGGAATGTGTGTGATTCATTTTGCTAAAGGTTTACGTAGTATTAAAGGCATCTTTCAGTACATGTTTCACAATTTCGCACATAAACATTCTGAAAGATACCACTGGATCAATTTCGAGCAAGACCTGGGAAAACCAAATTTCCGCAAGACCAAAAAATCCTATCACCCGGATAAACTCTTGAAAAAGTACAGGGTTAGCATTAGAACTAAATATACAAGGTCAACCGGCTAATTCTCAATTTTCTGGAATTTATCCATCATGCAGCACCAAGACAATAAAAATTCAAAACATCTTTTGCTGGGAGTAACCGGCAGTATAGCTACAGGAAAAAGCACCGTTGCGAATATGCTGGCTAAGCTGGGGGCACCGATAATTGATTTTGATGTGCTGGCCAGGGAAGTGGTTGAACCGGATAAACCGGCCTGGAGTGACATAGCGGCATATTTTGGAGATAAGGTTTTAGAAGACAACCGGACATTAAACAGGAAGAGGTTATCCGATATCGTCTTCAATAATGCTGAAAAGCGAAAAAAGCTGGAATCATTCACCCACCCGAGAATCCAGGAATTGTATCTTCAAAAATTGGAAAACCTCATTCAGAGAGACCCCAAGGTCATTGTGCAAGTTGTGGTTCCATTGTTGATCGAAGTAAAGATGCAAACCCTTTTTCACAAATTGCTGGTGGTTTATACACCTCCTGCAACTCAAATCCGAAGATTGATGGAGAGGGATGGAATTACCGAAGAACAGGCAAAAAAAATACTACAATCCCAAATATCCATTGATGAGAAGGTCAAACTTGCGGACTATGTGATCCATAATGACAAGTCTTTTGCTGATACCAGGCGACAAGTCGATGAATTATGGTTAACCCTGAAAAAGGAATAAGAAAGGCCAGCAAAAAAGTGAATGGGCCTCCGAAGTTATTGCATTTTACTATTGGCTGTTGACGCGATTCCATACCTCTTGGGTAACATCAAGCCGGCATTTTTCAATGATCGCCGGGTCGTTACCGGTTTTCTTGGGGTTGCATTTTAAGTCGATTCGTTCATTTAACCAGCGATAGCATCCATCCTGGTTGATCTTTCTACAGATTTTTCTCTTCATAAACAGCAAGTTATTGGATTGTTCGAAATAATCTTTGCCTTTTTGCAGTAGCTCCCCCCAGGTCTTTTGCAGGTCTGTTCTGAGCTTATCCAGGCTTTCGCCAAATTTTTGGCATTTATCCTTGTTTCTCCATGATCCTTTACCACAGATTCGCTCCCTGATTTGTTCCAATTCATCTCTGATAATTGTCAGCGCACCGGTGGCTCCCTCGACACCACCTCCCGAGAAGCAATTGAGCACTTCTTTAACATTTGATTCATTCAAACAATCATCGATGACCTCCAGCTGGTTTTCTGTAAATTGTTTACTATCTTCAAGCTGTTCCAGAATTTCATCTTTGTATTCTTTGGATACTTCCAGCCATTCCTTACCCTCATCCCAGGCAGCAGCGTATACAAAAGTATTTAAAAGGATAATGATTTGAAATATAATTATAGATTTCATCTGTATGGTCTTTTACATTGTGAGTGGTAATCTGTTTCTCTTTAAATTAACGACTTCGAAAAAAAATGTCATTGTCAAATCCCCACCTGCCTATCATCAGAAAATTTTGTAGATTTCGGGACAGTTCTTTATATTTTCATCTTTTTTTCAGCTCGACAAACAGGGGCAATATCACTGGATATTGCTGGAAATCTCTAAAATAAAGCGGTTGGCGATTGATTTCAAAATCAGCATAAGGTAGAACGATAAGTCACACGACCTGAATGATTTCATCACTATCCATCTTTGGATCTGTGTTCTAAAAACCAAAAACAATAGCTGATACATGACTAAAGGTATTGCAATCTATCCCGGTTCTTTCGATCCCGTTACCAATGGACATATGGACATGATTAAACGTGGTTTAAGATTATTTGACCGTTTAATTGTGGCAATTCTTCACAATCCTGCTAAAAGGAGTGCTTTGTTTACGGTCGATGAGAGGGTGGCAATGCTGGAAGAGATCTTCAAGGAACACGAAAACGTTGAAGTGGATGCCCACAGCGGGTTGCTGGTTGATTATGCAGAGCAGAAAGGGGCTACGGCAATTTTAAGGGGGTTAAGAGCGACATCCGATTTTGAATACGAATTTCAGATGGCACTGATGAATCGGCGGTTGAACAGAAATGTCCAAACAGTTTTTCTCATGTCCGGTCTGCAATGGATATTCACCAGTTCTTCCATTGTCAAGGAAGCTGCCACGTTTGGCGGCGATGTGAAAAGCATGGTACCACCACTGGTGAATGAGAAATTAAAGGAACGATTCGCGAAATAATGAAAAAGATGTGAGCTAGATAGCGTACTTTTCGATAAGTCGCTTGATAATAGCAAGATTGGAAGATGACAGATCGATCAGTTTCAGGCCGATATTGAAATACTTGTAATCTTTGTCTTCATCACAACGCACTGTCCTGGTTATGACCTGCATTTTGGCATTTTTATCAACCTCTTTATTTAGTTCAATTCTAAGTGGTAACACTATATTGGTTTGCACCGGGTATTTGCTAATCAGCATCATACCGCCAAAAGAAATATCTGCCAGATAGCCCAGAGACGAGTTCATTTTGGTCTCATAAGTATCAAAATAGGAACTTAGTATCCAACGTTTATGTTTCCTGCGCTCCCTACTTTTTTTTTCTGATTCGTTATTCGTATCTGTATTGTTTTCCATTGTCCGTCTTTTCACGGCTAAATTGTCATAAACATTTATGGTTTGATAGATGTTACTGACGATTATATGCCTAAAGGACTCACAACACAAGATCTTTTTAAAAATCGACGAATTTCGGAACTTCCTTCTTTTGGATACCTTACTGACTTTACAAGACTAGAAGTGCTTTAATCGTAGGTAGACGCTTGCTCTACGATTGTATCCTATAGATATCATTTCGATGTCTGATTCGTTCGAATACTAAATTTCGATCAGTTCTTCTCAGACCAATTCGAAATTCGTTGAATAAGATTTTATAAAGAGTGGCATCCTGTTTCAAAGGAATGATATTTTGCCAGCGAGAGGGAGAAGGATTTGCAGGAAACTGCTCAAACACAAACTCCTCGATCTCTTTTCTATAATTCTGTGGCACCTTTGCCAATTCAAACAGGAATTTCTTTTTAAATTTGATTGTCATTGCTCTTTTTGAAGGGTTTTATAAAATGCTTCGGCTTCAATGAGATCCAGACTGTCATCCGAGACATTTTTCAACATCAGCTGTGCGAAGGAGTAATCCTCCAATATGGTTTCAATTTTTTCAAATGTTTCGATATCCAACTGAACCGCAACTTTCCTGTTTTCATCATCAAAAATATATTGCTTTTTAATGGGTTCTTCCATTGGCTATGTCCTTTCTAAATTCAATTCGAGCGATTCTGAATTCTATTTAGTACCGAGAATGCTCTTTTTGTATTGTCAAAGCAGGGGATACCTTTTGATGTATAATACTTTCGAGCTAATAACCTACCTTTTTCAATGGCAATATGGCCAGGGTCCGAAGCAATATCAGCCAGTACAATTGCCAGAGGTTTGTTGGTTTTCTTTAAAATCCGAAGGGCATTCTCCGCAATCATGCAATGCTGATCTTTAAGGCTTTCAGAGAGATCAGATTCGGAATCGCTCCCTGCAGCATTAAAGCTAAGTGAATAAAATAAAATCTGGTGAAGGACCAGGAAATCGATTTTTCCGAAATCTGCCAAGGCCGAAACAGCCGGATTGATTATTTCAGGGAAAATAAAGGGATTGGCCAGATCCACAGGATTTCCTGCACCAGCCCCTGTTTCCGGCAAAACTGTCTGGATCGCTTCCCTTGTGTCTTCATCCAACTCAGGCACTTCAAAACCGAACCTGTCGGCGGCATCGAGAACCTCTACCACCCGTGCACCTCCACCAGTCAGAATTCCTGCTGCTTTGCCTTTGAAATTCTTCAAACATTGCAGTGCCATCAAGCAGTCACTCAAATCCCGCAGATCATGTGCCGCAATGGCACCGCAGGAGCGTATAACAGATTTCCACACTTCTCCTGATCCGGCCAAAGAGCCGGTGTGGCCTATCGTTCCTCTCTGACCCTGTTCCGTTAAGCCTGCTTTCAAAATAACCACAGGTTTTTCCCTGGTACACGTTTTCAGCGCTGAAATGAATCTTTCTCCATCTTCAATTCCCTCGATGTAGGCTCCAACAATCTCTGTAGCAGGATCTTTGGCAAAATATTCCAGCATCTCTTCGGGGCCTATCCCTGCTGCATTTCCAAAACTGACAGCAACAGAAAACCTCACACTTCTGCCATAAGATTGAAGCACTGTATCACAGGCACCTCCCCCGCTTTGGGAGAAAAATCCCACGTTTCCCGGATCTTTGGGAAATTCGGTTCCGGGAATCAAGGTCAAACCAACCTGTGGAGAATACACTCCAAAACAATTCGGACCAATCAGCATGATACCTGCTTTTTCAAGCAAATTTGCTATCTGATGTTCCAACTCCCTGCCTTCATCACTATGTTCCCTGAAACCGGCTGTAATGATCTGAACACTTTTCACGCCTATTGCAACACAATCTTTAACTGCTTGCAGGGTCCGGGCTGCAGGAACAGTTATCACAGCAAGATCAATCGGGTCGGTAACTTCCTGAATTGATTTATAGGCCGCAATCCCAAAAAGCTCGCCACCCTTTGGATTGACAGGATAGATTTTTCCTTTAAACCCAAACGACAATTGTGCCTGTAGAAACAACCCGCCGAACTTAAAGGGATTGGAAGAAGCCCCGACCAACAATAAACTCTTTGGGTAAAACACAGGTTTGTACTCTTCAATTTTCATATCAACGCCCTTTCTTTACTTCCCTGTTTAAGAACAGACCGCTCGCAAAACCAGATCTTATATAAAAAAAGGTGGTTCAGCAATCACCCGTCTTTGAGGAGTGCACCAAATATTTTCCGGTCCACCTACTTTTTCCGCTGCACAGACCTCCTTTTCTGTCCGCAAACAGTTATTTTTGACATGCGCATTCTCAACTTGATACCAATTTAGTTTGGTCAAAACAGGTGGTCTATGAGATTTTAACAAGGTCTTGAAATCTGATTGGCCCAAAAAAAATAGAAGAAAGCATGGAGTTCAGAGAGCTGTTTGTGCCCAAGCACCTGCATTCGGATCTTAGTGAACGGATCCACTTCCTTAACAAAGTGGATGATAAGAATTTGATTCAACAGATGTCGGAAAAGAATGAGGGTCAAAGCGTTCGAGCAACAGCAATTGAGCGGCTAAACACTTTAGATAAAAGAAAGGCTGTTTCCGAAAGGTAAACCTGCCCAACACAAACTCAGAACTGGGCAAGGTCCCCATTGTGTCAGGGAACCTTTTTTGGTTTAATAGCACTCAGCGACTGCCGGCTAGTCAATTGAGTTTAATGGATATTTGGCACCTTTCCAGGCAAAAACACCACCAGGGTAACGATAGACATTGGAATATCCAAGCTTTACCGCCCACATGGCGCCATTGTGACTTCTTGTGCATTTTACAAAACCGCAATAAACAACAATCATTTTTGTTTTATCTTTGCCCAATAAGTCAACATAATCTCCTTCGGACTTCCCCCCGGTTTCGCCGGCTTTCCAGGAATTCATTTCCGGAATAGGAAATAAAAAATGCTTTGCTGTCGGAATATGATTTTTTTTGTAACTGGCTTCATAAGGCATGGTATCAATCAATAGCAATGGCTCATTGGCATCGATTTTCTGTTTCAGTTCGTCGGTGTCGATCAATTTATAACTCCCTCGAAAAGCCTCACGAGCCAGTTTTATTGCCGACGCCTCAATAGCGATTTCTTTTTCAAATTTATTCTCACCGGTGCATCCAGCTAATAGGAAGATTGAGATGAAACATAAGAATATAGTAAGTGATTTTTTGTAAAACATAATCCTTTCTTTTGATATTTGGTTTTTAAATACAATGGATTGGAGCGTGTCGCTACTTATTTCGGATTCAGGCTCTTGAATTCATATTCACAGATTTTCTAAAAACTGATCTCCTTAAGGCATTGATAATAAACCATTTAGAAGCTGTAACTTTTGATTTGTTAAAAACAAGCAAATACCCGATTCCCACCAGAAGGACTAAATCTTTATATAGGGCCGAATGCAAACTCGAATAGGCCTTGTACTCCGGATCTCCTGTTCCGAAACAACCGCAATCGACATCCAAACCCATCCAGATCCCATAGGACAACACAGCAATGAACATCAGCGTAAGCCCCCCTAGCGCAATAACAGCCCATTGCTTTCTGAAAACCAGGGCGATGGCACACACAATTTCTAAAAGTGGCAATAGTATGGCAAGAGGCCACAAAAACGAATCCCACACTAATCCATAGCTATCTATCAATACAACAAAAGTTTCCGGATCGGTTAGTTTTTGAATACCTGCAACCAGGAAGACCAAGGCAATTATCCAGGTAAAACCTGAATAAAGAATCTGTTTAACTGAATTGAATACCATTGTTGATTTGAAAAACATTGATAAATCAAGGCTTGATCATAAAATTATGAGATTATATCTAAAATATCTATTTGACAAATAGATTATATAAATACATTTTTAATTTGCTATAGATAATTTTTACTGGGCGCATAGTTTTGGGAGGGCATATGGGATTTTGGCAATTGCTTGTGTTTATAAATGTTATTGAGTATAAAAGCTTTTCTGGGGCTGCAAAAGCTTGTGGGCTGGCACAACCGACCGTGAGTAGTCACATCAAACAGCTTGAAAACCACCTGGGATGCATACTAATAGACCGAATCGGCAAAAAGGCTATCGCAACAAAGGCCGGAGAGATTTTATTTGGATATGCAAAAAGACTGATTGCGCTACAGGCAAAGGCAGAGGCGGCAATCAGTGATTTTCTGGGTGAGATGAAAGGCAGTTTGGCCGTTGGCGGAAGTACCATTCCTGGTGTATACATTCTTCCTGAGCTGATGGCTGCATTTCGTCAGGACTTTCCAAATGTTGTTTTTTTACTGGATATTGACAGTACTGATAGCATCATTCGAAAACTTAACGAAGGGCAGACAGAAATTGGAATTGTGGGCTCTCTTTCCGAACACAAAAGCATCCACCAAAGAAGAATAATTTCCGATGAAATGATGCTGATTGTTCCCAAAAACCACAAATGGTCAAAAAGAGACCAAATCGGCTTCGATTCCTTTAAAAAAGAACCCTTTATCAAAAGAGAAAATGGATCAGGAACCTGGAACTCTTTTCGTAAAGGATTAAAAAACGCCGGGTTCGATTTTGACGATGTGAATGTCGTTTCAGAGATTCGTGATACAAATGGCGTTATAGCCGGAATTAAAGGACAATTAGGGGTTTCCGTGCTTTCACCCCTGGCCGTTTCCAATGAACTGAAAAGCAACGAACTGCATGCTTTGCGAATCACTGGTGTGGACCTGAAACGAAGCTTTTTTCTTACCTGGAGTTCAAAACGCAGTATGTCTCCGATTGCCGAACTTTTTAAGTCTTTTATTGAGAAGACATTTCAAATCGGTTAGACCAATTCGTCGAATTGTTCAAAACAAAAAAACAATCCCCTTGATAAATCATTCGATTCTCTTATCCGGCTAGAACCATAATCTCTGGCTTTAGCCGGTTTCTCAATCTCCAATAATTGGATTTGTACAAAAATTGAATCAAACTGTGGTATAATGCAGGACTAAGTTAGTGGACGATATAATGGGAGGAGGGAATGAAGAGACATTACTTGACGATTTTTATACTGTTTTCGATTCTACAATTATTCAGCAATTCAATCCGTGCTGAAAACGATCAAACCCTGGTATTTGACTTGGGTTTTGGATTCCAGTTTTTTAATGAGGCTGATGAATTTAGAGACGCAAATACCTTCGTTAACAATATCAGTTGGATTGGACATGCCGGGGCGGAGTTGTACCTGTTTGATTTCATGGGGATTGGAGTAAAACAATTAAACATCTATGGTGCAAGCGAACATTTTGAACTTCGAAAGGAATACGCGATCCAAAACAGTGTTGCTACAGTAAACTTTGTGCCATTCGGCAGTGATCGATATGCCAGAATAATTCTAGTAGTTGGTCTAGGTAAGGGTAAGTACAATGCTCGTGAGTTATGGGAAGATGACCATGATTCTTCCAACAATTACGACTACACAGGCTATGTCGAAGGGCCGGTGACATTGGGGCAAATTCTGGCTGATTGGGGTGGTGACGCCTGGGGATTAAGAGCAGGTATCAGCTATTTGCTCACCGATTTTGATGATCTGGAGCTGGGACCCAAGACTTATGAGATCAATGGTTCCGGTTGGGGATTTTGCGCTTTAAGTGTTCGCTATGCATTTTGAGAGAACTCTATGATACTTTGTGGGGTTGTACCAAAACCCACGGTTTTACAATGGCAGTTAACAGGTTGGCCTTGCTGTCATTCCATTCCCTGGCTTGCTGGTCCGTGATGTGCGTAATTTTATTTTGAGACATCCATTCTTCGACTTTGGTGGTATTGTCTTCTGCAATTTCCACAGCCGCGTCAACCAAGTCCAATTCCGGATCTACAAACAGGGCAATCCCCCTGGCAAAAACCCGTTGTAAATCCTCCCAGGCAACAGGAGCTATTTCTGCTTCCAATTTTTCCCGAATACTTTTATACACGTCTTCCTCTTTGAATTTCAGATCCATCAAATCTTTCAGTTTGCTATCCGTGTTTGTTTCCGATCCATTGTATGCCAATTAATCTTTAGCTGAATCCTTTGATGAGTTAATATTTCATCAATTCTGCGTAACTCATTGTTTTCCTATACTTCAATTAATGTAATCTTTTTATCAGCGAGAAACGCCTTGGTTTTGCTGCAAATTGGTGCATTGGTTTCTACGCTGACTCTGGCTATTGGGTACGTTTTCCTTATTTTTTCAATTTTCTGCAGAATGGCATTGCCATCTTTCATAATAATTCTGCTCTTGCGATTCATGACAATTACAAATGTGTTGTCACCGGTCTGATCCAATATAGTGCTATGATGAAGCCCAAATTCCCTGGGATCGATTCTTTTTCGTTTTGACAAGATGCCTCTGTTTTATTTTAAATTGCTTGAACAAGACAAAAACGATGACTATCTGCTTGCAGGAGATTTTACAAACAAAAGGTTCCTACGCTGATGCGAGTAGTTTTTGAATAGCCAGCCACATCCGTTCTTTGAGTTTCGTGATGACCCCGGGAAAACAAGTCATGGATCTTTTATCGAATTTGTCTTGTGAGAGATACAACTTCTTATTGATCTCCAACTGGATCCAAGGTGTCTTTTCCGAATAGTGGGAACGGATTATATGACCTCCCGGGAACGGGTCATTTAACAATACATCCTCTTCCGAGATTTTGAAGGTTTGAGCAAGAATCTCTGCAAAATTAATAATCAGCGTAGGAGAGCATGTCACATAGCCTTTTTTACCAATGGGAAATCCTGAAGAGTCACCACCGTTACTCAGGCAAAAAATGGGACGTTTTTCTCCAGGCTTTTTTCCATACTTGGGCCCTGAGGGATCCATACTGTGGCAATCCAAAGCGAACTTGACCGGACTTTGCTTCAATAAGGCATCAATTTTGCGATGATAAGGATCGTAGTACTTCCTTAACAAAGCCTCAGCCATGCTCTCACCCGGGAATTGACCCTGTGTGTATACGGTTGCTCCTGTGGCGGTTTTAGTCTTGATAACCCCTTCTGAACTTCTTGGATCGATGTCCTCCCGGCGTCGATTTAAATCTATAGTAGCACGAGCTATAGGTGTGTCGATGTAGGAAATGGCCCTGTCTTTATAGTCATAAATATCACGGGTGATTCCATCCGAATCTTCAAACAGTTCCCAAGGTGTCAACGAGCAGTGTTTTTTAAGCTCGGTGGGTACCCTGTTGCCTCCATGTGGAACAGATATCAAAATCGGTGCTTTTTTCTTCATCGGAATCCTTTTAACAACCTCTCAAGCGGTTGTCCTTTCCATAACCAAATCCCATCATCCTAAATAGCACTTTGTTGTTATTGTAGTAGATTTTAAAATATCAGAAAATAGTTCACTAAACCAGTGAATCATTTAGTAAGGATTCTTTCTGTTCGATTTAACTGATCAAGTCTCTCCCAAAGGCGCTTGACATTACATGTTCCCTCAGAAACCCTAGATTAACAGTGGTTAAAGAGATTGACTCAGACTCACCTATTTTCGTCAACGATTTTCTTTGATTGATCCTTGATTCAAGCGCCCAGAAAGCAAATATCGAATATCTTCTAACCAACTCCGAACATTAAAAAAAATGCCTTGCGTTGAAAAGCCTTTAGTGCAAGAGCTTCTCACTGATGAATCAAAAAATAACTTTTTTATCTTCTATTTTCGTGCGATAATAAATCCGTATGAAATAACAATTTATATTGAATCTGTTTACCGGCATCCTGCACTAACTACCTGAAAAATAAAGACTATGACTGCTAACAATCCTTCGAAGCAATCTGTTGGTTTAGGCGATCTGAACAATCAAATGATGATTGAGGCCTATACCGGATTTCACAATAAATTCAAATCGATGGATAAAAAAACCAGCGATTGGGTACGGCATAATTTTCAAGGAACGACAATTGTGGCCGAGAGGGACGGCTTAAGCCTGGAATTCCCGGTCGATGATCTAAGGGATGGAGACACCCTGGTACGTATCGAAAAGTTCCCTGCCAACCTGGAGAAATTGGTTCACGTCAATGATAAGTTAATTAAAGAACTGGAAAACAGAGGATTTAATCAATTTGACGTGCGAGTCATAAAAAAACAGACCGGTTCCGCGGAAGAAAACAGAAAAATTGCCGTCCAGGAAACAAATGAGTTTGTGCAAAAAGTAAAAGAAAGCGTGCAGGTCAGAGAATCTGCAACCAATGCCGTCGAAAATTTAATGGACAATGGAAGACGAGGCAAAGCCAATACCGACGAAATCATGGAATTCGTAGACAGTATTGTTAAACAGTCTTCTGCTGATGCAATCTCCGCTATTGCCAGTCTCAAGGAAAGCGATCAAACCTACGCTCACTGCGTAGATGTAGGAGCTATCTTTCAAGTTGTGTATTTAAAGACCATAAAAAACATGGGATTGAAAAGTGTTTTCAAAGATGAACGCGAAATGCTGCTCAGCTCCTTTTTGCACGACTTCGGCAAAGCCAAGGTGCCCAAGGAAATTTTGGATAGCACAGTACGATTCGAAAGAGACAGCAAAGAAATGCAATTGATGCAGGCTCACCCGGTGTATGGTGCCGAAATGCTAAAAAAAATGGATATGCCGGACTATATTGTGGATATGGCTCACTACCATCATGTAAAACTTGATACCTCCATGGCCTCCAGCTACCCTTCCGGTGTTGCTTTTGAAGACATTCGCATGGAAGCAAGGCTCATCGCAATTATCGATATCTATCAGGCACTGGTAGGCAAACGCAGCTACAAAAAATCATGGGCTCCTCCCGCTGCCATGAAATTCATCGATCAACTGTCGGGCGTCGAATATGATCTCGATATTTGGACCGAATTTTTGAAAATCATGGGTCGCTACCCAAAGGGATCAGCCGTGGAATTGAGCGATGGATCGCAAGCGTTTGTGGTCAGCATCCCTGAAGCAGATTTAACCCGCCCCCAGGTCGTTCAGGTTAGAAATGCGGCCGGAGAGGATTTGGAGCACCACACCTTGATCGACTTGGAAGTGGAACGTGATATGAGCATCTCTAAAGAACTTGATAGTTACGAGTCTTTTGGGGAAAACGTAATCGAACTTTTTGCCAGTCTCCAGGTAATCTAATCCGAAACGGCAATCCTGCCGGATTGCCATCCTCCTTAGTATTAAAGCGCCTTTATCGTTTGAAAACAAAACTGTGAAAGCCCAACTTGACAAGGATTTAGAATATGATTAACTTAATTAACCAACTAGTTAGTTATTAATATAAAACGGAGAATTTTTTTGCCAAGAAACAGCGAAGCATCTCAGAAAAAGATTATGGAAGTGGCCGTAAAGATATTTGCCAGCAAGGGATTTGACGGTGCCCGAGTAGACGAAATTGCCAGGGAAGCAAAGGTTAATAAGGCCTTGATCTATTATTATTTCAAAAGCAAATCACTGATCCTTGAAGAAATATTCCGTGTATTTCACTCTGAGACAGCCGAATTAATTATTTCCTATTTCCAAGATAAAACCTACTTAGATGATTCCGAATGGTTGGCTACATTTTTTGATGAGTTCATGACTTTTCTGGAAGAAAGAAAAGACATAATTAAGATTCTCATCACCGAATCGCTCAAATCAAATGAAAAAGAACCACCAATCTTTGGTTTTATGAACCTGATCTTTCAACAGGATATTGAAAAATACATCCAATCCATGAAAAACCGTGGCTTTCACATGAGTGAGGATAAAGAACAAATGATGGTCACAGAGTTTTTTACCGATATCATTCCTATTCTCTCTTACGTTGTTTTTAAAGACAAATGGAGCCGCCTTTTCAAGATAGATAAGGAGCGACTCAAGAATATGTTTTTTGAGGCCTACAGCTCAACCCATTTGGCTTATCACCTGGGGCATCACAATAAAAACACTTAACTAAAATAAACCGTTAACCTATTGGGCTTAATCGGCCTGCCATTTAATTAACTAAACAGTTAGATAAATATCAACTTCAAAGAAATCAATGGAACAGATCGTTTTTAATCAAAAACTTGCCAACATCGGAATTAACGGGATTATCGGCTTACGGTTTTTCTGGCTGCTAGCAGTGACGGGAATCGTAATCTTTTTTGGTTTTGGTCTTCAGGATTTACATTTAGATTCTTCCAACGAATCATTTCTTCCCAAAACCGATGAGCTCTATCTTGCAAATGAAAGATTCAAGGATCAGTTTGGTAATGAAGAGTTTGTTTTCATCCTTGTGAAAGCCGATGAAACTTTCAGCACGAGGTCGCTCAACAGGTTGAGAAATCTGCAAACAGATCTTGAAGAGAGGCTGCCTTTTATCGATGAAGTAAACACCATCACCAGCGTGGAATACATGGAAACAGATGGTGATGCGCTGCTGGTTGAAGACCTTATAGCCGAGGAGATTCCTACCCAATATGAACAACTGGAAGAGATCAAACGCAGGTTGGCTTCATCCAGGCTTTATTTTGATAGAATTGTAACCAGGGATTGGACACATGTTGGAATCGCCGTCACCTTTGAAAGGATGCCTGAATCGGTGTGGGTTGAAGCAGAAAAAGGTTTTACTCCCATGGATCAGGCTAATTGGGAATTGGAGAATATCATTGAAGCGGACGGTATTTTTGATGATGTTTCCGAATACCCTGAAAAGGAGCTTGTTGAGGTTCCCGATCCCAGAAAACTGGTGTCTCCTGCTTTGCGTAAAATACTTCATGACCATCAGCAAGAGGATTTCAAATTATTGGCAACGGGAATGCCCATCGGTGATTATGAGGTCGATCAGATCACTGCTGAGGAGGGCAACAAACTGGGTCTGCTAGCTTTGGGCGTCGCCTTTTTTTTCATGCTGATATTGTTTCGAAATCCTGTTGGCGTCTTGTCCCCTTTGCTTGTGATGGTTTATGCGGTTGTGATTTTGTTTGGAGCCATGGGATGGCTGGGCATACCTGTTTCAATGGGTAGCATGTTTGTCGCTCCCTTGTTGATGGTTCTTTCCGTCAGCTATTCGATACATTTCATCAACCATTTCAATTTCTATTTTCGGCAAAAAGGGGAAAGGCTCAGAGCTATCCACTATGCTTATGGCCAGTCTACCTGGCCTTGTTTTCTCACTGCCATTACCACAGCCATAGGTTTCGCCTCTTTTTTGATCGTTACCATGAAACCAATTAGAGATGTTGGTATTGCCTGTGGAAGCGGTGCATTGATTTCATTTATTCTGGTGATGATTATTGTGCCGATTTTTTACTCCTTCGGCCATGACGGTATAACATCAAAGCAATCCGGTACCGGACAGGTCTTACCCGCTGGAATGGTCGCTCTTTCCGAGTTTGTCCTTAGACGCCAACTGTTTATCATTCTAGTCTCTTGTCTTCTGGTAGTTTTTGGTGCCGGCTATTTTCTAAAAACACCGGTAGAAACAGATATGTTAAAACTGCTCGGGAAGGACAACAAATTTGTAAAGGATTCCAACAGTATCACCGATATCCTTGGAGGATATTATTCCTATGAAGTGTTTATCGAATTAGAAAACGATGACGATGCAATAAACCCGCAGCATCTCCATTCACTGCATCGGCTCGCCGAAGAAGCAAAGACATGGTCGACCGTGAAATCGACCATGTCTTTAGTCGATCTGGTGCAAGAAATTAGCTATGTCATGAATGACAGAAAACCTGAATTCTACCAGATTCCTGACACTAGAAAGGAAATTGCTCAATATCTGCTGTTATACGAAATTTCAGGTGGGGGAGAGCTGAATCACTGGGTAGATTATAACTACAGTAAACTGCGATTGTCAGTTCAAATGTCCGACTCGAAAAACATGGAAGAACATATCAACCACATGCGGGAACTTGCGACCAGCCTGTTCCCTCCTAACACTGAAATAAACCTGGTGGGTGACGTCCCTATCCTTCTAAGATTAATGAATTTACTCACAATCGGACAGCTCAAATCAATTGCAGCGGCATTCGTGGTGATCTGTCTTGTAATGATTCTCATCCTGCGATCGTTTCAAGCCGGTATCATCTCAATGATTCCCAACATGTTTCCCCTGTTTATCATTGGTGGATTAATGGGCTTACTGCAAATCAACCTGGATATCATGACCATTATGATAGCCCCCATGGTGATTGGTATCGCAGTGGATGACACGGTTCATTTTTTCATTCACTTTAAGGATGAGTTGTTCGGTTTTAAAAATTATAACCGGGCAAACAGGCAAACATTTATAAAGATTGGCCATGCCTTGCTGTTTACTACCATCGTGTTATCCCTGGGATTTAGTATTCTTGGCTTCAGCAGCGTGGATGGTATTGTTAATATGGGTTTTCTGGCCGCAGTTGGTATCGTTGCCGCACTGGTTGCAGACTATTTCATTGCCCCGGTTTTATTGGCCAGGTTAAGGCCATTTAAAGGGTTTGCAGAACCAATCAAAGCCGGCCAACACTGATCGATTTCTTGTGTAGATTCCGTTCTTTGTTAGTGTCTGCACGGAAAATCGCTAAATCCTTATCCGGCCTTGTGCCAGATAACGGATTCAACTTGAAAAGCAACGGGTTCTCAGCCGTCAGTTTAAGACATTACAATTGCAGGCAAAACCGGCTGAGAGCATTAAACTGGGAAATGCCAGGCTGCTTTTAAAGCTTTTATCGGTATGGGTTAAATTGGTCTTCGTTCAAGCATTAACTATCTGGAATCCATTACATTTGTTTTACAAATAATCCCTCCGATACTTCTTACAATCGGGTTACGATGAAATTTAAATATCGTTAAACCACTACAAGGAAGTATCAATATGATAGCAAAACTCAGGGATCCCGTTAGTGGACTTACTCACTTCATCGGTTGCATACTCGCTATTTTAGGTCTGGTTTTATTGGTCGTTGAAGCAGCTGACCCCATTAAACCCTGGCATATCGCCACTTTTTCAATCTTCAGTTCAGGAATGATTCTGTTGTACCTGGCCAGTACCCTTTACCATTGGCTGCCTCTCTCTGAAGCAGGTATCCAGAGATTGCGCCGGGTTGATCATATCATGATTTTTATAATGATAGCGGCCACTTACACGCCTGTCTGTTTAATTGCTCTTAGAGGCTCAATTGGTTGGGAGTTGTTTTTCGCCGTTTGGGGAATCGCTGCTGTTGGCCTGTTCGTAAAGATATTTTGGATTCAGGCACCCAGATGGATTTCCGTTGCCATGTATCTCATCATGGGGTGGCTGGTAGTTTTAGGGATTGCACCGATTGTCAGGATTTTACAGCCCGGAGCAATTTTCTGGATGGCCTGCGGGGGATTGTTATACACCATGGGAGCAATCATATATGCCTTAAAAAAGCCCAATCCGTGGCCAAATCAATTTGGATTCCATGAGATTTTTCACGTATTTGTAATGCTGGGAAGTTTCTCTCATTACATCATGATGTACAAATATATCATGCTATTTGATTAGTGATAATCACCTTCTCCATCTCTTTTTTTATTCGCAATTCATTGCTGCTTGATGTTACGAAGCCTGCCCACAGACCTTGCTGAAATAAATTATATTTGGTAGGTATGGCTCAAATTCATGCCTCCTCAAATCTGGACTCTACCGCTCTGGCGATTTGTATGACGGTCAAACACAAGCATTTCCTGATTATTTCAGATATAGAAGGTAGTTCGTTATGTCGTAACTACGAAATGTCATCATTTATGACCGATAGCTGGCCGGAAGCCTGTCTTGGTATGTCATTAGATGTATCTGCTGTAGTTAATGCATTGTTTAACGCAGGTGCGGAAAGTATTACTATTAAAGATTTTCACCGAACCGGCTACAATATCATTCCTGAATACATAAACCCAAAAGCCAGGCTTGTGCATGGTTATAAAGTCGGCCCTGTGCCCGGGATAGGAAATCCCAAACCGGCGACGGCTGCTTTAATGATTGGGATGCATGCCCCATCAGGTTCCGGAGGTTTCCTTGCGCACACCTTGACCTCGCGTATAGCCAGGTTGGAAGTTAATGGAGAGCTGATGTCTGAAGCCCAGCTTTTTTCAGCCTCCCTGGCACCGTATGGGATTTGCCCGGTTTTCTTCTCCGGATGTCCTGTTGCTTGTCATCAAGCTTTACAGCATTTGGAGGGCATATCCTGTTACCCTATCAATAAAGCTGAATCAGAAAAAAACTTTGATTCTGATTCCTGGCGTCACGGTCTGGCAAAAGCAGCTGTTGATTCCCTGGAAACTCAATACTATCATCCCTATCTGCCAAAAGGCCCCTTCCATGCTGCTGTAACCATGAGAGACGGGGAACCAGTCGCCCAGGTTCTGGCAAAAAGATGGAAATTGAAAGCTGATGGAGCAACTATTATCATCAATAGCAAAGACATTCATCAGTTATATGATAAATTGATGAAACTCTGCTATCTGACACCCCTCACCCAAAAGATAATCCACCTTGGTATTCATCTGTTTAATGCCCGGGGTAAATACGGTTTGTGGTGGGTAAAACAGCAATTGATCAAACACCCACCACAAATTTGACTATAACCATGACTTCATTCCTTAGGGTTCTTCCTTTGCTTCTGTTTTTCTCGTTAGACCATTCCGGCAGTTTAGCTTTGAATTTCAAAGAACCAACCACAGGAATGGAATTTGTTTTTATTAAAGGTGGATGTTTTGAAATGGGCGATATATTTGATGAAGGAGAACCTGATGAATCTCCTGTTCATGAAGTCTGTCTGGATGATTTTTACTTGGGAAAGTTCGAAGTGACACAAAGGCAATGGCAATTGCTAATGAATAACAATCCTTCTGCCTACAAGCTTGGTGATGAGTATCCTGTTGAATGGATTAGCTGGGGAGAAGCCAATGCTTACATTGAAAAGCTTAATCAATTGGGCGATGAAAAATTTCGATTACCAACCGAAGCAGAATGGGAGTTTGCTTGTCGTGCCAGAGGTAGACGTTTACGTTACGGGACTAAGACAGGTGAATTGGATCAGTCACTAGCCAATTATGGCAGCGGCAATTGGGGTGAAGGTGATAAACGCGATGGTCACAAATTCACTGCTCCGGTAGGTAGCTATCCGCCCAATGCTTTGGGTTTGTATGATATGTCCGGGAATGTTTTTGAATGGGTCTCCGATTGGAAAAGCCTTAACGACAACTACTATGCTCGGAGTCCCAGAAAGAATCCACAAGGAGCAAAGCCCAGTGTCCGAAAAGTCGGTAGAGGAGGAGCCTGGAACTTTGGTTCAAGCCATCAACGCTGCACTAACCGCTTTAGCAATTGGCCGGATTTTCATTGTCTCAGTTATGGATTCCGAGTAGTTAAAATTCCCTAAATACACCTTCCTCCGTCGACCTCTATGCAGACGCCAGTCAAAAACTCTGCTTCATCCGAACAAAGAAACAAGGCTGCACTCGCTATGTCTTGCGGCGTGGAAAGCCTACCCATAGGAATAGACGATTTAAACAATTCCAGCTTTTCGGGACTGTCTTCCCCCATAAACAATGGCAGCATACCTGTCCGCCCTGCAACAGGATTAATCGCGCAAACCCTTATATTCTCCGGAGCCAGTTCAATAGCCAAAGATCGTGTCATTGAAATGACCGCACCTTTTGAACTGTTGTACCAAACCAATCCCGGGCGAGGTCTCACACCTGCTGTCGAGGCTATATTGAGAATCATGCCTGATCGCTGTTTCCTGAAGATAGGAATGACAGCTTTGCAGGAAAGATAAATCGATTTGACATTAACCTGGAAAATCTTATCAAAAGTCGATTCCTCAACCTCCATTAGGGGACAATTTCGATGAGTGAATCCGGCATTGTTCACGAAAATATCGATGGTTCCGTATTCTGAGACTGTGCGTTGAACAAGGTTGTCCATCTCCTTTTTCTGGCTGACATCGGTATTGACAAACAAAGCACCCATTTCATCTGCCAGCTTTTGCCCTTCCTCTTCATTCAGATCAGCAACGACAACGTTGGCTCCCTCTTTCTTAAATCTTTCCGCCATGCCTTTACCGAATCCGGAAGCCGCCCCGGTTATCACTGCTGTTTTTTTTTCAAGTCTCATTGATATGCCCTTCTTCACATTGGCTACAAAAAAAGTATTAGTGTTTACTAAAAGCCCGGATGGGAACTGGTTTGAACGAAGTTACGCAACGCATTGAGGACAAGCCAGTTCCCATCCGGGCTATCTCATTTGTGCGAGAATTATTCAGTTTGAGATAGGTTTGGACCAAGTCATACAACGTATTAAGAAAGGCCAACCCCCAGTCGGACTTATCGCCGAACTTGTAAACATGACTAAACAATCTAAAGATTAACTACCCATGATACATTGCTATGGTTTTCAAAGTAGTAAATCCATATAAAGCTTCCATACCTTTTTCTCTTCCAAAGCCGCTTCCTTTCACTCCGCCAAACGGCAATTCCACACCACCCCCGGCGCCATAATTATTGATAAAAACCTGTCCGCATTGTAATTCCCTGGCGAGGCGGAATTGCCTGGCACCATCGGCGGTCCAGACTCCGGCAACAAGTCCGTAGCTGGTACTATTGGCAATGTCGATCGCTTCTTGCTCACTGGAAAATCGTATGATCGACAACACGGGTCCGAAAATCTCCTCCTGTGCGAGACAGTGTTGGGGAGGTACATTACCAAACAAAATCGGCAGGGTGTAAAAACCGTCTTTCGGTATAGATGCTGCGAATTTGCCCTTGGCCAGTATTTGCAAATCCGATGATTGTTTTAGGTAATTATTGACTCCGTTCAGCTGCTTTTGACTGATTAATGGCCCCAAGTCATAATCTTCATTTGCCGGTCCAACGGTCAACATTTCAAACTTCCGCATCAGTTTTCCCGCAAATTCTTCATAGATCGGATTATGAATCAAAACCCTGCTTCCAGCGGAACAGGTCTGTCCGGCATTTTGAATAGCTGCATTAATAATAATCGGAAGGGCTTTGTCCTGATCCGCATCGTCAAAGACGATCTGGGGGGATTTGCCTCCCAACTCAAGGGTCGTCTGAATAGTATTATTGGCAGCTGCTTTTTGCACCAGCATTCCAACTTTTTGTGATCCGGTGAAACTTAGGTGATCAATTCCGGGATGAGATGCCAGTGCAGCGCCTGCCTCCTCCCCATAGCCGGTGATAATGTTAACGCTTCCTTCCGGGAATTTCGCTTTTTGACACAACTCACCCAAAAACAGGGTGGATAAAGAGGCATCTTCACCCGGTTTTATCACAACAGCGTTTCCTGCTGCCAATGCACCAATGACGCTACGACCTATTATCTGCAAGGGATAGTTCCAGGGAATGATATGGGCTGTCACCCCATGCGGTTCCCTAAGTGTCATCACTGTATAGCCGTTTTGATAAGGAATGGTTTCCCCATGCAGTTTATCAACAGCTCCAGCATAGAATTCACAATATCGGGCACAGGCAATGACATCATTTTTAGCCTGGGTCAAGGGCTTACCTACATCGTTAGATTCGATTTCTGTGAGTTGCTCTTGATGTTCCAAAATCAATGATCCCAACCGTGTCAGGTATCTGCCCCTTTCCACAGGAGAAAGATTCCTCCACTTCCCTGTTGCTGCCTGTCGGGCTGCTTGCACAGCCTTATCAATATCTTTATCAATTCCCCTGGCCAATTCACCAAACTGCTCTCCAGTGCTGGGATTGATCACTTTTATTTCATCTCCCGACGCGCTATCGGTCCAACTTCCATCGATAAACAGCCTTTTGCGATCCATATATATTTTGGGGGAAATACTGACTGATTGGTTTCGTCAGCAAATTCAATCGAATGTTGCGTGGTGACATGCGACAAAATGTCCTGCCTTTTCAAGCAACTCGGGTGCTTGCTGAACACAAATCTCAGTGGCCAGGCTGCATCGATCCACAAAAGGACAACTGTTAGGTTCAAGTATATAGCCGGAATGCACCGTTTTGTCAGCCTGATTCTTCATTTCCGGATCGACGCTGGGTATTGCTGACAATAACAGTTGTGTGTAGGGATGAAAAGGTTTTTCGAAGATCTCTCCTGTCAGGCCCTGCTCAACTATCCTTCCAAGATAGATCACAGCCAGTCGTTGGGTTACAAATTCGACCACACTTAAATCGTGACTGATAAACAAAAACGCCAGATCGTATTTTTCCTGCAAATCCATCATCAAATTAAGTACCTGGGCCTGAACTGAGACATCAAGAGCTGAAACAGATTCATCTGCGACAATCAATGACGGTTTGGTTATCAATGCCCTGGCAATGGCAATTCGTTGACGCTGACCTCCTGAAAATTCATGTGGGTACTTCTCTAAATCATTTTTGCTCAAACCCACTTCTGCCAGCATGGATATAACCCTATCTTTTCTGTCTGAAGATGAAATGGATTTTTCGAGCGTATCGAGCGGTTCCGAAACAATGGATAGTACTTTTTTTCTTGGATTCAACGAACTGTATGGATCTTGGAAAACCATCTGGAAATGCTTTCGCAACTTTCTTAATTTTTCTTGCGATACTGAAAATAAATCGTTTTCGTTATAAAAAACAGTTCCTGAAGTAGGAGAGTCCAAAGCCATAACTATTCTTGCCAACGTGGATTTACCACAACCGGATTCACCCACTATTCCATAACTTTCACCTTTCTCAATGGATAGATTGATACCGTGCAATGCCCTGAAAACAGGAGGCTTTTGAAAGATAAATTTACGCGGCAAGGAATATTCTTTTACCAGGTCTTGTACTCTAATCAACGGCATATTCAGTCTCGCTCATTCAGAACAGGATGAAAGCACCACGCCGTATGACCTGGTGAGATTTCAATCGGTGGTGGATCGTTTTGTGAACATTGTTCACTGGCAAATGAGCATCTGTCCGCAAACGTACAACCTTTTGGTAATTGGTGAAGATTCGGTACCTGACCGGGAATACTTGGCAACCTTCTTTTTCCGACAGTTTTGGATGATCCGGGACGGGGTATGGCAGAAAACAAGCCTAGTGAGTAGGGGTGGCCCATTTTCTTAAATACATCAATAGTCTTGCCCTGCTCCATAATCCGACCGGTATACATTACGATGACGTTTTCCGTGGTTTGGGCAATGACGCCCAAATCATGACTGATCATCACCAGCGCCATGCCTGACTTATCTGCCAATTCACTGATTAGCTTCAATATTTGATCTTGAACTGTTACATCCAGTGCCGTTGTCGGTTCATCTGCTATCAGAACATCCGGTTCACAGGCAATGGCCATGGCTATCATCACTCTTTGCCGCTGCCCCCCGGAAAGCTGGTGTGGGTAAAGGTTCAAGGGAAATCTCGGTTCCGGCAGTCCTACCCTGTCCAATAGTTCCAATATCCGCTTTCTACATTCAGACTTATCAAGCTTAAAATGCAGGGTCAGGGATTCTGACAGCTGGTCTCCGATGGTTTTGACCGGGTTCAAAGCTGTCATTGGTTCTTGAAAGATCATGCTAATGCGCCTTCCCCGGATGTTACACATCTGACGATGACTTTGTTTCAGCAGGTCTATTCCGTCCAATTGCACATTGCCCGATATTTTAGATTTGGGAGGCAACAACGACATTAGAGTTAAAGCAGTAATCGATTTACCGCAACCCGATTCACCGACAATCCCCAGCCGATCCCCCCTGTTAAGGGAAAAGTTAATGTCTTTTATTATCTGCAGAGGACCATCGATACTAGGAATGGTGACTGATAAGCCTTTTGCTTGAAGTAAGGGCATTGATTACCTGTTCCTGCGCAATTTTGGATCCAGAACGTCTCTTAAGCCGTCCCCAAAGAGGTTTAACCCAAGCACTGTAAGAGCAATAGCCAAGCCCGGATAAATAGCAAGCTGCGGTGCAAAATGCAAAAAAGTCTGGGCTTCATTGAGCATTTTTCCCCAGCTGGCGGCTGGTGGTTGCGTTCCCAAACCAAGGTAACTTAAACCTGCTTCAGCAAGAATTCCCAGTGCAAATTGAATAGTCGCTTGAACGATCAGTACGCTGAATGTATTAGGCAGTACGTGTTCTATTGAAATCCTGAATTTTCTTTTTCCTGCACTGCGCGCCGCCAGGATGAATTCTCTTTTCCAAATACCGAGGGCTGCCCCCCTTGTCACCCTGGCAAATACGGGAATGTTAAAAATGCCGATCGCAATAATTGAATTGATCGCCCCGGGTCCCATGATTGCGGTGATCATAATAGCTGATATCAGGGAGGGAAATGCAAAAGTAAAATCATTAAATCTCATAATCAGCTCATCCACCCAGCCCTTTCTGGATGCCGCTATCAAACCCAATGGAACACCAAATCCCATCCCAATTCCGATTGCTACGAAAGCTACTATGACAGAGTTTTTAGCGCCCATGATCAGCATCGATAATATATCCCTGCCGAAGTGATCAGTTCCCAAAAGATAGTTCCCGTTTGGCGCTAACAGTTTATCTGAAACATTGAAATCTTCTATAGGATGCGGCACCCAAATGTAAGACAGGATTGCAATCAAGAAAAACAACATAGTAATTGTTCCGCCTAAAACAAAACTTCTGTTCTTGATACCATGACGAAAAATTTCCAGGGTGCGCTCAAACATCCTCGCCCCCTCTCAACCTGGGATCTATCGCGGCATAAAGAAGATCTACGATAAAATTGATCAGAATAACCATAACAGCGAGCAGGATGACGAGATTCTTTACGACAATCAAATCACGCTGGGCAATTGACTGGAATATTAATCTTCCGATACCCGGAAGATAAAACACATTTTCAATGATAATGGTACCGGCCAAAAGAAAGGAAAACTGAAGTCCCATGATTGTCACAACCGGAATCATGGCATTGCGCAAGGCATGACGCCATAAAATTCTCAAACGGCCGCTGCCCTTGGCCTGGGCAGTTCTGATATAATCTTCTTTAAGTACCTCCAGCATCGAAGATCTCGTCACCCTTGCCAGAATTGCAGATTGAGGAAGAGCTAAAGCAATAGTTGGCAGAAGCAAAGAAGTAAGCGCCGGGATCATTCCGGCATCCCATCCGGCAAATCCTCCTGCCGGCAGCCATCTTAGACTTACCGAAAAAACAATAACCAACAATAGCGCAAACCAGAAGTTCGGAACTGCTATTCCCAGTTGGGAAAATATCATCACAATAAAATCCAAAGGATTGGAATGATTAGAAGCGGCAATGATACCAAGAGGAATAGCAATAACTGTGGAAAGTGTGATGGCAAAAACAGCCAGGGGAAAACTGAGTTGGATACGTTCCTTGATTAATTCAAAAACCGGCACGTCATAGGTGTAGCTGGTCCCAAGATCGCCCTGGACTAAGTCTCCCAACCAGCTGATATATCTAACTACAACTGGCCGATTTAGTCCCATTTCTTCCCTTAGAGCGGCGAGTGTTTCAGGCTCGGCGTTGATCCCGAGCATGACGGCAGCGGGATCGCCCGGAAGAATTTCCAGGACAACAAAAACGATCAGGGTAGCGACCAGCAAGGTGAGAAACATCGTTACCAGTCGCTTGAAAAGAAATACTCTCATCCGGAACTATTTCCAGTATACTTCTGTCAGATCATTGGCTTGAACAGGGCTGTTTTCCCAAAGTCCCATAATGTTTTTATTCCAGACGCCATGTTTGGCCAGTTGAAATAAAAAACCATTCACACAATCATTGGAAATGATGCGCTGGGCCTGGCCCATCAGCTCATAACGTTTTTTTGTATCCACAGTTGCGTTTAAATTAGTAATCAAGTCGCGGAATTTTGGATTATCGTAGTTAAAATAATAGTCGGTACGGGCATAAATTCCAATATCCATGGGTTCGGTGTGGGATACAATAGTCAGATCATAGTCTTTTTTTCTGAAGACCTGATCCAACCATTGGGCCCATTCCACAGGCACAATTTCAAGCTTAATACCAATTTTAGCCAATTGGGATACAATGATTTCTCCACCTCTTCTCGCGTAACTGGGAGGAGGCAGCTTGATTACGGCATTAAAACCGTTTGGATAGCCCGCCTCGGCAAGCAGTTTTTTAGCCTTGTTTATATTAAACTCAAAATGGTCAGTGAGGTCGACATAAGCCGGGTGATGGGGAGCAAAATGAGTCCCGATGGGAGTGCCATACCCAAACATGGCGCCATCGATTATTGCCTTCCTGTCAATTGCATGTGCCATGGCTTGCCTTACTGCTAAATTGGCAAAAGGCCCCCTTTTATTGTTTGTAGAAAGAATTGTTTCCCCTTCGGTGCTGCCAATCACAACTCTGAATCTAGGGTCTGTTTTAAACTGGGAAACACTCTCCGGGGCCGGGATATTTGCAAAGGCATCAATGTCTCCTGCCATCAATGCAGCTACAGCCGCCGCCGGATCAGGTATTATTTTGAAAGTCGCTCTCTTTAATTTAGCTGGTTCACCCCAATAGGTCAGATTCTTAGCAAGCTCAACTCGATCGCCCTTGACCCAACGCTTAAAAATAAAGGGACCCGTTCCTACGGGCTTGCTTTTATTGGTAGCGGCGCTGTTGGAATCTACAATAACTGCATCCCCCCAGCCCATGTTGAATAAAAAACTACCTGTTGGTTGCTTCAAGGTAACCACGACAGTGTGTGCGTCTTTCTTTCTTACCAGTTTTATCGGTTTGAACAATTGTTTCTGAGCGTTCACGCTTTTTTCGGAACGAGCTCGATTTAATGAATACACAACGTCGTCTGCATCGAATATTGAGCCGTCATGAAACTTAACCCCTTTTTGCAACATAAAAATGTAAACCAGTTTATCATTCGATATTTTCCAACTTTTTGCCAAGGCCGGTTTCACAGCACCATTTCTATCGATTCGAGTTAATCCCTCAAACACGTTGGCATATACAATCTCATCAATTGCTGCTGCCGCGCCTGCTGTCGGGTCCAAGTGAGGAGGTTCAAGCACCACGCCCATGGTCAAACTGTTTTTAAGCGCCATGGCCGGCGATGATATGGTTAACAATGCCAAGGTAAACAACAGTCCTTGAAGTATGAATTTTGAACCTTTCATAGGGCCTCCTCCTTTGATTTTCTGCTCCTTGAAGTGAAATTGATGATGGTATTATCCCAATTACAATCAACCTTTAGATAATTGTTCACGAAATTTGTCACGATAGCTTTCAAATCCTCCCAGACTTTCGGCTTCATACACTCCCCTGGCAATGGATCTGGTGACACAATCCGCGGCCAACATCCCGAGTTTCGCCAAAGCAGCAGCAGGATCCGAAAGTGCTTGTTTACCGGTTGATATCACGAAAACACTGTCTCCATCAAACGGAGAATGTACAGGTCTGATGGCTCTGGCCAGGCCATCTTGTGCCATAATAGCAACCCGCCTCGCTTGCGATTTTGTTAGAATAGCATCGGTTGCAACGGTAACAATTGTTGTGTTCTTGCCAACGGGCAATTCAAAGGTAAAATCCAGATTGCTGATTCCGGACGGCAAATTTGCTTGCCCCCCTAACTCGTTGTTTTGTTCCCAAGGAGATGCCCACAGTATGTGACTATCCGGTACTGTCACTGATCCCATGGAATTCACGGCTGCAATCGCACCTATGGTAATGTCATTATTTCCATCTTTAAAAACAAACGATGCACTTCCCAAACCTCCTTTAATTCCACCAGATACAGCCCCCATACCCGCACCGTAGTTCCCCAGCTCAAAAGTGGCACTGCAGTTAGCTGCTGCTTTTTTTGCAAGATCCGCATAAGGAGACTTGTCACCCCACTCCTTGTCGCCTCCGTTTAACAGGTCAAATAGTATTGCGCTGGGAACGATAGGGATAATGGTATCGCCTAGCTGAAAACCGATCTTTTGATCGGCCAGGTAGGACATGACACCACCTGCTGCATCCAATCCATATGCGGAACCACCGCTAAGAACTACCGCATGGATAACCTCGACCAAACAGTCGGAATTCAATGCATCGGTCTCCCGGGTTCCGGGCCCTCCTCCCCTAACATCCACCGAGGCTATCGCGGGTTCCAGCGGTTTAATAACTGTAACGCCGCTCCTTAAATTGTGATCTTCGGAGTTTCCGACTGTAATTCCCGGCACATCCGTTATCAGGTTTTTCTCTCCAGTTCTGATCATAGGTCTATTAGGTTAATCGTCTCAATTCTTGTTGAAATCTACGTTTTGATCCAAAGGGAAGATTGGCCGTCGTAATTTCTTAAAATCCAATCGCTCAAATCGAGAGGTGGTGACACCCTCGCCATCGCAATGCAAGGTTTGCTTGCCAATTGAAGCAAATCCCGCTCGATAGTGAATACGCGATTTTAACAAGAGGTATTTTTCGTGCTCAGGCAAAATGCCTACGGATGTAAATACTCCCACATCCCAGGGCTCATGATGAAGGGACACCACCACTATTTTGATTTTTCCCGTATCAAATACCGCTGTGGGTCCCATGTCCACCTGGACACCTGTGTACATCGGCCCATGAACAGTCCACTTCCCATCACTCAATACTCTGAGTTTACCCCTTAATTTCAATGGCTTTGGAGTGAGATGCAAAGAAGGAATCGCAGTTTTTCCACCCAGATTGATTGTCATTTCCTTACCAACACCGACCTTTTGCATTTCGACTACAGCTTCAGGATCATAAACCGCTGCTACTGATGCACCATCAATCCCCTGATCCACCATTTCCTTGATCACAACCATGACATCCTGAGTCCCACCAGAACCGCAATTGTCCTCATGGTCCAAAAGAATGACAGGGTAGTCATTCAATTGCTCGGCCTGTTTGATCTGTTCTTGGAGTGAACCGCATTGATAGACAAATTGGTCTTTTTGCTTCCAGGCCAGGTTTGCAATTTCGAAACTTGTTTGTTTCGCCAGTTCCGGATTTTGATTTGTTACAACCAGGGCTGAAGCACCAGCATCAGGCATGTCAGCCAATGGGAATCCACCGAAAAATGTAGCGGCCAAAACATTTTCTTGTTTTTCTGCTTCCTTGCAGGCTTTAATCAATGACTTGGTCGGCTGGTCATCGGTTCCCTGTTTTAAGGTATGCGTCAACATGGGCAACTGTTGCCTTACCATCACAGGTTTTATTTTCTCTTCATATGCATCAAGAACCACCTGACCAATTTGTTTACCCACTTCGTACATGTCGACATGAGGGTACGTTTTATAGCCAATCAAGGCAGTGCAATTGTCTACCATTTTCCGGGTTAAATTGCAGTGGAAGTCACAGGTAACAGCAATGGGGAGATTGGGGGAGATCGTTCGGATTTTTTCGAGCAAAGTCCCTTCGCCGTCATCGGTAGTTTCGGAAACCATTGCCCCATGCAGATCCAATAAAGCAAGATCACATCCCGAGTCTATGGAGTCGCAGATGGAATCCGTAAGACGATTATAAGCTTCAGCATGAACAATCCCTGAAGGCATGGCTTCAGCTGCAACGGGAGTTATGATTTCCGCTCCGATACTCTTTGCAAGATCAATGTAAGCCGCAATGGGCATGCCGGTATTTTGATACGCTTCCAAAACGTCTTGTCCGAAATGGATTCCCCAGTTTTCAAAACGTTTTAGGTTTGTGGGAATGGGTGAAAATGTATTGGTTTCATGTTTCATCATGGCAATGACAATTTTCATCTGTAACTCCTTTTCAGCTTTTTCACCTTATCATTACCACCAGTTTAAAACATCTTCTGCAAATCCAAGAAAATCTTCCACTTGTAATTCTGTTCCGTCATCCAAAACAGCTTTCCCTGTAAAATGACCAAATACCTGATGCTGGACTGAACGAATCAACTTAAAGTCGGTATTGGAATCCCTGTCCAATAATGGTGTAAATGTCATCTCGAATCGGCTGTCATTACTGGTAAATGTCCAGGGTTGGAGGTAATCATTTTCATCGAACTTAAAGATCACTTCATCCAATTTATGTGCTTGTCCTTTATAGAACAGCATATTCTCTGAGGCCACTGATCTGTCGCTGAAACCATATCCCAGATTCCAGCCAAAAGATTCTCCTTCCAACAATCCGGATGCCGAACTCCAATACCAGCGATTTTTATAGGTCCAATTCCCCCTGCCCCAATCCAAACCGCCAAAGCCGGTGTGGGGTGTAAAATCATATTTTTGATCACCAATAATTACCCTGCCTTCTGCCGGCATGCAGTTAATTTTGCGATTATAATAAAATGCCTTGCGATTTTCTTTCCAGGAAGTGGCAATGACCATGCTGTCACATTCCGTGCCCTCGGATAGCAGGATTTTGCCGTCCAACCCCTGTTTGCCCTTATTATCTATAAAGTCCGGGGCTTCAAATGAAAGCAATCTTACCCCTTTGGAGACATCAAAATTTAGTTTGAGCTTTTTGTCTTGATAGGCTGATGTTCCAGCTTCAGATGTGGCGGGAAGCTTGGTTTTGCCCATGGGTAGGAGAGAAAGAGTATCCAGCTGGGTAAACGTTTTCTTTTGGAAATCCAACCAGCAGATTGCTGATAAACCAATATAACCGAGATCTGCAATGGTGAAGGTGATTCCGTAGCCCCTGTCTGGCGCCAGAATGTAATAATAATCCCATTCCTTGATACGATGCCAGGCTGCTTTTATGCGTTTGCGACTGTAACGCCAGTATGGTTTGGTTGCGTACCCCGGATGTACGATATGTCCATTATTATCCAGCAAATCGCATGGTTCGGTTATCCTGTTCTGCTGTCCCACGCTATCTCCTTATTTTGTGAATAGACTCAATGGATCAGTGTATACTCATCTTTGACGCATAAAAAAGCAATAAAACCAGGACAATTCAAAATTGCGCCAAACCGCTTATTATAAACTCGGATAACGCGATATTAATTAACGCAATGATACTACTACACGATTGAGTATGCTAGCAAGTTGGAAGAGAGTCAAGGTGCAGTGGGAGCTTAGCCCAAAATCAATGTTGTGTTACCTGGTCTTAATTCAAGAACGTGAAAATAAAAAATCAAAAGCTTTTAAAATGAGAAATGGATCTTTTAGGTGGGTAACCTGGAGCTGCGGTTCGCCCCAGGTTGGAACAATTGAAGTTAAATTCGATTAAGTTGCCAATTTTTGACCTCTAAGCCGCTTTATCCAGATACCACTTAACAGGTAGGCGTATAACCAGGTTCCGACGATGACAATAACGAACACCTTGGCTATATCAGTTACATCACCATCAAGTGAGAATGCAGGAACATATCCAAAGAGAAATGGTCCCAGATATAAAAATTTTGCAAATTTAAATGAGGTAAAAGCGGTTTTCCACATATTCGCCCCCGCAATAGTTGCACCGGCAAAGGCCGCGATACAGACGGGCGGAGTGATGTTTGAATCCTGGGATAGCCAGTAGACGATCATATGAGCTGCAATTTCATTCACTCCAAGATGCAATAGCGCAGGGACAGCAACCACTGCAGTAATCAGGTAAGCTGCGGTAACCGGAACTCCCATACCCAGAATCAGGGAAGCAAGTGCGATGAAAAGAATTGTCATCCATAAACGACCGGCAGCCAGTTCAATAACAATATCGGCAAAGGTCAGTATCAAACCGCTGAATGTCAAGACACCGATAATGATTCCGATTACGCCGACCGTCGCACCGATTGTTAAACTATTCTCAGTTCCGGCCCTGGCTGCTTCCACAAATCGTTTGAAACCAATTCGGGTGTCTTTTCTCACCCAACTCACAACCAGACAAGTGAATAATCCAATGATAGCGGAATAGGCAGGGGAATATCCATAAAGCATCAGGATGGTAATCACAACCAGCGGCATGGTATAATACCATTGTTTTTTAAGTATTTCCTTTGCGCTATGTTCGCTTTTTTCCCCTTTAACGTTGTGAATTTTAGCTTCAAAATGAACCATCAGAAAAACACTGAAAACATACATCAAGGCTGGGAAGATAGCGACCAGCATGATCTGGGAATAGGGAACACCTGTTAATTCCGCCATGATAAATCCACCAGCTCCCATAATTGGAGGCATGAACATCCCTGAAATTGAAGCTGCGGGTTCTATACCTCCGGCCACGTGTGGTCTAAAACCGGCTCGCTTCATCATGGGAATTGTGAATGCCCCGGTAGACACCGTGTTTGCAATGGCACTACCGGAAATCGAACCAAACAAACCACTGGCGATTACGGCTACCTTACCCGGTCCGCCAACCCTATGACCAACCGCTGCCAACGGGAAGTCAATGAAAAAGCGCTGGGCTCCCGATTTTTCCAGAAAAGCTCCAAACAAAACAAATAAGATGACGTAGGTTGCCAAAACATTGGCCATGATTCCAAATACCCCGTCGCTTTTATAAAAGATGCTGGTGCACAACTCCATAAACGGTGCGCCGGCATGTGAGATAATCTCCGGCATATAATCACCGTAGACACCAAAAAAGAGAAGAACGATACCCATAATTACAAAGACATTCCCCACGACCCGGCGAGCCAGCTCGATTCCTATCAACACTCCGATCACAGCGATATATTGATCCAGTAGCGTTTCAGCGCCAGTCCGATAATTAATGGCTTCAAAATTCCATATCCAATAACCGATACTGACAATTGATGCCACCAGTAATATATAATCAAGTATTCTGAATATCAGGTATTTGGACTTGTAGGACATAAAAATGAGGACATAGGTAATGATCACATAAATACCGCGATGATACTGCGTTGAAGCCGGTTGCAGTACTGCAGAGTAGGAATAAAATAAAATCAGAAACACAGACAGTACATCAAAAACTACCTGCTCGACTCGATTTAATTGTTTGTACACGGCGAACTACCTTGAAAAAATTGCATTGAGGAATTGGAAACAAAACACTTTGCTGCTTGATTCATTCGCATAAAAACATCAGCAATTTGTTAAGATCGATTGATGTTTTAGATGGGAATACTTGCAGAAAATAACTACCATTTCGAACGCTTCGTGAGGCATACTCAAGAAATGGGTATACTTCATGAGCCGCTCGAAAATCGATTGAAATAAATGAGCTAGGAAATCTTAAAATCGATAGTAACGTTAAACCGCGGGATGAAAATACTATCGATCCCGCGGGTGTTTTTACTCAAACATAAGTATCGGCATTGTATCAACCCCTTTTCCTGATCCGTCTAATAGAACCAGGTTATTGGAAGTTGAACCTGCTTTCATATTATACTTTCACTCTTACTAATTAAAGCATGCCTTTTTCTTTCCAGAATCTTTCCGCTCCCGGATGAAAAGGAGTGATAATAAACTTGGAACCGGTTTCAAGGCTCATATTTTTAAAAGTCTTTTTCTGACCATGCATGTGCTTGATACCTTCGTCGGAGTAAACTTTTGAGAGCAAGTCATAAACAACATCAGCATCAACTTTCGAATTCGCTACCCAAAGAGCACTATCCTGAAATGAGGGAGAATCGGAATTCACACCCCTATAAGTTCCGGCTGGTATTTCAAGTTGTCCAAAATAAGGATATTTTTTGAAGAAACCGGAACTCTTTGCGTCCGCGGCTAAGTCGAGCAAAGCAATGTCATTTGTCTGCGCAGCCATGATAACTGCTCCACTTGGGAAAGCTGTGAAGAGCCAGAAGGCATCCAATTGGTTGTTACCGAACGCCGCAGCCGCATCATTGTATCCCATGGCGTTTCTTTCAATTTTATCCCAAACTCCCATATGGGTGAAAAAGAGTTGACAGTTTGCAAACGCACCGGAACCTGCATTTCCAACACCAACTTTTTTACCAGCCAGATCTTTCACACTTTTGATACCCGAGTCTTTTTTTACTACCAATTGAGCCGGGGCACCATACAGCCATGCTACAGCAAGCACATCCGTATACTTTCTAGTATCTTTTGCCAGTAAGCCATTTCTAGCCTGCCAAACTATTCCGGAGTACGTTGTACTGAAATGCTGACGACCTGAATTTGTCTTTCTCAAATTTTCTGTAGCTCCACCTGAAGTCTGAGCTTTCACAGAATACATTTTAGATTCTTTCACAGACTTCATCACCTGGATTCCATTTGCTACAACCTGGAAAGTTCCACCAGCAGGGCCACCACCAAAGACAATTCTTTTCTTTCTGGCAAAAGCATCTGAAGTAACCATAACTACGCAAATCGCAGCAATGATCAGTCCGCTGAAAAGACGTGTTAAGTTTCTTTTGTTCATGGGAATATCTCCTTATTTTAATTTCATTATAACCAAAAACAGTTTTGAAGCGTTTGAAGTAAGTGATAAGGTTACAATTAGGAAACATCAATTGATTTCACTACAATTAATATATATATGAAATCAACTGTAATTACCTGAAATTTAAACACTTCCTTCTAGGCAAATCGGATTTGATACCTTAACAAAAATTAAAACAGGCTTATTATTGCACGAGTTTCATTTGACTGAAAGAAGCGATTGCATTCTTCAATAAAACCACTGTTTTCAGCCTGTTTTATAACCATCCAAATCCGGAAAAATGGTGTTGGTTCTTTGGTATTTTTTGGGTAAAAGCGATCAGTTCCTCTGTTGGTTTGCCGCGATCTCTAGTTGAATGCCATGCTCACTCCAAAATTTTTCTGCTCCTTTATGCAGCGGAGTCAGTATTCCGGTAAGCCCATCTTCAATAGACATCTGACTTGCAGTGGACTTGATTCGTCTTAAATAGGTTAATCCTTCCCTTGTGAAAATTTCTTTTAGCGCCTTGTAGACAATATCATCTCGTACCCCTTTTCTGGCTATCCATAAAGCTGAATCGAAAAACGAGGCTGTTGCATGAGTAACGCCTTCATAAGTATTAGCCGGGATAAAAATTGGCTGATAAAACGGCAATTTTTCACTTAATCCATGATGAGTCGCAATGGGATAAACATGCAGCAATTCAATATCATGTGTGGTTGAAAGCTCAATTATTGCACGAGTAGGATATCCGGCTAAAATCCACATGGCGTCTATCTTCCCGGTTTTCATGGCATTTGCTGCGTTGGTATATCCCAGGTAGTGCCTGTCAATTTGGTTCCAGAGCCCCACCAGCTTGAGAAAACGCTCAGCCGATGCTGCCGCTCCGGAACCTGCTGCCCCTAGCGCAACTCTCCTTCCTTTTAGTTGTGGTACGTTCGAAATTCCACTGTCTTTTCTCACTGTTAACTGAGCCGGAGCCTTGTATAGAAATGCAACAGCACGAATATTTTGGTATTTTTTGTTGTCGTTAGTAATGTTTCCGCTACTGGCGAGATAAAGATCACCGGAATAGGCAATACCAAAATCCGCCGTTCCTTTGTCCACTTTGCGAATATTCTCCACGCTTCCTTTGGAAGACTGGTTGGATACTCTCAAGTCGGCAATGTTTTTTGATAGCCTCAAAGCAATTCCGTTTGAGAAATACTGAAAAGTCCCTCCGCTTGGTCCCCCTGTAAATTTCAGAAAATCCTTGGCCATACAGACCGATGATGCAGCTAAAATCGAAAAAAGAGTTGTAAGAGTAATTAGAAATAATCGAGACATTCGAGTTTCAGTTTCAACTTTGATATCGGCTTAACAAAGAATGGATTTTGGTGATTTTAGACTAAAACCTTTGGTATTTAGTTTTTTAAGGTAGGACATTCTACGTAAAAACTTTGCCTTAACGTCAACAATTTCCTCTTTATTTTCATTGATTTAATAAATTTGTTTAATGTCATTTTACAAATAAATATCATAAAAATCACAACAAGGCTTAGTTTGTTGTTTTTACATCAATTTAATTGATATTTGTGGTTGGATGAAAGGCAGGAGATAGGAATTTAAAGGGTTACTCCACTCTGCGGAAAAAACGCTTGAATTCGTGAGTTATCAAGTTTTATCGGTTTATTACGTTTTAGAATATTTATGTTCCGGGCGTCCTTGAGAGCCGTAAGTAAGTTCCTTTTTAATCAAGTCGCTTTCAGCAAGATAACGAAGATATCGTTGAACAGTGGCCAAAGAAAGTCCTGTTGCCTTTGTTATTTCCTCAGCACTTCTGGCATAAGGATTATTGTCAAAGCAGTGCAGTACCTTCTTCATAGTCAATTCCTGCATTCCTTTTGGAAGTTTGCGAGAATTTCCGAAACTGGCAACACTTCGGTGAAGCAGCTGATCCAGCTCATTTTGTTCCAGTTCTTCTCTTTCAAATGTCTCCCTGACCTGCTTGAATCGATTCAAGGCCACCTGAAATCTCTCCAGGGCGCAAGGCTTTATAATATAGTCTATAACTCCCATGCGCACAACTCGCTGTACTATTTTTGATTCTTTTGCAGCAGTAATAGCAATGACATCAAGCGCCAAGCCTTGTTTTCTGACTTCTCGCAATAACTCCACACCATCGACGTCCGGCATGTAGACATCCATTATCATCAAATCTGTGAACTCTTTCTGAAGGCTTTCCAAGGCTTCTGCACCGCTCTTCGCTGTCCCTGTGACTGAAAACTCAGGTAGTGTCAGGGTAAATTCTTTCCAGATATTGGCGACTCTGAAGTCATCTTCGACAATCAATACTCTGTAATTGCTCATTATCAAGCTTTATTCAGGTTGTTTAGGAATGGTTACTTCAAACATAGTACCGTTTTCACATTTGTACTGTATCATGCCCCCCATACTGATAATATGGTTTTTTGTGATGTATAAACCCATACCAATATGTTTTTCACCCAGTTCACCGAGTTCTGAAGTGTCAACAGCGTATTGTCCTTTTTTTGTAGTAAAACCCTGTTCGAAAATTCTACCGGAGATGCTGTGTGAAATTCCGGGTCCGTTATCTTCAACAGAAAAATAGAAAGAATCAGGATATTCTTTTACAGCCACTCGAATCTCCTTATCGCTTCGCTTCAATTCGCGCACTGCGTCCATGGCATTCTGCACCAGGTTTCCAATGATGCTGACAATTCCATTTCGGTCGATGTAATCCGGCAGGACAGTTAATTGGGATTCTTCGGCCAATGAAAGAGATATACCGAGCTCATTGGCCCTGTTGAACTTACCCAGTAAGATAGCTGAAACCGCAGGATCTCCAATGTTTTCCAGATATAAGGAAATTCGTTGCTCATGCGAGACCTGCAGGGACTGTATGAATGAAAGGACCTCTTCCGTTTTACCCAACTGAACCATTCCCTGGATGGTTTGCAATCTGTTCTTAAATTCGTGATTGTTGGCACGCAAGGCATCAATATAGGTATTTACATGAGTCAACTCACTGGCTAATCGTGACAATTCTTCTTTTTTTCTGAAACAGACAATACCGCCAATCGTATCGTTTCTATACATGACGGGAATTCGTGTCGTCAAAACAGTGATTTTTCCTCTTTGTTGCTCCTGATCGTAATGAGCCTCACCGCTTTTCATTACCTCAGGCAGTTTCGAGTTTGGGAACAACTCAAGGATATGTTTTCCCAGGTAGTCTTTCCTCAACCCCAAAAGATCTTTTGCTCGTTGATTAATCAGGGTTACTTTTGCTTCTCTGTTTACCGCGACTATTCCATCCCGAATGGCCTCCAATATGGCAGCCAACTCCAAATTCAACTTGGACAGATCGAGCGCTTCTGCTCCAAAAACAAATACCACCAATAGACCGGCAGAGATAGTGATTGCAGTTACCAGCAAACTCAAAATCTTCTGCCTTTGCTCCAACCTTTCTGTTATGGCAAATTGCCGCTTGAGCTCTTGCTGTGCAGTATCCACGTTGTCTACAACCAAAAGCTCGATCATCTCGGCATTGATCTGCATGAGGGGAGTCAGGTCATCAATATTTGCATTTTCAAAATAGAGTCTTACCAGATTATCCTGATATGCCCTTAATTTCTCCAAGACATCAGGATTTCCAGTTTCCCGGGCATACTCGAAGAATTCGACAAAATAGTTGGATTTGGATTTTTGAGGAAGGATGTCCGATAGTTCCAAATCCTGACTGTTTTCCAATAATCGCATTTTTAATATCAACTCAATTGGAAATTCTTTCTCAAGATTACTGCGAAGTTCAACCAATTGACCTCGGACACTCCCATCGAACACCAGATCTCTTCTCGTAACCGAGTCAACCAATGATTGAAATGTTTCCAAATATACCACAGCTGATTCATTAATCGCCCTGGACATTTCGATTTGGTCAAAATCTTTGATTTTTCTTCCCAATCCCTCCAGTTCAAGCGCTTTTTCCCGGAGTAAAGCTACTTTTGCCGTTACCGCTATGGCTAAATCCAGATTCATGGACTGGATAAATAAATTCTGGTCCTGTCTGGCTTCAGACATATATTGATAGATGCTGTTCGACAAAATCACGCTATTGGTAAAAAATTGAATGTTTTTTTTACCTTCAACCACTTTGGCCAGAGAGTAATAACCATAAATGGCTGCGATAGTCACCGATACCAACAGGGTAATATAACCGGTAATCAGTTTGGAACGAATGGTAAATTGCATAGTCTTTATTTGTCGTCTTGTACGCGTTTCCAGACTCTGTTAATCTTGTTTTTTAATGGCATACTAGTGGAAATCGTCCTGCAAGGAAAGTCCAAACATAGTCAACAGCGGTTTCCAAAATTGAGATGGGCTTATATGTTAAGAAGGCAAATTCATGTCGAAAATACGGTGTGGTTGGGTGAAACCGGAAAACGAGTTGTATCTTGATTATCATGACAAAGAA
This sequence comes from SAR324 cluster bacterium, assembly GCA_028282825.1. Classification (GTDB taxonomy): domain Bacteria; phylum SAR324; class SAR324; order XYD2-FULL-50-16; family XYD2-FULL-50-16; genus JAHJTV01. Next base: position 55,134 of record JANQGZ010000013.1, read on the forward strand.
TGGGGCGTTCCGGTACACAATGACAAAATTTTATTTGAATTTCTGGTTCTTGAAAGTTTTCAAGCCGGTTTGAGTTGGGAGCTAATCCTCAAAAAAAGGGAAAACTTTCGAAAAGCATTTGCCAATTTTGAGGTGGAAGAGGTTGCCCGTTTCCAAGAAAAGAAAATTCTGGAATTGCTGAACGATGCGTCTATTGTCCGTAACAAATTGAAAATCAATGCAACGATTAATAATGCTCAGAAATTTATAGCAGTACAAGAAGAATTCGGAAGTTTTGATAGATATATCTGGAGATTTATTGATGGAAAACCGATCGTTAATAAATGGAAAACATTAAAACAGGTTCCTGCAAACACGGCTCTTTCAGACAAAATAAGCAAGGACTTGAAGCAAAGGGGCTTTAAATTTTTGGGAACTACCGTCGTTTATTCACACCTGCAGGCAACAGGCTTGATCAACGACCATATTGTTGACTGTTTTAGATATGAAGAAATCATTGCGTCACAAACATAGTCAGCAGTTACTGCTGCCGGATTGAGTCAATAAAGTGGTCAACAGCGAACTCATACACTTCATAATGATTATCGTTACGAAGAATTGTCGTTTCCAGTTTTTTATACAAAGTCAGGCTGTGGATCATTCCCCAAAACATAATGGAACAACGCCGGGAATCGAGGTTTTTGAACACTTTGGTTTCAATACCTTCCCGTATAACCTGCTCTGCCACAATTAAGGTTTTTTCGGCCTGAAAATCCACTTTGTCTTTTAATTGAGGCTCAAATAATATTTCGGGATTCGAAATAAAGTAGTTGATGATGAAATAATAGTTTTTGCGCTTCTGACTGAAATCCAGAAATGAGAGAGCAATCTGTTTTAGCTTTTCCTCCGGGCCCTTGGCATTATTAATAGCCTTTGAAACATGTGACTTGAGAAGATCCAGCCCTTCTTGCTGCAACGTAATAAACAGATCCTCCTTGTTTTTAAAGTAGGAATACAAGGTGGCTACTCCCAGTTCCGCCTTTTTCGCGATTTGATTCATTGAAGCAGCATTGATTCCTTTTTTGTGGAGCAGCTCTCTTGCTGCTTTCAGTATCTGCTCACGCCTCGCTTGTTTTTCCCTTTCCCTTCGTTCTTTGAGCCCCAATATGATCTCCGAAATGTTATTAAAATCCCTTAAAATTCTTCACCGATATTTAGCATGACCTTTATGGATTCACCGGTGTGAATTTTGGTTTTATATACTTCCGGCAACTCCTCCAGACTGCACCAATCCGATATTAAATCCTTCCCATTAAGCTTGCCTTCTGCCATCCAGTTTAAACACTGACGATTTTCCTGGTGGGTATTTCCATATGAACCGGTGAGATTCAATTCTTTGAACATCAAAACCGCAGGATTTATGGAGACATCTTCATAAATAACGCTTAATTGACAGACACTGGCTGTTGGTCCGGCGACATTCATTGCTGTTGCAAGCATGGTGGACAATCCGCTGCATTCAAAAACGGTATCGAATCCTGCCGCACCCCTATACCTAAATGTTTCGCTAAGTAAATCATCTTTCAGAGGGTCAATTGACAGATCGGCACCGAATTTTTCTGCCAGCTTGCGTTTGCTTTCCATGGGTTCAGAAACAGCGATCGGTCCGTATTCAAGAATCTTGAGTATTTTAACCAAGGCAAGACCGACGGCACCAGCACCTATGACAAGTGCCGAACCCGAACGTTTCCCGGAGCGATAAATCCCATGCAAACCTACGGCAAATAATTCCGCTAAGGCAGCATTTTGCGAATCAACCGAGTCTGGTATCGGAATGAGCATTTGAGGATAGACTTTAATATACTCTGCAAATCCACCAGGTAAATCCCCAATACCAATTGATCGCCGATTGTTGGAGCAAAGCTCCGGTCTGCCTGATTTACAACCAATACACTCACCGCAATAGGTTGGGCGGATAATGGCTTTCATGCCAATATCTACATCTTTGACTGCTGGTCCTTTGTCGACAACACTCCCGCTGACTTCATGTCCCAAAATGATTCCATCCGGAGTGCCTTCAGTTTCGATCAACGAATGGTCGGATCCACAGAAACCGGTGTTTGAGACTTTTAGCAGAACCTGATCGGGTTCCGGGATTAGATCCGGCACTTCTGAGTAATAAAGCCCTATTCCTTTTTTGAAAATAACCGCTTTCATATTAGACTAAAAACTGCAAAGACAATGCTGGCCAACGTTCGTTGAAGAACACCGTCAGGCATGGTCACTGCGAGAAATGTGACATATGGAATGTTAATTTGAAAATAGCACTGATCAAGCAAACCATTATGCTATGAGAAATCGAATAGTTTTCGATAAAGGAAAGGTACTCTAGGAGGGTCTAAATGTCAATTCCCCGCAAAGACAGGGAATTGACGATATGATTATCTGCAGTGAACACAAATTTTGAAGGTATCTTCCGGTAGGTCAAACGATTTTTGTAGATGTTCCAATTGCTTAACCGGTGCGAATTCGCGTCCGCAGCTTTCGCACTTCTGCATTTCAAAATCGGTATTCCAGATGGTTCTAACACCGTTTTTCTCGGTATATTGAATAAAATCAACGGGGCAGACATATGCACATGAACCACAAGCAATACAATCTGGTGGAGCTTCATCAAAAGGAGTAGCGATCATTTTGTTCACACCACGGTTTTTATAACCGATGGCGTTCACGCCAACAACCTCTTGACATGTTCTGATACACATTCCACACAAGATACATCCTCTAATATCCTTATCAAATCTGCTTTGGTCGACACCATGTCGTTCAGCGATTTTTCGGATTGTTGGATGTTTGGCATTACGAACCAAAAGCAATTCAATCACCATTTGCCTTACGCGTTCAACGCTTTCTGCATTAGTGTCAACTTCCAATCCTTCAGCTACTTCATAGATACAGGAAGCGACTTGTCTGATGCGTTTTCCATGTTTTATTTCGACAACACACAGTCGGCAGGCGCCATAAGGCTTTAGCTCAGCATTATGACAAAGATGCGGAATATATATATTGGCACTTTGTGCTGCTTCCAAGATCGTTGTCCCTGCTGGAGCTTCTATCGACCTTCCGTCTATTGTCAGACTTACTTTTTCCGGCATGTTCATCTCTCGTTAATGTAGTTCCAAATATATGTTATTCCACAATGACTGCGTCAAATTTACAGACTTCGTAGCAAGCACCGCACTGGATACATTTTTCCTGATCCAGGATGTGTACTTCCTTCTTCTCACCTGTAATTGCGTCAGTCGGACAAGGCTTGATACAAAGTTTACATCCTGTACAGGCTTCTTCGTCGATCAGGAAAGTGATCAACGATTTACAAACACCTGCTGGACATTTGTGATCCTTAATGTGGGCTTCGTATTCATCTCTGAAGTATCGAATAGTACTTAGAACGGGTGCAGGAGCCGAACCACCTAAAGCACACAAGGAGCCATCAGCAATTCCTTGACCCAACCATTCCAATGTATCAATGTCTTCTTCTTTTCCTTCACCGGCACAAATCCGATCAAGAATCAGTCTCATTTGATGAACACCCTCTCGACATGGTGTACATTTTCCGCATGATTCGTCTTCCAGGAACTGGGTAAAATATCGTGCGATATCAACCATGCAGGTTCGATCATCCATGACAATCAAACCACCCGATCCCATCATGGAGCCGAGTTTTGTCAACTCATCAAAATCAACAGGAACATCGAGATACTGCTCAGGAATACATCCACCGGAAGGTCCACCAGTCTGAACCGCCTTGAATTTTCTTCCTTTGGGGATTCCACCACCAATTTCATAAACAATTTCTCTTAAGGTGATTCCCATGGGAACTTCAACCAAACCGGTATTATTAATCTTTCCAGTCAAGGCAAAAATCTTGGTTCCCTTACTATTTTCAGTTCCAATCGTCTGGTACCACTTGGCACCTCGGTTTATAATCAGCGGAACGTTAGCCCAGGTTTCGACATTGTTCAAACAGGTAGGTTTGTCGTAAAGACCACGGTCTGTCGCATGAATATACTTGGCACGAGGAATACCTGCTCGACCTTCAATGGAAGCAAACAGCGCTGAAGATTCACCACATACAAACGCTCCACCACCGCGGTTGATTTGGATATCAAAGTCAAATCCGCTTCCCAGGATATTTTTACCTAATAGTCCCAGTTCTCGAGCCTGCTCAATAGCAATTTCAGTATTAGTCACAGCCAATGGATACTCATGTCTTACATAAATATAACCATGGTTTGATCCCATTCCATAAGCACCGATGATCATTCCTTCCAGAACCGCATGCGGGTTACCTTCCAGAATACTTCGATCCATGTATGCACCAGGATCTCCCTCATCCGCGTTACAGATTACATATTTTGGATCACCTACTGCCTTTTTCACAGAATCCCATTTCCAACCCGCTGGGAAACCTCCACCACCTCTTCCTCGAAGATTGGCTTCAATCACCTCATCAATGATGCCTTGAGGTTTAAATTCAGTAAGGGATTTTGCAAGAGCAGCATAACCTTCATTGCCAATGTAATCCAGAATTTTGGTTGGATCGATCAGCTGGTTCATGGCCAGGATATAGCGTTGTTGCTTTTTATAAAACTCAACATCCTGCTCTTTGACAATCTTTTCAGATGTTTGCGGGTCGACATATAACAAGCGCTCAATTATCTCACCGTTGAGAACGGTTTTTTCGATAATTTCCGGTGCGTCCTTTAAGCCGACCTTTTGATAATAAATATTGTCAGGACTGATCAAAATCATCGGTCCTCTTTCACAAAATCCATGACAACCGGAAGCCCTTACTTCCATGACATCATGTAACTTTTGCTTTTCAATTTCCTCTTCAAACCCATCAATCAGTTTTTGTGTTCCATAAGCCAGACAACCACTACCGGCACAAATAATGATGCGGGTCTTTTTTGGATTTATCGCTTCCGTTGTTTTCTTTTGGAAGTCAAAAAACTCTTGGGGTGTGTTTAATTTTTCCATTATTCATTCCCTTCTTTGCCAAGCTTTTTCAGGAGTTTATCCGTTTTTGCGATGGTCATTTTACCATGGTAATCGCCGTTGACTACCAATACCGGACCTAACGCGCAAGCTCCCACACAATTTACTGTTTCGAAAGTGTACTTCAAGTCTTCAGTTGTTTCGCCCGCCTTCATATCCAATGTTCGCTCAATGTTATCGGTAATCTGAGGTACACCACGCACGTGGCAAGCTGTTCCCTGGCACAAAGCGAGTTGGTATTTTCCACGAGGTTCCAAACTAAATGCTGTATAAAAGGTTGCAACCTCATAAATCTGGGCGATCGAAACTTTCAAAAACTGACTGACATAGTCCAACGCTTCTCTTGGCAAATAGTTCAGTTCTTTTTGAACATCCTGGAGCACTGGAACCAAAAACCCTTTATCAGAGTCGTACTTTTCAACGATTGATTTTATTGTATTTTCCATATCGCAAACCTATAAGACGGTTCTTTTTGTAAGTCGTTCGTATTCAGCAGTTACAGTTTTCTGAAAATCTTCCCTTTGAGCTGGAGATAAACCTCTGAATCGACCTTGTGGCTTCAGATATTCTTCTACAGGTCTCAGTTCCAAATCAGGATATGTCATCTTGTATCTGCCGTTGATAACTTCATAAAGCGGAAAAACACCTGTTTCAACCGCTAACCTTCCTATCCAGATCGCTTTTTCGCTGGCTATTCTCCAACCAGTTGGACAAACAGAAAGGATATGAACATAAGCAGGCCCCTTTGTTGCGGCTGCTCTTTTGACTTTCTCAATTAAATCCAATGGGTAACTGGCACAGGCTGTTGCAACATATGGAATATTGTGTGCCACCATAATTTTCGGCATATCTTTTTTCCCTGAGAACTCTTCTCCGGGATTGATCTTACCGCCAGGTGTCGTGGTTGTGGTAGCCCCTACAGGTGTTGCGGATGATCGTTGGATACCAGTATTCATGTAGGCCTCGTTGTCGTAACAAACATAGACCATATCATGCCCCCGTTCCATTGCTCCTGAAAGAGCCTGGAATCCAATATCAAGCGTGGCACCGTCTCCACCCATGCCCAAGAAAACAGTTTCTTTTTCGGGCAGTTTTCCCTTGCGAACTAGTGCTTTAAAACCTGCTTCAAGCCCTGAAGCTACAGCGCCTGCATTTTCAAATGCTACGTGAATCCAGGGAACGCCCCAGCTGGTATGAGGATATGCAGATGAAACTACTTCCATACATCCGGTAGCCGCAGCTACAACAACATTTTCTCCCAAAGCTTTAGCAACGAGTCTGACAGCCAAAGCCTCAGCACAACCCTGACAGGATTTATGTCCAGGGGTAAAAAATTCTTTTTCGTTTACAAGACGCGAGGCGTAAACGTTTAATGGCTCCATCATTCTCTGACTCCGTGATAAACATATTCAGATTGGTTGACAGAATCGTTGGCTCTGCTTTTCGATTCTTCATAAATCTTGATAAAATCATCCTGGGTTACATCTCTTCCAGCCAATCCGCAAACATAATTAGTGATCACTGGACGATTCTCTGTGTGATACAATGCGGATCTGATCTCGGAAGCAACTGGTCCACCCGGTCCACCAAATGAAACAGCACGATCGATAACGATCAGTTGCTTAACACCTTTCACTGTTTCAACCAGTTCTTCCAGTGGAAACGGTCTCCAAAGTCTTAATTTCATCAATCCAACCGATTCACCTTTTTCCTTGAGTTCATCTATAGCCAGGGATGCAATTCCACCCAAGCTTCCCATGGTCAGGATTAAGGTTTCCGCCCCTTCAGCTTTGTAGGTCTCTATTGGTTGATAATATCTACCAGTGATATCGCCCATTTCTTTCCAGGCATCAATCAAAACAGATTTTGATTGAATCAAACCATGATCCTGGTGTTTTTTAGCTTCGGTAAAAATATTTGGCATTCCCAGTGCGCCCATGGTGATTGGTTTATCGGGATGCAATCGGTTGACAGGCTTGAGTTCGGGCAGGAATTTTTTAACCCAGTCTTTTTGCCAGTATTCAATCGGCTCAATCATATGGGTTAGCAGGAAACCATCCAGGTTAACGATAAAAGGAAGAGACACATTTGGATCTTCCGCTACCCTGAAGGCATATATCATATGGTCATAAACATCCTGACCGGTCTCGGTAAAAATCTGAATACAGCCACTGTCACGAATCGACATCACGTCTGAATGATCGTTCCAGATACTTAATGGACCGGAAAGCGATCGGTTAGCTAATGCCATCACGATGGGTAATCTCAAAGAGGCTGCCAAAAACACAATCTCATTCATCAACGCCAGGCCCTGTGAACTAGTACAGGTAAATGTTCTGGCACCAGCTGCTGAGGATCCGCAAGCAACACTCATGGCAGAATGCTCGGATTCGACCGGAATATATTCCGCATCCAATTCTCCATGGGCAACCATCTCGGCTAAATGTTCTACGATATGGGTTTGTGGCGTAATAGGGTAGGCAGATACCACATCAACATCCGCCAGGCCTGCTGCTTCTGCAGCAGCTATTGATACTTCTACTCCAACTCGTTTACTCATTATTCCTCCTCGGCCACCATGTTAATACATCCGGTAAAACATTCCTGTGCGCAGATACCACAACCCTTGCAGTAGTACAGGTCAGCCTCAAAAAAACTATCTTCCGTTTTTAAAATGGCCATATCAGGACAGAAAATGTAGCAAACACCACATTTTATACACTTACTCTTGTCGACAACCGGTCTTAATGATCTCCAGTCACCAGTTTTATATTCCTTACCGGAACCGGGTTGGCTTATGGTGAAGCCAACTTCCAAATCTTTCCATCCGGGTTCTTTTGGGGTAGTTGTCACGTTTTCTCCTATGAAACTTCAGCTTAAAAGCAGGAAAGTGTTGAAAACTTGGTTTTAATTAAGCTGCTATCTTAGGCTGGAACAGCAGCAATCGATTTATCGAAATCGGCATAGTCTGTCTCTTTATATGCTCGTTTCAATGTTCCTATGTTTTTTTCCGCTATTTTGCCAAAACGCTCTTTAAAAGGGGTCACCATATCTTCCACAGTGATAAAATCTTTCATCTTAAGAAGAGCACCAATCATAGTTGTATTGGTAATTGGCAAACCCAATTCTTCCATGGCGATTTTGGTTGCATTGACGGAAGCAAAACAGTTACCGATTTTAAGTTCCTGCTGAAGCTCTTTTCCTGAATATTTGGAATTGGCTACAACAACACCATCCTCTTTAATACCGGCTGCAATATCAACCAAGCGTAAAATTGACGGATCCAATACCAATACAACATCCGGATGGTAAACCATTGTCCGGGTTCTGATCGGCTTATCATCAATCCTTAAAAAAGCGGTAACCGGTGCACCCCTTCTTTCCGGACCAAAACTTGGAAATGCTTGCGCGTATTTCCCTTTGTTAATGGCTGCAATGGCGAGCAGTTCAGCTGATGTTACAGCTCCCTGGCCTCCCCGGCCATGTAATCTGATTTCAATCATGCTTCTTAACCAATCTATCAGCAAACAATTGTCTCTCGCACAATAAACCTATGCCCTCGAAATTGCCTGCCTTGTTTTTTAAAAATGAATTGGAACGGACTGAATTGATCTAATAACCAACCAATAAGTGATTTACTGATTAATTGGAAGGAATAAATCTATCTGACTGTTGCATTTTGATACAATCAGCAATTGTGATGCCACAGCCAAAACTACAAAAAATTAGATCTTATTTTTCAACAAGTTAACCAAAGTTCGTTTTTTACATCATCGCATTTTTCACGAGAGTATTCTCATTATTGAGATATTTGTCAATACGCAAAACTGGGAAATATCGACTCCATTTTGTTTTGGATAGGGATTCAACACTCTGTTATTATTTGTTTTTACTCCTAATGGTCTTAGAAAAATCAACAGGATTTCAATAATAAAAAACCAACTTCAATAAATTTTCCCTTTGATTTTAGAAAGTTACAATTTTAAGCTTACGACTCAATTCGATTTTCTTGAGATATTTATCATTCAAATCCAGTTAAATTGCTGCGGCATTATAGCTAAATAATCTTGAGATTGACAAATAGAATTTTATGTCAGCTTGAGGTATTCAATTTCAATGTTGATCTTGCCAGAGCATTTGGTTTCAAAAATGTGCCATTAGAGTTGCTATTTTGTTAGAGTTGGTAGCTGTTTTATTGAACAAAACCTAAAAGTTAATATTCAATAGCCAGGGATTTGAAATCCTTTTAATATAAAACGGGTTATTGTTATGTCCAAATTGAGTGGTTACAACTAGAGAATAAAAATTCAAATTAGATCGCAAATGGAAGAATTGAAAGAAAAGTCCGATTATGTATCGTTCATTAAATCAGCCCAGAATAAATCGGATCAGACCGAATGCAAGCGTTGCTGTACATGTTGCGCAAAAGGAGGCCCTGCCCTGCATAAAGAAGATTTGGATTTGATTCAATCAGGTAAATTACATGGCAGGTTTTTGTTTACCATCCGTGAGGGGGAACCAGCCAAAGACAATGTCAAAGGAGGTTTGGTTCAAGCCGATACCGACATTATTAAGATCAAGTCAAAAGATGGAACAGATGCTTGTTTGTACGCAAATTTTACAAACAATCAATGTAGTATATATGAGGACAGACCCATTGAATGCAAGACATTAAAATGCTGGGACACGGCTAAGATTGAAGCATTGTATAATAAAAACAGGTTAACAAGAAAAGATATCATTGGAGGAATCCAAGGATTATGGGAACTGGTTGAAGAACATCAGCAAAAATGCTCGTTTTCCAAAGTGAAACAGATTATTGAGGAAGCCAAGGGAAAGATTGAGGGGCAAGCTTTGAAGCAACTACTGGAGATAGTGCAATACGACATTTCTATTCGAACCTTGGTGTTAGAAAAAACAGATACGGATCCAAATCTGATTCCCTTTCTCTTTGGAACCCCTATGCAGTCCATATTGAGGAAGTTGGGAATTGAATTCAAACAGCGTTCTTAACGTAAATAATACATGTTTATATTAATTGATTAACCAACTTTCCGGGTTTTTAAGATATTTATTAATTAGGTTGGTACTACTTTTGTATTTCCCGCTCAGTCTATAGTCTTCCTGACAGATGAAACAATTCACAACGAATTTACAGTGCCCCCATAAATCCAGCTTTGATACTGGTTCAATGCACTACTCGTTGGTTGAAACTTGCATTAGTGATTTATAAAGACTATAAAATGCATACCAACGCGCATGTTAAGGTGATCGATCAATTTGGCAATTTGTTTGTATCGTGGATTCATTGATTGCAACCAAAGTGCAAAAAGAGTCTGATCGTCATAAATAATAGATAGTTATTTGACAAATTAATATCAAATAAAGGGTTGATTTTCGAATAATGGTCTGATAAACCTCTTTGTCAAAGGAGGTTAAAAAGGGGAAAGCCTTTAAAAACAGCCTTTTTCATGGTTGTTCCAGATCAATTTTTTAATCTCTTTAAGGTTTATCAAAACAAAAAGGCCCAATAGTCTACTAGGCATACTAGGTGATTGACCTTGGAAAGGGTATTTAATGGTAATTAAGTTAAATCAGTCACTTGACCAGAGTTTCCTATTTGTAGATTTAAAAAACGATGCATTAGAGTTGATATTTCTAATTAAATAACATAGCATCGCCTTTTATTTGGGTTAATGAAGAGAACAACAGATTGTGGGAGTTTAACCAGCGGTCTTTCTTTCGTCGTTAGTTTTTAACAATCCAATTTGTTTAGGTTCTTAGGCACTACCTGATCAGTCAGTTTGACTTTTTCGTTGAAGTTATAGGATTGAGTTTGGTAGGCTGCTGAATACAACAGCGATTGAAGCATAATTTGCTGTTACACGATTCACCGACATCCCGTTGAACTTCCAACGTGAAGGCCGGGAAAGAGTGAAACTGGCAGGCTAACTGGAGACGATATTTTCAAATAAGTTTATTACTCTCCTTTCTTTTTGGTACATATCACCGGTAAGTCTGTTGGTAAAAATGAAACGCTTTGCCAGCGTATTCAATTATCGCTTGGAACAAGAAAGCTTGTTCCGGGGGATTTTTCAAAAATGTCTCTTTGGTCATGCTTAGAGGCAAGGTTAGTTTTTATAAAAACTAAACATAATTTCTTTAAAAGGAGTTAAAATGCTTAAGAAATTATTGACAGGTTGTCTGACAATCGCAATGATCGGCGCGTTTTCAGCCAGTGCTTCTGCTGAAGCCGAATTTAAATGGACTGGTGACGTGACCGGTAGTTTAATTCAAACTTCTACAAAAGCTGAAACCACAGGTGATTCTGAAACTCTCACCTACATGGATATGGTAGCTTCTGCTGACTTGGAATTAAGTGTCAAGGTTCCAGGTGATGTATGGACCGGTGAAGCTAAGTTCGAGTTGGATTTGACAGCTGGTAACACAGAAGATGATGACAAAGAGATCTTAACTTCAGCAGTTAATGTTGATGACCTTTATGTAGTGGCTTCCAAAGAAGGTTTAGCAATCACTTTTGGTGAATTCGATCCCTTTGGAATTGGTAAAGGTGGTGAATACCTGGGTGAAATCGATGACACTGAACAAGCTGGTGGATTCGGTGCTTTTAGTGAAAAAGGCCTGGCTATGGTTGGTTTGACTGACGTCGGACTGAATCTGATTTTGGGTATGAACAAGGTTGGTGATGCTGATGATAAGGAAGTAGCTTCAGAAACTGTTTTTGGTGCTAACTTTGATAAAGCGTTTGGTGATCTCGCTTTTGCTGTCTCATACTATTCAGCTTCCCGATCCATCAATGAAGATGATGGTGATGCTACCAAGGATAGTGATAATGATGGTTACAGCGCTTCAGAAATTTCACTGGCTGTTCAATACACATTGGGTCAAATGGCATTCGCTTTGAATTATACCCAGTATAACGATAAGGATGGTGGTCCGGAAGAGAATGAAAACAAAGACACCTACATGGGACTCATGTTTGATATGGGACTCGATGATGGTATGGGTCTGTCAGTTGCATACGAAACCGTAAAGGCAACTAACAACACTGGTGCTACCGGTGCGAAAGACATTGATACTGACAAGACACTCTTGAACGTTACCTTCCAGTTTATGTTAGGCCCTGTAACAAACTATGTTGCTTACCAAGCCACAACTTCGAAGAAAGACATAGATGATAATGAGGCTGGTACAGAAGCTCAGCTTGGTTATTCAATGAGAGTTGCGTTCTAATAACATCCGTTTTTAGGACACTGTGTTTTTTAAGCCACTGCAGGATTACTCCTGCAGTGGCTTTTTTTTGCAAAAAAACTAACTCAAATCTATGTTTTGCAACTGCTCATAAATGGTTTTAATCTTTTCCTGATGCTCAGGCGGGACAGTTAAAATTTTTGCCGGATGATTATTGATCAGCCTGGGGTGAATTGTCTCCTCGCTTCCTCTTAATATTTCCTTATTTTCGTTTTCTTCCAGATAGACAATCAAATCTGTTAAATTTCCTGAGACGCCGAAGGTGTCGATGTGTTCGATGTATTGTTTGAAGAGGTTGTTGACGGATAATACAAAGGGATCCATGTCGGCGAAACCGTCTTCTTCACAGTATTCTTTGGAGCACATGCTTCTACATTCAAAGGGTCTCACTTCGTAAATCGGACAGGCATCGTCTTCCAGAATCGGACAACTTCCCCAGAAGGGGTCTGAATCTCCCTCCACAGGTACCGGTTCATCATTTGCGTAAATTTCCGCCAGTCTGTTAATGGTCACTTTCGGTTGAAATCGTTTCTTGCCTTTTTCGAGCTTCAGTCTGTCAATTAAATCCAACCTGTTGTTTTCCTTTAAATAGTTCATGATTTCATAGGCTTCCAGGCTAGTCATGGTTACATTTCTTGTGCAGCACCCTGAGCAGCTTTTTTTGCAGGCCAGTTCATAATCTTTAATAAAATCATCATAGATTTGATAGATTTTCTTTAAAATTTCCTTACGTCGTTCTAAATTCACAATTCTCCTTCGGCAAATCTTTCCGGAAACGTATTTTGTTTCCGATTTAATATGGTAACGAAAAATCTTGATTGAATATTGCGTCGGTATTCCAAACAGCCTCTATTCACTCTTTCCACCCGTTTCTTGGTCCAAAAGTGCTAGTACGACGACACAATATCCGGGAATTTTATTTTGAATGAAATATTATAGGTCTATTTTAAGGCAGGGTTTGTGGAAAAACTACTTCAATCATATCTGAATATGATTGTAAATCAGTCTGGAAAAGGAAAACACAAAGTGAATTGTCAAGCGTGGAAGGGATGAGGCATTTCAGTTATTGAAAATGCCTCAAAAATAGCAAATGACTATAGAATCTGAGAAAGGAACAGCTTTGTTCGTTCTTCTTTTGGATTTTCGAAAAAATGCTCCGGGGTGCCAACCTCTATTATTTTTCCTTCATCCATCATCACAACCTGGTCACCTACTTCTCTGGCGAAACCCATTTCGTGAGAAACAACAACCATGGTCATTCCTTCTTTGGCGAGGGTTTTCATAACATCCAGCACTTCGCCGACCATCTCCGGATCCAATGCGGACGTTGGTTCATCAAATAACATGATTTTAGGATCCATTGCCAAGGCTCGAGCAATTGCAACCCTTTGTTGTTGACCACCTGATAACTGAGCCGGGTAAACCTCGGATTTTTCGCTGATGCCTACTTTTTTAAGAAGCTGATTTGTTTTCTTGTCGGCATCTTCTTTTGAGCGTTTTCTGACTTTCATCTGCGCCAGGTTGATGTTTTCTCTAACTGATTTATGTGGGAAGAGATTAAACGATTGAAACACCATACCTACTTCAGCTCGAATTTTATTAATATTGACTCCCTTGCCTTTGATGTCGACACCATCAATAACTATCTTGCCTGAATCAGTAGTTTCCAACTGATTGATACAACGCAAAAGGGTTGATTTCCCGGAGCCTGAAGGACCACAAACCACTACTACTTCGCCTTTATTGACTTTATAGGAAACATTGTCAACGGCTTTAACGATATGGGCGCCGACAATGAACGTTTTGTTGATATTCTCTAATTTAATCACTGACGGAAAATCTCCTTTCGATGTAGCGGACAAACATGGACAGAGGGAATGTAAGCAACAGGTATAGAGCTGCAACAGTAAACCAGATTTCGAAGACCGCAAAGGTTGAGGTAATAATTTCCCTTCCCGCTTTCGTAAGCTCGGTAATTGCTATTACTGAAAGCAGGGAGGAATCCTTAATCAAGGATATAAACTGTCCAGCCAAAGGCGGCATGATTCTTTTGAAGGCCTGTGGCAGGATGATATAGCCCATGGATTGAAAATAATTCATTCCAAGTGACCTGGCTGCCTCCATCTGTCCCGGATCGATCGACTGAATACCGGCCCGGACGATTTCTGCTACGTATGCCCCTGCAAAAACCGAAAGGGCTATTACTCCGGAGGAAGTTCTACCAAATCCCAGAACCGTGGCTAAAAAATAGTATATAATAAATACCTGCACCAATAAGGGTGTCCCGCGGATAAGCTCCACGTATATGGTTGACAAGCCCTTGATCATCGGATTGGAAGATATACGACCCAAACCGGCAAAAAGACCTATGATCATGCCGAAAAAAGTCGCGTAAATAGAGAATTTTAATGTCAACAAGAGACCTTTTATTAGAATTCCTTGTTGCCAAACCTTTATATATCCCAGCTCGGTATTTTCATTCACTCTTTTTCCAGCCTCAATTCTGAGGCTTTTGGTTTCAACCTCAACCAATTCGACAGTACTGTTGTCATAGGTTATTTTAATTTCAGATAACTCACCGTTTTTTGTAATAACGCTGACAACGCCGTCATTTTTTGCAAACTGGTCCACAGGACCATTGAAGAAGAAGTTATGTGGAACCCGGTTCCAGTACCATTTATACTCAACTTTGTCGGTGAGAATTGTTAATCCCCACCCCAGCAGCACTAATACGCCAACCAGGCAAAGATACCAGAAAACCTTTTTAACTAGTTCAGAAGCCATAAAGAAGTGACTCTATAATTGTAGAATTATGCTATAAACAACAGATTTGTAAAAATCTCGTGACCTGCCTACTATTTTGTCATCCTCGAGAAAAGATGGCTGGATATTTAGCATGATTGACTCTTACTAACCTCTCTTTTCGCCAGAAAAACAACCAGTCAGCAACTCTATAAAATTAAAAAAGGCGGGATAATGTCCCGCCACGAATTAACAGACTATTGTACTTTTTCAAGCCAGCTTGAATCTTTAAACCATTTGGCATAAATTTCATCATAGGTTCCGTCATTTCGAACCTGATACATGAAGTTATTCAGCCAATTCAGAAAGTTAGGGTCATTTTGTCGGATTGCCCATCCCAGCGGTTCAAACGTAAAAGGCTTGTCGAGATGAACAATTTTACCCTTTCCTTTGCTGCTTGCCATAATGGCGTTGAATGGAAGGTCATATACAAATGCATCGATTTTACCTGCTATGACTTCTAGGGAACCTTCCTGCTCAGTTTCGTAGCTTAGGTACTTTGCCCTGGGAATCATTCTTTTTACTGCCTGTTCTCCTGTGGTTCCAAGTTTGGAAGCTACAGTATACCTTGGATTATTCAGTTGCTCATAGGAAGTAATCTTACCTTCGAGTTTCTTACTCAAAAGAATGGTCTGCCCAACAGTAATGTATGGAGAAGCAAAATTGATCTTCAGATTACGTCCTTGTGTGATTGTCATACCTGAAGCGATGATATCAAACTTTTTTGTCAACAAAGCAGCAATAATTCCATCCCAGTTGGTATTAACATATTCAACTTCAACCCCCATGGCCTTTGCCATTGCCGTTGTCATGTCCACATCAAAACCAATGATTTCTCCCTGCTTATCTCTCATTTCGAACGGCATATAACCGGCTTCCAAACCTACCAGTAGCTTACCACGTTTTAAGATAGTGTTGATGGTATCTTCAGCGGCAGGTTGCTGTGCTGTCTGGGCACTTTGATCCTGTTGTCCTTGCTGGCAAGCACTAAGAGCAAAGATAAGAGCAAAAGCCAGTACGCCTAACAAAACTTTTTTCATGAAATCCTCCTTTTTTAAATACTTTAAATAAACCAAGCACCGGGAATACAGAGTAACTGCAAGTGGATGATGGCTATTTCTCCCAAAATTCAATCAGTAACAGATTTGGTTTTATAAAATGCAATGGCCCTTTAATCATAGCGTATTGCAACACGATCTGTTCCTGAGGCGATCTAACGTTTCCGTTAAACTCCTCCATTTACTGAGAAATGTAATAAGTAACAAAATACGCTGCATACTACAACCAAAACTTGGTAAAAACTGGTTTCCAAATATTTTAATTGGGATTCATTTTGCTTTTAATTACAACCTGTTCGCCATTTAACTGTCCTTTTCCGATAAGACATTTGGAATCTATTCAACTTGGATATGGTACCCGATTAACTCTTCAATAAAAGCAAACAATGACAATATTGTAGAACAATTCATATAACTATTCACCACAGAGACATAGAGGTCACGGAAAAAAGACTTAACAATAATAAAAGAATAAATATATGTCGGATTACCGCCACTGCTGCTGACTTCTGCAAACTCAGGGAGTCAAAAAATCTGGTTAATCTTTACCGATTTTTTAGGCTTGAAGTCACTTCAATTAATAAAGCTTCTACCCTTCGTGATGAAAACAAACAGGGGTTAATTAGGCCGAACAGATACCAATTCATTTAATATAGAATGTGAACGCCTGAATCCAAACTTGATGTTTCAAAAGTTATTACTGAAGTGTATACTCGCAGACAATGATACAACCGGGATCTCACATCAAAAAGCCATGACCAGGAAACTTTATGTCAAAACGGATTGAAAGGTTCTGCCAGGAATTTGCTCTTAAGCCCTTTTATTCATTTGTAAATACCAGACTGAATGATCAAGCAACACGGGAACAGATCAAGATTTTGGAAGCTCTGGAGCCTTTCATCCGCCAGTTTCACGGTAAATTTGTCAATTTCTATGGTTTAGCAAAATCCGGGGCCTTTGATCAAAAAAAATACGAGAATCGTCTTTCAGAGTTCTACTCTGAGTTCTGCGAACAAATCTTTGCTCATGATCTGGAAAAGGCTGTTGTCTGGTTGCTGGAACAAGATATTCATGAAAACAAGAAACTGTTCCCGAACCGGCCAATAGCAAATAATTATCAAGATATTATGCGCAGCCTTAGTGTCTTGATTGAGCTTTTCAAAAGTGTTCCCGTTTCTGAGCAAGAGACTTATCAAAAGGTTTTCCTTCATGTCCAAAACATACTGTCTCCCACTCTTGACGATGAATTTGAGCAACTTGGAAGGGATCTGTTGGATCAACTGAAGGATTTTGATGCGCGTAAAGACGGCATTGAATCTCCAAAATTCGATGCTCTAAAGTTACAGATTCAAAAGACCAATAAGCAGATCCGTCATTTGTTAATGAGCAACAACACCTTTGTCTCTATCCTCCAGCAAATTACTGAAATAAACAAAGCCCTTAAAACTGTCAGAAAGAATGATTTTGAATCCGTTTTGGGGGCCAACGACATTGAAAGGTTTTGGAATGGATTGCGGGAATTAGGATACTCAGGCGGTGACAAGTATCTTTATGGCGATTTTGCAAAGTTAAAAAAAGAAATAGTCCCCTGGATTCAAGATGCTTTCCCCACAACCTCAGAAGTGTTGATTGCTATTTTACAAAACACCTATCAACTACCCGAACTCCCGTTACTGGATAAGGAAATTGTCCCGGAGGCAGTCCACTTATACAGTATTCAACTGCTTGGCGAGGTAGGCCTTCGAACCAGAGAATCAATCAATCTGATCCTGGGCTACCATACCAGGTTTGTCGATAAAATGGTTAGAGATGGAGCGTTTCAAGCTTTAAGAAAAAACTCCGACCAAGTGCAGGACTATTTTTTAGTATCTTTGGGAAAAGCTGACGATTATGACCAGATGCTGCAAATAGTAGATAAACATGACTCCATATTTGAGCACATACAAGCAGAAATGCTGGTAAAAACTTTTGGAGAATCATTTCGAGCCTCTTTAAAAAGGTTGGATGCCACCACCCAACCGGATGGTATCCTGCTGGGTAATTTCATTCGTTCAGCGTACATGAAACCACCCGGTAACGAGTTAGAAGATGCTGCACATCTTAAGTCAGAGAAACTTTTGAATCACTTCGAATTCATCAACAACAAGCTTAATAATTTCAAACGGTTCATAGAATCAAAAACCAAAGATGGTTTTGTGTGTCTGATCAGGATGTGGGGTCTTAATTATATTGTATCCTGGGCACTGACAGATTTTATTGCCGAAGAACGCCTGTTTACATTTATCATCAGGGCTGCGACAGAATCCCCGGTGACAAGAGTCACGACAGTGGGCAGGGTCATTCCGATGCAGGATATTGTCACGTTGCTTTCCAAGGAGCCGGATGCAAAAGAACTGATCCAAAAACTGATGACCTTTCTTTTAAATTCAAAAATCTCTTTTGATTACAGGCTATTCAGTTCCCTATTTCAGGTTGTCGCTCAACGGCAGCAGCAACTGAGAAATGGGATCACAATCAGGGATGGATTCAGCGAGCAACGCGGATACACTCAAAGTTTGGAATCGACACCTGTATCCAGTCAAGGATCAGACCTTCAAGATCCCCACATTTTTCATCCTATCGTCGTTTTCCTGATCACCGTACTTCATATGAAGTTTATTAACATTCCCAAAGACGCGTTCGTGGAAACCGATATTAGTCTTTACTTAAACTCCCTGGCTGAACATCAAAAGACGCCTGAATTAGGCTACCAGATGTACCTGGCTCATCAATTGATCTCATGTATTCCTTATATTAAAGACTTTTCCAGCCAGCATGAAACAATCATCCGTAAAACTATTGCAGATTTAGATGAATTTTATAAACGAAAGAACATCCTGTTCCACTATCACCGAATAAAAATTCACCGGGCCCCCTCAAAATTGGATCTGGATTTCTGCATGGAGATTCTTGAAGGATTGTCTACAAAAAATCCGGATGATGTATTGTTCAACCTGAAGCGATTGATGAAAGGTATTGGAGATGAGGCCATCCCTGATATGGAGGAGTACTTTTCTCATTACAGATCTAAAATCGAAAATTTAGGTAAACATTTATCTGCTTTTAAAAAGCGATACCTGAACAAAGAATGGTATGAAATTGCAGAAAGTCCGGAATTTACAAATACAGTGAGGGATTTACCTGGAATCGATGCCGATTCCGCAAGGGATATTATTGCCCTTATAAAACTTGTGAATGCTCTTTCCAATTATTGGACCCAGAGGGTTAACGATAGTTTTTTGCAAGATTATCTTGCAGACGAAGAACAAGAAGCATTTGAAAAAGCCCCAGTGTTGCAAAAATTAGATGTTATCAGGGACAAAAGAGCAACATTCAAAGATCTAATAAATCGATTCGACCCGAATCTAGAGCCATACCAACATATTTTCCTTAAAAGACACGTCATACAGGGTGACTGGAATTTCGATTTTTTTGGTTTCTGGCCTTACTACAAAGAAACCAAATTTGAAGCCTACAACGTGGATCGAAAACTGGCCGAGCTGGAAAGGCTGCTTTTACAGGAACACGTTCGGCAACTTACCGGAAATGATTACCAGATTGACCAGATCAACCATATTCATCTCTCACACTTAAGAGATTTGATGGATTGCTTGCAACGAATCATGGTTCACCTGGTTGATGAGGGCCTGTCGCCATCAAAATACTTTTTGGATACAATCGACGTACTTAAAAAGGATCAGTTAACTATATCCCAGTTACATGATATTTTAGGTATTTTATATCATCGCGAGCTTTCCCATATCGACTCATTTATAGCCAACACTTTCGGTCATTTTCCGGCTCAAATTACCAAGGCACTGGGAAGAGAAAACCTGGATTTTGGATTGGAAAAACTAAATGTGAGCAATGAGGAACTGCTTTACCCTTTGGTGCAGGAAACCGTCCTGGGTAATATTATTGGTGGAATTCAGCCGATTCATATATTGGAAGATCACTTGGGAAAGATGATGCAATTCACATTGCGTTTAAAAAAGCTGGATGCATCAAAACTGATTTTTGATGCCGATGAAAGACCTGCAAACAGGCTTTCACCGGTTTATTACGGCTATAAATCTTATGCCCTGCAAACTCTTGCTCAAGACGGATTTAATGTTCCGGCATTAGTTACTATTCCTGTCAATTATTATAGTGATCACCCGGAATTCATTTCCAATGCATGTCATACGGAATATAAAACCCATCTAATCCGTCAAATCCTGCAGTTGGAGAATAAAACCAAGAAGAGGTTTGATTTTAATTTTAGCAAATTGACTGAGGAACAACGGGATTTAATAAATACTTCAAGAAAAGACTCTCACGTATCCGGACAGACCCATTCACAACTGTTTTTGTCAGCCAGAAGTGGTTCTTATCGGTCTATGCCAGGGATTCTGGGTACTGTTCTCAATATCGGTTTCAAAGACGTATTGAATCCTGAGTTTTGTTCTCAAAACATGCGTTTTGACTTAAACACCTACCGCATGTTCATTAGCACCTTTGGTAATGTGGTATTAGGTATTAACGAAACCTCTTTTTCCCAAATCGTCGACGAGAGCAAAAAAGAGATTGAAGACAAGTTTTCCAGAAAAATTAAATGGGAAGATCTAAGTGATGGGCAAATAATCAATATAATCAAAGGGTTTAAGCAGCTAGTCGAATCTCGAAATCAAAAACTTCCCGATGAAAAACAGTATCATATTGATTGGAATGATCCTTTGGAACTTCTGGCAATATCCACAATTGGTGTTTGGAATTCCTGGACTTCATCTGCCGCAGAAAGGCTAAGAAACTTCCTGGATATTTCTCCTGACTGGAAGACCCCCGTGACACTAATGGAAATGAAGCAGGCTGATAAAAATCCCCGGTCATTTAGTGCTATTTTGTTTTCGGGTGATCCTCAAGGTAAGATCGACAGACCTCATGGAGACCTGTTGTTTGGGAGGCCAGGCGAAGATATTGCTTCGGGCCTGGCATCGGGAGGTGAACATCTGGAAAACCTGGAAACAAAAGAACCGGAACTGTATTCACAGATAGCAGGCCTTCTGGAACAAATTAAGATCAATAAGGGCTATATCAACGTAGATGTGGAAATGGTCGGGGAGTTTGATCCCGAAACGGAGCACATGGAATTGTTTGTAGTGCAAGAAAGGCAGATGCCTTTGGGTACACGAGGGGAAAGTGAGGATTACAGGCTCACACCAACAGATACCCCTCCGGTTGCAACCGGGAAAGGTGTCAATGGCGGCGTACAACACGGTGTGCTTTTAGATGGCATTGCTCAGGAGTATTACGATCTCCGCGAGACTGTTAAGCAGGTCCGTATTAAATTAGGCTCAAAAGACGAATTTCACGGTCCGGGAATATTTCTTTTAATGAAATACGTTACACCTGAAGAAGCTTTGAAGATGAATATAGAAGGTGTGGACGGGGTGATTACATCAAAAATTGGTAAATCAAGTCATGCCTCAATAGCAGCTAAAAGGGACGGGAAACTGTTTGTTTGCGAGGCGTCTGTGGTATTAAAAGAGAAGGATTGGTTTATTGGTGATCGTAAAATCAACCTGGGGAATTCTGCTGATCCGGATCTTTTTACCATTGTCGGCAATCCCAAATCGGTCTCTCCTTACAGCGGAAACATCTATGATGGCTGCTTACCTTTAACAAAAGTGGTGAAAAAACGATAGCCTTACTCATGATCAAACAAATAGCCTATCGCCCGGAGGCTCTTAAAATATTGCGGTTTTTTGGGATTGTCCTCAAAGTACTTCCGAAATCGAACGATAAAATTGTCAATGGTTCGAGTCTCAGTTCTCCTGGTATAGCCCCAGCCAATCTCAAGCAATTTAGCCCTGGATAAAGGCTTTCCCTTGTTATTGATAAACAGCTTCAGTAACTTTATCTCCTGCTCTGTCAGGTTCACTTTTCCGGACTTACAATAAGCCACTGCCTGGGCAAAATCGATACTGTTAGTTCCGAAGTTGTACTGCTCAGCGCTTGGTAAAACTTCTGATTCTTGCACCAGGCTAGAATCCTGATTCCAGGAAAAACGGGTTAACAGTCGTTCGACTCGCAATAGAAATTCATTAAGATCAAAAGGTTTCTGCAAGTAATCATCCACGCCATAATGAAAGCATTCGACTTTATCATCCGGGGAGCTCTTCGCGGAAAGCACTAAAATCGGGATTTTCTCATCTTCCAGACGAATGCTTCGCAGAACAGAGACTCCATCGATTTCCGGGAGCATGATGTCCAGTACAATCAAGTCCGGTTTCCATTCCTTCCAATCTTGCAAGGCAGTCATTCCGTCAACGGCAATCCTAACGTCATACCCTTGCATTGTAAGATTTAAACGAAGACCTTCAGCTATGTGATCATCGTCTTCCACAACCAACACTCTTTTATGTTCTTGCTTTTCCATAGTTTTTAGTCAGACCGGGTACGTTGGTGCAAAATTGGATCATAAGGCAAGACTAATGTGAATTGAGATCCTTTACCCTTGCCCCTGCTTTCTACTTTCAGTTTTCCGCTATAGATTCTTGCTATATTTTCAGCAACATACAGCCCCAAGCCACTTCCTTTTGCCGACATATCATCCGAAGTACCTACCTGGTAAAACTTCCTAAATATTTTTTTAAGTTCAGATTTCTCGATACCGATTCCATTATCCAGGAAACGCACCTGGATATTGTTTTTTTGTCGCTGAAATATGATGTCAATTTTAGGTTTATCCGAATCATTGTAGGTGATGGCATTAGTAATAATATTCATTAAGAACATTTCATATAAAGGAAGATTGATATTAAACATGAAATCA
Source organism: SAR324 cluster bacterium (assembly GCA_028282825.1). GTDB lineage: Bacteria > SAR324 > SAR324 > XYD2-FULL-50-16 > XYD2-FULL-50-16 > JAHJTV01. The sequence continues at coordinate 78,159 of JANQGZ010000013.1, forward strand.
CCGTCAGTCTGGTTTTCCACAGTGATTTCACTTTTATCAAACAAATGACCGTTCTCACTTAAAAAATCTTTTGTAGCCAGTACCAGCTCTATAATCGCTTTCTCACTGGAATAAGTACTGCTTTCAATGCGGGCTAAATTCAGGATTTGACTGACATTATCGGACAGCCGTTCGGCATCCTGAATCATAAAATCGATGTATTTAAGCTGGTCCGATCTTGGCAGTTCATATTTGACAAAGGTCTCAAGGTATAACTTGAGTGATGTAACAGGTGTTTTTAGTTCGTGGGTAAAATTATTGATGAAATTGTTTTGCAGTCTGTAAAGCTGCATGATTTTCTGATTGTATACAAAGATCATGAATATACAGATCAAAATAAATCCCACCAGAATGGACAGTACCATGATCACAATCCAGGTCTGTGGTTCCAACGCCTGCTTTGCATCAATATTGAACCGCTTGATAACGGCCCTGAGACCTTCGCTAACCTCCAAATACCAATAAATATAAAGTACCAGCGACAGAAAAAGGGCAATGATAGATGATATCAAAGTGATAATAGGATACATCCATTTTGACTTATTCATCCTCTAATTGCTCCTTCATGGCGGTTTTGATTACTTCGGGATCGGATTCCGGCTTACGCAGCGGTTCTGAAAACATCCTACTAATATCGGAACAACTATGTGAAGACGGTTTTAAACTCGGTGACAGCCTGACTTCAATACCAGTAGGCAGTCTTCTCTTGTAAAACTTTCGTCATTGAGAAGTTTTACAAGGGGAGGCTGTTTTGGTTAGTACTATTGTCTACGAACCGGTTTGGAAAAGTTCTCGTTGTTTTAGGTAGGTGGCCAGGGATCATCCGATTCATGTCCCGTTTCGATCAGAGTTATCAAGTTAAAAAGAATACGAGCTGTCAGCCCCCATATCACATCGTTTCTATATTCATATAAGTAACTCGGCACCTCAAACCCTTTCCAGTTGTATGTTCCGACTGAAAACGAGTGATTTGATCTCAGGAATGAAAATGGAATGACCAGAAGTCTTTCCACTTCGGTTTCGCTGGGGCTGAAATTAGCGGGGTAAGGCAAAAGCCCTACAAATGGGGTGACCCAAAAGCTGGAAACCGTTGTAAATTGGGGTTTCAGTCTGCCCCACAATTCTATGGATTCCCTGTTAACACCAAATTCCTCTTCCGTCTCTCTCAAAGCCACACTTGAATCATCATTATCCCGTTCATCTCTGGAACCACCGGGGAAAGATATCTGACCACCATGAGGTCCCTGGTCATCCGGTCTTTTCATAAAAACCAGGTGTAGTCCTGTTGGCTGCAAATAAAATGGAATCAAGACAGAAGCTTGCTTAAAACTGGAAGGAGCTGTCTCAATTTTTGGTCTATATTGGCTCAGCTTTGTTTTTATGTCATTGGCCAGGGAGTCCGCCATCACTATTTAAGATAAGAGTTAATGAAATCTATAATTGGTTTTTTCCCTTCAATAATACCGTAATGCCCTTCGCATAAAACATCCGGTTCCAGTGTAATCAGCTTTTTTAAGGACTTTCTATAGTCACTTTCATCAGATTTTAAGCTGGGATGTAACGGACCGTGAACATCTTGACCAAAAATGATGGTTTTTCCATCTGACTCCATCATATAGACTACGGACCCGGGTGAGTGTCCCGGGATATGGATGGCTGATATTTCACGTCCACCGACAAATATCGATTCTTTGGATTTCTTCAATTTTCGATCGATTTTTACGGGAGAAATGGTTGAATCATACCATGTTGCTGCGGTTACGATATTATCACCTTCTTCCAGATAGATCGCATCCAGTTCATGAGCAACGGTTTTGCATCCAAGTTTTTCTTTAAGTGATTTTGCACCGCCAGTATGATCATAATGGCAATGCGTTATCAATAACAGGTTGATTTGCCTGGGGTTAATTCCCAATGACTCGATATTCGCTAAAAGGCTCTTTTCTTCGTGTCCACAGCCGCAGTCGACCATCAGTGACTGGCCATTTATCGTAACAAGAAAAGTTGCTGCATCTTGTGCCGAAGTAAATCCCTCACCTCCGACTTGATAAACTTCACTGGTAATTTCCATGAAATATAAACTTAAAGGTTACGTCCTTGTAATTAGAGTTGTTTCAAAATCTTATTTTTTATTGTACATAAATAATAATGCCAGTCTTTAAATCCATCAATCAAGCGAGACCTTACAGACTTGTTCGGATTTGGCACAGCAAACCATTCTTGCTCAATCACTCACGTTTAAAGGAACCAATATTAAACGGTAACCGCTTAGCTGTTGATCTATTTGGCACTAACCCTCATTTCCATTGATTGTTCTTTTGATAACGCTTTCAAAAAACTATAATACGATTATGAGCTACTCGAAAAGCTTATTCATAAAAATGCCGAATGATTTTCTTTTCCTGAGTCATCTTCTTCCCCAAAAATTACAATTCAAATTGTTATGACACAAAGATCATCTATCCTTTGCCCGGATTGCAATAAACTCATAAGCAACTATATTGATGAATGCCCGCATTGTGGATTGAAGTCACCGGGTCAAAAAAGCAAAATTTACAAACTTTTCGGAGCCAATCAGCGCAGTTTTGTGAAGATTATCATAACCGTCAATGTGATATTTTTTGTTGCTTCTTTTTTAGTGCCGTTGATTTTTCCTATAGGTGGTCCTCTGACAGGGAGATCATTGGGAATATTACCGGCACCAAGAAGCCAGGCTCTTGCTTTATTGGGCTGGGCTGACCTTCGAATGCTTGCAAGAGGAGATTGGTGGGTTTTAGTTACAGCCATGTTTTTGCATGGTGGCATTTTGCACATTATGTTTAATATGCTGTGGGTTCGAGATCTTGGTCCTCAAGCAGAAGTAATGTTTAGCCCTCACAAAATGTTAATCATTTATGTACTTTCAGGAATCGGAGGCAATGTAGCAGCAGTCTATACCCCCGTTGTTGCAAATTCTGTCTTATCCCTTTCTATGGGTAACTACCCGGTTGTTGGCGCATCAGGGGCAGTTTTTGGCTTAATTGGAGCAATCATAGCGTTTGGAAAAAAACGAGGTGGATTCTGGGGACGTCAAATCGTCCGGCAACTTGGCATGTGGGCAGCTATTTTAATCGCCATGGGATTTATCTTTCCGGGTATAAGCAACGCCGGTCACATTGGAGGCTTTGTTTCGGGCTACCTGGTTGGCCGGGTAATGCCTTTGCGCAGTACTCCTTCGGCAAACAAAATTTACATCGTGCTTGGTACCGGTATGTTGGTTTTATGTGGGTATTCGTTTTTTCAAATGATATTGCGACTTATATACGTTCATTCCCAATTGTAGGACGATGATGCATGTTTTGATGAAAGAAAACCCGCCGTTATCTTAAATTCTTAATTAAGAATTCAGCTAAATGCAGCATGACAATAGGCCATAATCCGGGAATACAATCTGAGAATCTGTTTTGAATGGATTTAGGGAAATTAAGTGAGGAGTCAAAGACTCGGTTAACTTTTTCGATCTGAATAAGTTAACCGGCAAGAATCTAAATGAAAAAGAGGCCAACCAAGCATTTTAAGGTCTTAATCAGAAGATCTCTCAAGAGTAAAGACCTTAAAAAGTTGTTATTAGGCATTATGAGCATAAAGCATCAAGTCAACTGCCTTGTTTGAATAGCCCCATTCATTGTCATACCAGCTGACGATTTTATGGAAATTGTCATTCAACCCGATTCCGGCTTTGGCATCGAATATTGATGTTCTGGGATCTGTCATAAAATCAGAAGAAACAACATCTTCATCAGTAAATCCCAAGATACCTTGCAATTCTCCTTGAGAGGCTGATTTCATTGCTTCGGTTATTTCTTCATAGCTCGCCGCCCTATCCAGTCGAGCCGTTAAATCAACCACAGATACATTCGCTGTAGGTACCCTGAAGGACATACCTGTCAGTTTACCTTGTAATTCGGGAATAACTTTGCCGACAGCTTTGGCCGCTCCTGTTGAGGAAGGAATAATATTGGAGAACCCTGCCCTGCCGCCTCTCCAGTCTTTTGCAGAGGGTCCGTCGATTGGTCTTTGAGTAGCAGTTACCGAATGAACCGTGGTCATCAATCCTTCTACAATTCCCCAATTGTCGTGAAGAACCTTGGCAATAGGAGCCAGACAATTTGTTGTGCACGAAGCGTTGGAGATGATTTTCATGTCTGAGGAATAACTATTGTGATTGACTCCCATGACAAACATCGGGGCGTCCTTTGAAGGAGCGGAAATTGCTACTTTTTTAGCACCAGCCTTAAGATGGGCATCAGCTTTTTCCAGAGTGGTAAACAAGCCTGTCGCCTCCAAAACAAAATCCACATCCAAATCACCCCATTTCAAATTTTCCGGATTTCGTTCCGAAGTCACACGAATAGTCTGTCCGTTAACTACCAGCTGACCATTATCTACAGAGACCTCCCCATCGAACTTCCCATGGCTTGAATCATATCGAGTCATGTAAGCCATATAGTCAACATCAATTAAGTCATTAATTCCCACCACCTGAATATCGTCACGAGCGCTCATGACACGGAACGCCAACCTACCGATTCGTCCAAATCCATTTATTCCAACTTTTAAAGTCATTCTATTCTCCTGATAAAATTGTATTCTTACCTTAATCGGCAAGGATTATTGGTGCAACTTAGTAAATTAGTACTTTCATCCATCTATAATGCTCTTTTCTCTTTTGATTGGTGACATCTACAAGCGTACCATGTCTGCAATAAAAGGCAATAATTACATAGTCTTTTACAAGTTTGAGCCCAAAAAAAGTGAGGTCCGGCCTCTTCACATTTTCTTCACAAACTTATCTGATTTCACAGGACAAAAAATTCAAATCAGAGAATAGTGACCTGAATAAAATCTCTCTATGGTCAGTCTCATTGATTTGCAGTAAACTACACATAAATCCAATATCACTTCACAAACCTTTGGAAATAAGCGTCAATACATTGTTGGCATATTACTTGATTTTATATGCTATCAATCCTTAAATGGTTTCCAATTGGAAAGCCAATAACAAATTAGCTGTTAGATTCAAGAGTTATTATGGAACCGGAAGTTGTCGAGCAGGGTCAATCTGTCAATGATGCGACCATTAACAGAGAACAAGAGGAAAGCACCTCGAACGAAAGAGTTGTCCCGAAAGATTTTGCCCAAAGGCTGGCGGCAAAAATTGCTTCCATCAATGAAAGGGAATTGGATGAAGAAGTAGCATCCAGCCAGGTAGCATCAATAATCTATCGAAATATGAATTCAGCGGAAATGTTCCCCTATTTCATTGAAACGATAGAGGCTTTACTACGCAACGAAGACAACCAAAGATTTGCGGCAACAACCTGGACGGCTGTTTTATGGCATGAAGACGAACACCCCGAATATCGCCAATTCCTTGAAAAAATTCTGGATTTCGTAATCTCGGGTCATTCAAAAGCAGACAGACCGCCCTACGAAAGTGATGATATCGAAGGTGAATTCTCTGCTTATGCTTATTATCTTGGAGAGTCCTTTATTCAGATGATGAAGCTGAATAGTGATCTCTACAATGTCTTAACGGATATCTACAGCTACGTTATCCGCACTGAGATGCATCGGGATTTAAAAAGGAAAAAAGACGAAGCGGATAAAAAAAGAGTCATTACCGGCAGAAAAAGAGATCGCGATGGAGATATTGTCAATCCCAAGAAGCTTTACGATGATATTGTGGATTACATTTCCCAGCGAGGTACCTTCCGCTCTGATACCCTCAACCAGAAGAACCCCAACGAGTACATTATTATCCTGGCAGACCGTATGCGAAGTACACGACGCTACGTGATTCAGGACATCATGAACCGGTTCGCACTTGAGAAAAAGAAACAACTTGAAAAAGAACTCAGGGAAAGGGAAGCAAGTGCTGAAGAAGTAATTACTGCCGTCACTCCTTTCAAACACGGCCTGTATTTGTTTTGGCTGGAAAAGAGATATAATTTCAAATATCTGGCAGTAGAAAAAGTAAGAATTACATTACAAATTTTTGCCATATTCCTGGGATTAGGGGCCGTGGGTGTTGGATTTCTGGAGCTGGCTCCTGTGAGTCTGATTGAAGGTCTTTTGATTGGAGCAATGATGACAGGATATGCAAAGATGTTCTGCTCTCGTTACGTCTTTAATGCGTTTTATCCCAAAGATGTAACTGTTGAACTGGAAAAAGACGTGGGCGCATTCACCCCGGTCTTTCGAAAGATGTCGCTGCAGCAAATGAACTCTTTTATGCTGAAACAGATCAAAGAGCCTGACAATGGCTTACTGCTGCACCTGTTACCGGAGTATGTCCGCTATATTTTTGCTGTAATGCCGGACCGCACTGAAATTCTGATGACCAAGGAAAACATTAATGAATTGATGGAACGGGTTGAAGTAAATCTCAGCAAATTTCAGAGAGGACGTTAGATACGATCAACCGGAAAATTCATTATAAGGGTGGCGATGATCCGGACCCTTCATTTCTATAAAATCACACATCCCTTTTAAACGAGAATATATTCTGGAATAGACTCGTTGTTCAAGCGTCTCCTTTTTTTGTTTTTCTTTAGCTCCCTCTTTATCTGTTCTTACAAAGACAGGTTCCACATAGGTTGTGCTCTTTTTTTCTGTGTAGTTTGTTGTAAAAATTGTGGTTTTCCGCATATTGTATCGATTGGAGATAATCGAATCCAGAATGGCTATTTCCCAATCGCTTTTTCGACCTTTTCCCAACTCATCAACAACAAGAATTTCAGCATTATTGATTTTCTCCAGTAAACCGGATTCGGACAGACCCTTGTCATACCCTGTTTTAATTTCACTGAGCAAACTGGAAAACTCCCTGAAAATCCCGGGAATCCCGTGATTCAACGTGAAATCTCTTAAAATGGTACTCACCAATCTTGTTTTGCCAACACCGACTCCTCCCATAAAAAGAAGTCCTTTGCGATTGCCATTTTTATAATTCCTGAAGAAGAAAGATGCTGTTCGCAGAGCCTCTTCCAATGAGGGATCACCAGAAACATCGAAATTTTTAAAGGTAGCATCAAAAAACTGACCGGGAATTTGCGCATTGTTAAAAAGCGTAATCCGTTGATCCAGATTTTTACATTCACAGGGAATAGCTTGTTCCCTTTCCTGTTCGTCATATTGAAAAAGAAAGCCGGTACCGTCACAGGTTTTACATTCGCCAAAACAACTCGGACAATATTCCGCCCAGGCATACTGGCCTTTTGCGACTACCTGAATCTTTGTATCTTCACAATTTCTACACTTTCTTTTTACCTGACTACCCATTAAATACTCCTTGAAGCAAATGACATATTTCTAAAAAGGCTCATACCGAATCCACTAAGATCAGCCGCCGTTTCAGATCTCTTTCCACTGAGATAACGGGTTGTCTTTTAATACGTTAAACGTTAGCATCATTGGATATGAATCGGCCTGGAATCGGTTCATTCCTGCCTTTGAATGGTAACAGTGTAGTGCCAACACCCGGACTTGTAAAACCCTTTTATCGGCAAGGCTGGTAATGAACCATTGCAGTATTCCGCAAACAGAATTCAATCCGAGATTATGAAAAAAAAGATTATTATCGGCTCTGATCATGGAGGGTATGATTTAAAAGAGATTTTGATCAAACACCTTGAGGAAGCTTCTTACGAAGTTGAAGATGCAGGCTGCTTCAACGGGGAATCCGTTCACTACCCGGAAATAGCAAAAGTGGTTGCATCACAAATTTCCGGCGGGAGTTTTCAACAAGGAATCCTGGTTTGTGGAACCGGAATTGGTATGTCCATAGCTGCAAATCGATTTAACGGTGTCAGAGCCACATTATGTCACGACCACTTTACCGCCAGAATGTCTCGCGAACATAATAACTCTAATATATTGGTTTTAGGGGGAAGAGTGACAGGTGACGAGGTTGCCCGAGATATTCTTGAAGTATGGCTCAATACCGATTTTCAGGGCGGACGCCACAGTACCAGAATCGGAATGTTTGACGAGTTAACCTGATATTGAGGATTTTCTTTCACGAATTTTATAACTCCTTTTCAGCATAAAACCATGAAAGACTTAAAAGCGTTCGACCAAGAATTGTATCAAGCCATTGAAAATGAGCAGAAAAGGCAAGTAGAAAAACTTGAACTGATTGCTTCGGAAAACGTAGTATCCCCAAGAGTTCTGGAGGCCACAGGGTCAGTTATGACCAACAAATATGCAGAGGGATATCCCGCAAAAAGGTATTATGGTGGCTGCGAATTTGTTGATAATTCGGAAAACCTGGCCATTGAAAGAGCAAATGCCATCTTTGGCTCTGACCATGCCAACGTGCAGCCTCATTCAGGCTCACAGGCAAATATGGCAGTTTACATGGCTGAACTCAAACCGGGCGATACCGTGTTGGGAATGGATTTGTCCCATGGAGGCCATCTCACCCACGGTTCCCCTGTAAACTTTTCCGGCATTTTGTATCAGATAGTACATTACGGTGTAAGAGAGGATAATCAACACATCGATTACGACCAGGTTAAGGATCTGGCCAAGGAGCACAAGCCAAAAATGATCGTTGTTGGGGCAAGCGCTTACCCAAGAGCAATTGATTTCAAACTGTTCAGAGAAATAGCAGATTCAGTTGGTGCTGTTGTCATGGTCGATATGGCGCATATTGCCGGATTGATTGCTGCCGGTGTCCATGACAACCCCGTTCCTCATGCACAGTATGTGACCACTACAACCCACAAAACCCTGCGGGGTCCCAGGGGAGGTATGATCCTTTGTCAGGAAGACTACACGAAGAAGTTGAATTCCAAAATTTTCCCGGGAATTCAGGGAGGTCCGCTTTGCCACGTGATTGCGGCAAAGGCCGTGGCACTTAAGGAAGCACAAAGCCCTGAATTTAAGGAATATGCAAAGCAGGTTATTAAGAACGCACAGGCCTTGGCCAATGCATTAATTGCAAAAGGATATCATCTAACTAGCGGTGGAACGGATAATCACATGATGTTGGTTGATCTGACCAACAAAGATATCACCGGTAAAGAAGCTCAATTCGCCCTCGATAAAGCCAATATCACCACAAACAGAAATACTGTACCATTTGAAACCAGAAGTCCTTTTGTTACCAGCGGTATCCGCTTAGGAACCCCTGCCCTGACATCCAGAGGATTGAAAGAAAAAGATATTGAAACAATAGCCGATTTTATCGATCAGGTTCTGGTTAATATATCTGATGAGGAAAAAGTCCTTAAAATCGGTGAAACGGTAAAAGAGTTTTCCTGCTCCTTTCCGGAATTTGAGGATACCTTTTAGTCAAATGTTTAGACTCAGCCGGGAAACAATATGCAGGAAGGCGAACAGAGAGAAAAATACAGAGAAACAATCAGACAGGTGATCCTGCAGGCAGGTGCCCTGGCCAAAGATTACTTCAGAAAATCATCCGGATTGACCTTCAACAAAAAAAGTCCGAAAGACTTGGTAACGGAGGCCGATATTCATGTTGAGAGATTTATCCGGGGGCAGTTAACCGGGAAATTCCCGGGGCTGGGATTTTGGGGCGAAGAAACAGGCAAAAGCGAAGAATTGGAGAACTGCTGGATCGTTGATCCAATTGATGGAACCCATTCTTTTTTCAGGGGCCAGTATTTTTGGAGCATCAGCATTGCTTTGAAACTGAAAGGGGAGTTGCAGTTGGGAGCTGTATACGCTCCAGCCCTCGATGATTTATACTTGGGTGAAACGGATAAAGGATCCACTAGAAACGGGCATCCTATTTCATGCTCTCAAACAAATGCTTTGAATGAGGCCATGGTCTGCACTGGCTTTGCCTGCCTGCGATCAGATCTTGAAGATAACAACCTGGGCAGATTTACCAGGGTTGCTTTAAAAACAAGGGACCAGAGAAGATGTGGCTCTGCAGCCCTTGAAATGTGTATGGTGGGAGAGGGACAACTGGATGCTTTTTGGGAACAACACTTAAACCTTTACGACGTAGCAGCTGGTGCAGTTATAGCGCAAGAAGCCGGTGCCGTAGTCAGCGATTTCAGTGGGAAAAAGGGATTAAATCCGGAGGAAGTACTTGTATCCACTCCTGCACTGCATCAGGACATGGTCGATTTAATGTAGTGGTTTGTGTTTAGTTGATGATGGGGTCAAAGGGATCTGATTGATCGAAAAGATGTTCCGGATCTGCACCAAGGCTTTTGAACGCTTCATCCCACTTTTTAACGAAGTCGACTTCAAAGAGCAGATCGAGATCAAATTCACCATACCACCATGACCCTTCTTCGATTTCACGGTCAAGTTGCTTTACGCCCCACCCGGAATAGCCAACACCTGCATAAAAAATTTCCGGGCAGTTTTCGTCAGATAAAAGTGGAATTAGCTCTTGAGCAGACGTTAAATAGAAATTATCATGGACCTTGATAGTAGAAATCCCTTGAAAAACAGGTGAATGTATTGCCCAGAAAAAATCGGTTTGTACGGGTCCACCGAATAAAATAGGAATTTCCAGTGATTGTTTGTGGTCGATTTTCATCAAGCTCAAAGCATCCTTCACCATTGTACCCGTTGGCAGATTTATGATGAATCCTAAGGCCCCGCTGTCTTTGTATTCCGCCATAAGAATCACGGAATTGGAGAAAATAGGACTTTTTAAGGAAGGCATGGCGATTAAAAAGTTTGCTTTACCAAATGTCATGAGATTCCTATGTCATCCGGGTTGCTTGCTGTAGGTTTCTTGAAAACGAATATGCTTCTTAACGTCAGGATGAAACTTTTTTGATAATTAAGCAACAAAAAGAGGACTTTTAAATTAAGCATTAATCATCACTGAATATCGACAAATGAAGAATACTAGCCGAAAGATCTGTGCAATTATTCTGCCACTGGTACTGATGTTGAGCACCGGTGCCTGCCGAAAGCTTGATAAAGACGGCGGTTACTACGACGAAGAGACAAAAACATATAAATACGTCACCCCTACCAAGCGCGGAATTCAAAAATCAGCCCTGCAGGTGTTTAGCCCGATACCGGGAAAACTTCAGCAGGTTTACGGGATAGTAACACGTATCGAAGCTGATGCAAAATCTTTTTGGTTGAAAATAGACGATAGAAAACCCTATATGATTTTGGCCGAAAGCCTGTCCGGTGGTAACAGAAACGACAAAACCAAAGAACTTAAAATACAGCTTAAACATGTGTCTCCACAAGGTTCAGTTTCACGTAGAGGCAACTTTAGAAAAAAATGGCGAGATCATGTGATAGCAAATTTAAAAAATCAGATGGTTAACAGACAAGTCCTTGTTGAAATCGATTATGAAGAAAAGGCAAGGAAACTTTGGGGGATCTGTTTTGTGGTGGTCAAAACCAAAGATGGAGATCGTGCCAGAAATATTAATCTTTGGATGATTAGACAGGGACTCTCCTACTATTTCATTGATAGGGGCAAAGCCGTGGAAGACAAGGTCTTTCGCAATGCTCAGTTGATAGCGAGAAAGAACAAAGCCGGGCTTTGGAAGTATCAATAAACCCCGGTCATCGAATTGCAAACATAGCTATCACCTTGTAGCTCGCTCGCGCTTCGCAATCAAGTGAACCATTTCGGGTAATACCTGATTGAAGCCTGCTATTCTCGCAGGCAGTTTTTATTATAACATTATTGTAATTTGAAGGAGTTTACATGGCAGTAGAACGAACACTATCTATCATCAAACCTGACGGTGTAAAAAAAGGAGTGATTGGAAATATTTTGAATCGTTTTGAAACAGCTGGCCTGAAACTGGTTGCGATGAAACTGGTTCAGCTTAGTAAAAAAGAAGCCGAGGGCTTTTATGCTGTTCATAGCGATAAAGGTTTTTTTGATGAACTCACCACGTTTATGTCTAGTGGACCGGTCGTAATTTCAGTACTTGAAGGCGAAGACGCCATCGCTAAAAACAGGGAACTTATGGGAGCAACAAATCCGAAAGATGCAGCCCCGGGGACCATTCGTGCGGATTACTCCGATTACGTCGGTGAGAACACTGTCCATGGCTCTGATGCTCCTGAAACTGCCAGAACTGAAATCGCTTATTTTTTTGCCGAAACGGAACTGGTAAATTAATTTCAAATTGATATCCTAAAAAGCAGGGTCTTTGTGCAGAGCCCTGCAAGGAACGCCATTCAGCAGTAAATTGTGATTGACAAGCAGAGCCAAAGCTCGTACCAACAAAAAGGCTGCCTCAAGATTTTTCTAATTGAGGCAAAAGATTACAAGTGAATTAAAAATCAACACGTTAAAGATTCTCTAATCATTGAAGTATAGGAGCACCATTGATTTTACGAGACTTGAGACTGAAGTTTAAGGAAACCATGCCGATTAGTGATGGATTTTTTAAACTTATGCAAAAAACCTTCGGTTTTTATACTTCTATCTGTAACGAGTTTTTTAAAAACCTGGGGAAAAATGTAGAATCGAATAACCTGGGAACTTATCTGCAAAATGAAATTCGACCAAAACTGTTTGATCCCAAGCATTGCAAAGAGATCGAATCGATTAAAAAGCAGTTTTTGTCTGAAAATATAAAATTGGAACAATTCGTTGCAGAGAACCATTTTGATGTGGATTTTATAAATGATTTCAGTCAACTGAAAAAAGTATCTGATGCCATTTACGAATTGCTGCAGACTCACTGGGAATTTTACAAATATGAGAAATCAGTCGCCAGTAACGAGGCAATCATCGCTTTTATTCTGGAGATAGACAGGATAGGAATTCGCTGGGACGTTTATCTGGAAAAATATTTAACAGTCTCGGGAGTACTAAAATCGATTGTCGGTGATGTACAAAAGGACGGCTTTTCTCAATTGAGTGTCCGTTACCATTTACCGAAAGATAGCAGCTTTACCCTTGAAGTGTGCACCAATTTAATCAACTTCTTTCAAACCAGTTACGAGTTTGTTTTAAAAATTCACGATCTCGCGGAAGATGCTCCACTCCTGGAAATCAATAATCTAAATGTTGGAAATCCGATTTTCATTGAATTGCTGGTACCAACCAATTTTGAAAGCAGTTTTAACAGATTTTTGGGATATTTGTCTGTGGACGTTTTAAAGAGGGAAACGTTGGTTAAGTTTGTTATGGAAATCGTCCGATTACAGCAAGGAAAGGAGATCCCAAAAACGGCCATTACGAATTTCCAAAAGAAGATTGCAAAAATGCTTAATCAACTTCCTGAAGGAGGCTATTTCTCAATCAACGCAGAGGATAGCGAGGACAGTGTGAAGTTGTTGAGTTCCATGTGCGATGAAATGGACAGGTTGAAGGTTGAATACAAGGATTTACTGACTGGATCAACCAATCGACTTGCCCGAAACAAGCAACCTCTCGCAAATCTCTCTCCAATTGCAAAAAAAACGAGCCCGGAAACCGGAGATAAAATAGAAAAGGCTTCGCTTGATCAAAAACCACCATCAACAGCAAGTTCCTCAAAAAAGGAGCCCAAAAAAGATCAGAGTGAGTCGACTGTGAAGATAAATGTCAAAAACAAAGAGCACATTCAATACTTGACCTCATGATCCCCGCTTTGCTATTCGGTTCATACCTAATATACGGCTGACCTGCATTTTAAAGTGCACGGTCGCCATTGCAGTAAATAATTTACCTAATGAACCTCCGACACTTCAAAAGCCATATAAATCCAGCGTACTTGGCCGGAGACCTGCATTGATGAAAAGAATTATTAGTGATATTGGTATAGTTTGAAATGGAGAAAGGCAGGGAACAAAGAAAGCAGCGGTAGATACTGCCATTCGATTAACCATTTGGAGTAAAACATGTCGCCTAAGCAAGACAAAAAAATCAAAGAATTACATTCACGAATTCAAGAGATCCCAATAGCCATAGTCGGGATGTCAGCTATTTTCCCGGAATCAAAAAATTTACAGGCATATTGGGACAATATTGTCAAAGAGGTCGACTGTATCATCGATGTTCCTGAAACCCGCTGGAATTTGGAAGACTACTATGATCCTGATCCCGAAAAAGAAGACAAAACCTATTGTAAACGTGGCGGATTTATTCCTGAGATAGATTTTGATCCAATGGAATTCGGCCTTCCCCCCAATATTCTGGAAGTTACCGATGTTCACCAGCTCCTTTCTCTTGTTTTGGCGAAGGAGGTATTGCGAGATGGCGGATATGAAAACGCCTCCGACGAATTAAGACAAAATATCGGTGTCATCCTGGGTGTTGGTGGTGGGCAGAAGATGATGATACCACTGGTTTCCAGGCTTCAATACCCTGTTTGGGAACGGGTGTTGAAGAACGCAGGTGTTTCCGATGGCGATACCTCAAAAATCGTTGAAAAAATTAAAAAAGCATATGTTGGATGGGAAGAAAACGCCTTCCCGGGCGCATTGGGCAATGTTATTGCCGGCAGAATAGCCAATAGACTGGATTTAGGCGGTACAAACAGCGTTGTAGATGCAGCGTGTGCGAGCTCTCTCAGTGGTATTCGCATGGCAATCAGCGAGTTGCTGGAATACAGAGCTGACATGATGATCACAGGTGGGGTAGACACCGATAACTCACCCTACATGTATCTATGCTTCAGCAAAACCCAGGCTTTCACAGCTGCCGATAAATCAACCCCATTTAGTGCTAATTCCGACGGTATGATCATGGGCGAAGGTATCGGGATGCTGTTGTTAAAACGATTGAAAGATGCCGAGCGAGATAACGATCGGATTTATGCTGTCATCAAAGGAATGGGATCTTCCAGCGATGGAAAATTCAAGAGTATTTATGCTCCCAGGGCCAAAGGCCAGGAATTGGCCCTTAAACGTGCTTATAGAGACGCTGCAATAGATCCGGGCACTATCGGTTTGCTGGAAGCTCACGGAACGGGTACTGCTGCCGGTGATTTGGCTGAAGTAACGGCTTTAAAAAACTTCTTTTCCCAACAGGACAAGGAAAAGCAACATATCGCCATGGGGAGCGTTAAATCACAAATCGGTCATACCAAAAATGCCGCCGGTGCCGCCGGAATAATCAAAATGGCGCTCTCCCTGTATCATAAGACCCTTCCAGCCACTATCAATATTGATGAGCCAAACCGGGATCTTGATCTTGAAAATTCACCCTTCTTTTTAAATACCAAAGTAAGACCCTGGTTCCATTACTCTGATAAACATCCCAGACGAGCCGGTCTTAGTGCGTTTGGTTTTGGGGGCACCAATTTTCACTATATTCTGGAAGAACATCAATCTAAAGCGGAAGGCAACTACCGAATGCATCAGGTCTCATATCCGGTTATTTTGAATGCTAAAACAATCGATGAATTAGTTGCTGCCTGCAAGGAAACCACCGCGCTGTTAAGCGACAAAAAGGCCGACCTAAAACTGGCGCATTTAGTTGATGAACAAAAGAATGCAAAGATACCTCAATCAAATGCCCGACTGGGATTTGTAGCAGTAAACGCCAAGGAAGCCGTTGATTTTCTGACAAAAGCAATTGAAAAATTGGAGTCAGAGCCTGATGCAGAGGCCTGGAATACACGAAAAGGTTTGTATTTTCAAAAGAAGGGAATCGATCCCAAAGGCAAGGTGGTAGCCCTTTTTGCTGGGCAGGGATCACCCTATCTGAACATGGGAAAAGAACTGATTAATAATTTCCCCATATTGATGAAAAATCAGCAGTTTATGGATCGATTGTTTATTGAGGACAACCGACCGCCACTATCCTCGATTCTTTATCCGCGACCGGTGTTTGACAAAAAAACCGCGAAGCAGCAGGAAAAGGAGTTAAATTTAACTCAAAACGCGCAACCTTCCATTGGTGTTTTTAGCGCCGGACAATACCAGATTCTCAATCAAGCCGGCTTTAAACCTGACTTCACGGCAGGGCACAGCTTTGGTGAGTTAACCGCACTTTGGGCGGCAGGCGTTCTCAACGACGAGGATTATTTTAAGCTTGCCAAAGCCAGAGGGAAAGCCATGGCCGCCCCGGATGATCCTAATTTTGATGCCGGTGCCATGGTGGCGGTTATGGGAGATGTTAAAAACCTTGCAGATGATATCAAAGATTTCAAGGGGGTGACCATTGCCAACTATAACTCAAAGAGCCAGGTCGTTATTGCAGGCCCCACGGAAGAAGTAATAAAAGCGCAAGAAGCAATTAAGGATAAATATCGAACAATACTATTAGGAGTTTCTGCAGCCTTTCACACCGAGTTGGTAGGACATGCCCAGAAACCGTTTGCAGAAGATATTGAAAAAGCAAGTTTCAAAAAACCGGCGTGTAAAGTGTATTCCAATGCTTCAGCCAAACCTTATCCGCAAACACCAAAATCGATTCAAAAAACCTTAAAGGATCATATCCTTAACTCAGTCCAGTTCAAACAGGAAATAGAAAATATATACGATGATGGTGGCAGGATTTTTGTAGAATTCGGGCCTCAAAGCATTCTAACCCGACTGGTAGACAATATTTTAGAAGGGAAATCTTATATATCTGTGGCGCTAAACGCAAATGCAAAAAAAGAGAGCGATCGTCAATTTAGAGAAGGTATTGTCAAACTCAAAGTGGCCGGTCTTTCTTTATCCGATTTCGACCCCTATCAATATAAGCCCGCTGTTTCGGACAAGAAGAAAAATGCGCTTACTCTGAAAATCAGTGGAACCAATTATGTGAGTGAGAAAACCAGAAGAGTGTTTGAAGATGCCTTACAGGATGGCTTTAAGATTAAGCAGGCTGAAGCAGTAACCAGTCTGACGACTCAAAACAATCCCCAAAAACCCATAATGAGTAATTCAGAAAACGAAACAAACAAAAAAGTGTCAGTGACACCGCAAGGTGATAGTCTGACATATGCGATGCAGAGTCTGGAAAGAGGACTGGCAAACTTTTACAATCACCAGAATGAAACATTGCGTATTCACGAGCAGTTCCTGAATAATCAATCGGAATATTCCAGAAGTTTCTTCCAGATTATGCAGCAACAGGCTCAAACCGGAGCTCCTACGTTGAGCAAGGATGTGTCGCAAAGTATAGGTCAATTTCACTCTCACCAGGCCGAAACCTTACGTGTACATGAGCAGTATCTAAGGCATCAAACAGAATACTCGAAGCATTCATTTGAACTGATCAGACAGCAACAGGCGGCTTTTACCGGTGGTTCTCAAATAGCAGCACCCCAGTCCGTGACCATCACAGATTATCAACCGCCTGCTTACCCGGCTCCGACCCCACCTAAAATAGAACAAATTAAACCCATTACACCGCAGCCCGTTCAACCGGCAGCAACACCACCTGCTCAACCAGTTCCTCCTGCGCAGACTGTTGAAGAGCCGGTAGTTGAATCGATCAGTGCTGATACGTTGACCAAGGCTTTGTTGGAGGTGGTTGCTGAAAAAACGGGTTACCAGTCCGACATGTTGGAATTAAGCATGGACATGGAGGCAGATCTTGGTATCGATTCCATCAAGCGTGTTGAAATCCTGAACGGCATCCAGGAACAATTACCCGAACTGCCTCAGCTTAACCCGGAAGAATTGGCAGAACTCAGAACACTGGAACAGATCGCAGACTATATGAAGACTCACGCGGGTGGATTTGAACCCGCAAAATCACAACCGGAACCGGAACCACAGGTAGCCCAGGGGCCTGCTCCTGCAGCTGACAGGAATGGATTTGTTGGTGTTTTGCTGAATGTAATCAGTGAAAAAACCGGCTATCAGGCCGATATGCTTGAAATGGATATGGATATGGAAGCAGACCTGGGAATCGATTCGATTAAACGCGTCGAAATCCTGAACGGGTTGCAGGAACAAATGCCGGATATGCCATCTGTCAATCCGGAAGAACTTGCAGAATTAAGGACATTACAGCAAATTGCAGACTACGTGATGGGCAAATCTGTGATAGAGGAAGCTTCCGCTCCCGTGCAATCTGCTCCACAAGCTGATCAGACCAGTGGACTGGAAATATTGACTAAAGCCTTATTGGAAGTTGTCAGCGAAAAAACAGGATATCTGGAAGATATGCTTGAGCTTTCCATGGACCTGGAAGCGGACCTTGGCATTGACTCCATTAAAAGGGTGGAGATTTTAAACGGTATTCAGGAAAAGCTACCGGATATGCCGGAGACAAACCCCGAAGAGCTTGCTGAACTGCGTACCTTGGAACAGATTGTTAATAAAATGATTCAGGCTGGAAGTCCGATCACTGCGGCTAAAACTGAAAATGTAAAAAAAAAACAAGTAATCGCCAACACGGCATCGATCGCAGGTTAGTTAAATCTATCCCACTTGCAAGGCCGGACAGTTCTGCTGTCCGGTTCCCTTCTGAACACATTTGTCTGATTACCGACGATGGTACTTCACTGACAGCTAACGTTGCTAAAACCCTCAATCAACTGGGTTGGAGCAAAGTGGTTGTTTTGGAATTTCCTGCTTCCATTGTGCCCCAATCCGGGAGGCCGGATAACCTTGACAAAGCCGTTCTTTCAGACACCAAGGAAGAAACACTTATTCAGGTGCTTTCTGATACCAAGAAAACATATGGATCGATTGGAGGATTCGTTCATCTTCATCCGGTAAATGACAAACCATCCGGAATTGATTCTGTCTTTAAGCATTCTGAAAAAGAGATTCTCAAAACGGTCTTTTTCCTGGCCAAACATCTCAAAAACGAATTGGTAGAGGCCTCTCAATCCGGCCGCAGCTGTTTTCTATCGCTGACTCGAATGAATGGCAAGTTGGGTTTTGCTGACCCTTCCGCTTACAGTGTGATCGCAGGTGGACTTTCGGGATTGATAAAAACAGTCCGGATCGAATGGGGTTCTGTTTTTTGCCGGTCTCTTGACTTTGAACCAAAAGCATCGCATCAGTTCATCATGAATTCCTTGAAAGATGAACTGGTTGATCCTGATTTGCGATTAACAGAAATTGCTTACTCCACCTCAGGTCGTTCTACCTTATCGGCTGATGTAGAGAATTTCGACATTGAGCAGATCGCCACCGAAGCTATCGACAGCAGTTCCGTATTCCTGGTAGCAGGTGGTGCAAAAGGCGTAACAGCATCTTGTATCAAGCAGCTGGCTCAGCGTTTCCAACCTTCATTTATACTTTTGGGAAGAAGTGATAACTCGATGCCGGAACCGGATTGGAGCCGTGGGGTCGATGACGAAACGGAGCTTAAAATGCGTTGCATGGAAGCATTCAAAGCTGAGGGGGAGAAGCCCACACCTGTAAAAATTACCAATCGATTAAAGCCGATTCTCGCTCAAAGAGAAATCAACCAAACCATTTCCGACCTTCAGGCTGCGGGTTCCACAGTTGAATATTTCAGTGCCGATATTCTGGATACAGCGAGTCTTAAAAAGAAACTACAGGTAGTAGTAAAAAACCTTGGCAATATTACCGGTATTGTCCATGGCGCTGGCATCTTGGCCGATAAGCTTATCACGGAAAAAACTGAAAAAGACTATCAAATGGTGTTTGATACCAAAGTCGAAGGCTTGCAGTCTTTGATTCAGGCTGTCGACAATAACAAGTTAAAACATTTGGTATTGTTTTCATCAGCAGCCGGATTTTACGGCAATGAAGCACAATCAGATTATGCTGTTGCCAACGAGGTCTTGAATAAATTTGCCCATCATTTCAAGCAAAAGCATGCCGGATGTCACGTGGTTTCCTTTAATTGGGGACCTTGGGATGGAGGCATGGTAACGCCGCAATTGAAGAGGATGTTTGAAGAAAGAAAGATCAAGGTGATACCACCTGAAGTTGGATCATCCATCATGGCGGATGAACTGGCACTCAAAGATAAATCCGCTGTTCAGCTTGTAGTAGGGAGTTCCATGGTAATTCCGAGGGATGCCGGGTCGGAACTTTGTTCATACAATCTTTCCCGCAACCTGAGCCTGGAAGATAATCCTTTTCTAACTCACCACGTCATAGGCAACGAGCCTGTTTTACCCATAATTTGTGCACTTTCCTGGATGGCAGACAGTTGCGAAAAACTGTACCCGGGTTATCAATTTGTCGCTTGCAAAGAAACCAAGGTTTTAAAGGGTATTGTCTTCAATGAATCCGCACCTCAGGAATATCAGGTTACAATCGATGAGCTGGATAAGTCGGAACCGGGAAGGATTTTGTTTCAGGTTCAAGTATCAAGTGAAAAAGCCGGCAAAACCGTTTTTCACTACAGTTCGAAAATTCGCCTTGCCCGGAAACATCAGCAACCGCTTTCATTAAACAGCTTCAATTTGAATGATTCAACGGTAAAAGCAGGAGCTGATTTCTACTCTGACGGTACCCTCTTTCATGATCCAATTTTCCAGATTGTAACCCGACAACAAAATATTGACAAAAAGCGTTTAACCCTGGCTTGTCAAGCGCCAAAACTGACTCGTCGTCAAAAAGGCCAATTCCACTCTGATACCTTCAACTCATTTGCCGATGATGTGTTATTGCAGGCGCTTTTAATTTGGGTTCGCAACAGCTTTCAGGCAGCCAGTTTGCCATTGAGCATTGGCGAAGGAAATCTCTACGCGACTACACCTTTTGATGAGCCGTTTTTTGTCACCATGGATGTAACTTCAGCATCGGAAAACAAACTGGTAGCAACTGTTTGCAGCCATGATGAACAAGGGAGAGTTTATACTCAATTAAAGAACGCAGAAGTGATTATCAGCAAAGCCTTGAATGATAAGTTCATGAAAAACTAGGGAACCAGCTATATCGGCAATGAAGAACCCTATTTAGAACTCAGGCTTTTCTGCTTTTTGGGACGCGAGTACATTGCGTCCATAATCATCTTGTAAGACATTGTTTTTATGAGGTAATGGCACAGAATTACTGCTAGGTTTTCTCATGACTTTTCCCTGGTTCCTGTGTTAGGATTGGCTATCACACGGGGAAAAATGTTTATGCAAGCAATCATACAACCTGTAAACCCTTTGTCAGCAGTATGTTACAGGTATGTTTTTTGCTTTTACATTATCAAGAAGAATTCCCATTAAGATACCCGTACAAAACCCACAAAAAGAGGATACAACGTGAGCGTTGGTAAAATGACAGGTCCCAAAAAAGCTGCAATCTTATTGCTGGCTTTAGGAGAAGAAGGGGCTTCTGAAATTTTAAAAAACCTGGAAGATCGTGAAATCCAGCAAGTCGGATACTACATGGCCCGGTTTACCGATGTATCTCCTGAGGAATTGGATAATGTATTGGAGGAATTCTATCGGAAAGCCGCTATGCAAGATCAAGGCGTTACCATTAATGCCAGTGGTGACTTTGTTAAAAACGCACTGACCAAGGCATTGGGAGATGACAAGGCAAAAACCCTGGTGGATAATCTGCAGTCCTCTGCCGATGAAGGCTCACTTGATTCGTTGAAATGGTTAGAGCCTAAAATGGTTGCCAGTCATATCATGAATGAGCATCCCCAGACCATTGCTTTAATCCTGGCCCACCTTGAAGAACCTGAACAGACAGCCCAGGTGCTAAAGGAACTTCCGGAAAATTTACAGGCTGATGTAACCTACCGCATGGCGATTCTGGAATCTATTCCACCTGGTGTTATTCGTGAGATTGAAGAGGTACTCTCCAAGGAATTGAAAGCTTCCGGTGCATCTTCCGCAGCGAAAGTCGGAGGCGTTGAAGCCGTGGCAGAAATGCTGAACACCATGGATAAGACTACTGAAAGTCGAATTCTGGCAACGATCGAGGAATCCAACCCAGACCTGGCCGAACAGATCAGGGAATTGATGTTTACCTTTGAAGATCTGGTACTTGTCGATCCGACTGGTATGCAGACTATTCTTAAGGAAATCCCACAGGCAGACCTGGTGCTCTCTCTCAAAACCGCCTCGGACGCTGTTAAAGAGCACATATACAGTAATATGTCGGAACGTGCTGCAGATATGGTCCGGGATGACCTTGATGCATTGGGCCCCGTTCGGGTGGCAGATGTGGATGTTGCACAGCAAAAGATAGTAAAGATCGCAAGAAAACTGGAAGAGGAAGGAAAAATTATCATCACCGGTGGAAGTGGAGGAGATGTTATTTAATTCAAGTTGCAGGCTTAATCATCCTGAGAAATGCCTGCACCTTTTCCTGATCAACTCCTGCCAATTCAATTATTTTCAACCTGTTTTTCTCCCCCTTCACAATCCTCACATTTGATTTAGCTGCTTGGAATTCCTTTGATAAAAACTTCTGAATCTCCTTATTTGCGGCGCCATCAACAGGTGGTGACGATACTTTCAACTTTATCCATGTGGATCCGTTTCGCTCAATTATTCCATCCCAGGCTGTTTTTGAGCTTTTTGGTTGAGCATAAATCTGGAGACGGACATTGCCCCCGGCAATCTGAAAATGCCTTGTCATGTTTATCTGATTAAATCCATTAAATGTTGCACTCCTTGCACCGGGTGCAACTTGATGCCTTTTGTTTTCAGCCCGGTGGATTTGTCTCGCACATCCGGATAAAAAACCGATTTGAAGCCACATCGTTCACTTTCATTCAACCTGCTGTCCAAGGACGATACCGCTCTGAATTCCCCGGTAAGCGCTACTTCACCACAAAATACGGCATCCCTGGGCAATGGGATGTTTAAATGGCTGGAAAGTATAGCTGCTATTAGGCATAGGTCGATAGCCGGCTCCATCACACGAATACCGCCAGCCAAGTTGACATAAATATCGTTTCTGCTGAAATCCAAGGCCAAATGTTTTTCCAGTACTGCCAAAATTACCTGGAGTCGATTCCTGTCCGTGCCCACAGTGGTTCTGGCGGGATAATTCTGCTGGGTATCACCAACCAGAACCTGAACCTCAAGAAACAAGGTTCGGGTGCCTTCGTTAGCTGCAAAAATTGCTGTTCCGGGGTGGCTTGAGGAAAACCTTTCAGCAAACATTTTGCCTGGTTTGGCTACTTCAGCCAGACCTTTTTCCGTCATTTTAAACAGACCAATTTCATTGATATTCCCAAATCGATTTTTCACACTGCGCAACACCCGGTGTTGATCCTTCTTTTCTCCTTCCAGGTATAAAACATAGTCCACCATATGTTCCAGTGTTCGCGGACCTGCAATATCGCCATCCTTGGTGACATGCCCAATCAGCATGACAGAGGTTTCTGTTTTTTTTGCGTATTGCATTAAAGCCGACGCGGTCTCACGGACCTGGGAAACGCTTCCTGCGCTAGCCGTTAGATTTTCCGTATAAAGAGTCTGAATGGAGTCGATAACTATAAATTCGGGTTTTGTCTGCTGCAAACATCCCAGGATTTGCTCCAGGTTCGATTCGATGAGGATAGCTATGTTTTTCTGATCGATCACCAAACGATTAGCTCTCTGTTTAATCTGTGCAGCAGATTCTTCTCCCGACACATAAAGGACCTGTTTTTCTAACTTCGTCAGCCTGGCCAGCAACTGCAAAATGAGGGTTGATTTTCCCACTCCCGGTGTTCCCCCAAGCAGACCAATAGAACCTTTTACAAAGCCGCCTCCGATAACACGGTCAAACTCCTTAACTTCAGTGAACCAGCGTTCTTCGTTGGCATTGATTCTCACACCGTCCAATTGTTGCAACGATGATTCTGATGACACCCACCCTTTTCCGGTAGAGTGGGATGAGATTTCCTTGAGACTGTCCCATTCGCCACAATTTGTGCATCTTCCCGTCCATTTTAAAGACCTTGCACCACAAGCTTCACAAAGGTACTCCAACTGCTTTTTACCCACGTTTTGACTCGATTTAGGTTGATTTCGTCACAATACTTCAAGTAAAGTGTAGCTTTAATAAAGACGCGCAGAAGAAGAGTTGACAGACGATTTATTAACTTCAGCCTGCCACACAATCCAATTCTACATCGGTTGACCAGGCATCTACAGTGAATAAAAAAAACCACAGGTCCAATCTTGCCTCTCTTTTTCTGGATATCAATCATAACCATTAAATCCGATTACGACCAGCGATTTGCTTTTGCGAGCTAAGACAGGCGGATAAAGGAGTCAGCCGGAGTTATTACGGAATTTTACGCACCAAAATGGCTAAAAAGAAAAAACAGAAGAAAGCCGGTATCGAGAAACGGCGAAAAAACAAACAACAACGAAAAACAGCAACCAAACGGCGAGAACTTGCTAAACAACCCGTTCAAAAAAAGATCTCACCTGCGAAGCTTAAACAGAACCTGAAAAACATTCCAAGTCTGATATTTGAACCGGAGCTGGAAGAATTGGCTTTCTCGCCTGATCAGATAAAGGAAGCACAATCCCAGCAGGAAAAGGTTCCTGAACAAATCGGTTTTTTGGCATCACCTGAATTTACCGAAAAACTAAAAACCCAGCTTGACTCTATGAAAGAACGATTTGAGCAGCAGGGCGATACCAATAAAACCATGATGGCGCATGCTATTATTTACTTCATGGAACAGGAAAACGCGCCTCCATTCCTGAATCAGATCGTTGTTGCGATGTACTTCAACGCTTTGCATCAAATTGAGAACGACGAGCCACTCACACTCAAAGAACTCAATGGCCAATTAAGAGAATATGACAAGGAATGGTCCGAGTATTTGCAGGAAAAAGCAGAGGTATTGTCGTCATTGGAATCAGCAGAACAAGTTGAAGGAGAGGATGATGCCTCCGAGGCAGCCTTGGAGCCTTCGATATTTGAAAGCGTTGTGGAAGAGTTTGTGAATTATTTGGAAACGGAACAATCTCTTGAAGATGAACAACGCGAGCGTATGCAAGAAGACGTTGAGGTCTTTGTTAACGATTATTTTGAAGACAAGGGCATTACAGAACTTGATTCTCTTCGATCCCGAAAAGTTAAGACATTTCTGGAAAGCTGGTTTATAACCAACATGCATCCTACAAAGGAGGACCTGGAGACGATGATCGATTCGCTGGACTCCTTTTTTAACTTCACTGTACAAAAAGAAAAAATATCGCCAGAAAAAGGAAAAGAGATTCTGGAGCTACTTCAAGACAAGGAGACGTTTCTGTCTAACCTGAATATCTAGCAAATTATGGCGAGCCCTAAAATCCTGATTGTAGAGGATAGTCGTTCATTCAGGAACATATTAAAACACCTGTTAAAAACTGTTGACGCTGTAATTACAGAAGCTGCCAACGGTAAATCCGGTCTACGAAAAGCACAAACAGAGGAATTCGACCTGATCATTTCCGATGTTGATATGCCCGTTATGAGCGGGCTTGAAATGTGCAGGGCTTTGAAAGATGACATGAAAACCAGAAGTATTCCTGTCATTCTTTTGAGTTCAATGGAAAAGGAAGTAGATGTAGACAAAGGCTTTGAAGTAGGGGCTTCCGCTTACCTTGGAAAATCCACCGCAGAAAAATACCTCATGCAAACCATCGATGATGTTTTGCATCGCTCCGTGTTTAATCGTGATCGTACCGTTCTTGTTGTAGACGATTCGAAGACCATTTTAAAGCTTGTCGAAAGCGGTCTTTCCAAGTCTGGTTTTCAGGTGGTCTCGGCATTGAACGGAAAAATAGCCCTGGATCTCTTGAAAAACATGAAGCCGGATCTGATCATCAGTGATCTGGATATGCCGGTGATGGACGGGTTCGAATTTCGTAATCGCATCATAGAGAAACAGAAACTGGCAAAAATCCCTTTTATCGTCATGAGCGCCAACAGTGACAGGGCCTCCATGCGGAATATGGTGGAAAAAGGAGCTGCGGCGTATCTTGTCAAACCCTTCAACATGGAACAGTTGGTCATCCTGACGGAAAAACTGCTTTCCAATCAATTCCAGTTATTGCTTAAGGACAGACAGCGCCTTGTTTCAGAAAGAAAAGCAATGCTTGGGAGTATAACAGCCCTGGCACACGCCCTTGAAGCCAGAGACCCATATACAAGGGGACACTCGGAAAATGTTTCTCGATTTGTGGCCTCCATCGCTGAAGTAATGAACGCCTCCAAGGAAGAAATCCAGGCGCTAAGAATTGGCGCCGGGTTGCATGACATTGGCAAAATCGGTATTCCGGACAGTCTTTTGCTTAAAAACAGCCAGTTAACCAAAACTGAAAAGAAAATTTTTGAGCAGCACCCCGTCATTGGCAGCAATATTCTGCAACCTATTCCCAGCTTAAAACAGATAATTCCCATCGTCTTGTATCATCACGAGCGATATGATGGACTTGGCTATCCGAATAAACTAAAAGGCAGGGGAATTCCGATCTGGGCCAGGATCACAGCTGTCGCCGATACCTATGACGCCTTAACGACAGATCGCCCTTATCGAAAAGGATTTCCAAAAGAAGTGGCACTGCAGATCATTCGGGAAATTCGTGGTACTCAGCTTTGCCCGGAATGTGTAGACGCCTTGTTGGAAACCATGAAATAATAGCTCCATCGGTTGCTTTTCAAACCACACATTCCAATCCAAATTGAAAAAGAGGTGCCATGTCTTTTCCATCTATATCCCGCCTTCTCTCTGGTTCTGTTAGCTTCATATTGCTTTTGACACTGTTTGGCTCACCACTTTCAGCCAAAACCAAGAAGCAAACCAACTATACCAACAACCCTGTAATTGCCAGGGTGGACTCTCAACCTTTGCGCATATCCGATATAGAAGATAAGCAGATCAACGACCTGAGAAAGCAATTGTTTGAAATATTAGATATTCAATTGAAAAAAGCCGCTGTAGAAAAACTTGCGCAAAAAAACAAGACCTATGCTGATATGCCCAATTTCCGGGTCAAGGACAAGGAAATCAGAACTATGTATGAGACCAACGGATTGAGTGCCAAAGGGTCATATGAGCAGTTCTATCCAATGATTAAGCAATATCTGCTGCAGAAAAAGGAGATGGATCATATCGATCGTCTATACACAAAAGCGGTTAAGGCCGGTTTGATCGTTTCATACCTGGAATCTCCCAATGATTTTCTGGTCAAGGTGCCAGTGGAGACAGCTTATTTATGGGGAAACAAACGTGCAAAAATAATGTTTCTTGAATTCTCCGATTACCAGTGTCCATTCTGCACCAGGGTCCAGCCGACAATCGGTATGCTGCGAAAAAAGTATGGGAGCAAAGTCGTTTTTGGATATCGACATTCACCCCTCCCCTTTCATAAAGAAGCAGACGAAGCAGCGATAGCAGCGGAATGCGCCAGGGACCAGGGTAAATTTTCAGAATATCACGCTTTGTTGTTCAATAATCCCAGGAATCAGTTTTCTGATGATCTAAAGCGTTTCGCCAAACAGCTTAAAATAAAGGATCAAGCGCTATTTGAAAAATGTTTGGACAAGGAAAAATATCGTTCTCGCCTAAATCGTGATCTGAAGGTTGCGTCTGAAGCCGGAATCAGGGGCACTCCTGGATTTGTAATTGGGAAGTACAATGCAAAGACCGGTATTGTAGCTGGAGAAGTATTGGCAGGTGCGCAACCACAAAACGTTTTCATCGAGACAATTGATAAATATCTGGCTAAAACCAATTAACCGGATCGTTCCTTAGTTCCCGACAAGCCGGTCAATCCGGCTTCACTCCCTTCTATAATATGGCATCCCGGTACCTTAACCAATTTATCTTTCAAACACCTGCCAAAATAAACACTTTCCTATTCATCCAAAAGAAAAGAGCTGATGGTTATCATGACCTGTTGATGGATCTGATTCCTGTATCCTTTTATGACACTATCCATCTGGAAAAGACCGCAAGCGGTATCCTAGAGTTTTCATCCAATATGCAGGGCATTCCGGCGGAGGAGAATCTGGTGGTCAAGGCTGTGCGCCTTTTGGAAAAAACCGTTGACAAACAATTCTCTTTAAAAATCAATTTAGATAAAAAGATCCCTTCCGGAGCAGGTTTAGGAGGAGGAAGCGGAAATGCGGCAGGCGTACTGAAAGTTCTGAATCGATGGTATGAGATAGGCTTGCCTGACAAAGTATTGGGCGATCTGGCATTGAAACTTGGGGCCGATGTACCTTTTTTTCTGAATCCTCGACCTTCCCACGCACAAGGTGTCGGAGAAGATTTATGCGTGATTCCGGGATTTAAACCGCTCGAAATAATACTCCTCAATCCGGGATTTCAAATTTCCACCGGAAAAGCCTATTCAAATTGTCACATTTCCGGAAGAAAAGAGATTATTAAATCATACACCCCAGGCTTTTTCTCCACACAACAAGCTGATATCAATGATTTTTGGCTGTCCCTGGTAAAAAATTACCCGGAATTGACCCGTTGCAGGCAACGCTTAATCGATGAAGGAGCTGTTTTTAGCGGTCTTTCAGGTTCGGGTAGTACTGTGTTTGGTATTTTTGAAACCCACGAGACCTGCGACAAGGCATTTGAGGCCATCAAGTCGCATGGGGTTTGGAAAGCGGTGCGTTGTAATACTTTGCAGCACCATGACTATTTTATGATGGGCTAACCGATTCTTACTTCCCTGTCTGAATCGACTTCCCAACTCTCTTCACCCGGTGATTCGTTAACACATCCCTGTAACCGGGTCTCGCCGTCAATTATGGCATCCTTGCCGCAAATTGATATTCGGCTGATATATCCAAGGCACTGCTGCGACAAGGGATGCATTTCTTCTTAGTATTACCTTTTGTAGAGCATCCCTGCACTGCAACCAGGATGAATAGTGCCATGATGGAATGTAAGATCATAGTTTTCATTGTAGTCCTTTTTGCGGTTCCGGTTACTTTGAAGTAATTGGATTTATCGCCCAGCATCCCGGGCGATAAATCCGCTTTGCCAGCCTATTAAAACAGCTCTCCCCGGTTGAACCGAACCGGGAAAAGGTTTAAATTTCCCCAACTATTGCAGTAATCGCAATACATTGGGAGGTATCTGATTAGCCTGAGCCAGCATGGCAGTTGCCGACTGAGACATAATCTGATGCTTGGTAAATTCAGCCATTTCCGCTGCCATGTCTACATCGCGTATGACAGACTCAGCCGAAACGAGGTTTTCACTAGCCACCCTGAGGTTAGAGAGATTACTTTCCAGAGTATTCTTCTGAAAAGCTCCCAGGGCTCCCCGCGTAGCTGTCACCTCGTTGATTGCTTTATCCACAAGGGTTAAAGCATCTGTTGCTCCCTGAAAGGTTCTGACATCAATCTCGTTCAAACTTCTGAAACCGCTTTGATTCAGTACACCTCTAGCCAGGGTATCAGAGTGAGTACTTCCAAGAGAAATACCCACTGTCTGATCCTGGTTGGCTCCCACCTGAAACTTCAGGGACTTTTGAGATACAAAAACACGACCGACCACTTTCCCTTCTTCGGGAATTTCTTCTGCTTCAATGACTTTTGCTTCTTCACCTTCGACAACTTTGTCATAGACTTCGCATTCTGCTTGTATGCCTATGGGTTCCGTTCCCGAATAGCGTATTTGCAATCCGTCAATACAGCTGGCTCCGGCAATTCCGGTTAGGATTCTACCTTTACCTATGGCAGATTCACCGTTGATGGTTCCTTTTATATCCAAGCCCAATACAGCACTCTCAATCTGCTCGGCTTCTTTCGAGAGCACACCAGCAGTGCTACTGGAGACTTGAAAATTATATTCGGAACCATATTCCTTATGCCTTGCTGTAATGAGTCCTGTTTCATCCACGAAAACGTCCACATCCAAGCCATTGCGTTGAATTTCCGAACGCAGATTCTGTACCGCCGTCTCAACTGTATCATTGGTATTGGATGTATATTGCGCCATCCGACCGTTCTCAATTACAGTCAGTGTTTCACCGGCTTGCACCATTTCGTCAGTCAAGGCTGTAGAGCCGACCGTTCCGGATCTTGTAGAATTCTGGGTGATTTTCACTTCGAACCCATGCTCGCTGGAATCCCCGGTTTGCAGGGTCGCCCCCACAAATTCCAGGTTATTGCCAGTAGCAAATCCTGAAGCACCGTTGGAGCCATCCAGCAATCGTTTGTTACCAAACTGCGCCTGATCGGAAATCCGATTGATGGTATCCAATGCGTTCCTGATCTCGTTCTGGTCGGCTTGCAACATGATCTCATCATTGGCACCTTCATTCGCAGCATGAATCGCCAATTGGCGCACACTGGTCAAGAGGTTACTGATTTCGGACATGTTTGCTTCCGTGGTTTGCACCAGGGAAATGGCTGTTTCGGAGTTGTCGATCGCTTGCTTTAACCCGCCAACCTGGGCTCTCATCTGCTCAGATATGACAAGTTTGGCTGGTCCGTCAGCCGCCCTGGTCACTTGAAGCCCGGATGACAGTCTCTCCAGAGTTCTGGTGAGCTTATCATCATTAAGCTTCAAGTTTCGGTGCGCATTGAGCGCACTGATGTTGTTGTTAATCCTTAAACTCATAACATACCTCCTTGTACAAGACTAAGCTTCGTCATACAGGGGGATTCCCTGTCTCCATTAAAAAACCTCATCCATATGCTCAAACTCCATTCTTAATTTAACATCCATGTTAAGTCGGTCGGGACGTATGTCTTTCCCGACCCGACCGCTTCCTATAAAAACAAATAAAAGCGAAATACAGTCAAATAATTATTATATTTCATCCCGGACCATACCCGGGCTTATGCCAAAAGTTACAGTTTTTTTGGCTCGATCATCCATTGATCGATTTCAGAAGAATCCGTTTTAGTCCAGCTGTTTCAATCCATTGTCAACAACTGGAGTAGCCACTTTTATCCCAATAACTGAAGGACGTTGTTTGGCAATTGATTCGACTGAGCCAACATGGCTGTTGCCGATTGTGACATAATCTGGTTCCTTGTGAATTCTGCCATTTCTTTAGCCATGTCCACATCACGAATGACTGATTCAGCAGAAATTAAGTTTTCATTAGCAATTCTGAGGTTCGAAAGATTGGCTTCCAGTGTATTTTTCTGGAAAGCCCCTAACTCACCTCGGGTAGCAGTCATCTCATCGATAGCTGCATCAACCATGGTCAGGGCATCCTGAGCTCCCTGGAAGGTCCTCACATCTATGTCACCCAGGTTTTGAAAACCGGATCTGTTGGCTATTCCCAGGGCGAGATTTTCAGCATCCAGACTTTGCAAAGAAACTCCGACTGTCTGGTTCTGGTTAGCCCCCACCTGGAATCTCATAGAGTTTTGCGCAACAAAGACACGTCCTACGGAAAGTCCTTCTTCCGGAATTTCCGGTCGCTCATCTACAGCTGCTTCTCCGCCTTCAATTTCAATGTCTGCCACTTCACAATCGGGGGGCACCAAAACTCCTTTACCCTCTCCGTAGTAGCGGATACTGAGGCCATCGACACAAGAAGCACCCTTGACACCAGTTAATATTTGACCTTTTCCAATGGCAGATTCGCCGTTTATGGTCCCTTTAACATCAAGACCACCATTTGAACCTTGAATTTCCCCGGCATTCTCGCTAAGAACTCCGGCAGTGCTACTTGACACCTGAAATCCATAATCAGAACCATACTCCCGATGATACACTTCTATTGTTCCTGATTCGTTCAAAATGATATCTACATTGAGGCCTTTGTTCTCAATTTCCGATCTCAGGTTTTGAACGGCAGTTTCTTTGGTATCATCCGCGTTGGATGTATATCTGGCCATTTTCCCGTTTTCGATGACAGTCAGGGTTTCCCCTGCTTCTACCATCTCCTGGGTCAATGCGACACTACCCTGGATATTCGACTTTGAAGCCGCCTGGGTAATCTTCACATCAAAACCATGTTCTCTTGAATCCCCGGTTTGCAGAGTAGCTCCTACAAACTCAAGATCGTTACCAGTCGTTGTACCGGAAGCTCCGTTCGATCCGTCGAGCAATCGCTTATTCCCAAACTGGGCTTGTCTCGCGATGCGATTAATCGTTTCGAGAGCATTGTTAATTTCCTGCTGATCGGCTTCCAGCATGACTGCGTCATTCACACCTTCATTAGCAGCGTGAATGGCCAACTGGCGAATCCCAACCAAAAGGTTGTTAATTTCACTCATGTTCGCCTCGGTCGTTTGAATCATCGAAACAGCGGTTTCAGAGTTGTCAATTGCCTGCTTCAAACCCGCCGTTTGAGCCCGCATCTGTTCTGAAATTACCAGCTGGGCCGGGCCTTCAGAAGCGCGGTTGATTCGCAATCCCGAGGATAACTTCTCCAGTGTTTTCGCCATTCTCGCCTGGTTTGCAGCCAGATTTCGATGGGAATTTAAGGCACTGGTATTATGATTTATCCGTAAACTCATTACCTACCTCCTTGTAATGATATTTAAACAAAAACATGCAGACGTTTTTGCTCCGAACAGTACTCCTTCCTTTGGAGCCTATTCGTGTTTGGACTGTATGTTATCTTTCGCTTTTAATTGCTTACCTCCTGATAAAAAGTTGAAAAAATCAGACTAATGAAGTCTGAGTTGGAAAAACATTGAGTCATGTTCGATCCTTTTAATAAAAGGTTCCAGTTAATCCCGGCCTCCATGGCAGGAATTGTCCTTAAAAAATTTAGTACTTAAAATACCTTTATGAGTTCAATCTAATATATCTTGCACCACAATACTTTGATATTTTGGCAAGTTCATATCTTAACCTGCCTCTTTTATTGTCAATACACACAAAGCGTTTTCAGCGGTATTCATCAATACGAGCTCCAGATGTTATGCATTCAAGAGTCTAAGCACCTTGTCAGAATCCTGGTTCGATTGAGCCAGCATTGCCGCTGCGGACTGCGTTTTGATCTGATTGCTTGTATAGGTTGCTATCTCTTTTGCCATATCTGTATCCCTGATGACCGATTCAGACGAAATCAGATTCTCATTTGCCACTTTCAGATTAGACAAATTCGATTCCAAAGAATGCTTCTGAATAGCCCCCAATCTTCCTCTTTCAGCAGATATCTGCTTGATTGCTTCATCCACTATACGCAGAGAATCCTGCGCATGCTGGTGTTCCAGCACAGATATGTCAGCCAAAGAACGTATTCCTGATTTATTAATGACATTCGTTCCCAGGCTACTGGGTTTCATGTTGCTCAACGAGAACCCCACGGTGTTGCTAAGATTGCCACCAATCTGAAATTTCATGGAATTCTGGGAGACGTAGACCCGTCCCACAGCAACCCCCTCTTCCGGAATTACCCGCCTTTCCTTGGCCGGACCTCCATCTTCAGATTCCATGTCGTAGACAACGCACTCCGGCGCCATCAGCAGTTCTTTGCCATCTGCATAATACTTGATCTTTAAACCTTCAATACACTTGGCACCTTTTATTCCGGTCAGTTCCTGCCCTACACCAATGGCAGACTCCCCATTGATGGTGCCTTTGACATCCAGACCGTTGGAAACAGACGTTATTTCACCTGCTTCTGTACTAAGTACCCCAGCGGTAGTACTGGATACCTGGAACATACTCTCTGAACCGTAATTACCATGCATTACTTCGATATACCCTGCATCATCGACGGATATATCGACATTCAGCCTGTTGTGATCAATTTCGGAACGCAGATTCTGCACAGCTGTATCGACTGTATCATCACTTGTCGTCGTATAGCTGGCCATTTTGCCGTCTTCGATGATAACAAACTGCTCCCCGGCATCGACTATTTCCCGAGTTAAGGCCGTGGTACCTTTTATTCTGGATTTTTCAGCAGCTTGGGAAATTCTTACTTCAAATCCATTTTCCCTTGAGTCTTTCGTCGCTGTGGTGGCGCTAATAAAGTCCAGGTCGCCTCCAGACGTTGCCCCGGTAACACCGTTAGAGCCATCCAACAGCTTTTTCTCTCCAAATTGGGCATTTAACGCAATTTGCTGAATCGTTTCCAATGCATTGCGAATCTCCATTTGATCGGCTGCCAGGGTAACATCACTGTTTGCCCCATCATTAAGGGCATGTATAATGAGTTGCCGAACCCCTGTCAGCAGACTTGTAATCTCACCCATATTCGCTTCTGTGGTTTGCAGAAGTGAAACAGCGGTCTGAGAATTATCAATCGCCTGGTGTACACCGGCAATTTGTGATCGCAAATGCTCCGATATAGCAAACGCCGCAGGTCCATCTGATGCTCGATTAATCCTGAGTCCGGATGATAATCTTTCCAAAGACTTGGATAAATCAGCCTGATTAAACTGTAAATTGCGGTTTGCGTTTATAGCCCTGATATTATGATTCACTCGAAAAGCCATAATCTACCTCCCTGTAGATTAAGTTTAGCATCTCCAATAGATTCATATCGAATGCCTTCGACAATCCCTGTCAGAGAGCGATTCATAATCAGCGCTAACTAGTTCATAAGAACACACCTTCTATCTGCTACCCGGTAACAGCCTGTTCACCGGGCTTAAAGGATTCTGTTCCTAACTCAAAAGCTGCAGTACGTTCTGTGGCAACTGATTAGCCTGTGCCAGCATCGCAGTAGCGGATTGAGTCATGATCTGGTTCCTGGTGAACTGAGCCATTTCCTTAGCCATATCCACATCTCGGATGACAGATTCGGACGATATCAAGTTCTCATTCGCAATTCTCAAGTTAGAGAGATTGGCTTCCAGGGTATTCTTCTGGAAAGCACCAAGTTCACCCCTGAGAGCAGTAACATCATCAATGGCTTGATCAACCATTTTCAATGTGTCCTGGGCACCTTGGAAATTGGTCACATCGACATCTCGCAGGCTGTCAAATCTAGAATGGTTTCTTACACCCTTAGACAGATGTTCAGTTCCAAGATTTTGAACAGAAATACCCACAGTCTGGCCTCTGTTGGCACCTACTTGAAATTTCATGGAGTTTTGGGCTACAAAAACGCGTCCCACGGAAACACCTTCCTCAGGTATTTCCAGTTGCTGAGCAGGCTGCGTTCCGGGAGGTTCTTCGCCTTCCGGGTACTCAAGATCTGCAACTTCACAGCTTGGCGGAACTATCAAGTCTTTGCCTTCTCCATAAAACCTCACACTCAAGCCATCCACACAACTGGCCCCTTTGACACCTGTCAATACCTGACCATGGCCAATAGCTGATTCACCATTGATTGTTCCCTTGATATCATCACCTCTTTGGGATACTTGGATTTGACCTGATTCCTGGCTAAGAACACCAGCAGTGCTACTTGAAACCTGAAAGGAATAGTCCGAACCATATTCCTTGTGCAATACCTGTAAGGTCCCTGCATCATCCATAATGACGTCAACATTCAAACCTTTACGGATCACTTCAGATCGCAGGTTTTGCACCATGGTTTCTTTCGTATCATCCGCATTGGATGTATACGTCGCCATTTTACCGTTTTCTATGACGGTCAGTGTCTCACCGGACTTTACAATTTCATCCGTTACTGCGGTGGTCCCTTGTACTTCAGCCTTTGAAGCTGCCTGGGTGATTTTCACATCAAACCCGTGCTCACGGGAATCTCCTGTCTCCAGGGTTGCTCCCACAAACTCCAGGTATCCACCTGTAGTGGTTCCGGATGCTCCTCGGGAACCATCCAGCAGTTTTTTCTGACCGAACTGCGCCTGATCGGAAATTCGATCAATCGTAGCAAGGGCATTGTCAATTTCCTGCTGATCAGCAGCCAACATGACTTCATCATTCACAGCCTCGTTTGATGCGTGAATAGCCAGTTGTCTGATTCCAACCAAAAGGTTGTTAATTTCCGAAAGGTTTGCTTCAGTGGTCTGAATCAACGAAACAGCTGTTTCAGAGTTGTCGATAGCCTGGTTCATACCGGCGATCTGAGCTCGCATCTGCTCTGAAATCACGAGAGAAGCTGGTCCTTCAGCAGCCCTGTTGATTTTAAGACCAGAAGACAGTCTTTCCAGAGTCCGCGCCATGGCGGTCTGGTTCGCTTGCAAATTCCTGTGGGAATTTATAGCAGCGGTATTGTGGTTGATTCTTAAACTCATTTTCTACCTCCTTGTAGTTCAAAACAATCGAGTTAGAGACCGCAGAACTGCAGACACAGTTCCGCATACCAATTTATAAGGGAGGTCCGGTCACCCAGTACTCCCTAGCTACTAATAGTCCTGTTTTTATTGGTTTTTTGTGAAACATCCTTATTTCAACTTACACAATAAAACAGCAACTATTATCTTGAAAAATGAGAGGTAATTATACTAACCCCTCCAATGTTGGACCTATGCACACCAGGTCCTATTTGATCCTGCATAACTGATCATCACGTATTCCACACCAATCAATACTGTCGGTTGAAATACTCAGCCTGAAGCAAACGATTAAATGGTTTGCTCCACCTGACTACTTCAACATAGCTTTCAAAACAGACTTTCCATTTAAATCATAGTTCCGGACTCCTTTAACTTCTACCGGTTATAATTCAAATACTCCTAAACAGGATTGACTATTCAATCCGTCACCAAAATCCTCACGGACCTGCGTCTCGTCCATCGTAATTAAATACTGACGCAGCATAGCAGAGCCTCCCAATGTCAAAATTTATCTCACCTGAGAAGCGAGGCTTACAGCTTCGAAGGAAGAATCTGTTGATTAGTCTAATAAATTCCTCGTTCCAAACAGTATGTTTCAGTTCTCAAGTTCAGTTTTTTTATGGGCAATGAGCCATTACGCCTTATCTCCCGGTTAAATTTGAACCCTTTTATAGATGTAGGGCGGATCAAGCGAAGCGGACCCACCAACTCGCATAGTCAGATAATCTCCTTACGAAGAATCACACATAGACTTTGACAAATCTGTTTTCATAGCTTCAAGATTCCGTTCTCATGATCATTCAGGTTGGTGGGCAACGAGTTGCCCATCCGGAATACTCCGGGCGCACTACTCCCGCTACTTTTTCAACATCGCATTAATCTGATCGATCATATCCTCAGCTTTGTCTTTTGATAGAAAGAGGGCATCATCGTTGACCACAAAAGGCGCAGTGCTTCCTTTCAGCATGTCCAGAGTTCTTTCAACGTACTCATTTTCTTTCTGTTTCAGCTCTTTAGCCAGGAACTGGAGATACACAATACTCCAAATTACCATTTTAAGGGCATCAAACCGTTCATTGTCCTTTATCACTCGCACAGATCGCAGATTTTCATATCCACTGCAGTTTGTGACACCTACGGCGAGTGTGTTCGGATCTATTGAAGGCAGACTAAGCATTTCCATGGCTGATTCCGCTGAATCAAGTGGAATAGCAATGCCGTTTTGCACGGTATGGACTTCTCCGACAACCTGCCCTGGAAAATCCACCGTACCGTTGTAGAACACCACCAGGCCATCGGTATATTTGTTCCCCTTGTCTCCCATTAGGAATCCACCGTCACCATGAGCACTTTCGGACCCTATGGTTCCTGCGATATCAATCCCCGGTGTAGATGACATATATTGTCCCGGAATATCCGAAATCAACCGGCTTTTGTAACTCATGCCTTTGAAGCTGTTTTTCGAACCTAATTGGTTGTGCCGGAAAAACAACCTATCATCCTGAGTTCGGAAAATTTCGACGTCAATATGATGTTCCAGCAGACATTCCCTCAGGTTTCTGACCAGGGAATCCGGAGTTTCATCATTCCTTATTCGATACCTCACATCCTGCGAACCATCGTTTAGAGCGATCAGCTTTTCTTTATCCACCTCCGTTTGCGTCACCTTGTCTTTACCCATCAAAATCGCTGGCTTTGGCGGTTGATAAATCTGAACGGGAAATCCTGTTTCCGGTGAGCTTGCGACACGTGCAGAACCCCTTACAAACTTCAGGTGTTTTCCCTCTGTTTTAGCTTTTATTCCATAGCTTCCATCCAGAACTTTTCGCCCCTGAAATTTTGAAGTCCCCACCAGATTTTCAATCATGATCAAACGATCTTCTATGAACCGATTAACCACAGAGATCGGCACATTAGTCGAATGGGTACCGTGATCATTCTCTTCCAGAAACTGCCTGATTTCCTGGAGCCATTGTTTTGTTTTTTCTATCCCAAGTTGTGCAGATTGAAGTAAGGAAACCCCGCTTTCCAGCCTGCCAATGGTGGAAAACCTTCCCTGGTTCACCGGGGAAACATACTCCATTGCCAATAATGGATCTGATGATGCTTTTTTAAAGGTGTCCTTTGGACGACCCGCCTCGTTCACCAGATTTTCCAACTTGAGCGCATTTTGATTGTTATATGGCATCAAAACGTCCTCCTGTTTCTTTGCGTCCTCGAATTTGACAAATCAACATCCATTGTTTGTCATTTACTTCACATGCCGAATTGAAATCTACTCCGGTTCCCCCACTTAGTTTTGCCTTCCCTGGCTATTTAAGTAACAGGTGTTTAACTCAAATAGAGTTTTCTTTTCTCCTCGACATACACTTAAAACTATTCCTCCTCAGTTATCTGTAAGGTCATGCTTATTTTCCAGTCTTAAAAATTTGCCTGGAGGCATGCCTTTGTATTAAGAAAAATATGATTCAACTACTCATCATAAAAACTAATCAACCATACTGATACGTATAGCTGTGACTCTAAGCAGATATACTCTCTACAGTATTTCTGGTGGTCCATTCCATTCATCTTAAAAATGATCCATCGAAATAGTTTTTGCGTTCATTAATTGCTATGTGTCTTTTCCCGTAATTTGAAAACCTCAATAATTGTGAGCTGCGTCAGCAGCAATTAACTCGGATTGGCCAATCGAAAAGACCCTTTCAAATTATTAGGAACTTTCTTACCAATCTTCTTCAATTCATTACTGCAACAGAGCCAGTACGTTATTCGGTGTTTGGTTTGCCTGAGCCAGCATGGCTGTGGCTGATTGTGTCATGATCTGATTTCTGGTGAATTCAGACATCTCAGCCGCCATATCGGTATCGCGAATCACCGATTCAGC
>JANQGZ010000046.1:0-52051 GCA_028282825.1 SAR324 cluster bacterium
CGGTTTTCCACCAAAACCGATGGGCACCGGTCCGTCTTCAGACCAGGGTGGCTCCAATCAAACCGTCGGAAATGGCTCCATTCTGGGCCGCTGGTGACATAAACAGGTCAATCGGATCAAAGGACGGATTATGCTTCTCTTCGATTGTCACAGTAACCAATGGGAATACCAGGATTTTTTCCTGTTCTTTGTCCGGAAGCTCAAAAAACCTTTTTCCATTAAATTCTTTCAAGATCTTAATGTCTCTCAATCTGAACTCGTGATTTTTGGTTTTAACGGGTCGTCCTTCTTCATCCCAGTATTCCGCTCCGATAAATCCTAAAATCGTTAGTATTCTTTGTTGTCCATCGATAACTTCAGAGACACCATTTTTTCTTTTGTAAATAAAAACAGCCGGTAGCGAGATTCCCAACAATATACTTTCAATGATTGCAGATGCTCTGGAAAGATTGATTACCTCTGAACGCTGATAAGAAGGGCGAACCATAAATTTGGTTCTTCGCATTCTCTTTGCAATATCTTCGATGGTAGTACGAGGGGGATCAGGCTTGCTGAGTCTAAGTGACTCTAATTGATCTAGTTTCTCTTCCACGTCATCATCTTTCATCAACTCTTTAAGTTGTGCTCTGGAATTGTCGTTAGTCGCTTCATACAACTGCAGGTTTAAACCCGTCTTTTGTTCAAAAAGCCGCAAAGTAGAAGTATAGCGTTTTATGACCGGGCGATAAAATGCGTAGTTGTTTTCTGAGAAATCTTCCTTGTTCTCCAAATAGTATTCCAGAAATTCATTTGCCATTTGGGCACTACCAAGTTTTTTGAGATCTACAGTTTCGTTTTCAACGACATGCAATCCCCACAGAAAACATTCTGTCACCAACCTATTATATTGAATATTCTTTTTATCTTTTTGTGTCTTTAGCTTCCAAACCATTTCAACTTTCTGGGAGAAACTATCAAACAAAGATTTATGATCAGGTTGTGAATCAACCAATTGATCATACAGCCTTTCCAGAACTTCCTTTTTCCTGGTTTGCGAATAATATGTAATCGGGATTTTATGCAAAACAAGATTTCTTCTAATAAATTGCATCACTCGTTCAATTCCTGACTCGGTTTCCTTGTTTGTCTTTGCCTTCGTTTTGTTTTTAAAGAACAAGATCTGTAGTTTTTTGTTTAGATCACTTCCAGATTTTAACGCTGATTTGAATAGGTTGGTCAGATTGTCTTCATCATAAACGGCATTATCTATTTCATACCGTGTCAAGGGAGTTATTCCGGAGTTGTACCTTCTGAAAAACTCTTTTTTGACCATATCCTGAACCAAAGGATCTAAATCTGATCCGTTGATTATTGTGAATTCGATGATTCTTAAGGTGGATTCATAAAACACATCCCGGATGTTTTCCGGAAGTGAGCTTAGGGTTTTATTCTCCAACTGTTTAATAAAAACAAGCCTTTTCGCCTGAGTTTGATTTGGTCATCCATGAACAGATCGATAGTTTCGAATCGTTGCCTGCCATCGATGATTTCAATAGTGCTTCCATTGTTAAATATAATTAAAGGTGGAATTTCGGTACCTAACAGAATACTTTCCAGGAAATATGAAGCCTTATAGACATCCCAGACGTAATTTCTTTGATAATATGGGGCATGATTGATTTTACGTCGATTTCTGATACTGAAGAAACTTTCAATGGATTTTGAATAGGTGTCTGTTTTCAGGCAGGATCGAAATATCTCTTCGAATTGGTCTTGATTCAGATATAAATTGTTCATAGGCATTTCCCTTCAAAAAATTATGGTTAGCATTTTTGAATTATTGCACTGGCTGCATGGTTTGATATGTTTGAACCATATGTGCAAATTTAACTTATAGTTTAGTTTTTATTATTTCACAACTTATAGTTTATTTCAAACACAAAAGATAAGTGATATAAGCGAACTATGAAAAGCACAAAACAGGATCTTTACACCCAAATAGGGAACAAAATTAAGGAACTTAGAACCGCTAAAAAGGCTACACAGGAATCTGTAGCGGAAAAGCTTGGTATAACTTCGCAACAATTCTACAAGTATGAGATTGCGAAAGATAAAATCTCGCTCGAGAAATTGAATACCATTGCTAAGATGTTTGATGTGGGAATCGAATACTTTCTTGGTGATCTGCTGAAAACAAAATCAAAGAATCAAGATAGTACTATTCTTAGTGAGGAGGAAAAGGAACTGGTTGCTTTGTACCGCAAAATATCAAAAAAACGTTTTCAAGCTCTGTGGATGGAAATTGGAAATGACATCCTTACCTCTTCAAAAAAATAACCTGCCAGACAACTGATAAGATATTTTAGTGCTTGTTTGGAAAAAACCTCACTGATACCCCGACGTTTCTTCAATTAACAATCTTCAGCTAGAAATGATATAGGTAAGAACTTCTGTGTACATAACTGTGTACACGAATTAGATATTTCAGGATTTTCGTAGGAAGGGTGTTTGGATAACTCTTTGAAATGAATGGTAGCGAAGGGCAGGTTCGAACTGCCGACCTTACGATTATGAGTCGTAATCCCTTACAAATCATTACACTTTTTTACACACCATTTTTATTCAGAATTTTCAATGATCCCGTTAGTAAACTACTTGTTTTACAATATTTTCCATACTATAATATGTCAAGATGTTTCAAATTGATTTTTTCCAAAGCAAGGTTGTTTAGTGTGCCATATGGTGTACCAAGGAATTCATGGTACACTAAACAATAGATAAAGGATCAAATGAAAGCCACAGAGGAAGCAAAAAAGGAGCTTGAAGCGATAGAAGAGAGAATAAAATCCAGCACTGCATTGGAAACTTCGGATATTAAGACAATACGTAAACTCTACAAGGCGACGAAACAACCTGTTCCGATGGTATTAGTTAGGTTATATAATAGAATACTAGGTAAACGGCTAACAGATGGGGAAGTGAAATCATTAAAAAGGGCCGAATCTGAGTATACTATCACTTGTGGCGATGGGCTATCACTTCGAATATTGCCTAGCGGAACAAAGGTCTTTCAGTATCGCTACAAGATGCCAGGAGATAAAACAACAAGGCGTTATGTGATCGGCAAATATGGTGAGCTATCGTTGCAGGAAGCCAGAAAAAGTAAATTTGATGCTGAAACTAAGGTGAAAAATGGCACAGACCTAAATGTTGAAAAGAAAACTCAACGGTTGCAGGAAATAGCAGATCCTACTGTAAACCAAGCATACGAGCGCTTTAAAAATGAATATCTATTAAGCACAAACAAAGAAGGAAAACCAAACTTAAAACGCCCAGAAAGACAGATAAGCTATTTTAATAAAGATATTCTTCCAGCAATCGGCTCGATGAAACTAAAGAACGTGAGCAAAGATGTTTTAGTTGTAATACTTGACAAAATTGTCAATCGGAATGCACCAAAAGAAGCTAATAGGACTCTATCCACATTGAATAAATTCTATGCGTGGGCCGACTCCAAGTATAAAATCACAGAGAATCCGACTTTGAGAATCAAGCGCGAATATGTCGGCGGGAGTGAAATAAAACGCAAAATCCATCTTGAAAAGAATGAAATAAAAACATTCTTTCAAACCATAGATAAAGCGTGTTTCTCCCGTCAGGTGCAGTTGATTCTTAAGATTTTGTTATTGACAGGCCAACGAGTAGGAGAAGTCTGCAATGCTGAATGGAGTGAGGTTAATCATGAAAAGCGAATATGGACGATACCGGCAGAAAAAGCAAAAAACGGAGATGAATCAAGTATACCATTGCAACCGATAGCGTTTGAATGCTTCGAAGAACTAAAACAACACGCCGTTTACTACAACTCTGAAGGTGAGCCATTGAATAGTCGGTGGGTATGCCAATCTCCACAACAAAAACGAGCAATTCCGAATGATAAAAAATCGCCATACATCACACCAGAGCAACC
Organism: SAR324 cluster bacterium; assembly: GCA_028282825.1. Lineage (GTDB taxonomy): Bacteria > SAR324 > SAR324 > XYD2-FULL-50-16 > XYD2-FULL-50-16 > JAHJTV01. Next base: position 3,950 of record JANQGZ010000046.1, read on the forward strand.
AATTCGATACACAGCAATCAACAGAGCTGTTAAACGTCGATTTGACGAAATTAAGACTGATATTTACGGCAAACGCACTGATTGGATAGATACATTTGAAAAAAAATGGTGGCCGCATGATCTAAGACGAACATTCAGTACTCATGCGCATGAAATAGGAATTCAACCGCACATTGTAGAAGCTATTCTTAATCATCGGATTCCGGGGGTTGCTGGTACCTATAATCAAGCATCATATATGGAAGCAAAAACTGAAGCGCTCGAACGCTGGGAGCATTGGTTAAGACAGTTATTATCAGATGCAAAAGTAGTATCAATAAATAAAATGGCATCTGCATGAAAAACATTAAAGACACCCAGTTTAATCAATTTCATAGATTTGTTGATACTAAGAGAAAACTTATTGAACTTTCTCCAACAAATTTATTTAATTTGCTTTGGGAAAACCCAAATCCAAGCAGTTCGTGGGAAAGCTTTAAATTGATGCTACAATTCTTTCCGGAACTAACTGAAAAATGGATTGATGATCGCTGGGCATATTGGAAGCACCCTTTGTTGATTCATGCTTTGCTAAGAAATAATATAGTGAGTTTTCCTAATCGCAGGAAGGGTGAAACGAAATACAAGTTGTTGTCTGGTGAAAAATCAAGAACATTATATTCCGCCTGGAGTTTGACAAGAACTCACGGTTATGATTTGAAATTATCAAACTTTCTTGATCGTTTTGTAGATGAGTTTGGGCAAAAATTAAAATATAACTCTATTTTGACCAGCGTTGATATCTATCCGATAGAATTGCCTGAACAGTTAAAAATCGATCTCGAACTTGCACTTAAACCACCATTCAGACCAGACGTAACAAATCCTGACTTTTTAAAAACTAGACTAGCGCTGCCTTTGGTTATATTTGGTCTTGTAGTCCACATTAAATCTACTGATGGGACAATAAAATATCAGTGTCTAAGATCCCCCGTTTTTTTACGTGAAGTATGGAAAATCATCAAACCATTGACAGGTATTAAACTAAAGGACCTTTGCCAAAATTACCTCACTAATGAAGGAAAACCCGCCTACAATATAGTAAAATCTAATGCTGCACGCAATGATCGCAGCTCAATAATAATCCCACCGGAAATATCAGCTTTCTACCAAAAATTATTTTCATAGAATACCGTCAAACACTCAATATTTATCCTACCCTAGATGGGCTAATCTGGAATCAGTTGAACTATCAATACACCAAAACAACTGAGGATAGATTATGACCGAGAATTTAACCCGCAATACGCTTGAACACCCTGTTCCAGTTCACGACAAGATTATAAGAATTCCAGCAACAGTTGATATGACCGGAGTTTCCAGGTCAACACTGTATCGAATGGAAAAATCTGGAAAGTTCCCCAAGAGGATTAGAATAAGTGAACGTGCTTCGGGTTGGAGACTGTCAGACGTGCAAGCATGGATTAAAAGCCGAGATTCCATAACTGAGGCCGCTTATGCCTAACGTATCCAAACGCACACTAGAGACACTACTACCGCCCGGCCCAATCTGGGAGCCAAAACAAGGCGGTGATTTCGACCTGTTGCTTGACGCTATCGCAGAGGGGCACGAGGACGCAGCGGAGTTTTTAGCCAATCTTGCGAATATTCGAAACCCGGCTAAGACTCCGATATTTGAGGATTTAGAGCGGGAATATGGGATAGAGCCCAACAGTAATATACCTATAGCTGATCGGATCGCACGCCTAAGCCAGATCGTTTATGCAAGAGCCAAGAATAACACGCCTGATGATCTACAAGAAGAGCTAAACCGAGCTAATTTCGACTTGCAAGTTCACCTCAATGACCCGCCGGTTGATCCAGCGCAGTTTATTGATGGAAATTTTAACATGCAAGCGGGTGGTGATAATGCGTATGCAGGATATATAAATCCAGGCGGTGGGCTTGGAGCGTTTGCGGGTATATATGGCGGTGAGTGGTTGGTTAACCCGATAATAACTAATCAAGTACCAGCGATAGAAATGCAAGCAGGTGGAGACTATGCGTATGCAGGCTTGCCGAATTCTTGTGCCGGATATTTTACGTCGCTTAAAACGTGGGAAGCAACCTATTCAACACCATCTCAAAATTACTGGCCGTTATGCTTCTTTATTGGCGGGGAAGCTACGAGAAACGCACAGGGTGAGCTTACGTCAATCAAAACCGGTAAGGTGCTGGGAAATAGAAAGGAAGAGCTAGTCACGCTGATCTTGAGGATCAAGCCGCTAATGGGTTGGTGTGGGCTTGTGATTGAATTCACATAACAAAAACAAAAAAAACCCCCTTGACCGCTAGGGTGCCGGTCAAGGGGAATAAAAGCCTTGTTTTATCAAATAACATCTAGGTGGGGTCCTAGATCTCAATATCTATATTATAAATGAATGCTATAGAAAAAATCAATACAAAAGAGAATCATAGCCCCGATAACACTGATTCAAACACTGAATTGGCTCATGAATTAAATAGTACCATCTCACTAAATAAAATCCCTCCAACTTGGTGCACTGAAAAAATTCCAACTGTGAATGACCCAGATCCGTTTGGGTATGGAAGCCCACCGCCAAAACCAGAAGAGAAGAAAAAGAATCCAGTCCTACTAAATTTTTCTTTGAATGGGAGATCAGAAGAAATGGAAAAACAGATTTTTGCTGAAATATATCTACTGGGCCGACTGGCGATCATAGGACAGGCAACAATTATTTTCGCTCCGACTGGGTTTGGGAAAACGCTACTAACAATATGGATGATTGTTCAAGCCTTAAAAGCTGGATCACTCGCCGATTATAATATTTTCTATATAAATGCTGATGATAATCTAAAAGGAGCAATTGAAAAGTTAAAGATAGCTGAAAAACATGGCTTTGAAATGATCGTTCCTGGGCATGGCGATTTTAACCCTTCTTTATTTTTGGGGTATTTAACAGAGATGACAAAAGATAAAACGGCGTCAAACTCGGTAGTAATTGTCGATACTTTAAAAAAGTTTTCAAACCTAATGGATAAAAGGCAGTCGTCGGAATTCATGAAAGTAATTCGGCAATTTGTATCGGCAGGGGGAACTTTTGTTGGTCTTGCCCATACCAATAAACATAGAGACTCGGAAGGGAAACCAGTTTACCAGGGTACAACTGATACTCTTGACGATGCAGATTGTGTTTTCCTAATGGACGCGACAAATACCAGCGAGAATGTAAGAACTGTTGTTTTCGAGAATTTGAAATCACGGGGTGATGTAGCGATGAATGCCTGTTACACCTACTCCACTGCCCACGGATTAAGCTGGCTAGACCGTTTTAATTCCATTAAAAAGGTTGGCGAACAAGAACAATACGAAGCCCGTCAGCAAGCAGCCATAAGCAAAAAACTTGAAAAAAATGGTGAGTTGATTAAAAAGATCTCAGAAGCGATCAACGCGGATATTACCCTTAAAAGTAAGCTTGTTCAATCTGTTTATGACGATAGTGCCGAAAGTGTCAGAAATATCAAAAAAGTCTTAGAAGAGCACACAGGAATATCTTATTCAAAAGGACATCGTTGGAATTATAAAACTGGCGATAAAAATTCAAAAATTTATCACCTTTTAGCCCAAACTTATACAGACTGTAATAATTGAATAGTTTAAATAATTAAATATTTTGTTTATTATGTAATGTTTGTTCGTTTTGGCAAACTCAGTGATATACGGATTGTATGGTAAGTATAATTCTTTGGCCTTTTACCCAATAACCAAAAATTCCTTGTCGAATTCAGTTTATTTTCTGGCTGATTTCTAAACTTTACAAAAATTACAGTTTTTCAGTTTTAACAACACAACTAAAACTTGTCGGACCATGAAGAAAACTGATGAACATATTAAAAAAGAAGTATTAGCGGTGAAGCTACAGGTAGAGCTTAAGCGGCTTCTTGAAAGTCATAATTTGAGCTATGGGAGTGGATACAGTGTGCTACTACGCACAGCGCAAGTTCATGAAATGATGACGCCAAAGAACAAGGACGACGGATCAGTCCTTGGTGCTGGCGAGTATTTAAATTAATGATGTCAATAGTTTACGGGTCCTGTAAGACGATATCTTTTTAATTGCGCATCTGAATCGCGTCCGCAACAGAATTGAATTGACTATTTTTTTTATCATACTTACCGCCTGGTAATAACCCATGTTTAGGAGAACAAGACAATGGCTAGATACAGTGTTAGAGGCTTCGCAAAGAAAGAAGACGTAAGCCATCCGTACATATTTCAGGAGGTTGCGAAAGGTAACTTGGTTAGAGATTCAGAGGGGATGATTGATACGCTGGCTAAGAAAAATGCAGAATGGATCAGGAACCGCAGTTTGAAAAACCCTGGGCTTGATCCATATAGGCATGAAGATAACACCGCTATTCCACAGGTGGTAACACCAGAACTTAACCTTGAAAAAATAGTTAATGAGGCACTACAAGATTTTGAACCAACTGACCCACCGATTGACGCCCCAAAGGAATATTCCAATGCAAACCCGGACGAATGCAGAATATTTTTCTGTTATGAATCCGTTGATGACGATTGCATTCATAAAAGCTGGAATACCTTCAAGTCTATTCTCATCAAACAAAACCCATATGACATACCGTTCTATGAAGCTTGTGAAGAAATAGACTATCCGCAAGCTGAGCCAATGAAGATTTACCGCCTAGGAGCGCATCAAGATTTCACCCGCTGGATAATCAAACATGGTAAAGGTGTTGAAACTTTGTGTTTCTTTTTCACTGGGCATTTGGATTTACTCAAAAGAGATATAGGAGCGCACATCCCTGACTTAGCGCCTGGGTGTCTTTATTGGGTTGATTTCCCGACTTCCACGAATGAGAAGTTTTTACAAAGCGGAGAAACCATTGGTCAAGTTGACCTGAACGCGCTTGATTTGGAATGTGATGTAAAATATAAATCAATCAATTTTTGAGAAAAAGGAAGGTAGCAAATGAAAAACGATATACAACGAGCAGCACAGCAGAATTGTAAGGCAATCAATCTTGAATTGTTCCGGGTTAAATTTGCTTTACGGAAAGCAAACCAGTCAAAAGGGCGTCTTTGAAGCTCAAAAAGCAACAGTTAGAGTCAGAGCTAAAAAAGAAACGCGATTTTTTGAGTCGTCAACCACTCACAGAACGGCAGCGCTAATGCATAGGCATTGATAGCAAGAAGTTCTTCGCGAAGTTTTAAGTCAATTCGGTGTTGGGGTTATAAAACACCCAATTGGGTGTGATCGATTAACACTAGCGCGAGGTTAGAATGAAAAATTATCCATTGGTGGAGCAAGCCCGCCAGAACTGCAGAAAAACGATTGATGAAGTTGAGAAATTTGAAGGCGAAGCAAAGAAAAAAAATGCAGTTTCTATGAACCTTGGTTTAAGGATTAAGGATAAAAAGAAAATGATAGAGCTGCTTGGCCGTTCTACAAAAGATCGGGTGAAAGCCATCGCCTCCGGGAAAGGGGATATTCCTGAACACCCTTCTGTTAAGATTGCCGAGCTTGAGCGAGACTGTTGCGAACTTGAGGAGGCAAAAGAACTGATAGCGCAAGAGATTGAGCAAGTTAACCAACAGTTAATAGGTTTGCGAAGGAATGTAAATTCCTCTCGCTTTGCTATTATCAATTGCCAATATCAAGCCGGCAGCGATGAACTAAGGAAGCGGACAAGGGAAGATTTAAAAAGACTTTGGGCAATGGCTGACGGAAATATGACCTATGACCGATTTTTGATTAATGTTTTTGGTACGTTCGACATGGCCGAGAATTGGGGACAGTTTAAAGAGCAATGTCTATCTGAAATTATAGGAGAATAACCCAAAATGAGAAAAGAAATGAAAAAGGCGTATAGAGCCGTGATAGGCCGCTCAGAAGATTTGAAAGCTGAAGCAGTTGAAAAAAAAGCAAGGCTTTCTAAATTAAAATCCGAATTAGAAGGAAAAGAAAAAGAGTTGGAGCTTCTAGAATCCGAGCATGAGGAAAAAATCAAAAACTGGGCGTTGAATGGAAATGGTGAAACCCCACAACCAGAAAAGAGAATCGAAGCGCTCTCAAGGCTAGTTAACGATCTAAAGACCGCGATTAGTGCGTTACAAGTTAAGATCAGTGAACTTGAGCAAGAATCAAGGGAAATTAAGCTTGAGGCAATGAACGAATGGCCGTTTCAGATCAAGACAGGAAGAATCAACGAAATCGTTGAAGAGGTAGGAAACCGCGTAGAAGACCTATTGCATGAAGCTTACGCGGTTCACAGCATTTCAGTTGGGGCATTTCATTCCAAATCACAAAACTGGAATGAATTTGTTGGGCGCTGCTTTGAACGCCCCGCCATAAGCTCCGATGAATGGACCGAACGCCTCCAACGTGTAAGAGCTGAATTGTTTGGTTAATCGCACCAACCTTTCTGCCGGGCACGCCCGTGATATTCACGGGCGTGCCCGGTGAAGAGTATAATCATTCCGTTTTTCATAGCAAATGTTGTCTTTTAATTTCAAATCGATATGATACTTTTTGTTTTCTTAGCACTACTGTAGCACTCAAAGGATCACTGGATTGATTTATTCGTGGATCGTCTGATCCTGAAACTTGATAAGCAGCTTCACAAAGGGCGCTATACTCGTCAGGTTCATTGACTTGAATTTCTTTTATGATCTTCCATCTAGGGTCTTTATGTTTTTTGTGTTTCACAATAATAGAAAACTGATGAGTTTTACCTACCTGAGGATTTTTACGTACTTTTTTAAACAATCTATATGAAGTAATTCTTTCCTGGAGTTCATTGGCAAATTTCTTACAACAGCAATCTAACGATTCACCACCTTTATCATCAGTTCTATAAATTGGCTTATGATCAGAAGAACAATGCTTGCAACGCATGTCCTTTATGTATTCATTAATTTCACTATCGGTTACAACACTTGACTTTCCGTTCGGCTCAAAGATTTCTAATCGGTTTTTCTTAGTTTGCGATTTCAATAAGCCATATATTCCTATAGGAGGAAACAATAAACACATGACTTTTAGCAATACGCTGTTGTCATACCATGCTTTTTTCATAGGATTACTCCTTTGTAATTCATCTGATTAAATATTCCCGTGTGACTACAATAAAAAGCAAACCCGCCCGATATTAAGACTATGATAAACAAGCGTCAAGATTTTCTCTCCCAACAACAAATTAAGTTTATGCAAAGTGCCAAAAGAACGACTTACACAGAATTATAATTTTGGAACTGGACTATATTATTAATTACGTCGGTATTATTTGGGTTGCTTCAGTAAAGACTATTTTGCTAACGAATTTAAGAAATCTTGCATTGGTTGAAGTAATCCCTCATGTGTCCAGGCCTCAGACACTGTTTTTTCATATGGTGGTTGATATTCTACGTTTACAACATTACTACCTTTTACCCTTTTCACAATTCTTCCAAAAGTTGCCTTTTGTAAAGCAATGCATTTGGAATTTGTACGACGACTTATAGTATTTGGGTTGTAATTACCGCCTTGACCTTGGATCGTGTTAAATATCTCTATAAATGATTCCCTGTTTGTGCACATAATCATGTGTTTACGCATGATATAGGCATCCTTGCGCTTGTTAAGGTCGCGATTATTGATTGGTTCCGCCCATTTTAAAAATGCACTTTCTTTCTTCAAGCAGTTTGAATATTCAGCCTCAGTTATTCTTTTTTTCTTATCATCGCAACTTTCTGCAAAAGCCGTTGTCGTCAAAAAAGCTAAGTATAATGCTATCATCATAATAAAGATTTTCATGCTTCCTCCTTAGTGAAATCTTGTTTGAATTATGAATGCAAACCCTTCCGATATTAGGATTACAGGTATCAAAAGTCAATTTGATTAATTTTTAAGGCGATTAAATCTAACCGAAAAACACACCAAACCCGTTGATTTCCGGACTGCAAAATCTCCAGGTTTATCGGCGTTATGATAGCCAGGTTCAAGAATCCACTGATAGCTTTTGACCAGACCTCTTAAAACCTGGATGTATTTTTGTTGAGTCCAACCAAGCAGGTTGATTAAATCGCAATGACGGGCAAAAATTTTGCCGTTTTGAAGGTAGGCGGTTTTGAATTGATCGATTGAATTCATGACTAACCCTGATTTCCGATATAAGATCTGAGCAACTGCTCTTGATGAAAACAGGATCAAGAAAACTGGACTAGCACTATATCTTAGTGTGCCACATGGTGTGCCATATTGGAGAAAAACGGATTTATAAAAAAGGCGTGATTTGTAGAGAGGCTTGGAATGGTAGCGAAGGGCAGGTTCGAACTGCCGACCTTACGATTATGAGTCGTACGCTCTGACCAACTGAGCTACTTCGCCATCCATTTATCGGAATGTCCGTTAAACATAAATAATAAAAATACCTCGTTGCGTTTGTCAACAACTATGAGAGGATATATGAAATTTCCTGACTCCGAGCACGACTGAGATATTGGACAAATCGGCTGATTACGAGTAGGTTTATGGACTTTGAACCAAAATCAAGAATTTCATTATTCAAACCAGCTTGAATGAACAGTCGAATAACCATCGTCATTGCAGATTCACATCTTGGGGTAAAGGAAGAGGACATTAGTCACATTCGAGACTTCATCTCTGAATTGGTGCCATCAAACACGGAGATCCTTTTTTTGGGTGACCTGTTTCACATCTGGGCGGGTCCCCAAAAGTTTCATACAGCACAGATAAAACAGTTCCTGGAGTTACTTCAGATTTATCGAGATAAGGGTGGAAAGTGCTATCTAGTCACGGGTAATCGCGATGTGTTTATCAAAGAGACTAACAATCGCCTGCCATTTGACAGAATTGCAACTGAGTCACTTGTATTGGAGAAACCAGGCGGAAAGTTGTTGGCAGTTCATGGAGATACTATAAATTCACTCGACTTGAAGTATTTGAAATGGCGTAGAACGATTCGCCACCCCTTGTTTCAATTGCCTTTTCAGCTTATCCCCTCCAGTTGGGCAAAAAAGATCATGTTTGCTCTTGAAAGAAGACTGAAACAGACAAACATCGCATTCCGACAATCATTCCCAACAGAAGAATGGCTTAAATTTTTGCATGCGATTAACAAAATCCTCGCACCTGATCTACTATTGGCAGGGCATTTCCATCCTTCATCGCTGGTAGTCGACAAAGCGGGCTCCACAACAGGTCTGGTCCTGCCAGACTGGTGCGATAACCACTATTATTTGGAAATCGATGAGAACCTGGCTTTCAAGGAAAAGACTTTTTCCTGACATTAAAGTTGTTGATTAGAATGGTCATTCAATATCGCCTTGATTAATGATTTCAAAAGCTAAATAATAGCAGAATATCACGGGTATTCTTCCTTTAAAGTCTTTGATTTAATCAAAGTTTTGGATAATTCCTTCAATATCAAAAAGCTATGAAAAAAAGTCTGATTACCATTGCCGTTGCACTGATATTGCTTCCTGCATCTCTCCTGGCGGACATTCCGGGCGAATACAAAATAGTCGTTCCTCAAATCCCGCCTGCACCGCGATCTGTAGATAAGGTAAGACTTGTTGAAGTTTTCGCATTCGACTGTGTCCATTGTTATTATTTCAACAGGGATATGTTGCCCAAGCTTAAATCCAAGTTTGGCGATAAACTTGTGTTTGAACCCAAACCAATCGGCTGGAGAGGTCATGACCCGGGACGTTTGTATTTTATCGCTGAAGAAAAAGGGAAAGGACATGATGTTATGATGACCATTTTCCAAATGATATTCGATTATGGATTAGGCCAACAGATGTTTACCCGGGACAAGCTCCAATTTGTGGCAAAAAAGCACCAACTGGACAAGGAATTCAAATCTTTGATGGATGCACCAAGAATCGTCAAGCAAATGAATCGTAGCGTTCAATACTCTCAAATCAAAAATGTGGATTCAACACCAACATTAATCATAGAAGAGTCTATCATACCAGTGAGGCGCTATTCCAACCTTGTTTTAATAATTAATTCGCTGTTAAAAAACCCCGTTAAATAAACAGGTATTGGTGTAAATTCATAGCATTTACGCCAAACAGCCTGATCCTCCGGATTTAACATCAAGCATCGGATAAGGTTCCACTTCTCCCCTAATATGGAAAAACGTATCGGAAGTGAAGTATTCTTATTCCTGGCAGGTGGTGATAAGATATAGACAGACTTAATGGCCCGTCAAATCCGGATCAGCTGGGCACAATTTTAATCAATTTTCTATCAAGAGACTTTCATGGAAATCATTCAGACTATTGCAAAAGACACCACCATTAATCCTGTGCAAATCGAAAAAGTTATCGGTCTGCTTAACGACGGCAACACGATACCGTTCATTGCCCGATATCGAAAAGAAGTCACAGGCAATCTGGATGAAGTCCAAATCAGGACGATTCGGGATCGTTATGAATACGTAACTGAGCTGGAAGACCGCAAACAGGTGATCTTAAAGTCTATTGATGAACAGGGAAAATTAACCGACGACCTTAAGAAAAAAATCACCGAAGCCACTGTTAAACAAGTGCTGGAAGATCTGTACCTGCCTTATAAACCGAAAAAAAGAACCAAAGCCACCATAGCCAGGGAAAAAGGTTTGGAGCCCCTGGCTGAAATGATCAAGGACCAGCAGGATTACAACGACTGGCTGACAGAATTCTTGAAAAATAATGACGAGGAACTGACTGAAACCGAATGCCGACAGGGAGCAAGAGATATCATTGCCGAATGGATTTCTGAAGATGCGGACATTAAGGAAAAACTGCGCTCACTTTGTTGGTCTGAAGGGCGACTGAAAACAGAGGTCACAAAGGATTTCGAAAATCAAAAGACCAAATTCGAAATGTATTACGATTTCAGTGAGCCAGTTAACCAGATTCCTGCCCATCGATATCTGGCTGTTCGCAGGGGCGAAGAGGAATCTGTTTTGCGCCTTCGCTTCGAATTCCCTACCGAAGATCTCATACAAGTTATCAAAGATCGCTGGATTCCAAGTTTGGAAGCACCCCTTGAAGATCTGGAATTGGCCGTAGAGGATTCTTTTCAGAGGCTGCTTTCACCTTCCATTGAAGTTGAGTTACGAGTGATGTTGAAAACGAAAGCCGATGATGATTCCATTGGGGTCTTCTCGGAGAACCTTCGCAATTTACTCTTGGCACCACTGGGAGGCACAAAAAAAATCATGGGGCTCGATCCCGGGTTTAAATCGGGAACCAAATGGGTTGTTGTTGATGAAACAGGAAAGTTTTTTGAAAAAGGGGTTATTTATCCAACTCCGCCGCAAAATAAAATCGAACAGGCTAAATCAGATTTAAAAAGGGCACTCGAAAAATATCCCTGCGAATATATCTGTATCGGAAACGGAACCGCATCCAGGGAAATCATGCAGTTTATTCGTGAATTCCTGAAAGGAGAATCGTTGACTACAATCCAGCCGGTTATCGTTAATGAATCCGGTGCCTCGGTATATTCTGCTTCTGAATTGGCAAGAGAGGAATTCCCCGAATTGGATGTCAGTTTTCGCGGGGCTATATCCATAGCACGCAGATTTCAGGACCCGCTGGCGGAATTGGTCAAAATCGATCCTAAATCTATAGGAGTTGGTCAATACCAGCATGATGTCAATCAGAAAAAACTTAAAAAATCCCTGGATGAAGTTGTGGAATCTTGTGTGAACTTTGTCGGTGTCAACCTGAACACCGCGTCACCATCACTGCTTTCTTATGTGTCGGGACTGAACAAAACCCTGGCAAAAAATGTAATCGAATATCGCAATGAACATGGTGCCTTTAAAGAGCGAAAGGAACTGCTCAAGGTTAGCCGATTCGGACCGAAGAGCTTTCAGCAAGCCGCCGGCTTTCTGAGAATCCTCGGTGGTGATAACCCATTGGATCAATCTGCCGTACATCCGGAAAATTATCCGGTTATTTTAAAAATGGCTGACGATTTAAAGATTGAAATCTCTGACCTGATTGGTAACGAACCGCAGCTGAACAGCCTTAAATTGACTGACTATCAAACAGAAGACGTGGGACTGATCACTTTAAAGGACATCAAGGACGAACTCAAAAAACCGGGTCGAGATCCCAGAACATTTTATAAAGGAGCCGAATTAAAAGATGACATTACCAAAATTGGTGACCTACTGGCTGGAATGGTATTGGAAGGAACAATCACCAATCTTACTAATTTTGGCGCCTTTGTAGATATTGGAGTTCATCAGGATGGGCTTGTACATTTGTCGGAAATGTCCAATCGTTTTATTAAGGAACCTTCAGAAATTTGCAGTGTCGGAGATGTCGTGAAAGTCAAGGTGCTTTCCGTGGATACCGAAAGAAAGCGAATTGCCTTGAGCATGAAATTAAAGGCAGGGCCAGCCAAAGAACAAGCTAAAAAATCGACCGGCAAGCAAAAACCAAAGCGACATAAGGATCTAACAGGAAAAATGGATGTCGACCTCAATCGCCTGGCAGAAAAATTTAAAGGATTGTAAAGAGAACGCTTAAAGGTCCGTTAAGATAAAAACTGACTCATTGGTTCAAAACATTCAAGGTCTTAGCCCGGCAGATTTAAAAAAAAGCATCGAAATGTCTGGAAATACTGGAAAAGAAAATCAAAGCGTATTAAGATGCTTTCATTGTTTGAGTCCGGGAAATAAGCAGACAAAGAGGCTTAGCGGTTTTGCAGCATTTTAATCACTTTGGAAATTGAAAACGTTTTCTTTCCTGATTGATGTGTTTTCCTCTCCGAACAATATTTTTATTCTAATCAGGATACAATTGGGACTCGAAGCAGGATAGACTGACACCGGTTTGACTGCCACATTACTTCGATCAACTTCTTATGAAACGCAAAAAAATACTGGAAGCTGCAGCGATTGTTTTTTCCAAAAAAGGTTTTCATCAGGCACGCATGGATGAAATCGCAGCATTAGCCAATGTTGCAAAAGGGACTCTGTATTATAATTTTTCCAGCAAATCGATGCTGTTTTCAGCTACTGTTACCGAGGGATTGGAAACAATCGTTAAACAAATCACAGAGAAACTGAATTCGAACCTGCCATTTATCGAACATTTCCGATTATTGGTGGAATATATGATATCTCTTTATTTAAAAAACAACCGGCTGGCCAAAATTCTTCTTAACGAGCTATCCAGCGGAATTGACAGTAAAGTATTGGCCGAAATCGAATCGGTCCAGGAAAGATTCATTGTTTTTATCGCTGATCTGTTACTCAAAGGACAGAAAAGAGGCTACATTAAGCCGTTGGATATTCGCACAGCAGCTATTGCAGTAGCTGGACAGATCGATAGTCTTTGTAAATATCACTTGAGAAATCCCGGCAAGATCAGCAAGGAACAAATTGTTGAGTCGTTATTTGACATTCTTTCTACAGGATTATTAAAGCCGAATGCATCCTGAGCATTATCGGTACTGACCCTTTTCATCGCAAAATGCATGTTACTCGAAGTTACTCCCCCTTGCTTACTACTCTCATAGTTCACCTTGCAATTTACGCCTAAGAAAAACCATGCAAAACAAACGGATATTAAACATTCCACATACAATTCTTACCTAAAAAAGAGATTTTAGGAGAAAGATATACGAATACCACCGAGATTCAATGAAGTTTTCTGTTTACTTTTATTATGAAAATCGATATGGGTCGGGATGGCGGTCGCAAACTCAGTTTGTTTGCTTTATGAATCGACACGATATAAAATTTATTATTGATTTGCTTTTATTAAAGAGATCGTTTCTGAAAGTCCGGTAACTATGGACACTTTTTTATCGCAGTATTTGAAATTCAATAAATTCAATTGGTTTTCTTTAAATTGGATCTGACGATAAAAAAAATACCTAAAACGTAGTTTGCTTTAATAGTCCTTGAAAGATACAAAGGTAATAACTAGTTTTTTTTCACCTTTGATTCAAGTTAGTTAATAACAGACCTGTAATTAAAAGGACCATAAACCCCCCTAAGACAAATGTCAGACGCCAATATTGCAGAAGTTAACGCGACCAACGTCGGCGCCCCCGCAGCACCGGAAGAAGAAAAAAGGACACGGGTCGTACCAGTCACATTTAAAATCGTGATTTCCTTCGCTTTATTCATCCTCATCTCAAATTTCGTCACCAATTATATCAATCTGATTTTCAACAGGGCTGAGCTATATAACCTGATGAATCAGCTTTTGATTAAGGATTTAAAGGTGATGTACACCTACTGCAACAACCAGTGGGATATTCTGCAATTCGATAAAAACTACGAAGAATCGATTCAGAGTATTGAGCAAAAGGGGACTCACGAGTTGAAAAACGAGAAAGCCATTGTGCTGGGAATCAAGCCGGATGGGGAAATCCTTTTTCAGGCTTCCCGCATTACTCGTTACAAAACCTTTAGTGATTCCGCCACACTCGGAAAACTGGTGGTCAATCTTAAAGATGACAAGGATGAAGGACACATTCACTTCACATTCAATAACGAAGAGTATTTTGGCATTTATAAATTCAATCAAAAATGGAACGCCTTTGTGCTTCGAGCGGAAGAATTGAATGAATTTTATAAAGAATCGCGTGTCATCTTCAGGAATATTTCCATTATGATCATCGTTTTTACGATTCTGATGGGAACTATTGGAGTGCTGCTGCTCAGATTCCTGCTTCGCTTTATCGAAGTCTTCACTACCAAGATTCGCGAGATGATCGAATCCCAGGAACTTGGAATCATGGACCTAAGCAAGGCGACCAACGATGATATTACCTACCTGGGAGCGGCCTTTAACTCCTTGTCCAGTATGGTGAATAACCTGATGTACATTTTCCGGAAGTTCACCAATCAGGATATTGTAACCAAGGCCTATCAAGAGCGGGAGGTAAAACTGGAGGGACAAAAGAAAAACCTCACCATCCTCTTTTCGGATATCAAGAGTTTCACTTTCATCACGGAAACCCTGGGAACGGACATCATAAACCTGCTGAATATGTATTACGACACAGCAATTCGCGAAATCGTGAAGTTCCAGGGAATTATCGGGTCCATTATTGGCGACGCAATCCTATCGGTGTATGGGGTTTTTGACAATCCCACTTTGAATAAATCGTATCAGGCAGTCTTGACGGCATATAAACTTCAGGAGGTAACCGCCACATTGCGAGAAAACATGAAACGCATCAAAGCTAATATCGAAGCTGAGCAGGGTGTGTTATCACCGGAGCAGAACAAGATGTATCGTGCCGTTTTACTGGAAATCGGTGTGGGAATTGATGGTGGTGAGGTTTTTTACGGAACCCTGGGTTCTTATGTGAGGATGACCAATACGGTAATCGGGGATAATGTAAACGCAGCCTCCCGTCTCGAAGGTCTGACTCGAATCTACAAAATTCCGGTTATCTGCTCCGACTTTGTCAAAGACGATATCGAAGATAATGTTGAAAACCACGGTGTTCATTTTGTAGAGATCGATACAGTCATGGTCAAAGGTAAAACAGAAGGCAAGAAGATTTACTGGCCTATCCTGGATACCGATTATGATGGATATATGAAACAGCAGGTGACGTTGTTTTCTGACGGTCTAAAGTTTTATTATGACGGTGATTGGAGCACTGCCAAACAGAAATTTGATGAATGCGAGCTCCAAATCACTGAAGTGTTTAGAATCAGAACACAAGATAAATGCCCCAATAACTGGAACGGAATATGGGAAATGAAATCGAAATAAAAGATCTTGATACCAGGAGTACCTCCTTTCTTCCTGCGGAAATCAGGGATATTGACGGTATTACCGAGATCTACTCTCTTGAAGACGAATTTGCGAAAACCAAAAAGAATCGGAATCTTGGCTTGTATGCCTCAATCGGACTCTTTTTCTTATTGGTGATCGCCAGTGCATTCATCTTTTCATTGTACGTTCAAAGCAAAAATCAGAACGTTGAAATCAATATCAGTGAATTTGAAGATTTGCGGTTGAAGGAGGTCATTGATTCGGCGCGAAGTCACGAAAACAACCTGGATCTGCTGTTGATTAAACTGGAAATCCTGAAAGTTGATCAAAGCAAAAAAATTCTGGAGATCAAACAAAGTCAATACAGAAAAGAGCTGGCGCTTCTCGCTCGCGAGCTTCCCGTTGACAGGACAGACACAGGACTTGCACAAATAAGGGCGACTGAACGCAGACAAATTGCAGCTGTCAACAAAGAATTTGAAAATCAGATCAAAGCCCAGGAACAGGAAATTGAGGATATTAAGCGGGAACTGGCCGAGAAAAAGGCTGCTGAAGAATCCGGACAGGCCGATGCCATCTCCAATATCGACAGGCTTAATGAACTGAAAATGGCTGAGCTTAAAAAAAGTAACGATTCCGGAGTTATTTCCCTTCGTCAATATTATGAAAACTACATTAAGTACCTGACCTCACTTTATAATCCACGTTTCGCTACACCTCATATCAAAAACGTGTTGAATTCGGCAAAATCAAAACGCGTCAGAACAGTAACCGGCTATCATCCGGTCCTGCAGCAGGAAGGAGTGGTTAGTTACGGGGAATACCAGCAGTTAAAGCGGAAGAACTCGGATAACTACTTTCTTCTTAACAGGATACAACGCATCCCATACAAAGGTACGGTGGCACCGTCTTTAAGTGCGATTTCCGTTATGTCCAAATCAATAGAAAGTGATTACGAACGGCTGCTGCGTAAATCTGCCAATGTAATTCGCTATAAAAACGGAATTATCGGAAATTATGCCGCAGCCTTGGATCTAATGCTGGCTGACAGTTCCGAAAATGGCTATATCATTAATGCTGATAATACTAAAGCGATTCATGTACATCTTCATGAAATGTTTGGTGCGCCTATTGACAAAACAGCGACCGTTTTTCGTGAGGATGATGAATACATAGGACGAATCAGGATTACCAAGACCGAGCATGATGGCATCCTCAGAGCACGCCTGGTTGCACTTGCAAAAGGCAAATCTTTTCAACCATTTGATAAAATTCTGCTAGAAATCAACTAGGAATGAACAATGAATAGAAGACTTCTTACCATTTCTGTTTTGATTATTGCATTCGCCTGCATTTTTGCGGTATCAACACCACTGTTTGCATTCGAATGGAGTGAAAAAGGCATCACTGTACAAGACAGGGCCAGTATTGAACAAGGCACTAGAATTACCCTGGTGGATAGTTCTCAAAAATCGTTTTCAGTGATTCATGGCAAGGATCTATTTACAGATCCTGTAAAAGAAGTGGTGTACAATGTATTCACGCAGATTTCAGATACCTATAATCTGCCAACGTCTTCAATTGAATTTGAGATCAAACCGGAGTTGTTTGAAATTCGGCTGGTCTTGGATCAAACCGCACAGACAATAGCCATTGTCAATCATGGTTTGAAACCGTCGGAAAACCTGATCCCGACTGTGTCTGTGATGATAAACGAATTCACAGCCTGGAAAGACCTTACGATAGCAAGCTTACAGGTCATAGCAAAAGGAAACAGCTTCCAGACGGTGATAACCTCAACTCAAGGGAGTCCATTAATCAATCTTCAATTTGCTTCGGCACAACCACAAAAAAAGATCATTTCTGATCTGGCCATCTTTTATAACGAGGTATCAAACTGGCAGGGATTAGACGTTCAGGAATTCAATGTGGCGGTTGGCAAAGCCAAAATCAATGCCACCATCAATGGACTTGATGGCAGAGGTATTGAGCTGACCTACCATGGTTCCCAGTTGAATCCTAAACAATTGAAAAACATAGGAACATCCTATAATACAGTTGCCGGCTGGAAAAGTATTGGTCCAAAAAGGGTGCTGATTTCAGCCAAAACGGAAGAAATCAACACTGTCGTAACGCTTTCAAAGGCTGTTTACAGAGGAAAAGATCTGCTCAAGTTTCTCCCGTCAGGGATCAGACTGATTTTTGATAACGAATTAAGCTACAATTTCAGGACCGTGACAGGGCAATATTTCGTGCAAATTATTGGGGACTACACCAGTGAAAGCAAGTTACTTTGGCAGATAAACGAAGCCATCAAAAATCCGATTCTTTATATCAGAAAATATGATCCGGAGTTTTTCTTCAGACAATTGGAAGGCATCCGCAACCAGAACGCTGAGATTTTTAATGAATTACGTGCCAAGAATGAGCTGCTGACAAAAAACTACAACAACCTCAGAGAGGCCCATGAAAAGTTTATTTTTGGTTATATCAGCATGGAAAATTCTGGTTTTATGAGAAGGGCTGATGACAATAAAGCAGCTATTAATCGCATCGTGGAGCTAAAAACATCCAACCCTGAATTCACCAGAAATCAAATCGAAGCGCAACTCGATGATGAAAAAATCGATGTCACCAACAAAGTCATCGACATGGTCCTCAACCTCTACTTCAACGACTTCAAAAAGTAACCTCTCAACAAAGTCCGCCACCCAGCGGACTTTTTCGAAATCAGGCTCATCAATTCACCCATTTTCCTCGTTGTTTCCCCTTCAGTCATCATTCAAATCGATTACGCAATATAGGTATTTCCAATTTCTATTTTGACCATTGGTAGCTATAATCATGTGTGCTATTTATCACAAAAACACACATCCTTATACGGGTATTTATGAGAACAATTCAGATGACATTAACAGAAGACATCGTTGAATCCGTAAACACTTCCATCGCCACGTTCGATGAAAAATTCAGGAAATTCCTCACCAAACTATCCCTGCCAGTCTATCCCTTTTACTATCAAAAAAGCCTTGAAAAATTGCCACGAACGCACATGAAAAACACTAACATTGTCGAACAACAACAAATCACATTTTCGAAGGGGCCAATTTAAAACCCCAATATTTCAGCTATTTAAACAAAGGGAAACACACCGGCATGGTAACTGCATTTTTGAAGAGAGTTATGATTTTCAAATGCACCCTAAATGGAGTTAGGGGAAATCTTCAAATTATACGAAGGGGCAGTTATGTTAAAAAAGATTTTATTGACGGCATTCCTGGCGTGTTTCGCTCTTTCCGCAAACGCACAGATTGCCACTCCACAATTGGACGCCAGTTGGCATACCTATGGCGGTGCTGCCGCTGGGTGGCGGTATGGAAACACAGTTGCCATAACCGGATTATCTGTTGAAGGCAAAACAGAATTTGACGGCACAGAGGTAGGTGATGTTGATGCTGGACTAAATTCAGGCGGACCGGAGGACAGTGAAAGTCCAGTTCCGTTTGCCCTAGCAGCTTTCCGAGGTGAATCATTTGCAGGTGAACTTTATAGCAATCTCGGTGACGGTTTAAAAACTGATGTAGAACAAAAAATTACTTCGATAGGTAACACAAAACTTAATATATTTAAGGAAGAAAAAAAATTAAGAGTTAATCTTGCTTATGTATTTGGTGAAACATTATCTGTTGGACTTGGCTACTCCAACAATAATGTTAAACAAAGAGAGGAACAGGCTGGCACAGTGCCTGGCGCCTATGACAATGAGGAAACAACTGACATTACAACAACAGGTACTAGCGTGACCGCTTCATTCAGATTGGCTGAGATATTTTTTCTTGCTGGTGGAATAGAATCTGTAAAAGAAACTGGAACTTACGAACACTTAAATAATCTTACAACAGTAAAAACCAGTAAAGATTTCGTCGAAAACAGCTGGACAAACACCATGTATGGATTGGGCGTAATAATTGGCGACCCGGGAGATACTCAATTCCGAGCAGAATACTCCATGATATCTTCTCCTGAATCGGAGGAGAAAGATTCAACATCTGTTGAACAGGATTCACTTCATCCTCAAACAACCACCACATTTATCTCCGCAGAAGTAAAATTCGGTGATTTTTTGATTGGGTATAACAGCGAAACAGAAAAAGAAGCAGAACTTAATGATGAAGAAGTTGAAAGCATAGTGACCAATGCAGGTATCGGTTGGGTACCTTTGGAAGGTCTATCCGTTTCTGTTTACTCACTTGATCATAAGCAAACAACAAAAAACAATACTGGTGAATCTGTAGTAAACCCGAAAGGTTGGCGCTTGTTCATCGGCTACAACTTCTAACCAACCCATTCCAATCTTTGCCGATTTGAAAAATCGGCAAAGATTGCCTCTATCCTGTTTCAACGATAAAAACGTTCCCGGTTTAATTTTTCGTCAGATACATCAGATATTCCCGTTGCGCTGCGTAGTCCTCGTTTTCAATACCCAGCATGCTTTGCAAGGTGCGCCAGTTTTTGCGTCTTTCCAGGACGAAAAGCACCATCTGTCTGCTTAACCCAACCGGTACAAAACTGCCGTTGATTTCCATTTTGGCGTAAATGGAATCTTTAGGGATAAAAGAGCGATGATTTGGCTGTAGATATCTTCGATTCACAATATCCTGAAAGCTGATCAATTTGATCTTTTCATCCAGGGAGGTCATGTTCTTTTCCTCTCCCGGTTTCACCGGAAAAAAGTGCTTGCGAAATCTTGCTTCAGTATAGGCCCAGTGAGCAACGGTATAATTATACTTATTCTTCGTATCCGGTGCTGTTCTCTGTTTCCAGTCCCGACGAGTGTCAGGGTTTCCTTTCAAAGACAGCGTTTCCCGGTATGATTCACCTAAAGACGGATCAAACACAAACTCCGGTGCACAACGGCTATCCCTGGCTAAACTGGCCTGGACCACCGATTTGTCATCCGCCACTCCATGTTCCGGCTGGCAGCTGGTATAACCCTGAATATAGGCAGAACCCCTGTACAGCAACCCATCCAAAACAGCCTTATAAAAATTGACTGAATTCGCCATGGAAACATGAGCCACAAAAGGACTGCCGTGGCCGTTCATTAATATACGTGCCACCTCTTTTCTTTCAGTCAGTTTCCCTTCTGTTGCATTTCCGGCCTGGTTCATATCGATACCTCCCGGCATAGGAGAGCTGTCTGAATTCTGACCACCGGTATTGGAATAAACCTGGGTGTCCAGCATGAGAAAATGAAGGTTGGGCCTGTTCTGCAACACAGCTTTGGAAAGATTCTGAAATCCGATATCACCCATGGCACCATCACCACCTACGGCCCAGACCTTAGGCAACTCAGCTATTTCTCTTGCTGTCATCACCGAATCATCAAAATGGGTGTACTGGTAATACATGTCATTGGTGAATCCGCTTAAGTTATCCCGCAGGAGAAAATCCACCAGTCGTTCCGGAATCACTGATCGCTTGGAATGATCCATGATCAATGATTCCCCGAATAGCCAACCGGTTGTGGGAGAGTCTTGAAACAAAGAGTTCATCCAGGGATAGGTATGAGGATTGTTAGGATGAGTTGATCCGTAAACACTGTTGCATCCTGTACAACCACCCATCATCATGGTTGCCATTCCGTTTTCATAGCGACCATCAACGGACCGGACATCTTTGTGATTAAATGCATCCTGTCGCAACACCAGCTCAAGAGCCTTGATGAG
The DNA here is from genome assembly GCA_028282825.1 of SAR324 cluster bacterium. Taxonomy (GTDB): domain Bacteria; phylum SAR324; class SAR324; order XYD2-FULL-50-16; family XYD2-FULL-50-16; genus JAHJTV01. Next base: position 25,460 of record JANQGZ010000046.1, read on the forward strand.
ACTCGTATCTGTTCCCTGAAAAAGGCTCTCAATTCGCTGCAGGCTATCCTTTTCATTTTCACCACCCAGCCCGAGAATGACGTGTTTAAGAGTTCGAGTCCACCAGGTGTAGGAGGAATGGTAATCAACTTCCATTTTTTTGAGTTGATCCAATCCAATCAGTTTTAATTTATCGGCTTTTTGCTCCAGGCGTTTTGCTTTTTGATGATATAGAGGCCGCATGTAGGCTTCGGTCATACTGACCACACCTCGTAATATACTCTTTTCACCACAACCTGCACATGACCCGTCTCCTGCAACAAAGGCTTCATAGTTGCTACGAATCATGAGATGGTTCTGTAACACTGCCGATCGGCAGGTCGCAAGGTTCAAGGGATCGTATTTCCCAAGAAATTGTTCAGGTGTTTCCGGTAGCAGATCCAGAAATCTCATTACCGTTTCGTTTCTGGAATTAACCAGATCCTTTTCCGGAACCATCTGCAGGGCTTTTCGTTCGCCACATTCGGTAACACACTCACCGCACCCCTTGCACAGCTCACTAATGCCAATCATAAATACTCCGCCCCGACCTCTTTCCTTTTTTTCCGGAATTTCAAACAGGGCTCGAACGTTGGCATAGGCTACCGGTAATTCTCGTGTAATGCTGGTTAATTCTTCACTTGTTTGTTCAAGCTCGGAATGATCTTGAAGATCTTTGTGCTCTGCCAGCAATTCCTTGAAAGCTTCTTTAAAAATTTCAGCAAAAGTGGCCGGTTCATGTCTTTTGTCCCTGGCATTCACCCGCATAATCATTCGGATGTTATTTTCCAATTCCTCGGACAACTCCAGTAATTGATCCCTCACTGAAAGACTGGAAACATAATGAGAGATTATGGTGTTGATCACCGTGGAAAGTTCCTGTGCTGTGTTCGGCAGCGCCGTGTCCGGGCAGGCTTTGATGCAAGACATGCATTGAACGCACTTCCTGGGGTTCCAATACGGTACTGTACGCCTGGACACAAACTTGGAAACCGTTGCAGCTGTTGCCGCAGGCATCGATCCGGTTGCAGCCAGCGGTGAACAAGGCTGGTGATATCCAAAGTCAGAGCGGAACTCCGAATCGTATTTTCCAGTGGTAAACAAGGCAGCTTTGTCCGGTTCACGATTCGAATCCTTAACAAAACGTTGTGCTCCTGTAACCGGAAGCCTACCCTCTCCACGCATTCGGGAACGGTCAAGAGCCTCTACCTCACCATGAGTGACTTCCCAGACCTGCTCGAATCCCGCCTGCATCACTTTCATGTTAGATTCGATTACGGCTTCACCAAACCTGCCAAACTTCTTTTGATATTGGGACTGAACAGTACCTAGAAATGCATCATCATCGATGTTGTTCGCCTCCAGAAAATCGGACACTTTGAAGAATGCCCCTAAAAACGAATTCCCCTGCATCCTGAATTGCAGATCGGACCGATTGGTAGCCTGGCTTGCGATATCAAAACCATTTAACCCAAAAACCCTTATGTTTTTATCGATAATTTCCTGTCGATACTTGGGAGGAATGATCTGCCATACTCTTTCCGATTTGGTTTCCGACGTTTCGATAATAAACGAACCGCCTTTCTCCAGCCCTGCCAGGGGATTGGTGTGGGTAAAAGCTTTGGGGTCGCAACAAAGAACAACATTGACGTGATTCAGATCGCAATTAACCCTGATCCGTTCAGGTGCAGCTACCAGAAAATAGGAGGTAGGGGCTCCCTTCTTTTCGGAGCCATATTTAGGATTGGCACTGACGTAGTAAGCCGGGGTTTGTTTCTTATTCCCGCCGTTATCACGCTGACTTATCATACTACTGAACTCACCGATTATTTCTCCGAGGTTTTTACCGGTAGTGATGGCTCCCCACCCTCCTACAGAATGGAAGCGAATGGCAATGGCGTTTTCCGGCAAGCAGCTTGGAGTCTCATCGGAGTTCACGGCATAGGGATGATTGACTCCAACGTAGAAGAAACTCGTTCCTTTTTTTGCATTATTGCCATCCTTTCGATCCAGATCACCCTTGCAGAAATCATAAGCACCGATGATTCCTTCCGGTCTGAAATCCCTGGAACCCAGCCCATATACACCACTGAAAATACGCGGCATTTCATCCATATTAATTTCAGGAAGATGAGCGTAGGCCTGCTGCCCGGTATTGGTTAAGGCTTTGGATAATGCAGAACGAATATCACGAGTCAGCAGGCTATCCCCTGCCATTTGATCATCGCTTCGTTCCAGAACAATGACGCGTTTCTTTCCCGCCAAGGCTTCAATAATGGCTTTCTCAGGAAAAGGGCGCAGGACATTGATGTGTACGACACCAACGTTTTCATCACGGGTTTGCTTGAGGTAATCTGAGACGGCCTCTATGTTTTCTGCCGAAGAACCCAGGGAGACAAAAACGGTTTCAGCGTCTTTTGTGTTGTATTCGCTGATTAGTCCGTAATGACGGCCGGTTAGCCCGGCAAATTCTATATAAGCCTCCTCCAAAAAACCCAGAATCGGCTCTACAAAATGCTTCCTGCGAGCCACCACTCCGTTCATATAATGTTCCTGGTTTTGCACGGAACCCAGCAGCAAAGGACTCACCAGGTTGAACATTGCCGGAACTCTTCTTCTTTTTTTGCCAAACAGCTCCTGTTGAGCAGGTGTGGGGGAGTCAATCATATCATCCGGTCTGCCAAGGAATTCACGTATTAACCCTGCTTCCGGCTTGAGAAAAGTTCTTTCAAGATGAGATGTCAAAAAACCATCCTGCACATTAATCCCCGGGGTTAATGCCAATTCGTTTACTTTGCGGAGAATCATGGCCTGATCAGACGCCTGCTGGGCATCCTTGGCGAAAAGAATCGTCCAACCGGTGTCAGCCACCGAATAAACATCATCATGCCCGCAATGAACGTTTAAAGCCTGTTTGGTTAGGGCTCTGGCTGAGATCTGCAAAACCATGGTACTAAACTTGCCCGGTGCATGATAATATTGCTCCGAACCGTATACGACACCCTGGCCGGAAGTGAAATTTACCACTCTTTTTCCCGTGATCGAAACAGCAATAGCTCCACCTTGAGCTGAATGTTCACCTTCTGTTTCAATGGCAATTTTGGAATCTCCAAAAACATTGAGCTCACCATTGGCAAATGAAAGTTGGAAATTTTCCCCCATTTCTGTTGAAGGAGTTATAGGATAGAAGACCCCGGCTTCAGCAAGGCGAGCTTCAGTGTAATAGGATACCAGTTGGTTACCATTCGTGGTGATAGGTATACCCGGATATTTCGGCTTCTTGTTCATAATGCGTCCCTGCAAAAGATGTATTGACTAATCCGCCCAATCCCGGCAGAGGAATCAAAATCAAACATCCAACTGAATTACTTTTGGTATTAACGTCTAGTTAAGCGAATACAGCAATAGACCATGGTTTAGTATACTCCCCGGATACAATGCAGAGCGGAGTGCACACTAATCCCTGCCTAATCAGTTCACAGAATTAACTGCCTGAATAAAAGCGCAATGAGGGTGTCAGCTATAAAATTCGATGAAACCTGGGAAGATTGACTGGCTTCGTTCGATACATAACTCCTCCATGAGTGTGAACCAAATCAAAAACGATTAGCTGCGACTTGACCAATTAACGGCCTTTCGCTACTAGCCCATCAGCTTCAGTTGGGATTCTGATTCTGAAAAAACGTCCTGTTTCGGGCTTGGTTATCAAACAATATGTTTAGAACGGAAATGTTGAATAATTCGTACCAGCAGATTTTTTTTTCAGATAGAAACAACACCCGAGATGAAATCCTTTTCATCGTCATTTAATATTGTTTCTAAACCATTTTAAAATCAATCTACTAGCTACGAACCAGGTATCAATAACCAATTTTGGTTTCATTTGATACATTGGTAGTGATAATTTTACACTTAAGATTGAAATGTTTGCAACTCCTAAATTTGAGGGCTGATGGATAACAGTCACTCCAGCCTTACGAATTTCGAAGCTGTTAACGCAAACACTCTTGATTGAGGGAAGGTATAAACGGCGTTCTTCCGGAGAGACATTCATCGCAAAAACTATCACGGTTTTTTTGAATGGCGGAATACAGTCCGTCAATACTCAGATAAGCCAGACTGCTGGCTCCAAGCACATCCCGAATCTCTTCAACTTCACGGTTGTGAGAGATCAAGGTCTGGGGATCACGAGTTTCAATTCCGTAATGGCAGGGATGGTTATATGGAGGACAGGGGATACGCAGATGTATTTCCCTGGCGCCGGCCTCAAAGAGCAATTTTACCAGGAGTTTGGAAGTCGTTCCGCGAACTATGGAGTCATCAATAACTATCATGCGTTTATCCCTAACCACATCTTCAAGAATATTATACTTCATGATAGCCAGGGACTTTCTTTCTTCCGGATTTGTGATAAACGAACGCAACCCCCCCGTGATGGGTTCCTCCAGGATAGACACGCTATAAGGTAAATTAGCTGCCTTGGCAAAACCGACGGCAGCCGGAATGCCTCCTTTAGGAACGGCTGTTACCATATCGGCTTCCACCGGAGATTCTTTAAAAAGCTCCATGCCCATGCGTTCTCTTAAAACCTGAAACGATTCACTTTTTTGCTTGCTGTCCGGTCTGGAGAAGTAGATGCTTTCAAATACGCAACCAATTTTGTTTAGCGGAGGATCACAAAACAGGGCAGATTCTATGTAGGAATCTGCATCAGCGGCGACTATTTCACCGGGTTTTATCTCCCTGTGAGTATAGGATACTTTGCTATCCGGATACCGTGCATCATTGTAACGCTGGATGATATCAAAGGCACAGGTTTCAGAGGAGAAAGCGACACATTTTTTGCCGTTGATTGTAAACTCGCCTACATGAAGCGGCCGAATTCCCCAGGGGTCTCTGAAAGCAAACAGGCGACCGTCATCTTCCATCAGCATTAATGCCGCATAGCCCCCTTTGATATCCTTCATGGTCTCTTTAATTGCCTGAAAAACCCGTTTACCGTTTTTACGAATCTGGATATTGATCAGGGCTGCCATGATTTCTGCATCGTTTCGTGTATAAACCTTAACTTCCTTTTCTTTGACTTGTTCGATCAACGAATCCACATTGATCAGGTCCCCGTTGGTCACAATGGCAATCTTTCCGCGCATGCTCTGGGCCCAATGGGGGTGAATTTCCCTGATGGATGAAGACTTATTCCTGGTCGAGTACCTGGTATGGGCAATAAAAGTGCTCCCGGCAAATTTGCCGAGCGAATCTTTGTTTATCACTGCTTCAACCTTCCCTATGCCCTTAATGGTTTCCAAACAGGAGTTTGTTTCCGTGACAAAACCAGCCGCACCGGCAGCATCCTGACCGCGATGCTGTAAAGAAGAAACCACCGTAGGGAGAAACAGTTTTGCCTGGGGATGGCCAACAATACCAAATACACCACACATAATGTTTAACCGGATATATTGAGGACGAAATCGACTAATCGCCGGATCTGAAGGAGAATACTAATTTCTTTCCCATATCAAAATAAGAACACAGTGTTGCACAAAAACAGATTTTTGAGCACAAAAAAGCTGGCTTTTTTTAATTTGGTTCTTTAAATCAGTTAAATAACAATCTAGAATACAAGTATAATCGGTTGCTGGACTCATTCATAAATTGGTAACGGACTACAGGCAATTCATGTTTTCTCCCTTTTCGAAATTTTTAAGATCCAGAGAAGCAAAACAGGCCGAAATACTGGTCAACAAAGGAATCGGCTATTTACAGGGAAATCTGCAACATAAGGCACTTTTCCAATTTCAGCAGGCCGTTGAAATTAACGCGGAAAAGGTTGCCGAAATGCTAAATACCGAATTTGATAAATGTTATAAAAGAGGTGATCATGAATTGGCCATTTCTATCGGCCGTATTGTACTAAGGATCAGAGAAAAAGATTATGAGCTGGCCAACAAACTGGGTAACAGCGCTCGCCGAATGAAGCAGTATAAAGAAGCAAATGATTTCTATCGCCAGGCTTTTCGAATCAACAGAAAATATGAAATAGCATTTTACAATCTGGCTGCCAGCATGGGGAGAATCCCCAAGTACAATAGCGATGTGAAAATCCTTGTCGACAAATTTGCCCACCTGAAAACATATGTTCTGCCTAACTATAAGCTGGATGTAAAGTATTTGGAGAACATTATTCTCGCAATAAAGGAAGAGATCCAGGAAGAGGAATCCGAAGGAGGCATGCAGGAAGCCTTGGAACCAACCTATCTTGAGATCAGCGACCGGATTCGATCCAGAATAAAGGAAGTTGGAAAACAAAAAGCTTCGCCTAAACAAAAAAAACTATTCGAAAGCGAAGTGTTTAACCTGGGATTGTTTGCTCTCTCAAGAAAAGACAGTAAGCTGGCCTTGAAATGTTTTCTGCAGCTTAAAAGCAGAAACAGTCAACTGCAATACCTGGACATGGTAACCATCCTGGCCATGGATGTGGAATCTCCTTCCAAAAAACTGGTGCAAGACATGATGGTCTTGCTGGGAGCAGATAAAACGAACCGCTATATAAATGTTAACCTTGGCTTAATGTTTAAAAAGCAGGGAAAACGAATTCTTTCCTATAAGTATCTTGCTACAACTGCTCTCTTATTAGAGAAAACAGGCGGCATATATTGCAGGAAAGAACTGATTCGAATGGCAGATCAGGAGATGGAACTGGGGAACTTGAAAAAAGCCCTGCATATCTATCAATTGATCGACTCCGAGATTGCAAATGTCAAAGTCAAGGCAAACATTGGACAGATAATGCTATATCAAAGCCGGTATTCAGAGGCTCTACCCTTCTATCAAACAATTTTGGAAATTGATAAAAACAACGCCAACGCAAAACAAAAACTGGTCGAAATACATGATTACTTTATTGAGAAGGGTGAAGATCTGATTGATGTTAAGAGGTACTCAACCGCGGTACCTTACTTCGAGCAAGCCCTGTCTGCCACACGAATGCCACAATCTATCAAAAAACTGGCTGATCTGCATAAAGTTATGATGAATGTAGACAGGGCTGAAGAGCTTTACATTGAATACAATAAATTGCTTAGGGAAAGAGAAAAGGTCGATTTCGAAAACGCCCGCAGTGAGTATATCAACCAGGGCAAAAAGGCTCTAGAAGCCAAAAATCTTGCTAAAGCAACCGATTTTTTTGAAAAAGCGTTTGAACTGAAAGCTGATAAAGATGTGTTTGTGTTTCTCGCCCATATTTATAAGATGCAAAAAAAGACAACCGAGTTACAGAAACTCCTGGATCGCTGGAAGAAAAAGATTAATGAAGAAGGAATCAGTTTCGACGATCTATAAATTGCATGGTTTCTTAGGATTATAAATTGAATCATCCCCAAAGCGACCGAATTTCTATGTGATGAAGTACTCTTTCAGAGTGCCAATCGGATGTTTGATTGTTACCCGGGGTTTAACACCCTAGGCTATCATGAAATCCCCTTTCAGGGGAACGTAGATCAATCAAAGTAAATCCAATGCATCTGGAAATCCTTTTCAAAAATTAGTCAATCTGGTAGCTTTAAAATCCTGAAGAAAACACCTATAACGCACAAAAACAGTTGTTTCTACTGATATTTCACCACATCCAAAATAAGGTACGCAAATGAGCGACGAACCGAATAAGATCATCTATTCGATGATCGGTGTAAATAAATATTTTAATCAAAAACAAGTTATAAAGGATATTTCCCTTTCCTATTTTTACGGGGCGAAAATCGGTGTTCTTGGACTCAATGGATCTGGAAAAAGTACATTATTGAAAATCATGGCCGGTGTTGATAAGGATTTTAATGGTAAAACCGTCCTCAGCCCGGGTCATACTATTGGTTTTCTTGAGCAGGAGCCACAGCTCGATGAAACCAAAACCGTAAAGGAAATCGTTGAGGAAGGCGTTCAGGAAACTGTGGACTTAATTAATGAATTCAACCAGTTAAGCGAGAAGTTTGCCGAACCCATGTCTGACGATGAAATGAACGATTTAATTGCGCGACAGGGGGAAGTGCAGGAAAAAATAGACAATCTGGATGCCTGGGATCTTGATGCACGGTTGGATCAGGCTATGGATGCTTTACGCTGCCCTGACGGGGATACACCGATTAAGGTACTTTCCGGTGGAGAAAAACGCCGTGTGGCTTTATGCAGATTATTATTGCAAAAACCGGATATTTTATTGCTCGACGAGCCTACAAACCACCTGGATGCTGAAACGGTAGCCTGGTTGGAAATTCATCTTAAAAATTATGCAGGCACCATCATAGCCGTGACCCATGACAGGTATTTTCTGGACAATGTTGCCGGCTGGATTCTTGAACTGGATCGCGGGCATGGCATTCCCTGGAAAGGAAATTATTCATCCTGGCTGGAACAAAAACAGAACCGGTTGCAAATGGAAGAGAAGAAAGAGTCGGATCGGCAACGTACCTTGCAGAGGGAACTGGAGTGGATTCGGATGTCTCCCAAAGGCAGACAGGCAAAATCAAAAGCCAGAATCAATTCTTATGAAAATCTGCTGAAACAAGAATCCGAGAAGCTTTCCAGAGAACTGGAAATTTATATTCCGCCAGGGCCACGCTTGGGTAAAGTGGTTATACAGGCTGAACAGGTCAATAAAGCGTTTGGAGAAAAACTGTTAATGGAAAATCTTGATTTTGCACTCCCTCCAGGCGGAATTGTCGGTATTATCGGACCTAACGGGGCCGGGAAATCTACCCTGTTTAAGATGATCACCGGCAAAGACAAACCCGATTCAGGTTCGTTTAACCTGGGAGAAACGGTAAAGCTGGCCTATGTCGATCAGGACAGGGACACACTGGATCCGGAAAAATCGATTTGGGAAGTTATATCCGACGGTCAGGATGTTGTAAAAATTGGTGATAGAACTGTAAATTCGAGAGCTTATGTTGCCAGATTTAATTTTTCAGGGGCAGACCAACAGAAAAAGGTTGGTATCCTTTCAGGTGGAGAAAGAAACCGTGTGCATCTGGCACAGATACTAAAATCCGAATCCAATGTGCTTTTACTTGATGAACCCACCAACGATCTGGATGTAAATACCATGCGTGCCCTGGAGGAAGCCCTGGAACAATTCGCCGGCTGTGTGGTTGTCATCAGCCATGATCGCTGGTTCCTGGATCGTATCGCGACTCACATACTCGCTTTTGAGGGCAACAGCCACGTGGAATGGTTTGAAGGAAACTACTCGGATTATGAAGCGGATAGAAAAAAGAGACTTGGGGAGGCCGCAGACCAGCCACATCGAATTAAATATCGCCAGTTAACACGGGACTAGCTTATTCCGTATCTGAAGGGGTGCGCCGAAGTTTCTTTTGCTGACTCCGGCGTTTTTTGGAATCAAGTCTGTTCAGTTTGGAGCGAAGGGGGACTGCCGTTTTTTTGAAGGGTTTGGGCTTCCTGGAAGCTTGTTCAACCAGTTCTCTCAACCGTTTGATGGCATCCTTCCTGTTTTTATCCTGTCTTCTGGATCTGCGCGCTACCAGCGTTAACATACCGGATTTGGTGATTCTATTTCCGGCAATCTTGAACAATCTTGCTTTAACCTCTTCCGGTAAAGAACGATTGTTTTTTAGATCAAATTTCAGTCGTACAGCTGATTCAACTTTATTTACATTTTGCCCACCGGGACCGCTGGAGCGCATAAACTCGTAGGTAATCTCACTATCCGGTATCGCACAGTTGGTTGTTATCTCCATTTTCAGGTTTGCATTCGATTTAATAGTCAAAATATCGCTGAACCTCCAATTCAGGGACCTCCAGAATCATATAACCATCACCATCCATGATTGATCCCGGGTTTAAAACCATAGTTTTATTGAATTTTTCAATTCTTGGCATGTGGGTATGCCCGTGAATCAAAACGTCGGCGTGCGCTTTATCCAACGCACTGAAAGCCATTCCGGGAATATGGGCTAAAAGGAAAGATACACCCTCCAACTCAAATCTTACTATATCACCAACAGTGACATGATCCATTTCGTTGACAGCTTCCACTATATCACTTTGGCTGTCGCAATTTCCCCTGGCGACCCAGGCTTTGATACTTGGGTAATCTTTGAAAATACCGTCAATACCGTTGCCTATAAAATCCCCGGCATGAATCAAATGGCGAATTCCCTTCACTTCCAAATGGTTGAAAAGCTGCCTGACTCGATCTGTTGAATAGTGGCTATCTGATATAATTGCGACTTCCATATTGACCTTGTTACAAAAAAGTGGGTTTCATTGAGGCTGATATCAGCTCATTACAAAATATCTAACAAATCTTTGGGATCATCAATCAGGTGATGTGCCCCGGCTTCTACAAGCTCCTCCCTGGGTCTGAATCCCCAAAGCACCCCGACAGAGGTCATTCCGGCCGCATTGGCCGTTTGCATGTCGATTTTTGTATCTCCGACGAAAAGACATTCTTCAGCCTCCAGGTTCAAATCTGACACAATTGAATTAGCTCCTGTTGGATCCGGTTTGCGGGGAATTGCATCACTATTACCGATTATCCTGAAAAACTGCCAGGAATCCAGATACTCCGCAGCACAGGCTTTAGTGAATTGATCAGGTTTATTGGAAAGAATAGACAGGGTGAGGGGTAATTTTGACAAGCTGTTTAATAACTCCTCAATGCCCGGGTATAGTTGTGTATTGTTATTCCAGGTGTTGTTGTATTCCCGGAAAAATACATCCAGGCATTCCGTTATCAAGTCTTCCGTTCTATTTTCCAAAGGTAAAGCCCGTTCGATTAATAACCTGGCTCCTTCGCCAACAAAGTGTTTATAACTCTCCATGGGATGTTGTGGAAAGTCATTGCGAGCCAAGGCCCGATTCGCGGCTTTGCCAATATCAGCAACGGTATCCAGCAGGGTACCATCCATATCAAATATTATTGACTTAAATTCCATATTTCTTCATGCCATCTTAAAATTTTCGTCGTCTTTCCATTTATGCAAAGTCGGGTTTTGTAAAGCACGACATCCTAAGTTAGATATAAAATATTTACCTGAAATTGTCGAAGGCTTATTGTCACACGCTGGCTTGTTTAGGGTTCTTTGTATAACTGTTTATAAATCAAACTATTAGAGCTTTTGTTCATTCAGGTGGTTAACATTCCCAAGGTTTCAATTTCGGCAATTGGCTAAAATGGTTGTCGACTGAAACATTGTCTGATACTTTTATTGGTATATCTCTGCGGATGATTCTCATACGCATTTTTTGTGATATGATTTTAAAACGAGGATTCCATGACAATAAAAAAGACATATTTTAAAACAAAAAGCACCTGCAAAGTGAATTTCAGACTTCCAAAAAACGTTGTCAATGAAGCCAGCACCGTGAATTTGGTTGGAGAGTTTAATCAATGGAATACCAAAGCCACACCTCTTAAAAAGCTCAAGAACGGCACATTTACGACAGACCTGGAATTGGAAAAAGGTCGGAGTTATCAGTTCAGATATCTGATAGATCAGCAACGATGGGAAAACGACAGTCAGGCAGATGGTTATGTCACAACACCTTTTGGAGATTCGGAAAATTGTGTGATCAGCCTTTAAGTTCGTAACTGCTCATCGTAATCTGTTTTTGATGTCCAATGAACTGCAAAAGTAAGATATCATTCACGCACCGTTATCTTTTCTACCTGAAGGGGAAACTGCTTTTCCAATCCAGTGCCCATGAATCAGATATCGGTCTCCTCAATTAGTATTTTACATCCACTTCAAATAGATATAGTATCTTGGTAGTTTGGAGTTATCCAAAGGAGACTGTTTCAGTAGGCTATCCGATCAACACGACTTTCAGCGTTTCGAATGAAATCGGTTGATTTTCATGTTTCCAGATCGAGTTCGGATGTCACTGATTTTTATCTTGCGAAACCCTTTGGAGTTAGATCATTGGTACAAAGGTTGGTATCTTAGTCAAATTCTGAAAAAAGGAAGAGAATGGCAAAAAAAGTATTGGTAACCGAAGATTCCCCTATCGTATTAAATGTGCATTCAACACTTTTGAAATCCGCAGGTTATGAAGTGACTGAAGCCGAAAATAATATGATAGCGTTGGAAAAAGCCCTCGCTGAGGATTTCGATCTGATCGTCCTTGACATTAACACCCCTAAAATGGATGGATACACATTCTGCAAAGAAATAAGAGCCCAACCAAAGTACAAGGATGTTCCGATAATGGCGATTACCACTGAGTCAGATCCGGAAGATAAGGTCAAAGGACTGGAAGCCGGTGCAGATCTGTTTTTGGTGAAGCCGGTAAAAACAGATGATTTTATTGCCTATGCTAACAAGCTATTGGGGAATTAAAAAAAACCTGCCCCATAGCAGGCTTTTTTTATGAAACGATTTGAACAGAGCTTTTCAACCTGTTGAGTTGAAAAGCTCTTTTTTTAGTTACTCATCTCTTCAAATTCGGCATCCACAACATTCTCGTCTTTTTCTTTATTCTGCTGTGTGGTATCAGATTGGGTTGCGCCTGCCTGGTCCTGTTGCTGAGTATTTCCATACATGGATGCTGATGCTTCATGGAACAGCTTGGTCAATTTTTCAATTGCGGACTTAAGTACATTGAGATCCGTACCTTCCATCGCCTTCTTCACATCATTTACAGCAGCTTCTATGGCTCCTCTTTGTTCCGGAGACATTTTGTCACCAGATTCGGAAAGAGATTTCTCACACTGATATACAAGAGTATCCGCCTGATTCTTGTGGCTGATCAGCTCCAATTTTTCCTTATCGCTTTCGGCGTGCATCTCCGCGTCTTGAACCATTTGATCTATTTCTTCTTTGGACAGACCACTGGATGTGGTAATTTGAATTTTCTGCTCTTTACCAGTTCCCAGGTCTTTTGCCGATACATGTACAATTCCGTTTGCATCGATATCAAATGTCACTTCAATCTGGGGAACACCGCGAGGTGCCGGTGGGATTCCAACCAGCTCAAACCTTCCAAGGGTTTTGTTATCTGCAGCCATTTCCCTTTCACCTTGAACCACATGGATACTGACAGCAGATTGGTTGTCGTCCGCCGTTGAGAAAATCTGGCTTTTATTACATGGTATAGTCGTATTGCGATCGATCAATCTTGTAGCGACTCCACCCAAAGTCTCGATTCCTAAGGACAGCGGTGTTACATCCAGCAATAACACATCGTTTACATCACCAGTCAAAACACCACCCTGAATGGCAGCACCGGTTGCGACCACTTCATCGGGATTTACACCTTTATGGGGAGTTTTACCAAAAAACTCAGAAACGGTTTCTTCAATTTTTGGCATTCTTGTCATCCCGCCTACCAGAATAACATCACTGATATCACCTGGTTGTAAACCTGCATCTTTGATGGCTGATTTCATGGGCTCAAGACATCGCTTAACCAGATCATCTGTCAGTTGCTCAAATTTTGCCCTGGTAAGTTTAATATTCAAGTGTTTGGGACCTGAAGCATCAGCAGAGATAAACGGCAGATTTACGTCTGTTTCCAAAGAGCTGGAAAGCTCATGTTTGGCTTTTTCAGCTGCTTCCTTCAGACGTTGCAACGCCATCTTATCTTTTCTAAGTTCAATACCTTGTTCTTTTAGAAACTCGTCTGCAAGATAATCGATAATACGTTGATCAAAATCCTCACCACCCAGGTGAGTATCTCCGTTGGTAGATTTTACTTCAAATACACCGCCGCCGATCTCTAGAATGGAAACATCAAAGGTTCCGCCTCCCAAATCAAACACAGCGATAATTTCTTCCTGTTTCTTATCCAAACCATAAGCCAGGGCTGCTGCGGTCGGCTCGTTAATCACTCTCAATACATTAAGACCGGCTATTTTTCCGGCGTCTTTAGTCGCCTGTCTTTGGGCATCATTAAAGTAAGCCGGAACCGTAATAACAGCATCTTTGACTTCTTCACCCAAATAATCCTGGGCGGTTTGCTTCATCTTTTGAAGAACAAATGCCGAGATTTCAGCCGGAGAATACTTTTTATCTTTAATATCAATTTGTACCAGATTATTAGGGGCTTTAGAAATATGATAACTTAAAGTTTCATTGTCAGACTCAACTGCGTCGAATTGTCGACCGATTAGCCTCTTAGCTGCATATACCGTATTTTCGGGATTTGTAATCGCCTGCCGTCTGGCAACTTGACCGACTAGTCTTTCGTTACTACCTGAAAATGCAACAACAGAGGGTGTTGTCCTCAACCCTTCGGCATTGGTGATTACTTTAGGGTCTCCGCCCTCCATAATAGCTACGCAAGAATTGGTTGTTCCCAGGTCGATTCCGATAACTTTTGACATGATGTTCTCCTTTGCATTTTTGATTGTAAATTTAAAAATCGAAAGTATGCCGGATAACTGCAATGGAGATACCACATTTTAAATATCTGATATTAATGCACTTATTTTACGATATGTGCCTAGTAGGCCAAAAAGACAAGGGAGTTGAAAATCGTTAATAGGTCAATATACCGGGACTTGTTACTGATGGGTCAAATTGGAAGGCTTGATTGTTCATGATAGAACAGCAGACGGCTGAACGTTGGTCATACAGCCGCCATGAACTTTACAGGTTTTTTAGTTGTTTCAAAAGATCGTTTTCATTGGGGAATTGCCCTGTTTTCTTTTTGGAGTAGACCAGGGTCCCATCAACCGTCACTTCAAATACTCCGCCCCCGGAAGGTTGGAGTTTTGCCTCCACATTCATTTCTCGCTTTATCTTATCCATCAAACTGGTGGCTTGGGGAAGGTAGTTTCAAGCAGAGCAATATTCAATATTAATCTTCATTTGGTTGCCTCGTTGTATTGGTTCAATGTTGCCTTTCGATGTCACTCACCAGAACCGCTTTATTGTAGGTATCGATAACGTCTTTACGTTTCAGGATGCCTATGATCTTTTGGTGATCTTCGGGATCAACAACGGGTATTGTGCCGATGTCTTTGATTCCGAATTTTTTGATTGCTGTTGTCAGATTATCATGGGGGAATAGTTTGATCAAATCAGTTTCCGCCAGCTCTTTCATCACCACCACGTGCTCCAGGCCATCCTCCAGCATGATTTCCCGAATATCCTGAAAAGACACCACGCCAGTCATCCTGTTTTTGTAATCCAAAACCGGGTAGTATTGGGTTTTGCTGAGGGGGAAAAACTCCATAAATTCTGCAAAGCTCATGGTTTCGGGGATAGATTCAAAATCTTTGACCATAACGCTCTTAACCTGAATGGAGTTAAGAATGTTGGCTTCGACTCCTTTGTGGAGATAGATGCCTTGCCGTGAAAGCTCCATGGAATCCAACGAATCAGGACACAATTTTCTTGCAACCATGACACCGATAACAGAAGCAAACATGATGGGAATAATGACCTCGTAATTCCCCGTAATCTCGAACAGCAGAAAGATGGAAGTCATTGGGGAATGTGTGGCAGCTGCCAGAAATGCCCCCATGGCAACCAGTGCGTAAGAGCCTGGTTGAATGCCAAGACCGGGAAACGCAAGGTCTGCTGCCCAGCCAAACACAGCTCCGATCATTGCCCCGATAAAAAGCGAGGGAGCAAAAACACCTCCAACGTTACCTGATCCCAAGGTGATAGAGGTCGCAATCATTTTTAGGACGACAAGTAATGCAATAGCTCCAATGGGTATGGCCGCAGGAGATTTGATTGCATCAAGTATATAGTCATAACCATCGCCCATAACTCCAAAATGCAATATGCCCAGGCAGCCAACTAAAAAGGCACCGGCAATAGGCTTGACCTGTGAGTGTATTTTTAATTGTTGGAAGGAATCCCCGATAAAAAAGAAAACCTTGATAAAGGCGTATGCCAGAAAACCTATAAGTAATCCCAGGACAACATACAATCCGAATTCATAATAGCTGATAAAGTCATAATTTAAGGAACCGAAAGTCGGTGCGGATGTATAAAACGCCCTGGCGATGGCGGTAGCCAATCCGGATGAGATAACTATCACTCCGAATGTCCGGAGCTGGAACTCACCCACCATGACTATTTCCTGGGCAAACAGCACCCCCGCCAAAGGAGCATTAAACTGTGCCGCAATTCCGGCGGCAGACCCGCAGGCTACCAGCACCTTCAAACGATGACTGCCCATTTGAAAAAAACGTCCAATTGATGAACCAACCGCCCCACCAATCTGGGCAATCGGTCCCTCCACCCCTGCTGATCCTCCTGTCCCTATGGTAATAGCAGCAGTGAGCATCTTTACAAAGACCTGCCTGGTTCTGATCAACCCTCCCCTGATATGAACGCTGATCAAAAACCTGGGCATACCATATCCATTAATCTCACCCGGGTATTTCAATGAAAAGGGAATTAGCAGCATCGCCCCGATCATAGGGATGACCGGTAGTAAATAGACTGATATTTGAGATAATTTGGGGTATAGCCACTCAAAAGAGATATAGTGCATCCCTTCCAACAAATGCCTGAACAGAACTGAAGCCAGGCCAGCTCCAATTCCGACCAGACAGGCAAGGATAAACTCAATATTGGTTGAGCTCATCCAGGTTTTCCATTTCAATTTTTCCGATAAAAACTGAAAAGCCGCTACATTTTTTATTCGTGAGATATCGATCATGTTGGTTAATTATCCTTCGCCCTTTGGAAAATCGGTAAGTTTATTTATTACTTATGAAGATCGTAATTCCAGACCCCGGAAAACACTTCCCTGGCCGGGCCTTCCATGACAACCTGGTTGCCGGCTCCTTGCCAGGTCAATTTCAGATCTCCACCGGTCAAATGATTGGTAATAGTTTCCGTGGTTACACCATTTAAAATGCCGGCAACACATACTGCCGAAGCTCCGGTTCCACAAGCCCATGTTTCACCTGCTCCCCTTTCCCAGGTTCGCTGAATCACTTCTTTGTCAGATACGATTTGCACAAACTCAATATTGATTCTATTTGGAAAATAATCCGAATGTTCTATTATCGGTCCCCATTCCTTTACCGGTGTTTCCTCAACATTCTCAACAAATGTGACAAAATGGGGATTCCCCATGGAAACCAGCGTTCCTTTCAATTCCAGCGCTCCAAAGGAAAATGCCTGATCGACAATCTGCTTTCCATCCAATGTGCTGGGGATTAAACGCGCATCCAGCTCCGGTTCCCCCATTAGTACTGTGACAGTATCGACTTTGTTATTCTGATCAACATTTAAATCCAGGGTTTTGATACCGGCTCCGGTTTCTACAGAGATTTGCTTTGACTGTACAAGATTTCTTTCAAATGCATATTTACCGACGCAACGAATGGCGTTGCCACACATTTCCGATTCCGAGCCGTCCGAATTAAACATGATCATTCTCAAATCGGCGTTGTCGCTGGGAGCAATCAATACCAGCCCGTCGGAACCAATTCCAAAATGGCGATGACTGATAATTTTTGCTAACTCACCCGGGTGTTTCACATTCTCTTCAAATAGATTTACATAAATGTAATCGTTGCCCGCACCTTCCATTTTGGTGAAATTGAGAATATTCATACTATTACCGACTTTAAGAATTTGATGTAATGCTTTAGTCTGAACGAAAACCGATTTATCCCAAACCAATAAAACCTTTAAAACCAGCTAGGTGCTTCGAAGTTTAGTGCTTTCAACGATCAGCTCTCAGCCAGTTATGGCTTGTATTTGCAATGCTTTAAACTGAACGTTGAAAGCTGACGGCTGACAGCACGTTAATTTTCAAGCTGAATTCCGGTATCTGGCACCAGGCCGGATAAAGGTTTAACGATTTTCTGTTCAGACACTAAATAAAACCATTTCGATTCAAATGGTTACCCGGTTATTTATGTTAATCGTTTCAACTCGTTGAATATCCCTTCATAGTAGAAGAAAAAAAACAAATAAACAATGTCACGATCGCCAGAATCATCTTATTCAATCGACATAACTGTAGTCGGTTTCCTGTTCACCTTAGTTGTGTTTCTCATCCTTTTGTTCCCGGTTGAAGTCAATGGTTACAGTTTTAAGAGCCAGTTAACTGACAGAACTGCCAAGAGGTTTCATCACTGGAATGCCAAAAAGAAGGAAATAACCGGGTATACGACCCTTGAATACTCAGTTAATCATGAGACCGGAGAGTTGTTGGAGAAATCCAGAAACCTGGATAAAGATCTTGAAACTTACACTGAAAAAACGTTGTGGTTTGATGAGAAAAGTGGGGAATTGATTAAATATCAAGAGGAGGATTTTAGGACCGATTTAAAAACACTTAATATCTATAAAAGGAACAAAATTTTAACCCAGGTCTGGGAAAAGGGCAAAAAAAGGGAATTTAAAATCAAAATAACTCCCGATCTGGTGCCCTTTGAGGTACTTTCTTTTTACCTTCAATCCCAGGTAAATGAACTGGTTAAAAAGAAAACGATCCGTTTTACCTTATATCTACCAGTTGTTGCAGTTGAACTGACAAACAAAGGACTACCTTTATCGCTCAGCCAGTTGAGCATGAAAGCGTCAGTAAAAAAGAAAAAAACCAGGGAGACATTATTTGGTAAACGTGAAGTTATTACTGTGAGAGTCGAACCGACCTCATTTTTTATTCAAACATTGCTGGGAGAGAAAAAATCCAAATTTGATTTTTATTTTATGAATCAACAGCCATATACACTGGTTCAGTTTAAAGAAGGAGATACTCACACAAAAATGATTGAACCGTGACAGCCTGGAATCTTCAGTGCCAAGCTCCCCGATGGGTGTCAAAGTAAAGAGCACCATTTAGCCGATCCAAAAAGTCATTTCGTGAAATTTCCCGGGCTCCCATACGCACCAGGTGCTGTGTGGTGACCTGGCAATCGATGAAATCAAACTTCCAGTCGGCTAATTTCCTGGACAAAGCGGCCAATGCTACCTTTGATGCATCCGAACAGGTACTGAACATTGACTCTCCAAAAAAAGCCTTGCCCAAAGACACCCCATAGAGACCACCCACTAATTTGCCGTCCAGATACGTTTCCACTGAATGGGCAAACCCTTTGACGTGCAACAAAGAGTAAGCTTCTATCATTTCCTCGGTAATCCAGGTACCTGCCTGATCCGGGCGCTTCATCTCGCTGCAGTGTTGGATAACGGAACGAAAATCGGTATCAAATGTTACTGTGAACTTGCCGTTTTTTATTGTTCTTTGCAGACTTTTGGAGATATGAACATCTTTGGGCTTTACTATCAACCGTGGATCTGGTGACCACCAAAGGATAGGCTGGTCGTCGGAATACCAGGGAAAGATGCCCATGCTGTAGGCCAGTAACAATCGTTCGGGAGAAAGATCGCCTCCCACGGCTAACAAACCCTCCGGATCAGCAAATGCAGGATCAGGGAAAATCAGTTCGGTACCCAGTCTGTAAATAGGCATAACGTGAAATGTACTGGCTCAATAAACTATAATTTCCGGAAAAATGACCAATCAGAGATGATTTATAATTATTCACCAATCAAGATAATTAGTGCAAGGTAGTGGGACAATGATCGAAAAAGTAACCGAAACCCTCCATGGTTTCGGCTTCTTTTTTCAAAGGAAGAATTTTGTATGAGGTTTTGAGCTGAGCTCCCCTGGTCAGACCAGGGGAGTATTGTTCTAGCCGATCAGTTGCAGCACGTTTGCCGGCAACTGATTGGACTGAGCCAGCATGGCGGTAGCAGATTCCGTCATAATCTGGTTTCTTGTAAACTCGGCCATCTCTCTTGCCATATCCACATCGCGAATGATGGATTCTGAAGAGATCAGGTTTTCGTTTGCAATTCTCAAGTTAGACAGATTCGCTTCCAGGGTATTCTTTTGGAATGCCCCCAGTTCACCACGAAGTGCCGTGATATCATTGATCGCCTGATCGACGATCTTCAATGTATCCTGTGCTCCGTTATAGGTGCGGACATCCACATCAGCCAGACTGTCAAATCCTGACTGGTTGGCGATTCCCCTGGCGAGACTTTCAGAACCCACGCTTTCAACCGAAATTCCGACGGTTTGGCCCTGGTTGGCTCCAACCTGGAACTTCATTGAATTCTGTGCCACAAAGACTCGTCCAACTGAAGTGCCTTCTTCAGTTATTTCAGGTCTCTGTGCCGGCTCTGCTTCATCACCTTCCACCTCGATATCTGCAACTTCACAGGCAGGTGGAATTTCAACACCTTTTCCTTCGCCATAGTAGCGAACACTTAAACCATCAACACATTTGGCTCCTTTTACCCCGGTAAGGATCTGACCTTTACCGATGGCAGATTCACCGTTGATGGTACCTTTGACATTTTGTCCTTGATTGGAAATCTGAATCTCTCCTGCATTCTCACTCAGTACCCCAGCGGTGCTGCTTGAGACTTGAAAAGATGGATCAGAACCGAATTGGCGGTGTTTGATTTCAATAATACCGCCCTCATTCAGCTTAATGTCCAGGTCCAATCCCTTGCGTTCCATTTCGGATCGCAAGTTTTGAACGGCTGTTTCTGCTGTATCATCAGCATTTGAGGTATAAGATGCCATTTTCCCATTTTCGATCACAGTCAATGTTTCACCAGCTGACACGATCTCCTGGGTTAAAACGGTTGTACCTGAAACATTGGCTTTTGAGGCTGCCTGGGTGATCTTCACGTCAAATCCATTTTCCCGTGAGTCACCCGTGGCCAGCGTTGCGCCAACGAATTCAAGGTCATTTCCTGTTGTAGTCCCTGATGCACCTCTTGAACCATCAAGGATCTTCCTGTTTCCAAACTGGGCCTGACTGGCAATTCTATCGATGGTGGCAATAGCATTATCGATTTCCTGCTGATCAGCTTCCAGCATGACCTGGTCATTCACACCTTCGTTAGAGGCATGGATGGCCAGTTGTCGAATACCAACAAGCAAATTGTTGATCTCCGAAATGTTTGCTTCGGCAGTTTGAATCATGGAAACTGCTGTTTCCGAGTTATCAATTGCCTGGTTTAAACCAGCAATTTGTGCTCTCATTTGCTCCGAAATCACAAGCTTGGCAGGACCTTCAGCGGCCCTGTTGACAGCTAATCCAGAGGATAACCGCTCCAGGGTCTTCGCCATGCGAGCCTGGTTGGTTGCAAGATTTCGATGAGAGTTTAAGGCACTGGTATTGTGATTGATCCGTAAACTCATAATCTACCTCCTTGTAGGGATTACTTTGAGTTTTTTCACGCCCACACCTGCATCCTTGCAGGATTTAGACGGTTATGTTGTTGAATCGCAACGATTCAATTTCGTTACCCTGAGTAGATTATATCAAATGAATAACAGGGAATTCGGCCCTATTACTGTCGGTTGTTCCAGTGCACACCTGTCGTTCCGACAGCACACACCACCCTATAAGGTTCGATTCATACTCGCTCCAAATTTGGTTGACTGTTCCTCATCCCTGTTGACCAGGCGATTAAGACCGAAAAGCAAGTTTTCGGCAATCACCCGTTCAAATGAGATATTCTTAATCAAAATATTGAATGGATTACCAATTTATGATTATCCAATCAGTTTTAAGACGTTCTCAGGTATCTGATTTGCCTGGGCCAGCATGGCACTTGATGACTGAGTCATGATCTGATTTCTGGTATAATTGGCCATTTCTTTTGCCATATCCGTATCACGAATGACCGATTCTGAAGAAATCAGGTTTTCATTTGCGATTCTGATATTGGAAAGATTGCTTTCCAGGGAGTTCTTTTGAAACGCCCCCAGTTCACCTCTGTTTTCCAATACCTGGTCAATCGCAGCATCAACGAGCTTCAGGGTATCCTGGGCTCCTTGAAACGTCGTCAAATCAACATCTGCCAAACTCTTGAAGCCGGAACGGTTATTGACGTTCAACGACATATATTCCGGGTTCACGTTCTTAATTGAAAGCCCGACTGTTTGATACTGATTACCACCGATGTGAAAACGCGTACCATTTTGAGTGACGTAAACACGACCGACCGATACGCCGTCCTCTGGCATATTGTCGTTGGTTATCCTTTCCGGCGGTTCCTTTGCGTTGGGATCCTCCAGATCGTTTACTTCACATTCAGGGGGTAAAAATCCTTCTTTACCATCACCATAGTATCGAACACTCAATCCGTCGATACACTTGGAGTCTTTGATACCCGTAAGGACCTGGCCCTTACCGATGGCAGATTCTCCGTTTATGGTACCCTTTATGTTTAACCCAATATTGGCAACTTCAACATCTCCGGCATCTTTACTTAACACTCCAGCCGTACTGCTTGAAACTTGGAATCTATAATCGGAACCATATTCCCTGTGGATCAGGTTCAAAGTTCCTGCGTCTGTCAGCTGTACATCAATATTGATCCCCTGGGTTATAATCTCTGATTGCAGGTTTTTAGCTACCGTATCCACCGTATCATCTCTGGTGGTGGTATAGGTCGCCATTTTCCCGTTTTCAATCACAGACAGGGTTTCGCCCGCTTTTATGATTTCATCCGTAAGCGCTTGCGTACCTATGACGTCAGATTTCGTCGCAAGTTGCGTTAGCTTTACATCAAAACCATTTTCACGAGAATCACCCGTAGCCAAGGTAGCTGTGACAAACTCCAGGTCCTTACCCGAAGTAGTTCCGGTAGTTTCCATAGAACCATCAAGCAGCTTTTGATTTCCAAACTGTGCCTGTGAGGAAATCCTACTGATCGCAGCAAGGATGAATTCCACCTCTTGCTGGTCTGCCTGTAGCGCTGCATCGTCATTAACACCCTCATTGGCAGCATGTATTGCCAGCTGCCGCATGTTATTCAGGAGATTACCAACATCAGACATTGCTGCTTCAGTCGTCTGAATCATGGAAACCGCTGTTTCCGAGTTATCAATGGCCTGATTCAATCCCGCGATTTGAGACCGCATATGCTCCGATATCATAAACGCAGCGGGACCTTCAGAAGCCCGATTGATCCTTGTCCCGGAAGATAGCTTTTCCAGATTCTTCGTTAAACCAGCATTGTTTGCTTGTAACCTCCGGTGCGAATTCAGCGCCGCGACGTTATGGTTTACTCGAAAAGTCAAAATCCACCTCCCTGTAGATTATACTTTCTACACTAGGGTTTAATTTGCATAAAAAATAACAGAATCGTTGTATTCATCAAATCCAAAACCAAAACTGCCTTATGCTTCTGCTTGGTTTATTTTCAAAATTCTGACAACAATTCACTTAAAAACGACCGGTCTATCTAAATAAATCCCGGTCTATTCCGAAGAAGACCTTCCTGTTTTCTTCGGCACTACCCTACCCCAACAGCTGCAAAACATTTTGGGGTAGTTGGTTCGCCTGAGCCAGCATTGCTGTTGCGGACTGGGTCATAATCTGGTTCCTGGTAAAAGAAGCCATTTCTTTTGCCATGTCCACATCTCGAATGACTGATTCAGATGAAATCAGGTTTTCGTTTGCAATTCTTATATTTGATAAATTTGCCTCCAATGTGTTTTTCTGAAATGCTCCCAATTCACCCCTGAGAGCTGATATATCGTTGATGGCATCATCAATCAGTTCCAAAGCATCTTGAGCGCCTTGAAAGTTACGGACATCAATATCATTTATATTTCGATAACCGGATTTATTCATAATTCCGGTACCCAGTTTTTCCGGGTTCATACTTCCGACCGAAATACCCACTGTTTGTCCCCTGTTGCCACCGACCTGAAACTTCATGGAATTCTGGGATACAAACACACGTCCAACCTCGATGCCACCTTCAGGCATTTCCTGTGGAGGAGGTTCTTCAATAATCTCCCCGGTTTCAATATCAGCGACAACGCATCCGGGGTCAAAGACGATTCCTGCATCCCCGGTGTAACGAACACTGAGTCCATCAACACATTTTGCACCTTCCACTCCGGTTAAAATCTGCCCTTTACCAACTGCTGATTCACCATTGATCGTGCCTTTGATGTCCACACCTTTGTCGGCTATGCTGATCTCTCCTCCGACCTTGCTAAGAATTCCGTCCGTGGAACTCATAACCTGGAAGCCAAATTCAGAACCGTATTCTTTATGAAAAACCTCCAGAATACCCTGCTCATTAAGGATTACATCAACATTCAATCCTTTCCTTGCAACTTCGGATCTTAGATTCTGGATCATCGTGGCCGATGTGTCATCCGCATGAGAGGTATACGTCGCCATTTTACCATTTTCAATGATGGTCAACGTCTCCCCGGCCTTCACAATTTCATTTGTCAACATCTGGGTACCTGCGGCACTTGCCCTGGTAGCAAGTTCTGTCACCTTGACTGCAAATCCATTTTCCCTGGAATCGCCGGTCGCCAGTGTTGCCCCGACAAAATCCAGATTAGCCCCGGTTGTAACCCCGGAAGCTCCCCTGGAGCCATCCAACAATTTTTTCTGACCGAATTGCGCTTGTTCAGAAATCCGTTCGATGGTGGCCAAGGCATTTTCCATTTCCTGCTGATCCGCTTCCAGCATAACCTCGTCATTCACAGCCTCGTTTGAAGCATGGATGGCCAGTTGGCGCATAGACACCAGCAGGTTCGCTACTTCCGCCATGTTCGCTTCAGTGGTCTGAACCAGCGAAATAGCTGTCTCCGAGTTATCAATCGCCTGCGTCAAGCCGGCGATCTGGGCTCTCATCTGTTCAGAAATAACCAGAGATGCAGGACCTTCCGCAGCCCTGTTAATCCTGAGTCCGGATGATAACCTCTCCAGTGTTTTTCCCATCGCCCTCTGGTTTGCCTCCAGATTCCGGTGGGAATTAATCGCACTGGTATTGTGGTTAATTCTCAAGCTCATTAAATTCCTCCTTGTTTTTGTTACAAGCAGACTTCCCTGTCCGCCATGTTGAGAAAAACCTGTCTAAGCATTCAGTTACTTAGACTTGTTAAAAAAACCTTTGAATTAGTTTACTTCCATGATGTTACCTTCATTACGGAAACCGGCGTTAGCATGGACTTCAGCTGGTTTACCATGTCCTTTGCCTTATCTTTGGAAAGATAAAGCAACTCATCCCCTGCAGACTGGGGCCTAATGGTTGAGCGTAACAATTCCACCGCCCTATCCACATAGATCTTTTCTTTCCACTTCAGCTCATCGAGCAGAAAATCGATGTAGGTCATCGACCACAAAATCATCCGAATGGAGTCTCTGCATTCAGTCTCGGTATTTCCTCTAATCACACTGAGATCCCTAAACCCGCTGCTATTCGAAACGCCCGCTGCCAGGATTGTCGGTTTGACCGATGGAATACTGAGAATCTCCATTTTAGACTCATTGGAGTCCAGTGGAACCAGCAAACCATTTTGTTTGACCTTGACATATCCGACGACCTGCCCCGGGTAATCAACCACCCCATCATAAAAAATTACCAATCCGTCCGTTTTCTTGTTTCCCTTGTCTCCGATCAGGAAACCTCCGTCGCCATGGGCACTCTCTGAACCAATAGTTCCATTCACGTCCAACCCCGGTTCAGCTGCTTTGTACTCCCCAGGTATATGGGAAATTATCCTTGTTCTATCGCTCATCCCCTGGAAGCTGGAACGAGAACCCGATTGGTTATGCCTGAACAGCAAATGATTATCTTTTGTCCTGAACACACTAATATCGAGTCCATGTTCCAAGAGACAACGTTGGAGATTTACAATCAGTCGATCAGGCGTATCATCATCCCTGATTTTATATCGCACCTCCTGCTTACCGTTGGATAAGGCGATCAGGCTTTCATGTTTAATAGTTTCTTCACTGACTTCTCCTGTCCCTCTCAAAAGAGCAGGTTTGGCTTCCTGGTATATGGTAATGGGATAACCCAATTCCTCGGAGGTCAGTACACGGGCCGAGCCGCGTATAAATCTCAAGTTATCACCAACGGTCTTCCCATAAACACCACTGTTCCCGTTTAGTAACAGCCTTCCTTCAAAACTCACTTTTTCGGATGTAACTTTTAAACACGACATCCTATCCGAAAGAAAGTTGTTTATGACCGATGCAGGCACTTTCGCCCAGGAAGACCTGTTTCGTTCTTTGTCCAGAAACTCTTTCATTTCAATCAGCCAGCCTTTCATTTTCTCAATGTTGATTCTGGCTGTCTGCAACATGGAAACCGTGTTCTCCAGTTTGCCAATCACCGAAAACCGTCCCTGGTTTACTGGTGACACATATTCTTTCTGCGGTACCGGATCACCTCTACTGAGGCCCAAGGCAGTCTCAACCCTTCGATTAAAATCCACCGTCCGCTTGAATACGGCGCTGTGTCCGTTATAATCTTTCATTTTTACACCTGTTGTTTGTAATAGTATGAAATGAAATCGATTTTACTTAGCCAGATCGACTTCATCGATTTGAATCAACAGCATGTCAATTTCCGATTCGAATGTATTGTTCACCCTCGATCCCTCATTTTATTGAAGACCGGATCGAGCCTTCCTGCTGCTACAAGTTCATTACTGCAACAGAGCCAGTACGTTATTCGGTGTTTGGTTTGCCTGGGCCAGCATGGCTGTGGCTGATTGTGTCATGATCTGATTTCTGGTGAATTCAGACATCTCAGCCGCCATATCGGTATCGCGAATCACCGATTCAGC
>JANQGZ010000086.1:0-5148 GCA_028282825.1 SAR324 cluster bacterium
TGAACTGCCATCGTAGATCCCGGATCGGAGTCCGGGATGACAAGTGTAAGATAAAATGGTTTTGGAAGGGTTCTAAGTGTTTCAAACCTGTGTTGTCAATGAAAACAAAAAATCAAGTTTCTAAGTTCTTGAAACAATGTTCTTTCACAAATTTGGAGTTGCAATTTAAATATTGTAAAATTTCAATAAATATTTTTCATGATTAATTTATATATTTTAAAAGGGCGCACATATTAATTTCGTTATTTCGTTATCGCAACTAATAGGTAAAAAGATTCTGACGATTCTCAATACCAGGGAGAAATTGTCATCAATGAGCAAAGAACCGATTTCATATTTTGAGGGTAAATATTTATAATTATAACTCTTTTAATGCGATCCAATTTAAAACCAGGTTGTCTATTCAGTATCGAGTTCAGGCATATGATGTTGTTGAATTTTCTCAATCCAGTTCATTAGAAATCGATTGATGTAAAAATGAAGAAACAATAATAAGATTTAATAAAATAAAAAAAATTCCTGAATTTTGTAGAATAGGCAGCTTTTACCAAACAATTATATACCTTATATTTTTTCACTACGGAGACACGAAGAACACGAAGTTTTTAATTCATTTCTTCTCTGTGCTCTCTGTGTCTCTGTGGTGAAAATTTATTAATCAACTACTGCAACTCCTCCACAATCCGGGCTTTGACTTCGTAGTCGCGTTCCAGCAGCGGGGCTTTGAAGTAGTTGAGGTTTTCATCCAATAAATCATCTTTTAATTGCATAACTTGTGATTTTATATCGTAATCAACCTCGTTATCCATTGATTCCCAAATAATACTAAGCACACCTTGATTATTCACTACTGAGGGGTTTGCCTGGTGACTCGTTCTGTTTATACTGATCAGAACCGGTGAGCCGATTAGCCTACCCTCGTGGCCTGTTGTCAAATCTATTATTTGCCCCATGATGTCGTTCCCTGGACCTAATGTATTTGAGGTATAAACAACAAATACCCTTCCGTCAGATGAAGTTAGGTCAAGATTTGACTCGTCACCATCCCTGGGATCGATAAGAAGGGTAGAACCAATCGTTTCTCCTTCCTTACCAGTCTCCAAGTTTACTGTCCGACCTTCAATTTGATTTTGGCCTCCGGCATCATGTGATTTCCAGGCAACAAATGCTTTGTTGCCAACCACTTCCATCAGAAGCACATTGTTCATACCAGTATTATTTGTATCTAGTATGGTTTCAGAACCAATCAATTCCCCCTCGAACCCGGACGACAAATTCACAACTTGGCCTTTAATATCGATAAGAGTTCCCGGTGAATTTGCGTAAGACTTCCATGTCACTAAGGCCTTTTCATTATGCACAATCACATGTGGATAGGTTTCGGCATAGACATTCGTTGAGTTGATTGTCTTTTCAGCACCAAGAAATTCTCCTTCGTTGCCGGATGCTAAATCAATAATCTGACCTTGAATTGTCAACTTTCCGCTATGACTTGAGTGCCAAACCACAAAAGCTTTATTGCCAAGAGCTGCGACTTCGTGATCGTATTGTCCGTCAGTATTGTTAGTGTTTATAGACAATTTTGAATTTATCAAAGCTCCTTCATTGCCTGTCGAAAGATCTACAATTTGACCTTCGACTTCATAAGTGAATGACGGTGTAATTAACCACCAAACAACTATTGCCTTATTGTTTGCTGTCGCCAACCTTGGTTCGGCATGACTTAAATTCAAAGTAGTATTAACTAAGAATTCTGGACTTAAAAATTGTCCTTCGCTGCCGTTTGATAAATCGATAACACGACCTTTCACTTGAAATATAGTGCTCACAACGTCATCAGACAGCCAGGTTACAATTGCTTTGTTATTAATTACTGAAACCTGAGGCTCTTTTTGGGTATTAACGTTGTTTGAACTGATCGCAATTTCACTACCCAATAATGCACCTTCATTCCCAGGAGTAAGATCGATCACTCGGCCCCTGATGTCATAATCACCGGAAGCATTTTTAGATTGCCAGACTGCTAAAGCTTTGTTGCCATAACTGGCCAGTTTCGGATATTCCTGATCATTCGTTGCATCGGTGCTGACAAGATTTTCACCACCTGACAACAGAAATCTTGCATCAAAATTGCTGTATTCCACAGACATTCGGTTACTACCAGCTGTTTGAATCGACTCGAACTTCTCTGATTGTGGTTTAAATTTAGATGAATCTGTCCACTGGTTCCAATAGGGATTGGAGTAAATCTGGTGTCCCAGCCAGTTGGTTTCCATCTGGTTGTGATAATATCCCAGAAAGTTTACCGGGGAATCGAGATCTTGATCCATTAGGGTGAGAGGCTTGAAGGCATCACCGTTGTCTGTTGATGAATCAGGATTGGCCAGATTCCAGGCTGATTCAAAACCATCATCCACCTCAATTTGCATGATTGGTTCCGGGTAATTGGTTGAAAGATTGACAAACACATCTGCTCCAGCGGCATTGTCCGATTGCAGGGTGGTAGCGAACGTGAGAACAGTCTTGTCTGTTTGGATATCCACCGAATTGATCTGGTAGCCATAGCCATCCAGGTAGAGGGTGTCATTCACGTAGGCTGTTCCCACTGTATCGGTGACTTCAATTTGAGTGGCACCAGTATTGGCTGCAGCAAATAAAGTGCCCCTGAATTGTTTGACTTCTGTATAAGGCAATGGCCAGACAGATTCCCTATAGGCGTTGTTTCTGGCCGGTCGGATGAAGATCTTGACGGTGCCATCCGGTCCTACGCCATCCAGATTCATGGGGATGGGGACACGAATGGTGAATTCCTGATCCAGGTAGTTCCAGTTGCGATCGCTGACATCCAGGGTGTAGATGGAGGAGGGACTGCGGTTGATGGGGTCCACCAAATTGGTCCAATGCTTGTATTGGCCGCCTAATCCGAAACTGATCTCAAAATCCACAGCTTCATCAATCTCAAACTTCCTGGTGACTACCGGTCTATCCAGATCGTAACTGAACGCTTGGTAGATGCGTTTGCCGGGTTCGGTGGTGGTATCCGGTGTGCCGAAATCGGGGTTGAGATATCTCGTTTGATTCAGTTTGATAGAAAACTCGATAGTATCTCCCAAGATGGCTTCACCCAGGTATGCTGATCCGGCATCGGGCTGGAAAGGAAACTCTTCAATGGTATCCAAGTTCCATTTTGTATTAAAAGAAAGGGCTTCTCCCGTTTCAAGGGGATTGCTTCCAAAAACCTGTGTTTCTTCTTCCTGCTCTTCAAATTCCAGGCAGACGATATCATAATGATCCCCCGGCCAGATCATGCTTTGGATGCCCTTGACCATGGGCACCCTGACGGCTGTTTGTCCCGGAATCTGGTATTCAAAATAGGTGGGGATATCGCCTGTCGACAAGACATCGCCTGTGTGGAGATAATACCTCCCGTTTTCAAAGACTGCCCAGACTTTAAAGTCCTGGATCTCCTGATCGGTCCATTCACCGATGGGCTTTACCAGGTAAGCCGTGGAAGAACCTCCCAGGCTGATGCCATCCTTATCCACATGGTTTCCGGCGATGGTTTTGTAAGGAACGCTATCCACAACAGGGAAAGGCAGTTTCATCTCCTCCCCGTTGATGCTTTTAATGGTGCGGATGTGAAACCTTGGAATAGAAAACTCCGGGTCCATACCCGACATATCAAAGACAATATCAGCGTACTGGATATCCACCCCTGAGTAAGTAATTCTATTGAGGGCTTTTTCCAGGGAAACACCGGGGGAAAAAGTGGTGGCACCTATGGAACCGGTTCTGGATTCCACCCCATCGGTATCAAAGGCGGTCACTCTAAAAAACTGACGGTCTCCGGGATAAACCAGCTTGATGCCTGCCGTCCGCCCCTTGGCATTTTCTTCGACAATTTTAAGATTGTTTCCACTGAAACTGCCGCTGAGGGCAGTGCGGTAATTGGAATCCGGCACGTGCTCCATCTGGTAGTCCACCAGGAAAATACGAGGATTGTAGCCTTTGGCAATGGCATCTTTGATTTCCTGGGTATTCAGATTGGCTAACTCAATCACGTATGGACCAAAAGTCTTATCGCCATAGAGGTTGAGTTCAAACAGGGAATAATCATCGTTTCTCAATCTGAAACTTTGCACGGGTAGCAACTTGCCATCGCTGTTTTCCAGCATAAAGGAGCAAAGAATATTGGTAAGCTTCACCGGCATGTTCACCGTGTTGTTGGTGATGTAAAGTGAAGCCCTCACATACCCGGAATTGGGTTTGATCTTTTTGCTCGTATCGCTGACAGTCCGATATTCGGTTCTGAGTTGTTTGGCTCGTTTGGATTTGGAGTTGTCTTTTTGAGCCCAGCCCTCGGCGTCCACATCGTTTTTAAAGGGTTTGTCCACCCAATCGGTGAAGGTACGGTCTGTGGTATCGGTATAGGAATTGGAAAGGCTGGTGGCGCCTTTGGTTCGAACACTACCAATCCCCGCTGTTTTAATATTGGCAGCGATGCGCCCTCTCTTAAATCCATCAATACGTCGTGCACCAATGCTCAAACTTTGAGAACTTGTGGTCAGAATTCTATCCTGGAATTG
This sequence comes from SAR324 cluster bacterium, assembly GCA_028282825.1. GTDB lineage: Bacteria > SAR324 > SAR324 > XYD2-FULL-50-16 > XYD2-FULL-50-16 > JAHJTV01. Next base: position 4,587 of record JANQGZ010000086.1, read on the forward strand.
CACGGTTCTGTTATTGACTTCCTTGCGGTGGACCACATCGGAGGAGTTGACTTTGGTGTTTTCCGTATCTTCGGCCATGATTTCGGAACTCAATTCTTTGGAACTGGTCTCACTGTTATAGAGAATTTCAATCCTCATGGTGACCGGTGTCGAGATACTGGCTCCGATATGAGGGTAATCCGCCACCCAGACATTGCCGGTGGTTTCCTTGCTGTTGACCAGACCATCCCCGTCGAAATCATCCACGATGTTAGTCCCCACCGGATCAACGGTGCCTGTGAGGGCAGACATGGAAACCATAGTACCCGGTTCGGACGCAAAGAGATTGTGGATGGGGATCTCTTCATCCCCACCGTCCGGTGGTGTCTCCACTGGTTCAGTCTGTAAGGTTGTACCACTGTCTCCACCGGAACCCCCTCCGGTACAGCCTGCAAGGCCAAAGTAACACATAGCTAGAAAAAGTAATAAGGTCAGAAAACGTTTCATGTTTACCCTCCGGTAACCTGTTGAACTGCCATCGTAGATCCCGGATCGGAGTCCGGGATGACAAGTGTAAGATAAA
>JANQGZ010000100.1:0-37812 GCA_028282825.1 SAR324 cluster bacterium
TGAACTGCCATCGTAGATCCCGGATCGGAGTCCGGGATGACAAGTGTAAGATAAAATGGTTTTGGAAGGGTTCTAAGTGTTTCAAACCTGTGTTGTCAACGAAAACAAAAAATCAAGTTTCTAAGTTCTTGAAACAATGTTCTTTCGCAAATTTGAAGTTCCAATTTAAATATTGTAAAATTTCAATAAATATTTTTCCTGTTTTGTTTATATATTTTAAAAGGGCGCACATATTAATTTCGTTATTTCTTTATCGCAACTAATAGGTAAAAAGATTCTGACGATTCTCAATACCAGGGAGAAATTGTCATCAATGAGCAAAGAATCGATTTCATATTTTGAGGGTAAATATTTATAATTATAACTCTTTTAATGCGATCCAGTTTAAAACCAAGTTGTCTATTTAGCATAGAGTTCAGGCATATGACCTTGTTGGATATTTTCAATTCAGTTCATTAGAAATCGATTGATGTAAAAATGAAGAAACAATAATTAGATTTAATAAAATAAAAAAAATTCCTGAATTTTGTAGAATGGGCAACTCTTACTCATCAATTTTATATTTGTATTTTTTAACCACGAAGACACGAAGCACACGAAGTTTTCAACTATTTTTTTCTCTTTGCTCTCTGTGTCTCTGTGGTTAAATTGTCCTTACGTTAATCAAGCCAGTAAATATCAACCACAGAGGGCACAGAGTTTTCTATTTTTCTTGGAGGCGAATTCACCAACTTGTTAGCTGAATCACTTGCAGGGATTCAAGGCATGGATCGATTCGCAGCTGGAACGACAGGAAAAAACAGGAAATCCTTATCGAATTAAAATCAAGCTGGCTACCGGGAAATATGCCGTAACCGATGAAAAGATGAAAACATTCATCGATTTTCTTATTACAAATAATTACCAAAAGCTTATCCAGATATTATCTCCCGGCTACTGCCTGCAGGCGGGGAATGAGTGCGAATGGTATGAGTTTGATATCGACGGGCACGGTGATAATGAATTTCAAGGGGAGCTGGAATCTGCCAATCTATACTCGGAGACAGGCAGCAGTGAGATGGGAGGAACTGAAGAATCAAGCTGGTTCGGAGGCGATGACAGCGGCGGTGCATCCGGTTGCAGCTCTTGCAGTTCCTGTAGTTCGTGCAGTAGCTGTGGGGGCTGTAGTTAATCCCCGGTTGTTTCTATTTTTACCTTGTCTGTGTAAAAGGACAAATAGCCCTTCAGCTCTGGTACATATTCCAGTGGTTGGGGATAGTACCAGACCGCATTTTCAAGTGTCTTATCGTCAACAACCAGATCATAATAAGAGGCTTCACCCTTCAATGGACAGAAGGTATGAAGGTCGGATGGCACCAGGTACTCTTTTGCCGTGTCATTAAACGGAAAATACAAAACAGGCGGGTACACTCCCCTGTGACAACTTTCTGTCAGCTGGATGGCATTGGTGGTATCGACAATCACAGAATCTCCAACCTTGACGATGTATCTCTCTGTAAGCTTTTTAAAACCGGCTTTATGCTCAGGATGCTTTTCCATGGTATCTCCTGTCTTAGATTTTTGCCGCAAGTTCGGACCCCTGGCGGATAGCTCGTTTGGCATCCAGCTCCACTGCCAGGTCTGCCCCACCGATTAGATGGACAGGGTAACCCTTCAGCTCTTTTGCCAGACTATCTAATGGGTCTTGCCCGGTACAAATAATAATTGTATCAACCTCCAACAGTCGATGGTTTCCTCCAACTGTAATATGAAGTCCATCATCGTCTATTTTTTCGTAGTTCACGCCCGCAATCATCTGCACGCCTTTTCGGCGCAGAGTCAGCCGGTGAATCCATCCCGTCGTCTTCCCCAGGTTCTGTCCAACTTTGGTCTCTTTTCGCTGCAGCAGATAAATCTCCCGTGGTGAAGGCAAAGGAGATTTATAGGAACCTTTCATCCCGCCGCGGGATTCAAGGGACATGTCGACACCCCATTCATCCATAAACTGCTCTATGTTGGTACTTGATGAAGGACCGTCATGTGAGATCAATTCTGCCAGGTCAAATCCGATCCCTCCCGCACCGACAATGGCAACCCTTTTTCCTACAGGTGCTCCCTTTACCACATCGATATAGCCAACAACCTTATTGTGATCGATGCCCTTAATGTCCGGTATCCTGGGTGTGATACCTGTTGCGATGACGATGTCATCAAAATTGCCGGATTTCAGCTCGGACGCTGTGACACGTTTATTCAGGACCAGCTGAACCCCAGTCGTTTCAATTCGCTTCTTAAAATAGCGCAAGGTTTCGTGGAACTCTTCTTTACCCGGTATTTTTTTGGCAAGATTGAATTGTCCTCCGATTTGCTTGCCGGCTTCAAAAAGGGTGACTTGGTGACCACGCGAGGCCGCGTTGGTAGCAAATGCAAGCCCGGCTGGTCCGGACCCGACCACGGCAATATGTTTTTTCCTTGTTGCGGGTTCGAAGTTCAATTCTGTTTCATGGCACGCCCTGGGATTTACCAGGCAGGAATTTACCTGTCCGCTGAATGAATGATCAAGGCAGGCCTGGTTGCAAGCGATGCAGGTATTGATTTCAGGTGCGCGGTTTTCTGCTGCTTTTTTAACAAATTCCGCATCTGCCAGAAAGGGACGGGCCATGGAGATCATATCCGCATCACCTCTTGCCAGGACGGCTTCTGCAACTTCAGGTGAATTGATGCGATTGGAGGTAATCAAAGGCCCTGCCACCTCCTCTTTTAAACGGGCTGTAACCCAGGTAAATGCTGCACGGGGTACCATGGGAGCAATGGTTGGTATTCGCGCTTCGTGCCAGCCAATACCTGTGTTGATGATTGTGGCACCTGCCTCTTTGACTTTCTTTCCGAGCGTAACGACCTCCTCCCAGGAACTGCCCTCTTTTAAGAGATCCAGCATGGATAATCTGTAAATCAATATAAAACGTTCTCCAACTGCTGCGCGAACCCTGCGGACAATCTCTATGGGAAGTCTGATTCTGTTTATAAACGATCCGCCCCATTCATCGGTTCGTTGGTTGGTGTGGGAAACAATGAACTGGTTGATAAAGTAGCCTTCGGAGCCCATGATTTCGACCCCGTCATATCCGGCTTTTTGAGCCAGAATAGAACAATTGACATAGTCCTGAATCTGCTTTTCTATGCCTGCACTATCGATTTCACGGGGAGTAAAGGGATTGATTGGTGCTTTGATTGCTGAAGGTGCAACGGAAATGTCGTTGTAAGCATACCTGCCGGTGTGTAAAATCTGCAGGCAGATCTTCCCTTCGTCTGCATGAACGGCTTCGGTAATGATCTTATGCTTCTCTGCCTCTTCGTCGTTTGTTAGTTTGGCGGCTCCCGTATAGACTGATCCTTCCTCGTTGGGCCCTATACCTCCCGTTACAATTAATCCCACACCTCCACGCACTCGTTCTGAATAAAATGCGGCCAGCTTGGTGAACCCATTGGGAGCCTCCTCCAAATTGGTATGCATGGAACCCATCAAAACCCTGTTTTTCAATGTGGTAAATCCAAGCTCCAATGGGGAAAGCAAATGAGGATACGGGTTCTTGTTTGGCATCGTCTTCTCTCGGCAAGGTCAAGTCTGTTTTTTTGTTTTGTTTCAAGATTTCAACGTGACATTAAATGTTATCATTGCCTTTTCAGGGTTTACAAGCAAATCGACCAGTAGGTCATTTGAGGTTATGTTTTCGGGAATAAGTTCCGCTTTTCCATTGTCCTTAACTCATTGATAATCCTTGACAGGGCGGAGTTTTTTGGATAAATCATAAACAACATTCGGAGTCCGTCAATAGAAACGAAAATATCGGGCAGACAAGTTATGTTGCTTGAATTAAAATCGTTTTCAGATGAATGTTGAATATGACTGTTCAGGTTGCGAATAACGCACCTATTGCCACTATTCCGGGGAATAACAATGCTATTTATGGTTTGCTACGATGGTACCAGCCAGGCCAAAATTGCTCTTCAGCATGCGGTCATATATGCCAAAGCATTTAAGGCAAAGATTTTGGCAGCCACCGCTTTGCATGGAGATCCGAAAGACCAATTGAACCATCTGGATGAAGCTGAACGATTGCTAAAAGAAGCCAAAAAAGTTTTGGAAGATAACAGCATAGAGTTTGAAACCAAAATGCTGCCTGCCAATAACATGAGTATTGGCGAAAACCTGGTGTTTCTTGCAGAGGATAAAGGTGTAGACAAGATTATTATCGGGACCAGCAGAAAATCAAAGGTGGGGAAATTTGTATTCGGGTCCACAACGCAACATGTTATACTAACAGCACCCTGCCCCGTTGTGGCTGTCAAGTAAAAGGGATTGGGTATCAGCGGTTGCGATACCCGCCACATGTTACATCCAACGTTTTCTTCTTTTGTAAGACTTCACTTCTTTGAAAGACTTTCTTCCTCCCCCTTGTGTAATTCCCATATAGAATTCCTTGACATCCGGATTATCCTTCAACTCATTGGTCGGGCCTTCCAGAACAATCTTACCCGATTCCATAATATAAGCGTAATCCGCAATTTCCAGAGCAATTTTGGCGTTCTGTTCGACCACAAGAATGGTGGTTTTTAGCTCTTTGTTGATTTTTACAACATTTTCAAAAATCTCTTTTACCAATAACGGGGCCAAACCCAGGGAAGGTTCATCCAACATCAACATTTTGGGCGCGGCCATCAGAGCCCTGGCAATGGCTACCATCTGCTGTTCACCACCGGAACAATAACCGGCAAGCCGACCTTTAATCTTGGTGAGCCTGGGGAAGTGTTGATACATCAGTTCATGATCACGACGAATATTTTGTGACCCGTCTTTGCGAGTAATGGAGCCGACAATAATATTCTCATCGACACTCAGATGCTTAAAAACCCGGCGCCCTTCCGGAACCATCACGGCGCCAAGCTTTACCACATGGGTGCCCAGTTTGTTGGTGATATCTTGATCATTAAAGCGGACAAAACCGTCTTTGATAAATCCGTTTTCCGGTTTTAAGAGTCCGCTGATGGCTCTTAAAGTGGTAGTTTTTCCCGCACCATTGGTACCCAGCAGTGCCACAATCTTACCTTCGGGAACATTGATACTCACACCCCTCAGCACCTGAATGATGTCGTTATACACCACTTCGACATTGTTCACTTCCAACAACTTTGTCACAGAACCCCTTTTTTACATTTTAGATTTTAAATTTTACATTTTGAGATTTTTTTGCTTCCCCGTGCACGTGCTCGTGCATGTGAACGTCAACGGTCCTTCAACAACGATATCAAACCGAATCATTCGGCTGCTTGCTTGATCTTGCAATAGAACTCAGAAATAGACGGCTCGCCATAAGAGCGGAATTCGCTTTTTTAGATTTTAAATTTTATATTTTGAGATTTTTTTGCTTCCCCGTGCACGTGCACGTCAACTTACACGTGCACTTGGATGCAAAATGATTCCGATTACTCAACCTCATTTAGCTTAAACCAGGCTGCTTACTTAATCTTACCATAAAACGCAGAAGTAAAGGGCTCTCCATAAGAGCGGAATTCTCCGTTGGTGGCCTTGTAAAGCTGCAGGGCATCAACACCGGAGCGATCCGATTTGGAAAAGGATACAGGCCCTACCGTTGTTCCAGGGGAATAGTCGTTTGCACCATTCATTTGATTTAGTTCATCGTACAACGCAGCTTTTGTAATTTCTCCACCCTTATTCTTAATCCGTTTCATGGCCTCGATTGCAATTTGGGTTACCATGATACCATTCATATAATTCTGTGACTTGCCAAGCTCTGCGTCCCTTCCGAATTGCTTTGCTAATTGAACAGGCAATGCATTTTCTCCCTGTTCCGTTGTCATGGTGTAGGAAGTGGTCCAAAAGGTGCCTTCGGCAGCAGAGCCAGCCAGCGCAATTAAGTCCGGACCGCCTGCATAGTGACATCCGAGAAATGTCAGTTTGCCTTTTTCACCAAAATCCTTGGCTGCCAGACCAAGACGATTGGCATCTTTTAACAGGGTTGCAACGGGAGGTTGAACAGTTTGACTGATGACATATTGAACTCCTTTGCTGGTCAGTCTTTTAATGACGGCTGTATTATCGAGATCTTTACCGTGCTCAACGACTTCCACCAGATCTGCCTTGAGGCCTGCTTCAATCGCCTTTTTAACATCTTCCAATGGTCCACGTCCGAATGCGGAGGGATGGAGAAAAAGGGCGATTTTCGGAGTTCCGCCTTTATGGTTTTGCACGACGTACTCAGCCAGTCCGATGGCCTGCTCTGAATAGGAAGCAATTGGCAGAAAGATATAGTTGGAATTATCCAGGTTTCCCGCGTGAAATGAGGCGGGCAACACGGGAATTTTCTCTTCTTCAAAATCCTGTTTCAGAGCAAGGGTGCTGCCGGTAGAATAGTTTAGATAAATGACCATGCCCTGGGTGACAAAATCTTCAAAATTTCGTTTGGTGGTTTCCGTTTTGTAAGCGTCATCTCGAATGACACATTTTACCGAATCATCACCAAGAATCTTCTCTGCATTGGTATATTTACAATAATCTTCAATACCTTTGGCGTAAGGACTTCCGGCATCGGAAGTGGGACCTGTAATTGCCAGGGAAGAGCCAAGAACAAATTCCTTCCCGGTTGTGCCTGCAGATGTCGCTCCTTCCTCACTGCTCTTTTCACAGGAAGCTGTCATAAACAGAATTAATGACAAAGAGCCAAGTATCGCTATAAGTTTTGCTATTTTCATTGGAACCTCCATTTTTTAATAAAGGCGTTGAAAATTGAGTCTGCTTTCGGAAAACAGACATTGTGAGAAAGATAAAGGTGTCACTAATATCGAAATGGCCATAACTTCACATAAGAGCGGATGATTCGCCACCAGTTGGCAATTCCTCTTGGTTCAAACATCAAAAACAACACGATAACCAGCCCAAATGTCAAAGGGCGGAGTGCGGTGGCCAGGTTCAGACTGGAAGGAAAGTAGTGACCTGCCTCTTCGGCCAGTCTTTCTACCTGAAGTTCCAGTGTCTGAATGGCCAAAGGTCCCCAAAATGAGCCGTTCAAGGTACCCATTCCTCCCACAATCGCCATGGCCAGATAGACGATGGAATGATGTAAGGTAAAAGACTCAAAACCAACACCGCGAAACAGATAAGCGTGCAAAGCACCGGCAACTCCAGCCAGAAAACCCGCCAGGGCAAATGCGTAAACCTTGGTAAACCCGGGATGCATGCCCATGGCATCCGCTGCCCTGTCGTTATCACGCACGGCAACCAGACAGCGCCCATGCCGGGTTCGTAACAGGTTTCTGATTCCAAATCCAAACAGCACAATGATTATTAAAATGACATAATACCAAAACAGATAATGCTGTTGCCTGGATACTTTGCCTGCAAACCAGTAGACACGGGGAACAGAAATAGTCTGACCCTGGTTGAAAAAGGTTGAAAAATTTATCACCCATTGAAAGATGACCTGAAACGACAATGTGGCCATCAACAGGTATAGATGTTTCAATCGTAACGCCGGCAACCCGACAAAAGCCCCGAACAAGGCCCCCACAAATCCCGCAACAAGAATCAGCACCAACCATCCATGGGTGACTAGGCCATGATCAAATCCGATAACATTGATAAATGCTGCTACAGTGTATGCTCCCACTCCTACAAATGCCGCATGGCCTATTGAAATCAAACCGGCGAATCCTGTCAGCAGGTTCAAACCCAGCACAGCTATAATTGCAATCAGGATATTATCGATCACAAACATGTACTTGTTGCTCAACTGGAAAAACAAGGGCCAGGCAAACAGGCAAATTATAAATACCGTAAATATACTGCGATCCAGATGGGTGGAAAAAATTCTCTGTTCTGATTTATAGGATGTATAATAGTTTCCGGTTGCTAACCAACGATTTGCTGACATATTCTAAACCCTTTCAATCTCATGTGTTCCAAATAATCCGTGTGGTTTGAACAGCAGAATAACCAAAAGCAAAATATAGGGCAGTACCTCTGCAGTACCATAAAGCCCCCAATTCCCGTCCAGATAACCACTGGCAAACTGTTGGATCAGGGCCATGATGATGCCGGCCAGGACTGCTCCCAAAATGGAGTCTAATCCTCCCAGGATCACCACTGGAAATACGGCGATGGCAAAAGAGTGCAAGGTGTCAAAATTCAAGCCGGTGATATTGCCTATGATAGCTCCGGCTGCAGCTGCGGTTAATCCTGCAGTGGCCCAGGCAAGTCCGAACACTCTTGGCACGGACACGCCGATCGACATCGATGCCAGTTGGTCATCGGAGACTGCCCGCATGGAGATACCAATGGTGGATTTTTTAAAAAACCAGGAAAACGCGCCGATCAAAATAATAGTAACGATAACCCCAACCAACTGTGTCCAGGAGATAGAGACACCACCCATGGCAATGGGTTCCGGTGGAAAAAATTCGGGAAAGGAAAAATTCTCCGAACCAAAAGGAGTCAAATAGATAATGCCGTCCAAAATGGACATGAGGCCGATGGTTACCATAATTACCGAAATGATCGGTTCTCCTATCAGTTTTCGTAGAAATATCCTTTCTACGCTCATCGCCAGGAAGAAGGTAATGATCAGGCTCGCCACGAAAGACAGATAAATGGGAATACCAAGCCAGACTGTCAGCGAGTAGGTAATGAAGCACCCCGCGGCGATGATCTGGCCGTGCGCAATATTCAGCACCCGACTCGATTTATATATCAGCACGAATCCCAGGGCAGAAAGCGCATAGATAGACCCGACCACAATACCGCTAATCACAAGTTGAAAGAAATAACTCATCCCACCTCATTCATACATTGTAAAAAATTCAATTTCTGTTTCAACGATTGCTTTTTGACCGTCTTGATAGACAAATTCCGCCTCGACATTTTTCCGGTGAATGGATTCATCAAAGAGGGTTGAAATGATGGCGTCATATTTTTCATTAACGTACTTCCGGCGTATCTTTCCGGTTTTTGTCAGTTCACCGTCATCTACATCCAGCAGTTTATAGAGCACTGCAAAGCGTTTAATCTTATAATGTTCTTTTTCAGCATTTCTGTTGAACTCGATCACCTGCTGACGCATCAATTCCTTCACTTCGGTCTTTTGGGATAGGTCCATAAAAGTGGTGTAGGAGATACCGCGGTCTTCGGCCCATTTACCTACAATCACGGGATCGATATTGACTAGGCAGGATACAAATTCTTTTTTGTCTCCCAGGATCAAGGCTTCCTTAATATAAGGACTGAATTTCAGTTTGTTTTCCAGAAACATGGGACTGAACATTTCCCCGTTATTATTGTGCATCACATCGGATAGCCGGTCGATCACCACCAGGTGACCGTCTTTATCGATATGGCCCGCATCACCTGAATGAAGCCAGCCATCTGCGAAGTCTTCCTTTGTTTTGTCAGGTAGCTTGTAATAGCCTTTGCAGACGGAAGGCGATTTGGAAAGAATCTCACCTTTTTCGGATATCTTGCATTCGGTTTCCGGTAGAGGAAAACCAACGGTATCGGGTCGAACATCACCATCGCGATGCATATAAGCGATACCCACAATTTCTGTTTGACCGTAAATCTGCTTTAAATTAACACCGATGGCCTGGTAAAACGTGAACAACTCCGGCCCCAGGGCAGCACCGCCGGTGTAGGCTCTTCGTAAACGCAGCAGGCCTATTTGATTGATCAGCGGTCTTAAAACGAGATTGGTACCCAGCCAGGATTTCAGTCTCAGCAGTCCGGGCATCTTTTTACCGCTCATTTTGTAGGAAGCTGCCTGTTCACCGGTTTTAATGAAGTAATTATAAAACAATCGGTTCAAGCGGTAGGATTCATCTATCTTCAACCAGATTTGCGAACGGATATTTTCATAGATCCTGGGAGCGCCAAACATAAAATGCGGACCGATCTCTTTTAGGTCGTCCATGGCTGTTTCGACGGATTCCGGGAAATTGATGGTAATGCCGGTGGCCATGGCCACACCAAAGGAATTCATCTGCTCTCCGATCCAGGCGAAGGGGAGGAAGGATAGATATTCATCTGTCGATTCCAGGGGATCTATTTTGGAAAGCTGAAGACCCATATTGATATAATTTCTATGGGTCATCATGGATCCTTTTGAAAGCCCGGTGGTTCCGGATGTCAGGCATAAATGGCAAACATCGTCTGATGTCCCTTGATCAACAAACGATTCAAATTTACCCGGCTCCTTTTTGAAGGCTTCTTCGCCTGTTTTGTAAAGGTGATCAATAAACACAAACCAATCATCCGATCGATAACTCCTCATTCCCCTTGGGTCTTCATAAATGACTTTTTTGACTTTGGGGATGCGGTCCTTTATCTCCAGAATTTTGTCAACCTGCTCCTGGTCGTCACAGAAAACGTGGGTAACATCGAGATATTCCAGCAGTTGGGCGATTTCATCGGGAAGGGTGGTCTGGTAAATGCCAACTGAAATGGCGCCTAAAGCCTGTGCCCCGATAGCTACAAACAGCATTTCCGGAATGTTGTCTCCGATCAGGGCTATTTTATCGTCCTTTTGCATACCCAGCTCTGCAAGTCCCAAGGCTGTTTTGCGTACGAAATCGTAATACTCTTCCCAGGTATATGTCTTCCAGTAACCGAAATCTTTTTCCCTGAGGGCAACATTTTTTCCGGTTTTATTTACCCGCCAACGCAAAAGTTGAGGAATCGTAAATTCAACCAACCGGTCTTTGTTTTCCATAGGCTATGACTCTTCTCCAATGTAAGCTTCGATGACTTTGGGGTTGTTGGCCACTTCAAGCGGTTTGCCTGCTCCGATAAGCTCGCCAAAATCCAGGACGTAGATCTGGTCGGAAATATCCATGACCACACCCAGGTCGTGCTCGATTAGAACGACGGTGATGTCTCTTTCCTGCTGAATATCGACTATGAATCGAACCATGTCCTCTTTTTCCTCGATATTCATTCCGGCCATGGGTTCGTCAAGGAGCAGGATCTTTGGTCCCAGTGTTAGCGCTCTTGCAACCTCAACTCGTTTTTGAACCCCGTAACTGAGGTTGCCTACAGTCTTGTGCCGATATGGTTCCAGCTCCATAAAGTCGATCACCTCTTCGACATAAGCCCTGTTTTCCGCTTCCAGTCTTGAGGCTTTCCCGAAATAAATTAAGGCTTGAAGAAAATTATATTTTAGGTTCTGATGCCGGGCCAGCAGCAAATTATCCAGTACGGACATGCCGCCAAACAGCTCCAGATTCTGAAATGCCCGGGCAATACCCAGCACGGACACCTGGTGGGGTGAAAAGTAAGCAAGTGAAAGCTGGTGTTCGCCAAAAAGGATATCACCGCTGGTGGGATGATAAAATCCTGAAATACAATTGAGCAGACTTGTTTTGCCGGCCCCGTTGGGACCGATAATGGAAGTGATTAACCCTTGTTCGATGGTCAAATTGACGTTGGATAGAGCCTTTAAGCCGCCAAAGGTAAGTGTTACATTCGATATGGATAATAACGACATACAGTCCTTAAAAAAACAAATTATTGGACCAAACTAACTGTATTTCTTAGTGTTCTTTAGTGACACGAAAATTCGACCTATACCTACACTAAAGGTCACCCGTATGTAAAGAAAATTTTTAAAAAAATAGGTTGCCGGTTGGAACGATTGTTCGATGAAAAAAAACGGTCGAATTTGTGATGGTCCTATAAGTGGAGAGGTAGACTAGAGGGGTTAAAAAAGTAATTGAAAAAACTGGCTATTTGTTTCTGATTAAATTAAATAAAAAATTTTTAATTAATTTAAATTTTTGAAAGTCTGAGCGACCGTTCGCACCATCGGTGATATTACCAGGAAATTACGATAAACAGGGGAAGCATAAAGAAAAGGAACCGGAATGTTTCATCCGGTTTTAAAGTGTTGAACGGTTATCGGCTATCCATTATCAGTTATCAGTCCGTTGTGAAAGCTGCGCTTTCGTTATATCGAACGGCTATTTAATTCTGTTGACATACTATTCCTAAAATATAACGTGCAACTTGATTGGGTTATGTGTTTTGATACACATATTTATTCTCCAATAACTGTTCCACAGACCGATAACAGATAGCTGATAACCGATAACGACATAAATTGTTGAACTTAATGAGGAACTTCACTTTATTAAGTCCAACTTATTTTTAAAAAGATGCCATTCAATTGGAATATCAGCAACCTGTCAAGCAGGGTTTTCTGGCGGCAGTCACTTCATCCAGTCTTCTGCGTTTACTGTGCAAGGGGGCCGCGTGCAGTTGGTCCGGATTTTCCAACCCCTCTTTGACAATTACTTTTAACGCTTCGATCAGCCGGTCAAGATCTTCCTTGGATTCAGTTTCCGTTGGTTCTATCATCAAGGCCCCGTTTACAATCAACGGAAAATAGATGGTGGGAGGATGGAACCCGTAATCGATTAAACGCTTGGCGATGTCCAGGGTTGTAAATCCCTTTTCTTTTTGATCCCTGTCCGAAAAGACACATTCATGCATGCAGTCCCTATCGAAGGGTAGATGAAAGGTGCCTTTCAGGGCTTCCATGATATAATTGGCATTCAGCACGGCCATCTGGCTGGCCTTTTTCAATCCTCCTGCTCCCATGGTTAAAATATAGGCATAAGCCCTGATTAACACCCCGACATTACCGTAAAAGGCGTGAAGCTTTCCGATGGATTGAGGTTCGTTTTCATCCAGTCGGTAGGTGTCACCGTCCTTGATAATACGAGGTACAGGAAGAAACGGTTTCAGCTTTTCGTTCACGCAAACGGGTCCGGCGCCGGGTCCGCCACCGCCATGAGGCGTGGAGAAGGTTTTGTGCAGGTTAAGATGCATCACATCAACACCGATTTTTCCGGGCTTTACAATACCCATAATGGCATTCATATTGGCGCCATCCGCATAGATCAACCCACCTTTTTCATGAACAATATCAGCGATTTCGATGATGTGCTCTTCAAATAACCCCAGGGTATTGGGATTGGTGATCATAATTCCGGCTGTTTCCTCATCCATCAATTCCCTGACCTGCTCGGGATGCAGCACACCATCCTCACCGGAGGCGATTGGAATGGATTCGTAGCCGCACAAAGCTGCGCTGGCCGGGTTTGTTCCGTGAGCAGTATCGGGAATCAAAATCTTGGTACGTTTGGAATTTTGGCTTTTATGGTAGGCATCAAAGATCAACATTCCGGCCAATTCCCCGTGAGCTCCGGCTGCAGGTTGCAAACTGACGGCATCCATCCCGGTGATCTCTTCCAATTGTTTTTCCAGTTCATACATCACCCTGAGCGTTCCCTGGGCACAATCGATGGGAAGCAAGGGATGGGATTTGGTGAACCCGGGAAGAGACGCCTGTTTATCGTTGGTTTTGGGATTGTACTTCATGGTGCAGGAACCAAGGGGGTACATGCCTGTATCCAATCCGAAATTCCACTGCGAAATCCGGGTATAATGTCTTACCACTTCCACTTCCGAGAGATCCGGCATATCAAGATCACCTCGCTCAAGAGATGAATCGATAGCAGCTGATTCCACATCCGGCCGGGGCATGGAATATCCAACCTTGCCTTTTTGTCCTTTCTCCCAAAGCAGGAGTTCTTCTTGTACAATACCTTTAGGTGTCATTGGCTTGTTCATCGTTGTACCTCCCCTATTAAAAAGTCCAGGTGATCTTTTTTGGCAGTTTCGGTGACACATACCAGGTAATGATCAGTCAATTCGTTATAGTATGGTTCAAGAGGCAGGCCCAGGACAATTCCCTTATCCTTGAGGTCCTGGTACTTATCTTTCATATTCGCTGGCAAATGAACCACAAACTCGTTAAAGGTAGGACTGGCAAAAGGAATGTCGATGCCTAGTTGATTCAGCCCTTTTTTCAGGTACTCCGCCTTTTCAAAGTTTTGCTTTGCCAGTTGCTTTAGACCCGTTCCTCCGACAGAAGCCATATAGATTGAAGATGCAAGGGCACATAAACCCTGGTTGGTGCAGATATTTGAAGTAGCTTTCTCCCGTCTGATATGCTGCTCCCTGGTTGCGAGGGTTAAGACAAATCCGCGATTACCGTCAACATCGGTGGTCTGACCCACAAGCCTGCCAGGCATGCTCCGCATATACTTCTGTTTGCAGGTGAACATTCCCAAACCCGGTCCGCCAAAGGTTTGTGGAATGCCAAAGCTTTGACCTTCCCCGCAGACAATATCAGCCCCGAGTTCCCCTGGAGATTTCAGGAGTCCGTATGCCATTGCTTCAGAAAAACAGGTGATGAACAAGGTTTTCAAGTCAGCTGTTTTCTCTCCGATTGCCTTAAGATCTTCGATCACCCCGAAGAAATTTGGTGATTGCACGGCGATGGCTGCAAAATCATCCCAATTATCAATGGCGTCGATATCAGTCTTTCCTGATCCCAGGTAAGGCAGCTCCACAACCTCAAAGTCGGTGGGAGCCAGGTATGTAGATACTACTTGCCTGTACAGAGGATTGATCAGTGTTGAGAGGGCGACTTTTTTCTTTTTGGTGATGCGAATGGCCATCAACACCGCTTCTGCAAGGGCGGAGGCGCCATCATACAATGACGCATTTGCCACTTCCATTCCCAGCAGCCTGCTAACAAGGGTTTGATATTCAAAGATCCCCTGGAGAGTTCCCTGGCTGATTTCCGGCTGGTAGGGGGTATAAGCCGTATAAAACTCTGAACGGCTTAAAAGAAAACTGACCGTAGCCGGAATATAGTGGTTGTAGCTCCCAGCTCCCAGGAATGCCAGGTTGGGATCTCCGCAGTTCATGGAATGGGCCAGTTCCTCCATATGATCATTCAATTCCCATTCGGTCATGGAATCCGGCAGGTTCAAGGTACCTGTTTTTCTGCTTTCAGACGGAATCGAGGCAAAAAGGTCATCAAGGCTGTCCTTTCCGACCGATTTGAGCATTTCTGCAATGTCCTCGTTTGTATGAGGTAGATATCGCATCGTTTCTCCTGATTAATTCAATTCCAGTTCACTGAGAAAAATTGTGGTTTTTTAAAATATTAAATTGAAAAATCCTATCATCTCCAGCCTTAAACTTGCTGAACCCTAAAATCTTCAGCCTTCAGCCTGTAACTTGCTAACTCTAACATCCTTCAGCCTTTCAGTTGCTAATCACAACATCTTTTTCATGGCTTTACGCGCTGTCCTGGCTGGTCGTATGTCAGCCCTTATTTCAACTTTGAATTTCCTGTTGTTTCCTGTCAGATACACAATATCGCCCGGTGCAAGTTCTTTTGTTGTTTTGATGAATCCGCAGCTGAGTCCGCGGAATTTCAAATCATCCGGCTTATTCTCGCTGGCAATGCTGTAAATGTCATCTTCATGCCGATCAATTGCCATGTCTGTTGCACAGGTGAGTACTACACCGATCTTATTGTCTGATTCATCCACCACCGCGGTGTCTTCACCGGGTACGACCTTTCTGGGATCAAAACCGGAAAATGCATAGGTGTAGTCGCTGGTCCGGGTTTCCAGCAGGGCATTTGCCCCGATGAAGTCTTTGGTAAAGGCTTTCTGCTCATCATCATAAGGCAATGCAAATGGCCAGGGATTGTTTAAAAAGGGCCAGTCACCAATATCCTGATGAGAAAGCGGTAGAACTGCTCCGGCTCTAAGTGAATCTCTTGCTGCCAATCCGCAGGAAATGGCACTGTATTCTTCACCCGCTTCTTTTAATAGATCCCACAACGTTAAGGTATGTTTGCCTTCAATTAAAATTTCAAACCCAAACTCCCCGGTGTAGCCGGTGCGTGAAAGCAAGATTGGAATGTCATTTACCAGGTTGACCGGGCTGGGCACTTCCTCGCCGGGGTCAAAAAACCCTTTGAAATTGAAGTAAGGCATTTTTTCCAGCACAACTTCAGGCTCTTTGATGATCCTGCTGATCATTTTTGCAGTAGACGGACCCTGGATGTCAATTTTACCCAGTTGATCTGTATAGTCCCTGATTTCGGCATTCAAAGCGCCTTTGTTGTCTTTGAGATGAGCAGCGATGGGTCCTCCCATGCCGGCATTGACGATAACCATATAAAAGCCGTCCTTGATTCTATAGACCAGCGAATCATCGATGACTCCACCTTTTTCATCAAGGAAAACCCCGTATACACATTTTCCATCTTGTAAAGGTAGCTTGGAAGGGCCGATACAGGCGGCAAGATCCTTGGAGTGGCATTTTTGCAAAAGTTCCGGAGCATCGTTCCCGGTGACAGTGACGATGGCCATGTGGCTGGTATCAAATATTCCGGCATGTTGGATCACGGCCAGGTGTTCCTGCTTGGGGCCGGTTTTGTACCAGAGCGGCATATCGTATCCCCCGAAGTTGCTGATCTTCGCATCCATGGAAACATGATGCTCATATAACTGGGTCTTTTTCGCAGTATTTGACATGGCTGGATATCCTTTGATTAATGGTTGGAATCGGATTTATTAAAAAAAGCCTTGCCTTTTACAATCACAAAACAAGTTTTTCAAAAGGGTAATTAAGAACCGACTTCTTCACAAGGAATTTTTATATTGTAACACTTGTAGACCACAAAAGCCTCTACAGACTGGACTTCATCAACCCTGGACAATTCTTCCGTGTAAAACTCCAACAACCCAAAACCCTTTTTTAAAGCTACCGTTAAGATCAGATCGTATCGACCCGTCACAACGCCAACAGCAATGACCCCTTTAACCTTGGCCACTTCGGCACCTTTTTTTACGATTTCGATCGTGCTGAGTTTGACACCTATATATACAATACTGTGATCGGGAATCTGTTCCGGATCGACCAGCCCTGTAATCTCAATAATCCCTTCTTCCTGTAGCTTTTTCACCCTGGAACGAACGGTGCCTTCGGCAATTGAAAGATTGTCTGCGATTTCTCGAAAACGGACCCTGCCATCTCTCAGTCCGTGAATGATAGAAACGGTTAAATCATCAATTTTCATATTGAATAAGCGGATTGGTGATGCTGTCTTGTTGCTGGGCCGGAAACATCCGGAATTCCGATCGGTAGTTTTGGAACATTCACAAGTCAAATATGGGACAAGTTGACGAGTATGTCAATCAGGATGTTTGTTTTTGAGAAATTGAGTAATTTTGGTTGACATTTTTGATGAAACAGGCAACTATCTTCCATCGATAATCGAGTCATGAGTCACCATCTTCAGGGGTGATATTTATGGTCTTGTTCATGAAGGCCGTTTTGTTCGGCCGAAACAAGATGTTGGTTACCATCCCGGACGAAAGATGCAGGATGGGCAACTCGTTGCCTATCAATCAGGCTGATAACAAGGTTGTAGGATCGGTAATTGGTTATCCGTGAACCCGATTGACCAATAGAAATTGCTTTTCTCGCCTAATGGGATCAGCGTATTCCTATATTACCCATTAATTTTGGCTTATATTAATGAACACAAAAAGTAATATTGTATTAATAGGCATGCCTGGGGCCGGTAAAAGCACAATTGGCGTTCTTTTGGCAAAACGCAGGGCCCTTGATTTCGTGGATACCGATCTTTTGATACAGAGGAAATATGGCGATGCCCTGCAGGAGATTGTAAATACCGAAGGCTATTTAAAATTAAGGGATATTGAAGAAGAAGTTATCTGCGGTACAAAACGTCATGAGCATGTGATAGCGACCGGCGGCAGTGCGGTTTACAGCGAAAAGGCCATGATGCATCTGAAAGAAAGAGCCATTGTGGTGTTTTTAAATGTGACCTTTGAAGAGATTACCCGAAGAGTGACCGATTTTGACTCCAGGGGTATCGCCATGAGGGCAGACCAGACATTTGAAGACCTCTTCAACGAGCGATACCCGCTCTATGAACGCTATGCCGATTATTCCATCGATTGCAACTTGAAGAATCAAGACGCAATTACCAATGAAATCTGCCGGATTCTGGATACATTATAACTTCCTATTCCACGGTAACTGTTTTTGCCAGGTTGCGCGGTTGATCAACATCTTTTCCCAGAATCAAAGCAATATAATAAGCAAAGAGTTGCAGGGGAACTACGGTTAATAGTGGAGAAAGCAACTCATTGGTTTCCGGAACCATAAACACATCGTCCGAGAGTTCCTTGATTCTTTGGTTATCACTGTTCGTAATAGTGATGATTCTGCCGTTTCTGGCCTTGATCTCTTCCATGTTCCCCAGGGTTTTGTCAAAGGTTTCACCTTCCACGGCGATAAAAAGAGAAGGTGTCTCATCATTGACAAGGGCAATCGGCCCGTGTTTGATATCTCCGGCTGAAAATCCTTCGGCATGAATGTAAGATACCTCCTTTAGTTTTAGAGCCCCCTCCATGGCAACCGGATAGCTGACTCCTCTTCCCAGGAAAAGAAAACTGCGAGCATCGCTGTACTTTCCGGCCAGTTCCTCGATCTCATCTTTTCTTTCCAAAATGGAAGTAATTTTTTCCGGGATGGTCGTCAGTTCATTGATATATTGCTTGCCAAGGGAAGCCGGAATATCTCTCATACGACCGATCATAATGGCCAACAACAGAAAAACGGTGACCTGTGATGTAAATGCCTTGGTGCTGGCTACGGCTATTTCCGGTCCGGCATGGATATAAACCCCGCCAACACTTTCCCTGGCAATTGTTGATCCCACCACATTGCAGATTCCAAGCACCCGGCCGCCACGGTGTTGTATTTCCCGCATGGCAGATAGCGTATCCAGGGTCTCACCGGACTGGCTGACAGCAAAAAAGAGCATGTTCTTTTTGACGATGGCGTTGCGATATCGCAGCTCGGAAGCCCTTTCAACCTTGCAGGGAAGTCTTGCCATATGCTCAAGCAGGTATGATCCGATCATGGCTGCGTAGTATGCCGTTCCCATTCCCATGGTAACCACCGAATCGATATCAAAATACTCCTGCTTATCCAGGTTTAAACCACCCAGTTTGGCAGTCCCAAAATCCGGTAGCAACCGTCCCCCGCCTCCATAGGCTCGCTTGATGGTTTCCGGTTGCTCGCAAATCTCTTTGAGCATGAAATGGTGGTAATCTCCCTTTTCAATTTCATCGAGTTCCCATTCAATGTTTTCAATGGTCTTATTGACAACGGAGTTTTCCGTATTGACGGTCTTGTAGGAGTCCTTTTCCAGTACGACCGTTTCCCGGTCTTCAATATAGAAAACCTGCTTTGTGTGGGCCAGCATGGCACTTACGTCGGAGGCAAGGAGCATTTCTTTTTCTCCAACACCAACAATCAAGGGACTGCCGTTTCGAGCACCGATCAGCAGATCCGGGTTATCGGTGAAGAGGACGATTAATCCGTACGTTCCCTCCAATTGAGCTAATGCAGCCTGTACGGCAGCTTCCGGATCATCCTGATAATGTCTGGCAATCAGGTTGGCAATCACCTCACTGTCCGTTTCGCTTTGGAAGGAGATCCCTTCCCGCTCAAGTTTCAGTTTAATAGACGCGTAGTTATCGATAATCCCGTTGTGAACAACCGCCACCCTGTTATCAAAAGAGGCGTGGGGGTGTGCATTGATGTCGTTGACCTGGCCGTGGGTAGCCCATCTGGTATGGGCGATCCCGGGTTTACCGGAAATGTCTTCAGGCAGGTTTCTTTCCAATGTGGCAATTTTTCCCTCTTTTTTGTAAACAGCCAGTCGTTTTCGTCTGATCAGGCCAATACCGGAGGAATCATATCCCCGGTATTCAAGTCGTTTTAGCCCTTCAAGTAAAATTGGTGCCGCGTTTCTGTTTCCTATATAGCCAATTATCCCGCACATGGGTTCTCCTTGTTATCCGTAAATGATCCGTCTGATTTGCCTGAGACTCACCTCTCCGGCTTTGAATCGCCGGTTTTCAATTTCATGTTGCAGTTGTTCGAAGATATCAGCGTTCTGCCAACCTTCGTTTTTTAACTGCAAATGGCGGAGTTGCACAAACTCTTTCATCTCAAGCTCATAATATGAATTGATTTCATCCAGCAACCTGGTGAGCTCCCTGTCGCCCAAAGAAAAGGAATCCAACAGAAATTGTTTGAAATCGGAAAAAGGTATTAATCGTTTCATGAATCAATACTGCGAAGAATTGGGATAAATGACAAATAATTTGCCCGAAATTGGGCAGGATATTGCTAAAATTAAGTCGTTTTAAGAAAATTGACAATGATAATAAAAGGCACACGACCTTGGACAAATAAATTATGGAAAGCGTAGCTTTCATAATAACCAATGGCTGATAGCCGATAACCGATAACATTTTGTCAAACCTGGACAAGAACATGACTTGAAACTTACTCAGTTTTTTTAAAATCAACGAATTAATTTTAAAAATCAGATCTTGCTTGAATAGGGTGGGTTAAAGCAAATTAAAGGAAACGGATGATTGCTTTATTATGCTGAAAATACAAGGAAGGAATGGCCATGAAAGTAAAAACCCTTTTCATTTTGATCGGTGCTTTGGCTATGGTTCAAGGAGCCATGGCAGCTGATTTCACCAATTTTATGGGCATGAAGTTTAACACTGTGCAACCCGGTGTTTTCTTTATGGGAAGCTGTAAGCCCGAAAAAGGAACTGCAGAGCAGAAAAAGGTTCTGTTTGGTCTGGTAAAAACCAGCGCATGCCCTAATCGCGGCAATATTGATGACGCTGCTTTAGCCGATGAGTTGCCTCAACACAAAGTGGAAATTTCAAAGTCCTTTCAATTGGCTATGCATGAGGTTACCCTCAAGCAGTTCATGACCTTTTATCAGACCACCGGAAGAACCGTTACGGAAAACTTTAAAAAACATAATTCCCATGGTGATGAATCAGCCGTAACTTGGGTTTCCTGGTTCCAAACACAAAGCTTTCTGACTTGGTTGAATCAGAACAAACCAGCCGGTGACCGGGGCACCTATCGCCTTCCAACCGAAGCTGAATGGGAATATGCGGCCAGGGCCGGTTCAAATACAACATATTTTTTTGGTGATAAAAGCACCGAAATCAGTCGGTTTGCCTGGATTATAAAAGACTCGCAAAGTTACGGACAGGTCTGGTCCCAGCCGGTCGGACTTAAACAGCCGAATCCCTGGGGGTTTTACGATATATACGGCAATGTCCAGGAATGGGTTCAGGATGTATATAGCGCAACGTACTATCAGGAAAGTCCCGCAATCGATCCAAAGGGACCGGAGCACGGGGCAAACCAGGTGATCAGAGGGTGCAGTCTTTACAGCAGCGCTAAAAACTGTCGCTCAGCAAGGCGTTATTTTTTGCCGGCTGATCAAAGAAAAGGGATTGTCGGCTTCAGAGTGGCAAGAGAGCTTCCCTGACCGATTGGTGCGAAACCCGGGATAGAAGATAAGCTTGTCATTGGAATCCGTTAACCTTTATTCAGCGGTGATTAACTGCGGTCATTGTATTGAAAATCTTGCAAATTCGGAATATTTTGCGATAAAATGGACGAAGCACAACGATTAATTTTTGTGCTGTTTTTACTCAAAGCTAAGTGTTGATATCGATAAGCGTCGGTTCAGTACAGCGCGATCCCAATGAAGTTCGGTTCAGGTGCTTTAACTAACAGTGTTGATGGTTCAAACCAACACAATGAAGGAGTTTCATGGCAAAAAACCTTAATGAAACTGTTGATGGACTTAAATTCCCCCTCTCCAAAAGAACAAAGAAAACTCAAACCGCCGATCCAAAGCAGACATTCCGCCCGTCCATTGCAGATTCAGGTCTTGCAAGCCGTATGAAAGAAGCCCTAGCCGTGCCGGTTCCCGGCAAAAGCGAGTATTGGTATATCGAAGATCTCAGTACAACCAAAAAAAATGAAAGTGTTTTTGCGCGTTTTTTGAAGAAAAAAGAGCTGAATAGTGAAGAAATTACCAGCCTGAAGAAAGAAGCTGTCCAATCTCCGGGGAATACACGTGCAAAAATCCAAAAGCTGAAAAAGCAGTTTCCCAACAATTCCGAGCTTTACATGCTCTCTGCAATCTGTACCAACGGCATGCTCTTAAATTCGAGTAATCGGGACGAGGTTGTCAGGGGACTCAAATATGCCGTGCGAGAAGGAGCCATTGGACTCACCAGCAACGGAGTCAGTCTTTATAATTGCGAGAGTTTCTTTAAAATCTATTTCGTCATGCTGGACAGGTTTAAGAGAGACCAGACCAGAACCATGGGAATGCTGGATGAAGATCCTCGCTTGAGCGGTACGCGCAACGAATTGAATAACGCTATCAAAGCCGCAGATTTTCTCTACAATGAAAAATCTAAAGTGTCTAACGTTATCAATCACTTGAAGAAGAAACTAAAATCATCCAATTACATAGCCCTGTTCAATCCCAAAGATATCATGCAAGCTGCGCAATGTATCGTCAGCGGAACACCAAAGGAGCCTTGTAAAATCGGTACTGCAGCCGAAATGATCTCGTATCTGTACGCAATTACCCTGACCTTCGCTCATACCCCGTTGCTGAGCAGGCTGGTTAATAAGATTCTCTCATTACTGCCCGACAAGGAATTGTCTTTATTTGTCCGCAAAGTCTCAATCAGCTCTGTGCGCAGATTTTGTTTCTTCAAACTCGCTTTAGCCGAGCAGGATAGGGATGAGATGATCAAAATCGCAGGCAGCATTCTCAAAGAAAACTCCATCGGGTTGTCCAAATGGGGTGGTGCCCCGGTGCACCATTCTTACGAAGCGGACATGTTTTTTAATCTTGCTTATGTTGCGGAACTGACCCCCGGAATTTATCCTACCAACGAATACCTGGCTATCGTTGACAAAGCGATCAAGGCAATGGAGACACTTGCAGAAAAAGACGTTTCCAAGGGGCATGTCTATACGGAGAGTGCCAATGCTCACCTCAGAAAGCTGGTCAAACTGAAAGAAGATAGGTCGCCGGACCGAGGCAAGGACCTTTAAATAGACCTAATCTCTCCTGAACCAAAGAAGAATTTAAACCTGGTAGTTAACATAGATCAGTCTGATAGTTGTTGCCAGGACAACGACAATGAATATTGGTCGAATAAATCCCACACCTTTTTTGATAGCCAGTCCGGAACCTAAACGGGCACCCACGATCTGACCGCAAGCCATGACAAGTCCTGCCGTATAATACACATTCCCTGCTGCGATAAATACGGCCAAAGCAACAATATTGCTGGTGAAATTCATTACCTTGGTGACGCCGACTGCTTTGGTCATGGTATACCCGGAAAATGCCACCAGCGATGCCGTCCAAAAGGCACCGGTTCCGGGACCGAAAAACCCGTCGTAAAATCCCAATCCCAGGCCAAAAATCAGGTAATAAAAAACCCTGGATATTCTTGCTTTAGTTGCGGAAATCCCGAGATTCTTTGAAAAGATGGTATAAACCAAAACACTGAGCAATAAGAAAGGTACGAGTTTAGCTATGAATGTGCTGCTCAGATACTGTATCAGCCAGGCTCCGCTTATTGCACCGACAAGAGTTGTAACAATCCCCAAACCGCACTCTTTCAAGTTTACCATCCCCTTGCGAGTGAAGTTGATAGCTGCTGTGGCTGTTCCAAAGGTTCCTTGTAGCTTATTGGTTCCCAAAGCGATTTGGGGAGGTAAACCAACGGAAAGCAGAGCCGGAAGAGCGATCAAACCTCCACCCCCGGCAATAGAGTCGATAAAACCGGCGGCCGTGCCGGCAGAGAATAGAAAAACCAGGATAACAGGTTCCATAACAGTGAATTCATTAAAGGATGATATTGAGCGCGCACATCCATCAATTAATTCAAAGTAGGAGCTGATCTGTCAATCCGGATGTTGGTTTGATTAAGAGATCTGACAACAAGATGTGTTCAAAAATTGTAGAATGGGCAACTCGTTGCCCATCAACCAGGCCTAAACGTGAGAATTTTGGAATGAACATCCGGGCTGACGGGTAATAAGCTACCTGTCCTACAGCTACCCGTGCACGTCCACGGGCGCAAAAGCTCTATTTACTGCATGGAATGCAAAGCCACATGGTTTCCTTCCGGATCTAAAAAATGGGCGGCAAAACCATATTCTCCGATGGATGTTTTGGGTTGAATGGTTTTTCCGCCTGCCTTTTCAACTTTTTTCAAAGAGATTTCCACGTCATCACAACCAAAATAAACCACGGAACCGTTTGCAGACGGGACGTAACCATCGGCTTGCACCAGTGCGCCGGTTGCTCCGTACGTTTCCCGGTCAGATCCTGCAATCATCGCCATGTGTAACGGACCCATCTCCGTTTTTTCGAAACTGACACCGAATACTTCCGAGTAAAATGCTATGGCTTTCTCTAAATCTTTGGTTGGAATCTCAAACCAGTTAACCGGATTTGCCATAATTCTCCTTTGGGATAGGGTTATCAAAAAGATTAATTCTTAACTCAAGGTACGGTCTGAATAGAAATCTTGAAACCTGTAAAAAGGACAAAGATGCCGGTGGTTTGGGACAAATCGCAGTTCATGATTTAGGTGTTGAAATGGGAAATGAATAGTGTTATCAAAAATGAACAATGTTCATTTTAAAGATTATTGTTCATTCAAATCAAACAGGGAGGAGGGTTATGTACGATTTTTTGCTATCGCCGGAGGTTAAGGAACTAAAACAGGAAGTTCGAGAATTTGTCAGGGAAGAGATCTCCAGTGACTATTTAAGACAGATGGATAACGACGAAATCGTTTATCCTCATGAATTTGTTCAGAAGCTGGCTGAAAGAAATCTGCGAGGCATCAGATTTCCCAAGGAATATGGTGGCAGGGGCATGAACTGGGTCGCTGAAATGGCTGCTTTTGAGGAAATCGGTTGTCTGGGAATGGCCCTGGGGTGTGCTTTCGCCATGCCTTCTATTGTGGGAGAAGCGATCAATGTCTTTGGGACGGAAGAGCAAAAACAGAAATACCTTAAACCGTATCTGGAAGGAAAACTGGTCTCCGCAGAGGCTTTAACCGAACCCAGGGGGGGATCGGATTTTTTTGGTGCAACCACCAAGGCAGTGCTGGAAGACGATCATTTTATTGTCAACGGACAGAAACGTTTTGTGGTTGGTGCTGAAGGGGCAGATTTCTTTGTGGTTTATTGCCGCACCAATTTCGATCCGGATGCTCATAAATATAATAAAATCAGTTTATTGATTATCGATAAGGGACCGGGAGTGGAAGCCGAGTACCTTTATGATCTGATGGGTTGTCGGGGCGGTGGTACCGGTCGGCTGGTATTCAGGGATGTGAAGGTACCAAAAGAAAACCTGGTTGGTGAACTACACGGTGGTGCGTTGATTTTTAATCAAATGATGATTCCCGAAAGGATGACATCGGCCGGAGGATGCCTTGGTATCTGGGGGGCATTGGATCTGGCGTTGCGCTACTCGGACAAACGGGTTGCCTTTGGCAAGAAAATCAGAAAATTCCAGGCGGTCAATTTTAACATTGCCGATTCAATCACGGAGCTGGATGCTGCTCGCGGGCTGGCTTATATTGCAGCGCAAGCGGTTGATAACAATGCTCCCAACGCTCGCAGACTGGTAAGCGAAGCAAAACGTTATGCTACTGAAATGGCCTGGAAGGTGGTCAACAATGCCATGCAGGTGATGGGAGGCATTGGCTACACCAAAGTCTATCCCGTAGAAAGAGCGTTACGGGACACGAGGTTGGGTCTGATCTGGACGGGAACCAGTGAAATTATGAACTTGCTGATTCAGCACGACTACTACCAGGAAGTGCTGGATGAAGCCTATGACCGCAGAAAAATGGAGCAAGATGCCATGAAACCGGACGACTCGGAACGTTGCTTCACAGACGAAGACATGTGGGAAGTCCACAACGGTTAGGATTTGGAGTATGATGGGGAATAGAGTTACCCCATCATACCTTTCAAACGGTCCGAGTTTACCCAATATGAAACTGTCGGCAAAGCCGACACAACCCGTAAATCTAAAATCTTTGATCTAAAATTCAAAATTTCCTGAGTTACCCATCCTACAATTCAATACAATAAGATCATGACAACCCTGAAAGACCTCAAGGAAAAAGAAAAAGAAGCCAGAAAAAACCTGATAATCACAGCTGCCCAGGAACTGTTTGCTGAGTCCGATTTCAGAAAGGTAACGGCCAGGGAAATTGCTAAAAAGGCAGGAGTCAGTCCGGGGACGATCTATCGATATTACAAAAACATGGATGATCTCTTTGTGGATATTTTTCTGATTCACGTCACGGAAATCAGTCGCCTGATCGATTTGGAATTTGAAAACAACCATTCATGTTCGGTGCTTCGTTTTTGTGAGATTCAGGTCGAGTATCTCAACGAGCATATGGCGTTTTATCAGATGATGTCCCATTTTATGCTCGCCGGCAGCCTTCCTTCCGAGACCGCAACAAGACTGAATCCCATCTTACGCAAGCTTTTGGATCTTTTGGAGACAGCCCTGGTGGAGTCCGGTATAACCCATGATGTCCGCTTGCATGCCCATGCTCTCTTTTCAAGTTTAAATGGCACTATGATCTCATACGCCCGTTATCCCGGGAGGGATCTGGCAGAAATTAAGCAGCACACCATGACACTTGCCCGCATCATAGCCGCTCGATTTAGCCATTCGTGATTGCAGAGTGTGGGTATTAAATCCATTCGAAGCTGCAAAACTAGTTTCTCACAAGCAGCGCTAATAGACTTTTACCAAATGTCACGCTTGTCACCCCGGATACCCGGTCAAGCTGAGCATCAGCTCGATCCGGGGTCCATTAATTATTTCAGTTAGTTGTAAATAGATTCCGGGTCATGAGATGCGAAGCTGGCAGCATCGACCGGAATGACGCAGGGACGTTCAATTGACTGTAGCAGGGCCGTTCATCTGTTCCGGCGACAAATTCTAATTGACTGAGTATCTCCTTACATTCCATGATGTTGCAATCGATGGATTGAATCAAAGGATTACTTGTTCCTACGTTCCCAAAACAAAAAAGCCGGAGGTATTCATGAAGTATCTGTTCTCCCTGATGGTGATTCCCTTTTTGTTTTTCTCGGCAACTACTCAGCTTTCGGCGGTGCAATATGATCACACCATCGAATTGGATCGCATGAGTTTTGCCTGGAAGCTGGATGGAAAAAACATTCATATTCAATTAAAAGCCAAAACCAAAGGATGGGTAGCTGTGGGGTTTAATCCCAAAAAGGCTATGCAGGGAGCGAATTTTATTATTGGTTATGTTAAACGACGCAAGGTGAAGATTCAGGATGAATATGGGATAAGACTAAATGATCACATACGTGACGTACTCAACCAGGGAGAGAACAATATTTCAAACGTCACTGGCAAGGAATCCAGGGGAGTGACGACAATTTCGTTCACCATTCCTTTAAATTCGGGAGATGAGAGTGATACCAAAATCGATCCCGATTCCATGAATAAAGTGCTTTTGGCTTTTGGACCTGCAAAGGACGATTTTCACACCAAGCATGTTTTTAGAACAGCACTGAATGTAAATCTAAAAACCGGGGCTTACAATCAGTAATCTTAAAAAATTATAATCGTCGATACTTCCCTTCTTCAAAGACGACCAATCCTTTCTTAATCAATCGCTCAGCATGTTTTTTCATGCTGACGCGTTCGATCATTTCAAATTCCGGAACAGGCTCGACCGGTTTTCCATAAACGATCCACGCTTTGCCAATTTCTTCAATCGATTTTGGGCTGTTTAAAAAATCATATAATTTGTCTTCACGGCGTTGTATCACTGCCAGATAATCGTCCCAGGTTTGTTTGGGAACCTCGGTGAAGATTCCGGCTTCATGGCCTGTAATCCAGGTTTTAGCCGGAATGGATCGCAGTTTTTGAACGGTTTTAATGATCTGGTCAATATTGGAATAACGATCGCCATACCAGGGACCAAACTTTGTTAAGTCGTTATCGCCAATGAATAGAATTTCCGGTTCACGAAAATAAAAAGCCAGGTTTCCCGGGCTGTGCCCCGGGGCATGAATGATCTCCACCGTAACACTGCCCAGGTCAACCAGCTGTCCGTCTTGCAGGTATTCGCTTGCTGATCTGGGTTCAAAGTTGAAGAGCTCGACTAGAATCTTTTTCCATTGATCGATAATGGGATCATCCCTGCCTGGTTCAAGATCATACCAGGTTGTATAGATGCTAATATCCGTTAAAGGAGGTTCATCCGCCTGGTGCATCAACAGCGGGAGATTGGAGAAATGGCTGAGATACATAATATGGTCTTCATGCCAGTGACTGAGCCAGATCGCCTGGACATCTTCTTTAAGAGTATTAATTGTATTGATGTCGCTGGCGGGATCTATCAAAACACCGGCTTCAGGAATGAAAACGGAATGACAATAAGGATAACGCCCGTTCTTTTCTCCCCTAATAAACTGAACAGGCCCCAGATCTACAATTGATTCTGATAACATATTTTTTTTTTAAGTGTTGTTTCTCAATATCTATATCGTGTATTCCTTTGCAAGGTGGCTGCTATGGCAACTTAGTACAAACAAAATTTCGTGTCATTCCGGACTTGATCCCATAAGCGCTTACTTAAGAAAACGTCGGATATTTTTTGTTTACAATTAACAATTGTCAATTTTTCGTTCACAATTAAAAACCATAAATTCATGAGCTTAGCAATACATAAAATAACAGCAATTAATAATTGTGAATTGCTAATTTGGAATTATTAATGAATTCTTGATTATTTAAGCGTTTATAGGGCTATGACCCCGCCGAAAAGTTTTTGTAATGTTGCGACCCGGGAAACTGTGCATGAACCTAATTCGAAGGTACAAACCCATTTAATGTTTTTTTGTTCATTCTCCCAATCACACCCTTCGGCAGCCACGCAGGACCTAATGTTATCTATTTAAAAAGATCGTGACTGCATGTCATCCTGAACGACAGTGAAGAATCTCTCAGAGCCTCCGAGAGATTCTTTTTTCAAGCGATCCCGATAGACTGATAACGGATAACCAATATCTGATATCTAATTCATACAGAGTTATTCCTCAATGCAGCAAACGACCCTGTCTGATCAATCATC
Source organism: SAR324 cluster bacterium (assembly GCA_028282825.1). Lineage (GTDB taxonomy): Bacteria > SAR324 > SAR324 > XYD2-FULL-50-16 > XYD2-FULL-50-16 > JAHJTV01. The sequence goes on from JANQGZ010000100.1 coordinate 29,041, forward strand.
AAACCTAAAACGTTGGATTCTAAACTAGCTATTTATTTCAACCACTTCAATATCAAAAATCAAGGTTTTTCCTGCCAGGGGATGATTAACATCGAGGGTCACATTCTCCTCACCAATTTTTGTTACCATTGCAGATACCGGGTTTCCTGACTTGTCTCTCAGTTGCACGATCATGCCGATTTCCAGTTTCATGTCAGGTGGCACGTTGGCTATGGGCATTGAAATGAAAAGATCGTCCTTTTTATCGCCATAAGCTTCGTCAGGCGGTATGGTCACCGTCTTTTTGTCACCGAGGGCCATATCAAGAACTGCCTTGTCGAAACCTTTAATCATTTGCCCGGCACCCACCTCAAAAGAGAGTGGTTGCCTTCCCCTGGAGGTGTCGAAAACCTCTCCACTTTCCAATCGACCCGTATATTCAACGCTAATGTTGTTACCTGTTTTGATTGTATCTGACATACCAATAATCTCCTAAGATTCCGAGTGTTTTGGGATGTTTCGGTCATTAAGCAGCTTAGTATAATTGATACTGATAAGCTCGACAGGGCTCAGAACGCGTTGAGGATTAGGTTGGATAAGAGTAAGCTTAAAAAGCGTGTTGATGTTATGGAATTACTCTATTGTTCATGCTTGCATAAACTAATATACAGAATCAAGTTGATTTCATCGATAGGAATCTGTCTTGCTCAACGAACTATTTGCGTGCTATCAATAGCGCTGATTCACCGTGATAACTGGACAAGAATTTTCTGAACCAATGAACATTGAACCAAAAACAACAGGTTTAAGTTTCATACGAAGTTTCTTTGACTGAGATATGCAGTCAGTTAATGTTTAAACCGACTTAATTAAGGGGTTAATAATGAGGATTTTTTTTGTTGGGTGTTTTTTGGTATTAAACATATTAGTTATTCCAAGAGCAATGGCTGTTTGCACCGCTGATTTGGATACTCATGCAAACTATGTTGAATGCCGGTTTGTTTACTTAAATTGTGCGCCGGAGTATTATTTAATGGACATGGAAAAGATAGCTACAGTTTATATCGATTCCGATCAAACTGGATGGATTATCCTGATGGATAACGGTGTCAAGATAAAAACCGATGCATGTGGAATTGCTCCTGGTAAGCGACCGTGGGAACCATATTGGGCCTGGATAGAGTTTCTTAAGAAAAATCCTAAGTATATGAAAAAATAGTAGAGATAAAAGATAACCAAATTTCAACTATAAATTTGTATTTATTAGATCAACATCCGGAATTCATTAAATAGTAAATTCTAAATCATTTTTCGGCTGGGGATTTCTCACTCAGCCGACTCCTCCTTTCTTGTAATTCCAATTACTTGTCCAATCGATCGGTCCTATGCTGTCAATAACCTGGCTTAGACATAACGACTTTTCCGATTTGAGTAAAATCTTATGAGGTGGAAATGAAAAAAATATTGATCGCAATTTGTTTTATATCGTCATTTTCAGTGCTTACATTTGCAAGTGTGCCCGCTAATCATCCGGGTTTATCTCACTACTATCAATACAGATATAGAACGTTGAATAGCGGTCAGGCACAATACTTTGTAGATTTCAAAAAAGTTCAATCAATCCTAAAAGATGGAGACGGTCATATTAGTGCCGTACATGCCCCTCATGATAAAGGCTCATGGGGAAGAGGCAACTATTGGATTTTCTTCTAAAACGGGAATTGGATAATGGTTGACTCAAGCTCCGCTCCTTTTACCAAATGGCAGGATTACTTAAATCAAATAAAAGCATATCCTGAGTTAAATTCGATTCCTTAATTTTAAGTAGAATCATTCTAAGGATCTCGAAGAGTAAGCTTGAATTATTGCTTTACCATGGAAAATAAAGACCCTGGTTTGAGTTTTGTTGGATTCATCCCTCCTGATTATCATTCTTATCACCTTGCCCAACCCAACATTCCCATGCTATCAATACCGCTGATTCAATTCGATAACAATATGTGGTAAATTTATATGGTTGATAAAAACATATACAAAACTCCTGAATCAGAATTGATTTCAACTGATATTCCAACTTCGTTTAACTTGGAATCGATAAAACCGGGCAAATTACGTTTTGTCGGGTGGTTGTCTCTTTTTTACGCGATAATCACTGTTCCATTGTTTTGGTTGTCTATAACTAGTGGTGCTACTGGTGATGAATCTTTAAAAATGGTTACACTGACCCTTCAAGTAGTGTCAGTATTTGTTTGGATTTATTTGTTATTTATTTTTAAGCATTTTATGCAATTAAGATTCAATCTATTGTCGCTTGGTAAGTACGTTTACCTTATGTCGGGAATAATGGTTATACTTAGTTGTTGGCCGTATTTTCATACCCCAAGTTTAGATATGGGCGAAATTTCTACCTTTTCAATTGTGTATTATGCCCTTTGGGTACCATATGGCGTTATTGTGGTGCTTTTTGGAAAGAAGTTACTTTCGGTGAAAGAGCGCTATCCCTATTTAAAAGCTTTGGCTTGGACAATCATCATTTCCGGAATTTGCATATCAAGTGTAATACTTATTCTTGTAGCTTTATTGGTTGGTATTGTTGCGGATATTTTGCTGGCCCTTTTATTTTTCAATGGTAGAAAAGAACTATTGAAAGCCAAGTAGAAGGTTTGACTTTGGTAGCGGTCAACACTTCAAAAATTTATACAATGGAAAGAATATGAAAAAGATAGTAATTGCTTTCGTGATAGTGTTAGTAACCATGGTCTTTCAAAATCTAATCGCTGCTGATAATTGCTCAACCCTGTCAGGAAAAAAGGCTTATTTTTGTTATCGATTTCAGTATTTCCCAAGTGATGGTTTACATTATCGAGTGGATTTTTCACAAGTTATATATGTTGAATGGAAAAATACCGGTACTCCTTGCACTTTTTACTTTAAAAATGGTCACGAAAAAACATTCCAAGTATGTGCAGATGCAGTAAACAGGTATGGGGAGTATTTGGACTTTTTTAAAACCAATCCTGAATTCATTTCTAAGGACTAGTGATTACTTTTTATTCTACTGTTACAAATAATGTGAAAACTCACTAGACCGAATAAGTGCTTGTGGGAGGTCAGTTTTGTATCCAAATCCGGTGCCAGGATACCTATTATTACGGAATTCCCCCTGGTATCGTGTTCCTAACGAACACCTTCGCCATTGGTTCAGACCTGGGAGACAAACCATTCATTCCATCGTAGTTTTACACAGGCATCTTGTCACCTGATCTTCCGATGTTCAAACTAAGGAATCGAAAGGAATTCGGGATGTGTCCTCAAGAAATCTTTGTAATTCTGCCATTCTTGCACTGCGGCTGGGGTGTCAGTCAAAAGGTATCTTCCGTTCTTGAATATTATCCAACAACCAGTGCTTCCCCAGGTACCTTGGCTTATTGGAGCTAGTTCGTGACTTATATGGCCATGAGCGTCTATCAAGACAGCTTGTACTTCTTTAAAATCGATGTGATAATTCGCTGTACTGTATGTTACGGTCACAAATCTTTTTGAAAAATACTCATCCATCAATGCACCTTTCGGTGGTGAAGCCAAGGCACTGGAAACAAGAAGACAAAAGGATACAACGATAACTACCAGAATTTTTTTCATGAGAGTTCCCCCTGAAAGTAAGTTGGTGGTTGTGCAGGTCCGAGTCGGACCAAAATAATACATTGTGAATAAAAGACTAATTAAAAGTTATCCCGGCCCCGATCCTCAATTCCATTCTTGAAAACAACCTTGCCAGAAGGGGGACCATTTTTTTTCAGCAAAATGCTCTCCCGTGTTAAGGCATGTTTATAAATTCTGGGTGGTCAGATAACCATTGATGAAAAGATTGCAGTTTCCCTTGTGGATCAGGATGGGCATCCGTGAAAACGTAATTTCCATTTCTGAACATAATAAAAATTCCGTTTTTCCATTCTTCATTTTTATTCGGCGAATACAGTCGACTCAAATGCCCGTGTTTGTCTAAAAAAACTCCAACGACTTCTTTTAAATCTACATGATACATGGCTCCGTCGTAGTTTAGATTGACAAAGCGTTTGCTGTAGTATTCTGTTATCAATGCTTTGTTGGTTGTTGCACCAAAAACGCTAATTTGGCTTAACAAAATGACTGAACAAGCAAAAGCCAATAGTTTTTTCATTTTTCTCTTCTTTCTATCACAAAATACTCAGGATGGTCTTTTTTAAGGAACGTTTAAAAACTGAGGGTTACTCCTGACAAATTTCAAATATTCAACCCAGGCATAATACAAGTTCTGTATGGTGTAGCTTTGGTCTATTGGGCTATATCCAGCTGCAGAGGCAGGTACCACCAAAGTGATCCCATTTTTTAAATGGACTGTATTACTTGTATTTCCAGCCTCATACATAACTGTAACCACATTTGCCATGTCCACAGCCCAGCTTGCAGAAGGCGTTAAAGCAATCACAAATCTCTTTTTCATATACTCATCCATTAGGGCGCCTTTTGGCGGAGAGGCCCAAACACTGGAAACAAGGAGAAAAACGAATACAGCTGTAGCTACAAGAGTCTTTTTATTCATGAGAGTTGCCTTTGGAAATGAGTTGGTAGTCTTTCAGGTGATTATGGAATAGTCAGAAATTGAGGATTCTGCCTCAAGAAGTCTTTATAGTCGTTCCATTTAGCTTTGGTTCCGTCACTCACTTCTGGTATTACATAAAACCCATTTTTAAAAATAACCCAATCAGATCCGCATCCCATGCCGGTTTTAGAAAACTCTTTCTGAATGTGGCAAGCTCCATCAAAGAGTACCGCCTGAACCTGGTTAAAATCGATATCGTATAAACTGTTAGCGTGTTTCACAGTAACAAAACGCAATGAGAAATAATCATTCATCAATTTTCCTTTTGGTGGAGAAGCCCAAACACTGGAAACAAGAATAAAAAAGAGTACAACAGTAGCTACAAGAGTCTTTTTAGTCATGGGAGATACCTTTAAAAATGTTTTTTTTCAGATGGTTAGGGGATGGAAAGGAATTGAGGGTTAGCTTGCAGGAAGTCTCTGTATGCCTTCCACGAATCCACAATGTTCGGACTTGTGTGAGCTATTTCAGTCATCATCCACGAACCATCTTTAAAGAAAACCCAAAGATGTGGCTTGCCCCAACTTCCTTTGTTGTTGGGAGCATATTGTTCACTCACATGACCGTGATGATCTAACATAGTTCTCTGGACTTGTTGAAAATCTATGTCATAAATTGCTCCTGCGTAATTGAAAGAAACATATCTTTTTGAAAAGTATTCAGCTAACTTTGGGCCAGGTGGAACAGTCGCAAAACAGGTAACAGATACAATCATCAAAGATGAGAATAAGGTGAGTGCTTTTTTCATGGGTATTTGGTTTATGTTGTTTATTTTATGAATTCTGGATATTTTTTTAGGAAGTTCAAATAATATCCGTACACTGTGACTGGAGTAGTACTTGGAAAAGACACGGTTTCGCCATTCTTCATAGTAAATTTGCTCGGTGGTGTCCCTTCTCAATAGACAGCTTGGACCTGCTCGTAATCAACAATATAGTAACCATTAGCACCACCAAAACTGAGACTGACAAACCTGTGACACAAATATTGTTTTTTTTTAGAGTAGATTCTTGACAGGCTGGATTTAGCTCTTGGCCGATTGCAAAATGAGCAACATTTATCACTAAAAGCGCAGTTAAAATGCTCATAAACTTGAATTTTTTCACAAGACCTCTATGTTGCGGTTATTTTTTGACACTTTAACATCTCGTTGAAGAGCCCTGTAGAACACGGATTGATGTTAACTTTCAGGTCCGACCCTGACTCCGTTTTCCAAAATTTTCTATAAATCTCCCAGCCTGAAATTGACTAGGGTACAGTAAGGAATTCAGGGTGAAGTTTTATAAATGCTATGTATTCATCGTATTTCGTTTGTGCTTCGTTGTTGGTTCCCATTGACATTTTTGTGCCGTTTTTTAAAACAATCCAATAGTGTCCAGTGCGCTCAGCACTATTTGGAAAAGCGAACTGGTAAAACTCAAAATAGCCTGAGGCATCATGCAAAACAGTAGCGACTTCATTCATGTCTATTCGATAATCACCTGAAGATTGCCCATTGATCACAACAAACCGTTTGGTAAGGTATTCAGCCATATGAGGACTATTTGCAGGTGGAGCGGCATAAGCTGCGATAGATGCAATCATTATAGATGCGAATATAATATATGCTTTACTCATGGTGTTTCCTATTTAAAATTGAGGAATTCTGGGTTGTCTTCCAAAAATCTCATGTACTGGTCATATGCGTTTAACGGACTTGATCCTGTTAACGGTAGTTCTAATCCGTTTGGATATGAGACATACCATTTTTTTGAACCGGCTTTGTGTCCTCTATTTGGAACAATCGCTTTGTTGTCTGCATATATTGTTGTAATCTTGGCAAAGTCCAGATAAACCCATATACCGGTTTCATCGTTATCATATTTATAAAATCGACATGAATAATATTTCTGAAGCTTCGTGGTTCCTGTATCCCAACAAGTTCCGAAAACAGTTGAGTATGCAAGAGTCAACACTAGTGTTATTGGAATCAGCTTTCTAAACATTGAAAATCTCTAGAGTTATTTGAGTATTAGATGCGAACGATGACGCAGCTAACTTACGATAAGCAAATATCATTCAGACAGAGCCTGGGAGCTGAGGAGAGCTTCTCTTTGGCTTCGTTGTTCTTAAACCTCACTTTTTGACCCCAAAAAGCGGCCTTTAAGGCTTGAATTTGACCATTTTTAGACGATTTCATCCATGTTTTCAGTAGTATAGATTAGCCCGACCCGACTCCGCGACCCTAACCCACTAATCCAGTCCTGGTTCGACCCTGAGACCTCAACCACGAATCCACGAACCTACGGGAATTTTGATTATTGGGTATAAAATCAATTTACTGCTTCTAAACCTCCAGACGCTTAAGTCGGTCTATTTCTTTTCATTAGTCGACTGCTTCGTATTCGATCACACATTCAAATGATTTTGCTCTGTTGGATTCGAGGTTTTCTCCAAGTACTACTCTATAACGTCCGGATGATTTGAATATTGGACCATGGAATGGACCAGAGTTTTTGCCAAATATCCACCCGCCTGTTCTTGTCATTCCTGCATTAATCACTACTCTTTTAATATTTGCACATTTTGATCTCAAAAATAATGGTGGATTTCTATGCTTTTCGACGGTCATATTGGACCAACACAAAAACGCTGTTCTAAAGTTAGGACCTGTAATTATTAAATCCTTTCCATGGGGAGTTTTCATTTCAATGATAAACTCATCACCCGTTTTAATACTTTTTGGGCTACACTTTAAGACGGAATCATTGGCTAGTAGTGAATTGGAATATAATGTCACTACTATAGCAAGAATTAATAACCATAAAAATCTCTTCATATTATTCTCCGATTTAGAGTTTTAAATGAATCATTTTGGATCCCATTCGATATGAATATGATCTTTCCATGGATCATTTGGATATTTTTCTGATATCACATCATAATTAGAACCAAGACGTTCTCGAAGGTCGTTTGCAATCTGGTCTTGCACTGAATCATCCATATAATTGGTTTTAACGTCGATGGCGTTACTTTCATAGTGTTTAGAGTTAGTACCGTGAACTCCATCCCCTGAATATCCTTCATCAGTAGATGTTATTGTTGGATCTTCTTCTCCATTTTCTTCAAAAACTTCAGTGATATCGTCGTAAGTATCAATCAACTTATCGTTAAGTGTTCCATCAGAAACAGTAGGTTCACCAGTATTAGGGTCAGTTTTCATCCTAACATCATGATCTGGTCTATCATTTGGATCCCTTGGATTACCAGAAGCTTGTTCTAGCTCATCTGCTAGTTTTTTATTCCTATAATGTTCGGTCCAACCCTTCATTGATTCAGTTTGTCGTTTTCGCTCTTTTTCAGCTCTATCATCCCTTCCGTCATCGGGGTGTCCATAATCATTGTCATATTCGTCACCTCCATTGTTTGTAGTTCCGCCATAGTCAACGTCGTAATCGTGACCGGTAGGATCAGTGTATTTAATCGGATTGTTTATGACGTATGCATACCGGTTGAATGCTTGTGCATTTGTTGGATCAGGAACAATGGTATCCGCTGTTAAAAACCGTCCAATCTTCGGATCGTAAAATCTCGCATTGTAATACATGAGGCCGGATTCTTCATCGAGTTCCTGGGAGGTAAATTTATGTGTGATGACATTATCTCCATCAGAGCGATGATCGACAAGTTCTCCAAAGGGATTGTAGGAAAATCGGCTGACCTCGCTTCCGGTTTCATTGGTAACAACAGTGGAAGATCCCAGATGATCGGTATGGTAGTAATAGGTTCCTATGGGGATGCCGTCGGCTGTGGAACCATCAATGCTCATGGTTCCAAATCCACCCGGTATCTCAATGATCTCTCCGGAATCACTGTAATAACTATATCCACCGGACGATGATTGGTTGGATGAATCTCCTGCGGGTTGACAGCTTGCCAGGAAGAATACCAGGACCATTGGCAAAGCTGATAGGCGTTGCCAGGTACTAATAGTCGAATCTCTTTGTTCTTCCCGTCTGCGCCAGGTTAGCCAGACCAAAACCAGGAAAATCAGGATAAATGCAACTTGGATGGCATTTCGAACATATTTTCCGGAGCTAGGATGGCTTGAAAAGGCCATGAAGTAAAGATAGGTTTTATCGACTAGTCCATCCAGACTGTCTGCCGAAATC
>JANQGZ010000008.1:0-85244 GCA_028282825.1 SAR324 cluster bacterium
AAACAATAAACAAAATGACTTTATGGAAATGCATAACGATACCCAAGGGAAAAAAATCGGCATGTGGTTGTTTCTGTATACGGAAATCATGCTGTTTGGCGGTTTGTTTGTCCTTTATGCGGTTTATTATTCTACTTATTCAGCCGATTTTGTTGCCGGGGGCAAGGAACTGGATATCTTTTTTGGTGTGTTGAACACAGTAATTCTCCTGGTTAGCAGTTTTGCCGTGGCGGCTTCTATCACGGCAATTCGAACAAAATCATTGAAAACGGCACTGGTGATGGTAGGTGTGGCTATTGCCTGTGGTTTGTCCTTTCTGGTTAATAAATATTTTGAATGGGGACATAAAATAGAAGTGGGGATTTATCCCAATTCTGAAGTTCTTTTGGATGGGGAGCCGGGTCGTAATATATTTTTTGGCTTGTATTACACGATCACCGGACTGCATGGCTTGCATATCATCATTGGTCTGACTCTGCTGGTGGTCTGCCTGGTAATGCTTGCCAGACAGAAAATCACTGCAGGAAATGATATTTTACTGGAAAACAGCGGTCTTTACTGGCATTTGGTGGATCTGATCTGGATCTTTATCTTTCCCTTGTTTTATTTGGTTTTATGATTCGATGAAGCTTTTTGAAAATTTGTAGGATGGGCCGGCGCAGCCTGCCCATCGGGGAGTGCTTTATGACAATTGGCTTATGCGGCTGCCAACAGGCTATTAGCCTGGTTGATGGGCAACGAAGTTACCCATTCTACAGCTGGGTGAAGATTTAAGGCACAATGAAGTATTACCTTCATTTAAACAACTGATTAGGAGAATACATCCGTGAATGACGTTCACATATTATCTTATGGAAAGCTGTTAAGCGTTTTATTAGCATTGTTGGCCTTGACGGGAATTACCGTTGTCATGTCCGGAGTTGATCTTGGGGTGTTTAATGTCTGGGTCACCTTATTGATTGCAGGTACCAAGGCTTCGCTGGTTTTGCTGTTCTTCATGCATTTCAAATACGAAGGACGTGTATTAAAATATTCGTTTCTGGCGACTTTGGTATCCCTGGTAATTATTATCAGTTTTGTATTCTGGGATGTGGCTTTTCGATAGGAGAATTCATGAATACTGTTGTTAACCCCGCAGAGCAAGTTGATCAGGCGTTTTACTATATTATCGGTATTTCCTTTTTACTGCTGATTTTAATCACCGTGACCATGGTCTATTTCGCTTTTCGCTATCACCAGTCCCGAAACCCGGAACCTTCGGATATAAGGGGGAACTGGAAATTGGAGGCAGTCTGGACCATTATACCGACCATTATAGCTCTTTCCATGTTTGCAGTTGGCTGGAATGCGTACACCGGCCTGAGGACAGCGCCCGAAGATGCATTGGAAATTGAAGCCCTGGCTCAACAATTCTCCTGGATTTTTATCTATCCGGAAGGAGAGGAAGTTGAAAATGAGCTGGTTGTTCCCAAAGGCAAGGCTGTAAAACTGGTCTTTTCCTCATTTGATGTGCTTCATGGTTTTTTTCTACCTGCCTACCGGGTCAAGGTTGATGTGGTTCCGGAACTGACAACCTATGCCTGGTTCCTCGCTAACAGGGAAGGAGAGTTTGATATACATTGCACAGAATACTGCGGTACCGGTCATGCCGAAATGAATGCCAAATTGAAAGTGGTGTCTCAAGAGGAATACGAAACATGGTTAAGTGAGGTGGAATGATATGAAACGTGCTAAATTGTTGCTTTGGGTTGCCAAAGTTCCTCTAAGTTTATTGGTATCTGCCTCCGCGCTGTTTGGATTTGTTCTGCAAAAGGCAGCATTTTCCGGAGAATTGTTTATAACTACTTTTGGTGTATTTCTACTATCGACAGGCGCGGCATCCCTAAACAATATCCAGGACACCGAATACGACAAGCATTTCACACGAACACGCAACCGGCCTCTTCCCCGCGGAATTCTCAGTAAACAAACAGTATTTGTCCAGGTGTTGATTCTACTCACCGCCGGGACGGCATTGTTGCTATGGGTTTCGGAAACAATTCTACCGTCCCTGGTGGGATTAGCAGCAGTGGTTTTCTATAACGGACTCTATACACCACTAAAAACAAAATCTGTGTGGGCTATTCTACCAGGTGCGATTTGCGGGATGCTTCCTCCATACATCGGTTGGTTGAGTGCAGGAGGAGTTTTATATGATCCGGTAATTGCCTTGTGGATGGTGATACTGGGTATTTGGCAGATACCCCATTCCTGGATGATTCTGCTTAAACAGCGACAGGAGTTTTTCAAACATTCAAAATACTATTCTGTTGTAACCCGCTATTCCATTAGTCAGCTCAGGAAAGTAACCCTGGTCTGGGTAGTTGCCTTTGCCAGCCTTTCTTTGATGTGGCCATTGGTAGGAATGGCGGACCGTTATACGGTCACACGTTATCTGTTGTTGGTAAATGCGGTTTTATTGTGTGCGTCTTTTTTAAAGGTACTGATCAGAAATACTGATCCCTCACTCGGAAGGTTGTTCCTTCATTTGAATATGTCCCTGGCAGCAGTGATGCTGCTGGTCGGTTTTGACTCAATTGCTTAATGTTTCGGTCAAAACAGCTGCAAGTTCGGCAATAACTGACAAGGTGCGATCCGGAACAACGTCAGGGTCCGATATTTCTTTTTGGTAGTAGTTGTGCCAGATAGCGGTGAGTCCCAGTTGCTGGGGTACAATCACTTCCCATTCCAGATTGTCTCCCACAATCCATGTTTCGTTGGGGCGTGTTCCCAATGATTTTAAAATCAATTCGTAAGCTGCCACCTCCGGTTTGCCAACACCCGCTTCTCCCTCGACCTGGATGACATTAAAATAGGGAGCAAGATTAAACTGTTCAATCTTACGACGCTGCATTTTGGATTCGCCATTGGTTAGAAGACCCAAACCGATTTCTGCCTGCCGGATCATCTTTAGCAGTTCAATAGAACCGGGAAACAGCTCCAGTTTTGAATATCTGAGTTCAGAAAACTCGTCTGCCATGGCAATTGCTCCTTGCTCATCATCCAATCCCAATTGCTCAAAAGCTTTGATGGCGATGATTCTTCTGGTGTGATCCATATTGATGCGACCCTCGCGATGCCTGGTTTTATCACTCCAGTACCAAATGGCTATTTCGCGGATTTTTTCAAACAATTCTTCCCTGTCTATATCGGGATGTGAGGTCTGATACTTCTTGCAGACTTCCTCCCAGGTCTTGCGAACGGTTCCGTCCGACATGATTAAGGTATCATCGAGATCGAATATGATTGCTTTAGGTTTGGTTAACAAGGGTGCTCCTTTGAGATGTTTCTTGATTAAAAACGCTGCGGATTTTATTTACTGAATAAATGTCTTATATATGAAATAGTCTCGCTGGTGGGTTCGTCGCTCTGCTCCTTAACCCACCCTACATTTGATACAAAAAGGTATGTATTGTTTTTTTGAAAAATCAGACTGATTGTAGGATGGATCAAGCGAAGCGGATCCACCAACTTGCTTATTGACTCAGTCTGTTTCGCTCGGCTTGACATGCCAGTTAATCATGCATGCTTTTAATTGTGGCATTTGAAGTTGATAATGGTAAAGCGCACCAGGCGAATTTATCGTTCTGCAGCCATACCACTTTGAGGCGTCGGTTTCGGATTTAACTGATCCACTTTCCGGTTTCTGGCAGGTTCCACCTCTTCCCTGGTTGGAATATAACCTTTTCTGATTCTGAACATCAGACGACGAAGATCATTAAGAATCATAAACAGGTTGGGAATCAGCACCAGGGTTAATAAGGTTGCAAAAATTACTCCGGCTGCTATCGATATCGCCATGGGGATTAGAAACTTGGCTTGAAAATCGGTTTCCAAAATGAGGGGAGCCAAACCTCCGGCTGTACTGACAGTTGTCAGAAAAATGGCCCGAAAACGTCGTGCACCTCCCTGGACAACAGCATCGACAAAGGGAGTTCCTTCCGCCAGATTTTCATTGATCCGCTCGATCAATACAATGGCATCGTTCACTACCACACCTGTCAGGGCTACCATCCCGAAAATACTCATCATGGAAAAATCGTATCCCAGGATTAAATGACCAAAGATGGCGCCAATGATTCCGAAGGGGATCGTAAAAGAGATGATGAAAGGCTGGGAGTAAGAACGAAACATGGTGGCGATGATGAAGTATATTCCCAGCATTGCCAGGGGATAGCTGATAAACAGACTGCCAAAGGACTCGGCCATGCGCTTTTTTTCTCCTTGAAAAGAAGCGTGAATTCCCGGGTATTTTTTCGATAATTTGGGGATAAAATTCTGAATCAGGGTGTTGGATATTTCGTTGGCATTGGTTTTATTGGTATCCACCTCAGCACTAACCGAAACCCTCCTTAAGCCGTCGGTCCTGGTGATGGTGGAATACCCCGGAGAAAAATCAATATATGCTACCGATAACAAGGGAACTTCGTATCCATTCTGAGTGCGAATTCGAATGCGTTGAAAATCAGAAAGTCGTTTTCTTTCATTAGCGGCATATCGAACTTTGATACGGATATCATTCCGACCTCTTTGAATACGCACGGCATCTTCGCCGAAGTAGCCGGAATATACCTGGCTAGCTAAATCGTTGACAGTGAGTCCCAGAGTTCTGGCTTCAGGTTTTAATTCCAGCCGTAGTTCGTTTTTACCCGGCGTGAAATCTGATTTAACCTGGTATGCTCCATCGAATTTTTTTAATCGGGCGATTAGCTCGTCAGACGCCAGTAAAATCTGGTCCAAATCATGACCTTGGACCCAGATTTCGATAGGAGCACCGGGAGGACCGCCCTGCATCCCTGCATAAGTGACCGATTTGATTCCGGGAATGTTTCCGACCTCTTTCTCCCAGGCGATTCTTAAATCCTTGGAATGGATCCCCCGCTTTTCGGATTCCAGCATGGTGACTATCATTGCTCCCAAATGTGGACCGGAACTTGAATCCGATAAATCCTGTCCGACTAATAGCAACCTGTCTTTTAACAAGGGTTCGCCGGATCTGGTTTCGGTTTTTTCCACCAGTCTTAACAAAGCGTCTTCGATTTGTTCGACAGCTTTTTGCGTGGTCTCAATAGGGGTACCTGCCGGGAATTCCACATTGGCTGTCATAATAAATCCATCCACTTCAGCGAATACTTCAAATTTGATAAACCCGGCCTGAATTAATCCAATCGTAAACATTAATATAGCGATTGCAGTGCAAAACGATACGTATCTCCACCTTAGAATTTTTCTCAGGGCAGGCATATATATATTCTGAACGAATCGCTCTAAACCTTTTCCTGTTTTGGTGTTGATTGATACTAAAAATTTGGAAATCCAGAAACGCGGTTTCTTAGTAAGACTGGGATCCGGCAAATGATTTAAATGAGCCGGAAGCAGGACCAGGCACTCCAGCAGGGAGACAGCCAGACAAGCGATCACCACCACCGGCAGTATGGCAATAAACTTCCCCATAATACCATCGATATAAGCCAGCGGAAGGAAAGCGACAATGGTCGTGACCACTGCAGCAATCACCGGTAAGCCAACCTCCTGGACACCTGCTATCACTGCAACCAGTGGAGGTTTCCCCAGCTTGCGATGATAGAAAATGGCTTCCCCGACTACAATGGCATCATCCACCACAATACCGAGCACCATCAGAAATCCAAACAGGGAAATCATATTAACGGTACCTCCGGATATCCACAGGATTACCACCCCTCCTGCAAGAGAGATGGGGATTCCCATACCACTCCAAAAACTCAGGCGTAAATCCAGGAACAACCAGAGAATTACAAACACCAGTGTCAGACCGATAGCCCCGTTTTTGACCAGAAGATTGATCCGTGCTCGCAGCATATCACTGGTTTCATAGATTGTGGTGATGGTTGCTCCATCGGGTAGTTGTTTCCGTTTTGTGTCCAGGAACTCTCCCACGGCCTTGGTAATGGCTAATGTATCTTCTTCCTTTGTCTTGTAGACATTTAAAAGAACGGCGCGTTCCCCGTTAATCGACGCCAGGATCGGTTCTTCCGTAAAACCGTCTTTGATATCGGTAACTTTGTCCAAAGTGATGATTTCTCCGGTGGGTTTGGCAACCACCACAATTTTGGAAAGTTCTTCACCTGTGTATTTGCGACCCACAGTTCGAATTCTTATCTCTTCTCCCTTGGTGCGAATGGTACCTCCCGCCAGGTTGAGATTATCCCTGCGCAGAACATCGATGATTTCGTTAAAGGTGAGATCATATTGACGGAGTTTTTCTTCAGATACTTCCACACTGATCTCATAGTCGCGGATTCCAAAAATGGTCACCTGGGAGACTTCAGAAAGTAAAAGAATTTCATCTTTGATCTTTTCAGCCCATTCTTTCAATCTTCTTTCCGACATCTTTCCGGAAAGCGCAAATACCATCACGGAATCTTTCAAGGTCAGATTAGTGATAATGGGTTTTTCAGCATCAACGGGGAACGTGGAGATGGCGTCCACTTTGCTGCGTACCTTATCCAGCACCCTGTCTACATTATACTCTTCCTGTACCTCAATGGTGCTGAAGCTGATATTCTCACTGGATTTGGTGGTGAACTGCTTAATGCCTTCCAAGCCTTCAATAGCCGATTCCACTTTGCGGCTCACTCCTTCTTCCACTTCCTCCGGATTAGCACCCGGATAAGCGACGGAAACTGTAATGATATCCAGGGAAAACTCCGGGAAGAATTCCCTGATCATGGTACCGCCTGCCACTATGCCCGACAGTATAATCAGAAACATTAGAATGTTGGCAAACACGATGTTTCGTGCATATGTTGCGATCAGGTTTTTCATGGCGAACATCTACGGAGTGATAATTTCAAGTAGGGAATTTTCCAAAGGATCGACCAGTCGGGTCGTGATGACCTGATCTCCGGGAGTGATGCCGCTTTTCACAAAAACTTCATCATTTTGAATTCGTTCCACTTCAACCGGAATTGTCTTTAAACGATTGTTGTCACTGGCAATAAAAACCGAGTTGCGAAAGCTGACGGCCCAACGAGGCAACCTTATCACTTGTGTCATTACTTTACCGGGTATAGCCACCTCACAAAACATTCCCTCAACCAGTGGCAGCATTCCATTGGTAAGACTGATCGGCTCTTCTACCCGAATGGCTACAGTCAGGGTTCTGGTTTGTTTGTCGTAGTTGATAACCCGGTCCATGATACCTTCCCAGGTGTGACCATCGGTATCTTCCGTCCAGCGAATCACTACCGGCAAAGCCTGCAGGGAACGAAACCAGACGGCCTGATCCTGTTTTTCTTCCGTATTAAATCGCAACCATTTTTGAGCGTCGATGCTATCGAGTGGAATATGAATTTCGGAAACAGAATCATCAACCATACTGACGATCGTTTGACCCGGGGATACATATTGGCCGGCCTCAACGGACACGGTTTTTAATCGTCCCGAAAAAGGCGCTTTCACGACACAACGATTCAGGTTAGCCTTCGCCCGGGCAAACCTGGCATTGGCGGAACGCAAGGAGTATTCGCTTTCCTTGATGACCAGTGGATAGGTTGTAATGGACTGATTCAATTGCATCACCTGATCCGAAGTTGTGTTATAGGATTGCTCCAACTTGTCTATTTCTGTTTGTGTTCCGATGCCATTTTCGTTGTACAGCCTTTTGTTCCTCTCAAATTCTGCTTCTGCAAGATCCTTGTTCCTCACCAGCGTTTTCAGTCTGGTTTTACTGATTTCAAACTCTTTTTTAAGTCGGGTAATTGTATTTTTTGTCTGGAGAACCGAGGCGTATGCCTCTTCAAATGCGGCCTGATAGTCTTGAGAGTCAATTTCAAAAAGGATTTCGTTTTTGGTAATGATCTGACCTATTTCAAGAAGAGGATGCACCTTCACCAGCTTTCCCGAGACTTCCGGAGCAATGTCAACCGTTTTAAGCGCAATTACTTCTCCGAATCCCTTGATTGTCACCTCCACATCTTCCAACTGGGCAGTAAGGGTTTCGACCCTGATTTTGGATTCATTGACCTGAATTTCCGCGGGAGGTTCTTTCATATTAGCCAGAACCAACATGCTGATAACACCTATTAGTATGATGGTGCTGCCCGCAACAACTCTGGTGATAATTGGTTTTTTTAGAGACTCGGTTGTCGTCATGTTATTCTCCATCCTGCTGGACATGGGGGGTTGCAATGTCGGGGTGTTCATCAAGGGCCGATTCTACAGCTAAGAGTACCTTACACCATAATTCGCCGATTTCACTGCCAACTGCTGCGATCAGTTTTTTGAACATCTCCAAAACCGCCTGCTCAACCAGATAAATCTGCTGCTTTGTATCCGATGATAAGCAGATAGTGACTTTTCGCCGGTCATTAGCATCCTGTGTTCGTATCAGCAGGTTTTTTTCGACCATTCGATCGACCATAGTTGAAACAGAGGGAGTAGACACTCCCAATAGTTTTGATAATTCTGTAATGGATATGTTTTCAGCCTGATGAATGACCATCATGGCATCTGCCTGGGCAATGGTCAGGTTTTTTACCGAAACATTTTTATTGATCATTATCTCACGTACTATCCGATCAATTCTCTGATGAACATTCTTGCCCTTGTCGAAGATAAAACGAGCTAAATCGGAGGGAGTATCCTCCGGAGGGACGTTGATTTTTTTATTCATGCTATCCGGGTGACATCTTATTTAGATAGAAAAACTAATAGTTAATATTACTAATTATTCGGTAGTCAAATTAATGTCAATGCATTGTTACCAGTTATCGGATTTTGGAAAAATCTCCTCTTTCTGTATCAATGAGCAGTTGTTTGCCAATCAGACAAACCGATAACCGATAACACAATCAAAACCGGAACAGGGTGCCTTGCTTGTGAATCAAGCAAAACTATATTGGACCCTGAAATACGTCTGTATAATAGACGTATTTTTTTGCCAAATATTGCATCAGCAGTTTTAAATCGAAACAGCAACCGAGTAAAATAGCACTTTTCAAGTCCAGTAGTTGGATCAAGTTGACGTATGCATGGCTAAAACCCTACAGTTATTGTAGTTAAGGGAGATTGCGATAGTTGTCAATGGAAGTTAATTTTTTCGTGAACTCGTCTGACCGTTCATAACCACTAGCTTTTTCGCTAATGTTGTGGAATCTTATCCCTGTTCAGGGGAGAAAATTCGCGGGTTTATTCGCATACCGGTATTGTTTCAAACATAGTCAAACCATCTTCCTGATGCTTTTGTATAATCGGGAGTAGTCAAAAATCAGGCATAAAGCAACACTGAATACGAATAAAAAATAGGGGAATAAGATGGCTGTAAGCTATTACAAAATTATCAATGGAAAACGATACGATCGCCAAATGTTGAAGGTGGTTGAAGAAGCTGTCGCCGGGCAAGATGGCAAGCCTGTGTCCCTGGAACATGCCAAAAGACTATATAAAACCCTGATTGATGGCAACAGAATCACAAAGATAGAGCGGGAAACACTGGCATACATTGAGGATAACTTTACCTTTGAATCCGAAGCAGAGAAGTGGCTCAAACGTCAGGTGGCGGCCTGGGACAAAAAGAAATCAAAAAAATGGCCATTCAGTTTCAGTGATTTAAGAATTCTGCGTACAGGCCCCATTGTCCAACCTTCCAAAGCCGCCAAGAAAGCCAAAAAGAAAGCCCGTCCTGAGCCACCGAAGACAAAAGTCACCATTGATCTGAAATCGATCGGCAAAAGACCCAAACGGAAGGAAATTCCCAAAGAAGAAGAAAAACCTATAGGTGTTGAAACACCACTTGAGCAAACAGATCGGCCGCTTAAAACATTTGTTGCAGAAGAAACGGTCAGCGAGGTTCCACCGGTTTCAGAGTCAAAGACTGAAGAAGTCCAGGCTACGGACATTGACCAGATTGAAGCTTCTTCCGACGTTTTGCCTCCTGATGATGATTATGATGAGTCCAAATTTGCTTCCACAGCGTCCTCTGCAGATCTATCAGATCAATCCAAAAAGGACCCTGCACCCGGATCATCTATCACGCCGGTCACAGGCAAAGAAAAAATGACACTCGTCGAGCAAGTGCCGACTGAAACAGCCACTAAAAAGTTGCCAAAACAAAAGCCGATGCAGGCCGGATTCAACACCTGGAAATTGTATGCTGTCGTCTGTCTTTTGCTGGTTCCAATAGCTTTTTTTGTGGGCAGGGGATTTGAGCCTATACCTTTCACAATAACTAAAGAAAAAAAAGCAGAAGAAACCGTCCACCAACCTGAAACGGTAGATCAGGTGAAGACGAATGAAATTATCAGTCAAATTAAACAAATAGATCAGGAAGCTGCCAATGAAGTTGCCAGTCAACTAAAAGCAAAAGACATAGTGATTGCCAATCTGAAAACAGAAAACAAAAGACTTCAGGAAGAGCTTGAAAGTACTACAGCTGTTGTCCAGGCTTCTTCCTCACCGCAGGAAATCAAAAAAGCTGAAACCAAAAGAAAAATCTCAACCGCATTGACAGACCAGTTGAGTGACCAGTTTTCCAACAACCTGATCCGTTTTGACAAGGACAAGCTCTGGCTAACTTTTCTACCTTCCGAATCTTATTTTGATGGTGGAAGTGCCCGGTTAAATCCGCCCCTTAAGCAAGCATTACGGGATTTTTTCCCTAATTTTGTGGAAACGCTACTCACTTTTGAAGATGATATTTCCGAAATTCGTTTTCAGGGTCACGCTTCTTCAGTGTGGCGGGGTGCGCGTAATCCGTCTGAGGCTTATCTCAAGAATTTGAGCCTTTCCAGCGCCAGGGCAGAGGCTGCACTAACGTACTGTTTGGGGCTGCAAGAAGTGGCAAAACATAAAGCCTGGTTGGAAGATCGTATGGTTAGTTCCGGCTTCGCCGACCAAAAGCCGGTTTTGACACAAGACAACACCGAAGATCCTATCAAATCGAGGAGAATTACCATTTCGGTAGGAGTGGCCGCCCCGAAGCAATAGCGCTGTCAAACTCCGGCAGCTTCCTTCGAAATTGATTTATAAATTTGTTTTACTTTCGTGTTCAGTTTCTGCGTTAACGCTTAAGAATGGCGTTTAAGTAAGCGAGAATTATTGGATGCGGATGTGTATAGCTCGATGAGAGCTGAGGCAAAAACAGGGTTGCCATAAAGAACGGATGGTTCTTTAGTTCGATAATTCTGGCCGTGTTTTCCGGATCTACCGCACTAATGACCAATTCGCCGTCTTCCAGTTTTGGACGGAATAGCTCGTTCAACCCGTAATTACATTGGAATTTTTCTGTACTGGAATCACAACCGTAAGCCTTGTGAGCGATTGTGCCTGACATAATCTTCAACAGCTGCGATTCTCCGACTAGTGAACATGATAAGCGGTTAACCACATGATCAGACCTATCCGGGTGATATTCTTCATGACTTGCTTCCTTGATTCCCAGTTGATTCACTGCATACTCTAACAGAGCATGTTGAAATCCCGCTCAGGTGCCTAAAAAAGGAACATCGTTTTTCCGGCAAAATTGAATTGCATGAATTGCCCCTGGTGGGTGGCTGTAGCTACCCGGGCCGCATAATATCCCCTGGTGTTTTTGAACAATCTCTCCAGGATCAGATTGTTGGAAGATCTTTGTGTGAATCCACTTCCACTGCAACTCTCTGCCAAGATATTCTTTTGCACCTTGCAATGCCTCATTCGTCGCCATCTGAGATGGACGCTCCTCAAAATCGCCGATTATTCCAATAGTAATGGGCCTTTTCATAGGAAACTCGTTTAATCATTTGAAATAACTAATCTTCATCATGCATGATATCAAATAATCCTTTTGGCGTATAGCTTCCATTGAGATAATTTTTAATTCTCTCACTACGCCGTCTTAAGCTGACCTACGAACCGTTTAAAAATTAGGCTTTGATTTCCGATGTCTGAAGATGAGCATTGATGAACTCATAAGCATGGCAAATAACGATGACTGTTGTTAGGATTATTAATTAAAGAGACAAATGTTTTTTTATGCCAAACTTGAATAAATTTGTTTTAACTAAGTTCAAAGATCTGGTCAGCATGGCAAAAGTCAATAGAATTGATAAACCGATAAACACAGGACTAACCTGGCAAAAAGCGTCTATATGGTAATCAAATCGTTAACAGGCGTGGGGATTAATGAGATTCATCACGCTTTCAAAGAAGCGTTCTGCGATTACGCAGAACCGCTTTCCCTATCTAGAGATCAACTCAATCAAATGATCACAAGGCGTGGTTATCAAGCAGCGCTGTCGTTTGGAGCTTATGCCGAAGATAAGATTGTAGGTTTTACCCTGAATGGGTCAGGAATCTGGAATAACCAGCAAACAGCCTATGATACTGCCACCGGCGTGGTCAAATCCCATCGTCAGCAAGGTGTTGCCTCTCGAATATTTGAGGTATCACTACCCGTACTTTCGGAGCATGGAATTTCGCAATACTTATTGGAGGTTATCAAGGTCAATGCCAAAGCAATCGATCTGTACAAGAAAATGGGATTTGAAATTACGCGGGAATTTGACTACTGGGTTTCTCCTGTTGAGCAACTGCAGGGCCACAGTATATCAACGGATGCCGGCTTTTCGGTCGTATCCGTTAATAATCCGAATTGGAATCAGTATCAAGAATTTTGGGACTTCCAGCCCTCCTGGCAGAATTCTGTTGATTCAATCAGCAGAAAGCTTGATCGATTTTTGTGTCTGGAAGTTCTGGAAAAAGATAGAGTAGTCGCATACGGAATTATGGAGCAAGGAACCGGAGACTTACCTCAATTGGCAGTCCATCCGGATTATCGCCGCAAAGGCCTGGGGACTGAGCTTGTGAATTGTCTTCTTGGTGCAGCAAAGCCGGAACATTTGAAAGTCATTAATACATCCACAGAATCCTTGCCAATGAAGAGCTTTCTTCAATACCTCGGCCTAAATCCCGGATATGGCCAGTTTGAAATGATTCGAGAATTGTAGTTTCTATTCGAAACGAATCATTTTAAAATAATATTAGGTGGTTAAAGAATGGGTCTGATTGCGATTTTACTTTGCTCCTTCGGAGCTTTCTGAATAGTTAAACAGATGTCTGATAAAAAATGGGTATTAATTACAGGTGCCTCCAGTGGTGTTGGAGAGGCTTGTTCGAAACTGTTGGCTGATAAAGGATTTCATGTCTTGGCCGGAGTTCGTAGTCAGGATGATGGGGATCGAATACAACAGGTCGATCCGGATCGGATCTTTCCATTAATCATTGAGTTAAGAGATCAGGCCACGATCGAATCAGCCAGAGAAGATCTCAAAAAAATAATTGATGGCGAGAGGTTGGCCGCCCTGGTTAACTGCGCGGGGATGTTGCATTGTGGTCCTTTGGAATATTTTCCGCGAGAGTTATGGTTTGAGCAATATGATGTGAATCTCTTTGGAGCTATGGCCTTAACGTCAGCCATGCTGCCACTGTTGCGGGAAGGTAACGGCAGGGTTGTGAATATTGGTGCTGTCGGAGGAGGCATTGCCCTACCGTTTTATGGCGCCATTGCCTCTTCCAAGATAGCATTTGAAGCAGTGAATGATTGTCTAAGGCGAGAACTTCATCCCTGGGGAATTGATGTTTCGATAGTCGAACCAGGTGGAATTGACACACCAGCCAATGACAAGATGAGAGAAAGTGTTACACGGTACCTGGAGCAAATGGACCCAGTAGGCAAGCAGAGATATGGAAAATCAATGGAAACTTTCTCTAAGTGGGCTTATAAGAAACACAAAACAAATCTAAAACCGGAACAGGTAGCAAAAGCCGTATTAAAAGCGCTGAAAGCCCGAAGGCCAAAAACACGATATCGTCTGGGCTGGGATTCCCGGAGTGTGGCCCTGGGTTCCAAATTCCTGCCGGATCGTTTGTTTGATGCCATCATCCTGAAAATTTCCGCCCTGCCCATCAGGTTTGGAGCTTGGAGGGATCAATCCTAATCGTTCTGATTCGAAAGCCTATACCGCTTCAGGGATCTATGCATGCGATATACTTAGTCCCTCCAATTGTAGGATGGGCAACTTGTTGCCCGGCAACCAGGCTGAACAAAAGAAGCAACATTCACAACTTCTGAGGAAGAATTTCTCCGAGGCTCTGACAGATCCTTCTTTCGAAGCTGCAAGTTTCGCTTCTCATGATCAGGATGGCAATCACTCTTGATTCTCTTAACTAAATGACATTGATCCCTACCTGGCCGCGGGAGGATTGGATTAGGAGAATGAACAAAAAAATGTTAAATGGATTTGTACCCGTAAATCAAGCTTATGCAAAGCTTGCCTGGTTTTAGCGTTGCAAAAGCTTACTGGTGGGGTCGCTGAATTTGGGAGACTCACGGCAAAGAACCTCCCCTACTATTCGTTATCAGGTTCAATCAGGATGTTGCCTTAACCAATACTTGTGCCTTGAAAGAGGGATAGTATTGCAACCCTGGGTAAAATGTTTAAACAAGCTTAACAACAGTCCGTCCCTTGATCTGCCCTTTCAAAATCTGCTGAATGTACTCTGGCAGTTGTTCCATTCCGATTTCTTGCGTCAGTGAATCCAAATGTTCCAATTTCCATTCGCTGGCCAGCTTATCCCAGATCGTTTTTCTCAAAGCCATAGGGGTATTCTGGGAGTCGATTCCCAGCAATTGAACATTGCGCAGAATGAAGGGAAATACATTTAAGGGTAGATCAGGTGAAGCGACCATTCCACAACAGGTGACTGCTGCGTTATAATTGGCTGTTTTTACAGCTGTGGCAAGGATTTCACCACCAACGGTATCGACAACACCTGCCCACCTTGATTTCAATACCGGTCTGCCGGAAGAGTCGGAGGCGTCTTCACGACTGATTACCTCTTTAACCCCCAGTTGTTCAAAAAAATCCTTTTCGCTGGTTTTACCAGTGACTGCAACAACCTCAAATCCCAGTTTAACCAGTATTGCGACCGCAATACTACCGACGCCTCCGGAAGCTCCCGTAACAAGAATTTCTCCATCTTCGGGTTTAACGGATCTCAACAGTGCTTCGATACACAGTCCCGCAGTATATCCTGCAGTTCCATAAATCATGGCGTCTTTAAGGCCCAATCCTTTGGGACAGGGCACAACCCAGTCCGCTGGAACGCGGATATAGTCAGCGAATCCTCCGGAAGTATTCATTCCCAGATCGTAACTGGTGACTATTACCTGATCTCCAGGTTTGAATTGGTCATTGGAACATTCCTCTACAACACCCGCCGCATCGATGCCGGGGGTGTGGGGGTATTTTCTGGTGACACCCTTGTTACCGGTAGCTGACAAGGCGTCCTTGTAATTTAATGATGAATAATGCACACGGACCAGAACGTCTCCATCCGGTAAATCCGCTATGACACGATCTGATATTTCCTGTTTATAGCTCTTATCTTCTGTTTCTGTTACAACCAGTGCCTTGAAGGTTTTATCATTCATTATTTCTTTCCCCCTGTTTGATTTAAAAATCTTTTAACAAGCCAATTTGAATGGGTTGCATTCTTTATGCTGAAGCAGACAAAGCCGGTCATCGCTTGCCGGATTGTCGGCAGATATCGGGCCTGTCACCAGTGATAAAGTAATCTTAATCTTTCATTAATTAGTTATTTCCAGGTAAGTACCATTGGTTGTGGCCGATTCAAGCATGGACAGTCCTTCTTTTAGCACCTTAATTTGAAATTGCACATCCCCTGGGTGCCCCAAGGGTCTGCCCATAATCCGTTCGGTTAACAACAGCCTGGGCACAGACATGGAAACCAGTTTTGTCTTAAATACCTTTGAGGCAATAATGACGGTAGGAATACCAGCTTTTTCCACAGCCCGACTGATGTGTCCCACGGACACATGGCAGACAGGTCAGACCGGGGTGAGAACCATCCCATCAAGATTCTGTGCCTTGATACTTTCCAGCCATTCCGGAATAGCCTCCTTATTCAACCTCATTTGGGAACAGGCTCCGACAAAAGAGTATGCAATAGCTGCTGCCTTGCCAATGTGACCTTGTGCCGCCAGCTCGTTGAGACGTTGATAAGGAAATACAGTGTTTGGATCTTTGCGTGCAGACCTGATGTCATATCCCCCATGCCTGACCTGCAGGTCTTCCGTAGACGTGTTGGTGGGAATTTCCGTAAGCTCCGGTTTTGCCTTGATAAACTCCATGATGCTCTGTTCAGCCTGCTCCTGAGTCATGTTTTCAACTCCCAACGGTTTGGGATCATGCCCTTTGACAAAATGTCCGCTAGAGGACAGTAAACCGATGGTGGACTTAGAAAGCGGATTTTGCAAAACGGTAAACGGACCCGATTGATAAGTAAATTTATCAGGGTTGTCGTAGGCCTTGAACTGCCATTTGAGAACCAGCTGTTCAATGATTTCAAGCTTGTTATCATCAAGTGCGTTGACAGATTCTTTTAAAAAACTCTTTGAAGAACTCAGAGGCTTCTGTTTCGGAAAAATGAGCCAGAAACTTAAAAGACAAGTCGCTACGAGATCCGTAGGAAAAAGATTTGTAAAAGGTATCAAAACTCTCAGTCTGATCAGTTTGTGGCGTAGTCATAAACGTTTTCTCCGGTTTAACGAGGACCAAAAAGATTGAATCTGACGTTTGATGTTTGCAACTCTCTGGAAAGGATGGGCTATTTCCCACAGCTCGGCAACAAAAAAAATCAAAGGCAAACGATCAATACTGATTGGAAATTACGTATGGTCTTAAAAGCTGTATTATGACTAATTGAACTTCTTCCTTAAGATATTAAGGATAAAATATTTGATAAGGTTATTGAGAATTAAAACATCGATGTTCTGGGAGAATTATCAAAGAAACATTGAAAACAATTACCGGTTTTCAGTTGGTAGCCGATATTCTCAGTTTAGTGGAACGGACGGGGTAGGAAATCTTATGATTTTCGATTATTATTGAAATAATATAGTTTATCTAAAAATATGGAACAAATGTACTCCTTCGCAAGCTTGTTTTCAACAAAAAACTGCAACTATGAATTAGGTTGCTTGTTACATGGCCACTGAAAGCTCTGTGGTGCATATTTAACTAATTTGATTTGTTCAGCGTAAACTGGGAGAGTTTGCGTGAACGATTTTTTAAAAGCCATTAATGACTGATGAATTAGCCTGTCCCTGCGGCAGCAAAAAGAATTATTCGGAATGCTGTGAACCGCTGATTTGCGGCAAATCTGCTGCCCAGACTGCCCAACAACTGATGAGATCCCGGTATTCAGCTTTTTGCAAAAGAGAGGTCGACTACCTGATTGCTACCTGGCATCCATCCCGAAGGCATGAGATCAATAGAGAGAGTTTATTAAAAACAGCCGAATCATGCGACTGGCTGTCGCTTTCAATTCTGAATACTGTTGAGGGAGAGTCGTCAGACCTTCAAGGGGAAGTTGAATTCCTGGCGATTTTCAAAGAAGAGAAACTGGGTGCCATGCAGGAGCGATCTCGCTTTAATAAGGAGCGCGGTCAGTGGTTTTACCTTGATGGTGTTCAGAAAAAACCAACACTACCCGGTCGAAATGATCCTTGTTGGTGCGGCAGTGGGAAAAAATCGAAGAAATGCCATGGAGTTTTAGGTTGACCTGGCAAAGACTAGGAAGAAATTAAAATGGTAGAGCCCGATGTAAGTGAGTTAAGGGAAACTGGCCAGGATATCATTCTGAACAATGAATTGCGAAACTTGCAGCAAGAATGAAGAATCTCTCGGGGGGCTCTGACAGATCCTTCACATTCGTTCAGGATAACAGTCAGTCCCAATCTCCTTATTTCAATGACATTGAAGTAGCCCCTCCCTTCCGTGAGAAATGCCTACTGCTCCTTTAGTCCTTTGAAACAGTCGCCTCATTCACCAGGTAAAGAATGGAGCGGTATGGGATCTTACCATGCAGTGCGAGTCCTATCTCACAGGTCACGCTGGTGGAATATCCTTCGTCGCAATCTTTTACCTGGTCTGCCAGTCTATTAAGGGCACTTTCATTTAATTCCGGGAAGTTGAAGCCTCGATCACCCGCGAATCCACAGCAATAGACTTCCTCCGGCACTACGACTTTGTCGGCGCACAGGTTTGCCAATTGAACTAATTCGTTTTCCAATCCCATTTTTCTGGATGAGCAGGTCAGGTGCAGCGCGATATTTTTATCCAATTGCCTGAATGTTAGACGGTCGACCAAAAACGACAACACAAACTCCAAGGGTTCATACAACTGAAGAGAACATTCGGAATCCTCCCTGACCCTGAACAAGCAGGGGCTGGTATCGAACAAGATGGGCAGCGTTCCTCCTTGCGAAACATCGTTCAAATAACGGATTAATTCGGCTCTTTTTCTGTCTGCCAGCTCTAAAAAACCTTTGGATTCGTAAACCTGGCCGCAACATAGACTATCAAGATTTTCCGGCAGCACCACATCATAGTTCGCTTTATTTAAGAGCGACATGGTGAGTTGTGGCAGGGCTTTTCCATTAACCGTTTTAGGTTTGTCAACGTCCATGGTACGGCTGGCACAACTGGGAAAGTACACAACCTGAAGTTGATTGGTGGTTGTTTGTTTAGATCTCTTGATTTTTGGTACACCACCCGGCATTCGCCGATTCCAGGCCGGTAGTTTGTTAACGGTCAGTAACCTGGCCAGTTTGGCGATGCTTCCCACAAACCCGGAGCCTAACGACTTCTGTGTTAATTTTAACACGCTGAGAGAAACGCTGGCGGCCCTGGTGATGGTGGAAAACCTGCTATTGGTCCACTGTGCTATTTTTCCTGCAAAATCACTGTTTGCTTCCTGTCTCAATTGTTTGACCAGTTTGCCTGTATCGATGCCTACAGGACATCGAGTGCCACACAATCCGTCCGTTGCACAGGTATCCACTCCAGGGTATTGATAGGATTGCATGAGTTGCTGTAATTGCTCGGAATGGTTAT
Organism: SAR324 cluster bacterium; assembly: GCA_028282825.1. Lineage (GTDB taxonomy): Bacteria > SAR324 > SAR324 > XYD2-FULL-50-16 > XYD2-FULL-50-16 > JAHJTV01. The sequence goes on from JANQGZ010000008.1 coordinate 18,981, forward strand.
TCAAAGTTGACAGTCTGCTGATTTCTCTTCGACCCACAATGCGATGACGAGGGGTAAAACTCAAATCTTTGGAGGGACAGACCGGTTCACAGAATCCGCATTCAATACAGGTGTCAACAATGTTATTGGTCGCTGGAAGGGGTTTTAGATCTTTAAGGTGGGCTTCCTGGTCGTCATTTAAAATCACGCCCGGGTTGAGAAGGTTTTCAGGATCAAATAGGTTTTTGATCTCTTTCATTAAGTTGAAGGCCGCAGTCCCCCATTCTTTTTCAACAAATGGTGCCATATTCCTGCCAGTGCCATGTTCTGCTTTCAAAGATCCATGGTATTGCTCCACAACCAGCTTGACAACATCAGCCATAAAGTCTCGATACCGGTTAACTTCTTTTTCCAGGGAGAAATCCTGGGTAAAAACAAAATGAAGATTCCCTTCCAGGGCGTGTCCAAAGATAATTGCCTCGGTATAGTCAAATTTTACAAACAATTTCTGCAGATCCAATGCAGCGTTAGCCAGCTGTTCGATGGGAAAGGCTACGTCTTCAATAATTACCGTGGTGCCGGTTTCACGGACGGCTCCTACTGCCGGAAACAAGCCTTTGCGAATATTCCAGAGTACGGAAAACTCATTTGGCTGATCGGTAAACTGAATGGCTTGAACTGTTTGGAGGCTGCCTAAGGCCTTGATGATCGATTTAATCTGCTGGTTAAGATCGTTTTGGTTGCCGGCCCTGGTTTCCACCAACAGGGCGGTTACTTCGGGGGCAAGGGTTTTCAGATATTCCGGCATCCCTTGTTTATCTTCTACGGAGCGCAGGCTGGCCCGATCCATTAATTCCGCCGCTGCGACGTCTTCTTTTTTCAGAATTGGAATAGCATCACAGGCAGTTTTCATGTCCGGAAACATGATTAAGGCACTGGCTTTGTGGGCATGTTCGGTGACTGTTTTATAAACTACCTCGGAGATAAACCCCAGGGTGCCTTCCGAACCAATCATCAGATGTTGCAAGATCTCAAATGGATCTTCAAAATCCACCAGGGCATTGAGACTGTATCCGGTGGTATTTTTGATTTTATATTTGTGCTGTATGGTTTCTTTAAGCGTTGAATTGGAGACTACCTGCCGGCGAAGTGAAGTCAGTTTTTCCAAAAATTCCGGGTGATCCTGTTGGAATTGTCTTTTGCTTTGTTCATCAGCTGTATCCACAACAGAGCCATCGAGAAACACAATTCGCATGCTATCGATGGTTTGATAGCTGTTTTGAGCTACTCCGCAACACATTCCACTTGCATTATTTGCCAGAATACCGCCTATTTTTGCTGCATCTATCGAGGCGGGATCAGGACCGATCTTTTTACCATACGAAACAAGCAGCCTATTGGCTTGGCTTCCAATAATGCCGGGCTCCAGTTTGATTTTCTCTCCCTGTTGCAGGATTTGATGGTGGTGCCAGCCCGGCCCGAGACGAACCAGGATGCTATCTGTTATTGATTGACCGGAAAGACTCGTGCCTGCAGCACGAAACGTTACCGGAAGCTTCAGCAGTTTGGCACATTTTAACAATCGAATAACCTGTGACTCGTTTTGAACATTGACAACTATTTTTGGTATCAGTCTGTAAAAGCTTGCATCGGTTCCGTGAGCCAGGGTCCATAATGGATTGGTGATGATGTCTTTTTTGGGAATGAACTGTTTGAGTTCCTTGTAAAATTTTTTATAAGCACCAGTCAGCATGTTCCTCCTTTATTGGGGTCTGAATGCTGCATTCATCCAAGTCTTATTTTACAGCACCGTGAAGCCGGTCGTATAGTATTTTAATGAAAATGAGTTGGAGGTGCTGGTTATCGTAAGTTAGGCCCTTGAGGTCCGGTGGAGGAAGATTGGTGTGAAAAATCAAGTTCTTGTGTTATATTGTTCCCTGATATGATAAACTAGTGCCGTATCAGCATTGTAAAGATACACTGAAATTGGGGCAGATGTTCATTGCCGGGTGTCCTTGGTGTTACCAATGTCAGTCTATCGATTTGTGGCCTGAAAAAAGCCCAGCCAGAGCGAGTGATGCTAAAAGATATCCTACAAAGCAAAGAAGTCAAAATTCAGGAAAGAGTTGAGAAACATCTCAAAGCCGGCGCCCAACAGCTGGCTCAGAAAATGTACAACGGGGCTATGGTTGAGTTTGGCAAAGCGATGGAACTGGATTTTGAGGGAGTCTATCCAAAATTGATGGAGGAACTGGACAAAGCAGCGTCTTCCGGTGAATTGGAAGCGGCGCTGGCGGTTGGTTTGAACATGTTGAAGCATAAAAAAGACGATTGCGAACTGGCTAACAAACTGGGTAACTATGCTCGTCGTAACGGCGATTTTAAACAAGCCAAAGCGCTCTACCAGACAGCATTGAAAATCGATAAAAACTTCGCCCTGGCGTTTTACAATCTTGCCGCGGCCGAAGTTAAATCGGAGTTGTATGATGACAAAGCAATGAATGCAATAAACCAATTCCGGAATATCAAAGGATACGTCATACCGGGATACATGAATAACACTGATCCTGTGGAGTCCATGACTGAGAGTGCCAGGCGTTCCAAGGCACAAGTATCCAAAAAGAAAATTCAGGAATTAATGTTAAAACGGGATCAGGCTACAGAAGAAGGCGGATTGCCCCAGGCACGAGCTTTGGATCAGGAAATAGAAAAAATAAAACTTGCCGTTGAAAAAATCGATGAAAGCGATATCTGCAACGAATTTAAACGGCAGATGAGCAACGATGCCGACAACCGAATCAAACATTGCTATAATCTTGCTATTTACGCCATTGAAAAAGGAAAGGCTGATGTCGCAAAGGAGGCCCTTCAGCATCTGGACGAAAAAACAATTCCCACCAAAGGACTGCTGCAAGCCCTTGTCCTTGACCAGAAAGGGCAACGCAAAGAAGCCATTGAACTCCTGATTCAGTTCCTTGGTGAAAATGAATTTAACCGCTACTACAACGTCAATTTGGGATTGATCTACAGGAAAGCCAAGAATAGCTTTTTATCTGTTAAATACCTGATAAAAACTGCCGATCTTCTGCGGAAATCCAATGGTATTTATAACATGTATGAGCTGCTCAATCAGGCAAACCAACTTTACAAACAAGACAAGCTCAAACAGGCGTTGGAATTCTTCATTATAGCATCCAGTGAAATTAAAGATCCGGATCTTTGGATAAAAATGGGAACTATCTATAAGGAACAGGAATTGATTGAGGAAGCGATTTATGCCTTTCGTGAAGTTCTGAAAATTGATCCGGAATCTGAAGCAGGGAAAGCCGAGCTTCAGAAGATACATGATGCGTTTGTATCGGAAGGAGACAGTCTGATGGTTGAAAAGAAGTACCACCCGGCTGTGGAGCAATATGAAAAAGCACTATCCGTATTCAGGGTTCCTGAAACCTTGAAAAAGGCATCAAGTGCTTACAGGCAGTTAAACAGTATAAAAAAGTCCAACATGCTCCTGGAAGAAGCCGAAGGTATCTTAAATGCAGAAAAGGAAAAGGAACAGGATAGAATGCGAACAGCGCTGATTATCAAGGCCAAGATGATGCTCAAGCAGCAAAAGTATCAACAAGCTATCGAGTTCCTTGAAACGGCATTTGAAATGAAACTGGATAAAAATGTGTATGCGCAGCTAACCATGCTTTATAAAAAGTTTAAAGGCAAGGACAGCCTCAGTGGCCTGGAAAAGCGTTGGAACGATATGTTGATAGCCAAAGAAAGAGCCGTAGCAGAGGCAAAACGTCTGGAGAGAGAACAGCAGGAAGCTGAGAATGCTAATCCGGAATCATAAACAATGGGGATGAAATGCGTGTGCTGTGACATATGGTTCGGGTTCGTTCTTGTGGTACAGCCTGTTTTTTGCGGGTTTGGTCATTTATTTATCGGAAATTGTTAAGCGATTTGTTGTAGGATGGGCAACTTTTTGCCCATCAACCGGGTAAAAAGCCTGTCGGCGGCCGTGTAGGGCCGCCCTGTTATTTGCACATCAATCAAACCAAGAAACCGTGCCTATTCAACCCATTTTGATGCTTTAAGGCTGTCAGCGGTGTTTGCGGAAGCTTTGACGTTAAGACAATAATCTCCCTGAAATGCCGCTCCTCCGGCATGTCGATATCTTTCACTAACAGCAATATAATACTTCCCTGTGGCAGGCAAGGTCAGGCTTAGTTCATTGGGCAATTCACCTGTTGCCTTTTCATAAAACCAGATCCTTTTAATACCATCGACCACAGTCAGGTTGGCTCGTCCGACTTCACTTGTTCCGACAAGACTAATGGTCACCTTTTCATTTTCGTCACCATAAAAACGGAACAGGTCCAGATCCGGTAAAAACCTGGAGCGGTTGTCACCCAGCTTGGTGCAATAGGAGTTAACCGCCAATAAATTCAAACCGATGATTACGGGATCATGATCGGAAGAACGGAAGGCATCCGGATTGTACAAAGCCGGTTGGTTATAATTGTTGTAGTCCAAAGCCCTGGGTTCATCAGCATTGATATGCCATAACGTTACTCCGGACACCTGGCTTGCGAGATTCGTGCTTGCCAGAGCATGATCCAGATATCCGGCCTGACCTTTAAAGACATAAGAGTAACCATCTGCCAGCAGATTGGTATAACCGGCATCGGTAATAGTGGTAATCGGGTCTTCCTTGGCGTAAGCATTCAAATCTCCAATGATCAGGAAGTTGTTTTCACCAATTCCCGTGGGATAGGTCGCCAGCCAGTTAACGAGTGCCGTGGCTGCTGCTGTTCGAGTAAGGTTGCAGTTGCCTTGTCCGTCACCGGTATCCGGATCACCCAATGCATCACAATCAGATCCCTTGGATTTGAAATGATTCACTGCGACGGCGACAACACTGCCAGTGGCATTCTCTTTGAAGCCCTGCAGAAGAACGGGACGATTTTTATCGTCGTTAAAATCGGGATCTACGCTGGAATCCAGAATAGCAAAGGCACCTTCGGGTGTAACCGTACCCGGTTTATAAATCATAGCCACTTTTATAGCGTCCGTTCCGATGACACCGGTATCAATAAAGGCATAGGTTCCTGCTCCGGCAAGTGCATTCAAACCGTTGACCAGATCCGCAATCGCACTGTGTGGTTCCGCATCGTTTTCAATCTCCATCAGGCCGACAATATCAGCGTTCATGGTATGAATAGCGTTAATGATTTTATCACGCTGTCTGCTGAACTCTTCCGGTGTATCCGCACCCCTTGAAGTTGGAAAACCACCACCAAGACCATCACCATTGAAATAATTCAAGACATTAAAACTGGCAACCCTGAGTGTTCCGCCAACATCATCCGGAATGGAAGGCCTGGGATTCTCCCTGGTAAAGGTGACAGTTTGGGTTGGGTGAATTTCATATTCACCATAGGAATAGCTTAAGACACCGGTGAGAGCAGATACCGTATCACCAAGCCTGAGCGTATTATTATCACCTATATAGGGCGGCAGTGGTAAGGGGTTGGAAACAAAACTGCCGTCATCAATTTGAATGCGTCTTAATTCATTGGCCTGTTGCAGGGCATTGGCATCGGCTCCCGGAGAAACAACGTTTGTGGGGATATCCAACCTGCCACCGGCAGCAACATGGATTTCACCACGATATCCATGGTTGTAAGTATCGATCACAGATAACGATTCGGGAATGGTGATCAACATGCTTTCAACCTGTTCCCAGTAATCAGCGCTTGCTACCGGGAATGCCACAGTAACGGCAGTGGCTGATCCGGTGCCACAGACTTCCATCTTCGAGATAGATGTCAGTTCGGTTAGTTCGTAATGCTCCTTAACCTGACCTTTGACACGGACGACATCACCGACCTCAACATCCATAAAACCGTTATCATAAACAAAGAGTCCCTCAGATGTCGCCGGATCACCATCAACTTCATGATCTTCTTCCTGGAGGTAAAATCCGCTCAATTGCGTGCTGGTATCCTGAAAGTCTCCAACTACCACAGCTTCAACCGAATGAACAGAGCCAACCAACGGACTTACGCTGCCGGCTCCTTGTATCTCATGAATCAAGGTGGCAGGATCACCACAACTATCAGCAACAACACTGCAACCCACAAAGTTTGAACCGTTCGAAAGCGTTCCGGGTGAGAACAGGGTAGCTGCAACGGTAGAGTGTTTTACGTAACTGTTGCCGGAAAGTTCCGGATTCAGTACCAGGGATTGGTTGTCCCCACCTTGGGAACCATAACTGGCAATAGCTTGATCGGTTGCTCCGTCGTTCAGGGTAACCGTATCCCCGCTGTTGTTAAGTCCCAGGGTCCCGCTGCTTGCTGTCTGCACAATGGTGAATCCAAACTCTCCTGTTGGTGTTCCACCACCAAAAACGATTACTGCACATTGAGCCTTGACAATTGTTCCGGCGCTGAATGTGTGTCTTACACCAACAGCGTCAGCAAGCGTCCAGCCTGAGATATCGATGTCTGAATCGGTGGTATTCACAATTTCCACAAATTCATCCTGAGTTGTATTAACAGTCCCATCTCCATTGGCATCGCCATTGACTGCGTCCGGATCAGCATTGATTTCATTGATCACTAAAGCAGCAGGCCCGGAAGGACAGGTATTTGCGGCACCCGGGGTAGACAGGGCTTGAACAAATCCTGCTGTTTCTTTGGCAGCACCTGAACAGCGTTGATTGGAATGATTGTCTTTATCTCCGGCACCACCTTCATTCAATTGAGGTTGCCCCGAATTAAGCAAAATGAGTAATCCGGTATCGTCAGCATCATTGGTGTCGTAGACTACAGCGTCAACCAGGTTTGCAGTGGTAAGGACTGCACCTACCGGAAAATTGGCAGTGTTATCATTGTAAAGTGCCACGGCATCCGCTCCATTCTGTAACCAACCACTGGAACCGGGATCAACCCAAACATCTGCACCGCTGACGCTTCCTATTACAAAATAACCATTACCATTGGTTGAAAATCCGTTTAAATCAAAAGACCGATAAACTGTATCGCTACTTCCGTTGTAAAGCACCAATACAAGACCATCAAGGGGCGTGTAACCTGTCCCTCCATCGAACAATTCGATAAATTCCAATTGATCGTATGAGGGGGTATCTGCATCGATCTCATTGATCAGGATCTGGGCATAACCGGGCGAAAAAAAGGCAATAGATAGCAGCAGGGCTGCCATAATGCGTTTCATGCCATTCATGATTACTCCTTTTTATGGGGGATTTGGGGAGAAAGCGATTCAAAAACAGATCCGTCGGTTTGTGAATAAAAACCCGATCTATTATGAGCTGAATAAAAAAAGAAATCTCCAAAAAAAAATTTGGAGTGTATTTCTTTGGTAACATAGAAGAAGTCTTATTTCGGATTAATTCAAATATTTTTGAACTAAAACGAATTAAGGTCTTCACCACTAAAATAAATTTTAAAAGTTAAAATATATCAATTGCCTGTCAATTATTTGTGAGATTGTAAAAATTCAATAATTTCAGTCTGCCAGTCAAATGCTGATGGAAGGTATCGATTGCTGACAACTCGAAAGGCAACCTAATGTATTGAATCACTTCAGATTCCAAAACGGGGATCTGCTATGTTGTTTGTACAGCACCCATTGCGGATAAATAGATCATGAAATTCTCAACACTGATTGATAAACGTACTAGGGGAAGACTGCGGGATGCGGCTACACAAAATCATATCTTTTTCCTACGAGGTGGTTCTGCCAGGCCTGTTTTCACCGGGTTTTATTCGTTACTCGTGCCTGGTTGGAGGATTGCGCGCAAGATCGAATCGATTATCCGGGAAGAGTTGGATAATATCAGCTGACAGAGAGGGAGACCCGGACCTGTGCCTTAAACCTGAACAAGGAAGGTGTGGGAGAATTGGCAGAAAGCTTTCATCGGGAACTGCATTTTGCGGGAGGTGAGGTTCTGTTTGATGACGCAATGAAAAAGCCGGATCTGCCTTTAATGGTGAGGATTTAAATGGTATTCTCTTCCGAATTATCCTGTCTCCTAAACATATAAAAGAGAATCGTGTCGAATTTGAAACATGCGAAGGGTTCGAAAAAGAGATGTTGCCATTAGACACGACTGTGGCGACAATCATCGATAAAATTCAGGAAGAGAGAGCAAAACAACAGTAACAGCAGAACTTCCTCTACATTTCCGGAGCTCCGGAGGGAACCAGGCAGACAAATACCAGTTTTTCGTTGCCTTTGTTTTTAATCTGGTGCTCCTTGTTTCCGGGAATGAAAGCTACTGAACCCGCAGAAACCGATTCCCATTTTTCATTAAGAAAAACTTCCCCGACGCCTTGGTGAAAGAAAATCTCATGCTCCCAATCGTGTGAATGTCTGGGTGTAAACCCGTCTTTTTCAACTTCAAACACCCGCATGCAAAAATTGTCTGCACCATCTTCCTTACCAACGGCTATTCTGCCTCTCACACCTTTAACAGCGTCTCCATCGAAAACTTGAGATTCGGAATCGGTGTACTTTATTACTTTCATTGCCTGCCTCATAAAATAATTAAACTGTCTTCACCCTGTTCATAATCAAATCCTAAACACCACTTCTCTTAAACATCGAGATTCTTGAGGTCAATCTTTAGGATAATTTTCATAATAATTGATTCTGCAGCTTTTACACAAGTCTGAAAGTACCTCTATTAAATTGTCCTCCCCAGGAGGGATAATTTTACAAATCCCCTAAAGACGGTTATGGTACTACACCAATAACAAGCGGTTATATTATGCAAAACCAAAATCTAGACTTCGCAACAGCACCTCAACAACCTCGATTTAACCTGAGAAGTTTGCTGCAGAGCACGGTGCTTCCAGTTGTGATAACTCTCATTTTATTTGTCGGGTCTACATTTTTTCTAGCTATTCCTACCATCAAGGACAAGCTGATTGAATCTCGTAAAGAAATGATCCGCGAGCTGACGAATGCCGTGTGGTCCTTGTTAAACAGTTACGAACAAAAAGTGCAGGCAGGCGAACTCACCCTGGAGGAAGCACAATTAAAAGCTATTTCCCATATTCGGGCCATTCAATTCGGGCCAGGTCAAAAAGACTATTTCTGGATCAATGATTTTCAACACAAAATGATCATGCATCCCTACCGTAAAGATCTTGAAGGGCAAGGCCTGTATGAATACAAAGATCAAAACGGGGTACATCTGTTCCGGGAAATTGTTTCGACAGTGCTTAAGTCCGGGCAGGGGTATGTGAGTTACCAATGGCAATGGCAGGATAACATTGATCAGATCAGGCAAAAACTTTCCTTTGTAAAGGGGTTCAATCCCTGGGGGTGGATTATAGGTACCGGTTTTTATCCTGATGACGTCAACCAGCAAATTGAGGATGTGCTAAGCACACTTCGGGTTGTTTTGCTGGGGTCGTTACTGGTGATTATTGCCCTCTCAACATATATGATCAAACAAGCCCGAAAGCTGGAAGTGGATCGTGTGCTATCAACCAGATTCTGGAAAGACAGTGAAGCAAGGTATAAGCGGCTGGTGGAATCAATGAATGAAGGCATGGCCATTCAACGGGAGGACGATACTTTTTCCTATGTTAACAATTCCATGTGCAAAATTCTGGGTTATGAGCGGGAAGAGCTGCAAGGGAAAAACATCTATGATTTTCTGGATGAGGAAAACAGTGCCATAATGGAAAAAGAAACGTTGAAACGCAGGGAAAAGGGAGAAAGTTCACGCTATGAGCTTACTGCCAAAGTAAAGGATGGCAAAATCGTACACCTGCTGGTGTCCGGTCACCCATACTATGACAGCTATAACCGATTTTCGGGAACGTATGCACTGATTATCGATATCACTGAAGAGAAACGAAAAGATCTGGCCTTAAAAGAAAATGAAGAGAAATACCATTCCATTTTAGAATCGATGAAAGACGGATTTTGCGAAGTGGATCTCGGCGGTCGTTTTCTCTTTTCCAACCAGGCCTTCCAAAACGTCCTGGGTTATTCCAATGAGGAGTTACGACATCTGGATTATCGTGAATATTTAAGCGCTGAGAATGTCAAACGTATTGGTGACGTGTTTAAAGGTATTTATCAAACCGGGGAATCGATGGAAGCGACGGAGGTGGATTATCGACGTAAAGATGGCAGTACCGGCTATATGGAGTTTTCCGGGGCTCTTGTAAAAAATACCGAAGGCGAACCTACCGGATTCAGCTGCATTTTAAGGGATGTAACTGCCAGGAAAAAAGCCCAGCAGGAAATGGAAAACATGCGGTTGTATTTGAAAAACACCATCGATCTAATGCCATCTGTGATGATTGTGATGAACCGCGAGCTGAGGATTACCCAATGGAACCTTGAAGCTGAAAAAGTGACTGGTATTGCTTATCAAAAAGCGGAAGGTAAATTCTTCTCGGAGGTATTGTCAAATTTTCATCAATATCAACAACATATTGAAACAGTCATAGAAAGTCAGCAACCGATCAGTCTGGAGAAAATCAATATCTCCATGCACGGTGAGCCTAAGATTTATGACATTATCATCTATCCGATCCATAGTGCTGCATTCGAAGGTGCTGTGCTGCGAGTCGACGATATTACTGCACGTATTCGCATGGAAGAGCTGATGATTCAATCAGAAAAGATGATGTCGGTTGGTGAATTGGCTGCAGGCACTGCGCATGAAATCAACAATCCTCTGGGAGGGATTTTGCATGCGGCCCAGATGATAGAACTCAGGCTTACACCCGAAAGAGAACAAAATGTAAGGATTGCTGAAAAATTCGATCTGGAACTGGATAATCTCCAAAATTATCTGAAAAAACAAAAAATCTTGCATTATTTAGAGGGGATCAGAAAATCCGGAAACCGGGCTGCAGACATAGTCACCCGCATGTTGCATTTTTCCAGGGCCAGCCAGTCGGAAATGACCATGGTAAACCTGCCGGAATTATTAGAACGAACCTTGGCGCTGGCTGGAAGCGATTATGATTTAAAGAAGAAGTACGATTTCAGGCGAATTCGAATTAACAGGTTTTTTGATCCCCATTTGCCCAACCTGCCTTGTGTAGTGATGGAAATTGAACAAGTATTGTTAAATATTTTCAAGAATGCTGCCCAAGCCATGACAGACAAGATCTTAAGCCAGGATGATCCCACCCTGACGATCCGGTTGCAAAAGATCTCCGATCATATGGAAATACGTATCAGCGATAACGGTGTCGGTATGGAAGACAAAGTCAGGAAAAAGGTATTTGAACCGTTTTTTACGACGAAGCCCATTGGCGAAGGCACCGGTCTTGGTTTGTCCGTGGCCTACATGATTGTTACAAACAATCACAAAGGTACCATCGAAGTTACCTCCGTTCCAGGCGATGGAAGTACATTTATCATCATGTTGCCTCTTAAGCAAAATTCTCTTTCAGCTTCTGCTTGAACAATTTAAAATAAATTGAATCGATAATCGAACAACAACCGGTTTTCCGAAACATCCGGCACAAACCGGTAACTTCCTAGTGGGGCTGTACAAACGCTAGTCTTTCAAAATCGTCTCGGTTTAAAAAGATGTCAGCATGTGTATCAGTCCTTATTGAATACGAGCTATGACTCTGCCAACAAAGGTTAGTATACGATGCTGTTGCAGATAGTTGTGTACCTTGTCGAATAGCGCAGGCAAAAGGAGAGAGCGATGAAGGCATTAATTATTGCGATGTTGATCGGCTTGTTGGTGATTTCTATTGAAGCGGCGGTTTCTGTTACCACTGATACCGTTGTTGATACCGATAACAATCTGGAATGGCAGTTGGAGAATCCAGGAAAGATGAGATGGCGGGATGGGGTGACTTATTGTAAAAACCTTAAGTTAAAAAATAAATCGGATTGGAGACTGCCGGATAAAAAAACACTGGAATTGGGCTCCAAACTGGCAACATATTTCACAGGTATCAAACCGGTTTTTTTCTGGACTTCCACTGATTATGAGCCGGATCGCGAGAAGTCCTGGCTCGTTAACCTGGTTTACGGTTTTTTGGGGTATGATGATGGTGGATTTTCTTATGATGTGAAATGCGTGAGAACGTTTGAATAGGCTGCCGCTGAGCTTGCCATGCTATGAAGCTGCGGGTTCGGCTGTGATTCTACGCCCCCTGACAATAACCTCTTCCACTCCGTCAAAGTGTCCACGGGTCAAATGATGTGTGGTACCCCTTAAAGTGCGTTCAACGGAAGGAGCCGCAATGAGAAGCTGAAGTCCCAGGCTTTCACAAAAATCTGTCAGAGTGTGCAATGCATTTTGATCCAGCCTGGATGATTCATCCAGCAGCAGAAAGCGTAAACTTCCCCGGGTTTCATCTTCCCGGGTAATGTGGGATTGCTCTTCCCAGCTCATGAGTACCATAATTAGAATGGCAATTCCAACACCAATGGATTCCCCGGTGGAAAGATTGGTGGAGGTCACTTTTTCAAAATCTTCATTACCCTCTCTCTTTACTTCGATGCTTAAACGGACATAATGCCTGTAGTCCATCAAGAGATCACCTCGTACCTTTCCCGCGCCTTCTTTTTCGTAGAGATCAGCCATCAGGGTTTCAATGGACACATTTTCTTCATTGGTTTCCGCAAAAATATCCAATTGTTGAGGCAATATATCCAGGAAACGCTTTAACTTGGGCTGGGTTTCAATATGGATGCGAATGGTATTAAGAAATCCAAATCGGACTTTGTCCAGTTTTTCATTCAATTTTCTAATCCTGCTCTTTTGCTTTCGTATCTCTGCATTCAGGTGAGAGGGGATGCTTTGAACGTGGATTCTTAAGCTGTGTTCCTGCTGTGAAAGGTTGTTTTCCAGGGATTCCAGCTTTTGACCAATAGCTTCCTGGGCTTTTTCCGGATTACTGGTTTGCAGGTCTACAGGAATAACTTGTTTAATATATTGACCGATCTCTATCCAGATTTGCATGATCACATCGGCCTGATCAGTATCTTCAACATCGGTTTCTGTTATTTCCTTAATTCGTTCCAACACCGCTTTGGCATCATGAATCTTTTCCAAAGACCCGATCAAGGTTACTTTCAGGCCGGATACCTTTCGCCAGAATACCTCGGGTTGTTTACCCGAACCATGAATCTCTTCCATGTAGCGATCCAATAGCTCAACATATTTGGCATCATTTCTGGCCTCTTTATGAAACTTGGACCATTTTCCGGTTACCGGCCTGGCGTTTTCCAATTGGTTTGTAAAGCGATTATTCAGCTTGTTGTAACCACTGTTTAGTTGTTTGTTCTCTGCCTCAAGCTGATAGCTTTTTTCCTTGGTTTGATTCAGTTGTTTATCCAGCTCCCTTTTTTCAGCGATCAGTGAGTCCATGGCATATTGAGCCTGCTCCAAATCTCCTTCTGCACCGGAAGCCCCGGCTTGGGAAAGATTATCTTTAAGTAGTTCCAGCTGGCCTTTTAAAGTATTTGATCTGCCCTCTTCTGCGTGAAAAGTTTCGGCAGCCTTTTGAGTATCTATTGCCTGTTGTTCGATGAGCTTAGATACCTCAGACAGTTTGGATTCAATGTCAGAAAGCTGTGATTCGGTGTGCTGGTTGATGCTTTTTTCCTGATCCAGCATCGAAACCTGTTCTTGGTACCGAAAATGGTCTTTGGACTCATTGAGCCGTTCCAATACCTCTTGAATGGTCCTGAGTTGTTCCAGATGCTCACGGGCTGCTTTTTCATCTTCCTGCAGCTTATCCAGCGCGTCACCTAATGGGGACTGAAGTACTTCAAGCCCTTGCTTGAGCTGATTGAGAAGAGGAAACTTGTCCTTGTATTGGCTTTCCAGTTGCTGAGTATCTGTCAATTCCTGTTCAAGCTCGGTGAGTTGCTTGTCGAGATCCTGACCATCCAGCAATTCTCGTAATGGATAATATTGTCTAAGGGTGTCTTCTTTTTCTTCCAGGTTGTCCAGTTGGGACTGAATTCTGGTTTTATCGTCTTCCAGCTTTTTGAGCTTGGTTTCGACGGCTTTTTGTTGCTCAGACAGTTCTTTGATTCTGTCCAAGGGCGAAGAGGTGGCACCATCCGGATTTAAAAAGGCAAGTTTATTGGCCAGGGCCTGGTTTTCCTTTATATGTTTGATTTTCAGATCGTTTTCTTCCAGGGCTTTGGAGATTTCCTTAATCCGGGCTGCCAGTTTTTCTGTTTGTTGTAATCTGGCTTCTTTTCCTAATACAGGATCAGATGGCAGCCTGCTTAATCTCCAGGCATCCCCGTGTTTCACCAGAATCGAGTTGTTCATTTCCACAGCTTCAGGCATTTTCTCCTGATGCGTTTCCTCGACTAACCAGAGGTTTTCAGGCAAATCAAAGCTTCCGGCCAGTTCATTGACCGTTTTGTGAACATTTTTAACGACCAGGGAATTGCTCAAGGGACCCAGCCTGCTTTCCAGATTCGCAGACCAGTCCGCCGGGATCTCTTCGTACCGATCAGCCAGAAGAGTTCCATAGCCTTGCTCCGCAAGCTTTTTTAATTCGGGGTGTGTCGATTTCTCACTTATCAGGTAGTTATAGGAACGCTGGATGCGCTTCTGTCTGGACTTCAAATCGTATTTCTCAAGATTCAACTGCTGTAGCTGGTCTTCGTAGCGAACATTCAAATTGGAAAGATCCAGGGTATTATCAATCGTCACCGCGGCACGATCTTCCAGATCTTTTTTTATCTGTTTGTATCTGTCCCATTCGTTTAACTGTCTTTCCAGTGCTGGTAACTGGTCTGTGATCGACCGAAGTTGGTTGGTTTGGGACTCGATTGTTTCCTGAACGGTTTTTAATTCAGCTTTTCTCTCTTTTAATTGGCTAAGAAGAGTTTCCCTGGCGGCATCAAACTTTTCCCGTGAATTGATTTCTAAAAGATCAGCTGTTTTTAAGGCTTGCTGGAGCCTATCCCTGTTTTGGATGCTTTCTTTTAATCGACCTATTTTTTCAGGTAATTGATCTGCTGCGACAATCCGGTCTTCCAGTGCCGACAATTCTTCAACCACCAGCGAAGCTTTATCACCTGCTTCTTCCGGAAGGATTTCCTGTTCGGAAAGTTGGCTCAGAATTTTGAAATAGTTTTCAAAGAGATCCTGCTTCAGACTGGCATCACTCAATTCAAAATAAAGTTTTTGATGAGTATCTTTTACAGCATGGTAATCCTGCCGACTTTTTTTCAGTTCTTCGGCCACGGCTTCAATAGCAAGGTCTTTTGAATTCAGCAGCGATTGAGCTTCTGTTAGCAGCTTTTCTGCTTGCTGATACAAACCCACCTGCTTGGACAGTTCCTGCCACGCCTTTCCTGCATCTGAAAGTTGTTTTGCCAGTTCCATCTGCTGGGAGTTTAACGAACGCTGTTCTTTTTGCAGTTCTATCTCTTTTGCTTTCAAGGCTTCATAATCAGATCGGGCCGATTTTTCAATTTCCAGTTGCGCCTGGTAATCGGTTTCCTTGCTTTTAAATTCCCTGCTGATTTTAGTCGCTTCCAAACAACGATTAAGTCTTTGCCGAGCCAGATCCAACTCTTCGTTCTTTTTTTCCAACGCTTCTTCAATAGACAACTGTTGCTGATGCATCGTAGCGATCTCATTTGCACAGGCATCCCATTTCAGCTTCAGTTCCCGTTTTTCAGCGCGCAGTTGCAGTGCCTTTTTCAGCTTCTGTTCTGCTTCCAACCTGGTGGCAAAAAAGGCTGAGGAATACATGCTTAACCCGGTGTCGTAGACCTGGCGAATAATCTCACGAACCGATTGATATCGTTGAATGGCCGAACGAGTTCGTCGACAGGTCTTGAGATTGTGCTCCATCTCATTGATTCCCTGCACCAGTTTATCGTTTTCCGGCAACAGGTAGTCTCTCAAACTGGTCTGGAGAGATCGGGACAATCCACCGTACAGGCTGGTATGCAGCAATTGGTTGTACTTTTTTCGTTCCTCATTTTCGATCAGCCTGATGGGTGAAATGTCTTTTTCAAACATGAATTGAAAATAATCCTTGGCATGTCTGAAATTGACCAGTTCACCCCCAACTTTCTTGCAGGCTTCACCAATTTCATCTAATTCCGGAATTTCCTGTTGATTGGTTTCCAGATTATGACGCAACAACAGTTTCTCTATGTCCGCATCCGGCGAGAGGTTACTTACCGCAAAATGCTTCAGGCTAACCTGAGGATAGGTTTTTTTTATCAGCTGAACCCCTACCAGATGTCTCTCGTTGGCTGATGTGACAATATCAAGCACACTAAAGATCGGTTCTTCGCGGTTATGTTCATCCTGGCCGATTCTGCCGTAAAGCCCTTTGTCTTCATTACGACGGGAACTGACTGTTGTTACATTCTGAAAATTAAGGAAATTCAGATCGGGGATTAAACAGGTGTAAATGGCAATCATGATCGTGGTCTTACCGGTACCGTTTGCTCCCTCAAGAATGGTCATGCCGGAGTCAATATCAAAAGGCTGAAAGAACATACCTTTCCAGTTGATCAACACAGCCCGCTGAATTCTGGTATTATTACTCATCGCCTTCCTCCGTCTCTTCCACTGATTCAAAAGGATTTTCTCCTTTAACGATGCTTTCCATAGCCTGCTGAGGATTATCCAGATTGCGAATGGGATCCATAAAACGGAAAATGGGTTTCCTGGGATAGATTCTGCTAAAGTCCGGGTTAATGGTTACAAAACCGTAACGGGAAAGCTCTCTCAAAGAACGTTTCACAGCCTGTTGCACGTTAAGGTAATCCTGCTCGCTGACTGATTCCCTGCTCTTTTTTCTTTTTAAAAAAGTGCGGACAACCTGCTGCTTTCCCAGCATCAGCTCAATCCTGTCCAGTAATTCATCTAGACTAAAATAACCGGAGGACTCCAGGTATTGCGGGTCCATTTTCATTAACGCCAGAAATTGACTGATAATCATCGATTCAATTCCCAGCTTGTAAGTCTTGATAGTGCCGGAAACAGGGTGCAGGTAGTAATAGCCTTCCGTAGCATAGAGGAGTTCATAACCATATAACTCGTAAAACATCTCTATTTTATCCTGAACCCGGCTGATAAATTCAAACGATTCGATCTCCTCTTCATCACAGTGCCACCCTGTCCTAAGTTTCATATCCAATTCGGGAAACAAGGGGTCCATTAATAAATCGTGAAGATCGTTAATCTCTTTTTCCATGAGTTATTGTGAGTAAATGAAGGCTTTAAAAGTGCCCAAACCGGTAATTTTTAAGCAAACACAAATTATGGAATGAGCGTCAACGAACAATCAATACATGCAAACAGCAATATCCGGTGAGGTTCAGGGCTCTCCTGAATCTATTTCCAGATTCTGTAATTCAAACTGAAGATCGGCCAGGGGCTTTTCCCAGGCAGTATTGCTGGTTGGTTTTTGCTTCAGCTCTTTCAGCATAAGATCGATCAGCGTACCAACATGCGGATACACATGATCTACCGTGTGACTTTCCAGGAAAGGACGGATGATGTCGGTGAGATTCAGGGGAATTTTGTTTTTTAGTCGGTTTTTGATCTCTTCGATCATCAAATCCAGCACCAGGTTGCCATCGTCATCCAGCAAGTCATCATTTGCAGGTTGAGGGATTGCTCTCGCTATCCTCTTTTTGGATTGGGTGTAAACCACCTCCTGTAATCCTCTATAAACAGGGGGGTCGATCAGGTCCACAAACCACGGGTTTTGGGAAAACTGTTGTATGTTCTCTTTCAAGGTCTGGGAGAGCTCACGATTAGGGTCAAAACGTACAATGGATTGCAGAAAATCATTAACTCTGCGGTAATACTGAGACCAGGAAGCAACCCTTTCCTTTCCCCACTGCTCCAGTTGATCCAAGCGAAGATAAATCGTGTCGATAAGATTAAGGACAGGCAATTGCCCAAGAGCTTCGGCGGCTTCGTATATTTCATTCAAACCCTGCTTGACGGCGGTATTTTCTGAAAGCAGGGTGCGATAAAGCTCCTGTAGGGTTTGTCCGGTGGTTTCCAACAAAGATTCACAGGCTTCCAAAGCTTCCAGCCAGCTTTTTTCCAGAAGATCGCTGATCTCGGTGCGAACTTCCTCCTGCTCCAGATCCAATCCTCTTTGACGTTTTTCGATCGCATTCAGTAATTCAACCACGACATGCTTTAAGGGCTGAATAACCGATTCTTCCCAAAAGTGCGCCGATCCGCTGGAAGCAAGTGATTTTCGAATATCGGACAACAGGGAAAGAATTCTGGAAGTAATAATAGTCAGGTTTTGCCTGGTTAACTTATCGTCAGCTGAGAGATAGGAGAGGATCGATTCTCCCAGCGGCGAAACATCGAACAAAGGTTGCTGGCTCAGACCGCCACTATCAACCCGAATCAGCAGACTGTTTTTAATAAGCCGGTCAATCGCCCGATGAGTGCGTTGTTTTAGTGATTCGGGGTTCCCTTCAACCAATTCGTCAACAATACTGTATACCTGCTCCAACTCTGAAAACCGCAGGGAAAACGTTTGCCTGATTTCGGCAAAGGTATGAATACCAGCTAAAAAAGCCGTATCCAGTCGATTAATGTTTAATTTGAAATCGGTTTGAAAAGCTTTGGTGACGGCATTCGGTACAGATTGGTCTTCGCTAAAAGGATTGGATTCTGGCTGACTCATAATCTCTTAAAAGGGCCTTATTAAACGACTTGCGGAGGTTGTTTAGTAAAAGCCATTGGTGTGACATTAATTTTGATGACTGCAAATGTTCGAAAATACCTGTGGTATCAAATCGATGTCAACGGCTTTTTTCGTTGGCGGATATCATTATGAATTTAATAAAGATCGCAATTTGGAATCCTGATAACGTATCAAATCGATCCAGGTCAGAGTTTCCGAACGTTTGCTCACAAACTGGAGCAGAAATCCCATCAAGGCGCCTTGAAAAAGCGACGGACTGTTGTTAAGCTCTTGCCTGAGATATAAGATGAAACAGACAAAATGATGCAGTTCCCCTGTTTATAAAGGGTAAGAGACGAAGTTTCGATTTAAGGGATATTAATCTTAGCGATGGAGCCAATGCGATGAGTCGAAAGTTAGTTATCGGACTGATGCTTTTTATGTTTTTACCATTTCAGGGCACCGCCAAGGAAGTTTCCGGGGCAGAGATTCCTGAAAAGCTGGAAAGAGCCGGGATTACCTTTGTTTTAAACGGTGCAGGGATTCGATCCAGGTTTTTTGTGAATATTTATGTCAGTGCACTATACCTGGAGGATCGCTCACAGGACTCGGAGAAGATCCTAAGGGATGACAGGAATATGGGTATTCGCCTGCAGATCGTTTCCGGTTTTGTGGATCAGGATAACCTGAAAAGTGCGATCAAGGATGGATTTGAAAGCGCTACAGGCGGAAACACCCAACCAATCCAACCTCAAATTGAACGTTTCCTGGAGCTGATGAGTGAAGAAGTCAACAAAGGCGATTATTTTGATTTTATCTATCTCCAGAGCTCCGGCTTAAGAGTCTACAAAAACGACACCTTCCTGGAAGATATTAAGGGGCTGAACTTCAAAAGAGCTTTTTTTGGAATCTGGCTGGGAGATGATCCGGTTGATGATGATTTAAAAGAGGAAATGCTTGGATTGTAACCCTCACCTCGATAAGATTTCTGTCTATTTACCAGTGATGTGGAGTGGTTAACTCCTTTGCCCACCAATAAGATACCAAATCTTCTTTTGTGTTGATGGGCAACTCGTTGCTCATCCTGCAAATTCCAAAAAGACACTCCTCTCTAATCCCTTATTTGGCAAAGCTTTATAAAGTTTGAAAATTTTTTGTTGACAAGGGTGTATTTACGCCTTAGTGTTATAGCTAACTAGTGCACTAAAAATTTACAACAAAAACGTCAAAGGCTCAAATGATTGAGATCGGCAACTTATCATTCGCATACGGTAATTCAAGACTCTTCCAGGATTTAAACGTGGATTTTGCGCCAGGCAGGATTTATGGTCTGCTGGGCAAGAACGGGGCGGGGAAAACCAGTCTCTACAAATTGATTTGCGGCATGTTAAAACCAACCACCGGTTATTGCAGTGTGTTGAACTTTGACAGTAGAAAGAAACATCCGGCCATGTTGAAGGATCTATTTTTAATACCTGAATCCTACTATTTACCACCGATCTCTATTGAACGCTATGAAAAGCTGCATGCTCCATTTTACGATAAATTTGATTCCGACTCTTTCCAACACTATCTCCAGGAAATGGAGCTGGAAAAGAGTCACATGTTGACCAACCTGTCATATGGCTTGTCCAAAAGATTTCTATTGGCATTCGGACTGGCAACCAAATCCAGGATTTTACTTTTGGACGAGCCGACAAACGGATTGGATATCCCTTCCAAACAGATATTGAGAAAATTACTGGCAGGTTCTATTGATGATGACAGACTATTTATTATTGCCACTCACCAGATCAAGGAGGTAGAGAATATTTTTGATAACCTGGTGTTTATTGACCAGGGACGTATCATGCTGGACAGTTCCATTGCGGCCATAAGTTCACAACTGACCATACGAACAGCAAGATCATCTGAATCACTGGATCATGTGATTTACAAGGAAGAGATTCCGGGTGGATACACCGTATTGGAAAGCAATACAAACGAAAACGAGGGTACCATGGATCTTGAATTTCTTTTTAAGGCTGTCATGGATTCTTCGGAAGATTTTCTTTCTCTTTTACCTACAGAAGCGGAGGAAAAAAGTGAATAGATCGGGTTTCAGCATCGATCCCAGGCGATTGATGCAACTTTCACGAATAGCAATCGCAGATGACTGGCGACCTTTTTTGTTAACCGGTCTGGTGATGGCTGGTCTGGTGTTTATTACCGGTTTTATTTTCAGGCCTCAAGGGGTTGGAATTTTATTTGGCGTGATGCTGCTGGTGGGGATTGTTCTTGTTAGCAGGCTTTTTGCGGGTTTATACCAAAAAGAAAGAGGGGTGTATCTTCATATGCTCCCGGCTTCAGTGGAAGAGAAGTTTGTCCTTCAAATTGTGGCCAGCCTTGTTGGATACTTTTTCTACTCTGTGCTCGCTATTGCAGCAGGAGCCATGCTTATCAACCTGTTTAGAAACATTACCGGGGATGTGCATGGGTATATGCAGGTTTTTCCCGAAGGATTGTGGTCTGCTTTTCAAGTCTATTTGTTGTTTCATGCCCTGTATTTCGCCGGAGCTCTCTGGTTTAGAGGCAATAATTTTTTAAAAACTTCCTTGGTGCTGATTGCGGCGATAATCCTGATCATTGTTGTGACAGTCACCTATCTTAAGAACACCATTGTTTCAATGGGACCCACAAATATTGTTATACAATTCAACAGTCTGGATCAGCTGGGGAGGTTTTTTGGCAGTCCGGTTTTTTCCCCTACCTATTTTCTGTATGTATTTTTGTTTATCATTTTTCCTCTTTTTCTATACGGGATATCCTATTATGAATTTAAGAATTCCCAGGTAAAGGGCTAATGGAATTCAATAAAGACAAAGCCATTTTTTTGCAAATTGCGGATATGCTTTTTGAGTCGATACTGACTGATAAATGGAAAGAGGAGGAACGAGTGCCTTCTGTCAGGGAAATGGCTGTATCTGTAGAGGTAAATCCCAATACGGTGCTGCGAACATACGGTTATTTGCAGGAAAACGATATCATCTTTAATCGTCGGGGGATGGGGTATTTTGTATCTGCCGAAGCGAAAGAAAAAATAAAGACCATCAAGCGAGAACAGTTTGTCAAAACTGAGCTGCCGCAGATTGTGGCAACCATGAAATTACTGGGGATCGATTTTGATGAACTTAAATCCCTATATGAAGATAACCATTAACAACTCCCTCCAAATTCTTCCCACTGATTTGTCGTTCGCTGCATGAACGGAAACTCACCCTTCCCTTTGCTGGACTGAATGTTCCGTGTCGCTTTTAGCGGTTTAATAGTACGATTCAATGACCTTTTCCGATTCGCTCTGCTCCACCCCGGTAAACAAATCATTAACAAACACTTTGGCCGGTGAGACAGATTTTAATGGGGAAACAAACATCATTGCTTTTTGAGGAATCTGGTACTCCTGGCCTGTTTTTTTATAGACCATTTTCGCGAGGCCGTTGATGGTACCCACGCTGGTCCCGAATTTACGACTTTCCACAATGAACTCACCCTCATCGGCTGTAACCTCGACCAGATCCGTGTCAAATCGGATCTGCTTTCCTTCATTGAGAATCGTGCGAACACGGATTTTTCCATATAAAACATGGATATGATAAATGGAAGTCAGTGAATCTGAGACCTTGGTATACACCTTGATACGGCTGGATGGCGCAACAAATACCTCATCGTTGTTCGTAAGCATGGAAAGGAGAATATGAGCTTTACCATCCGGACCGGTTAAAATCTCATCACCGCTATTCAGGCTTTTTCCATAATCGCTGATCTCTATATCCTGTTCTGAGCCTAACAATTGCACTGTTCCGGTTTCCTTAATTATGCGAACGGAATCCGCTTCAATGTCATGCAGGGCAAAGGAGGTTTGCATAAAGGCGAACGCCAGCAGACTTAAAAAGGAAAGGATAATGAATGTGGTTCTCGCGAGTTTCATGTCTTCTATTGATTTATGGTATTCAATCAGGTTGTGGTTGTTTGTCAGTTCCTGAAAATGCAAATAGAACACCAAATCAATCAGACAGGTAGCGAAGCAGGTGCTTCGGGATTAATCCGCCTGATTGTAGTCCTCCCAGGCAATTACCTGGTTGCGACCCTTATTCTTGGCCTCATATAGCGCCTCATCAGCTCTTATAACCACATCTTCGCTGGATATCCCCGGCTGCATCTGTGCTATGCCCAGCGATATAGAAATGTGAATAACTTCATCATTTCCAAGAGTTATAGGAAGCCCGTGTATTTCCGAGCGCAAGCGATCCAAAAGAGTTTTTCCTGTGAAATAATCGGTGTTCGGCAGGCAAAATAAAAATTCTTCACCTCCGTACCTAAAGAGAGCATCATAAGGTCTTAAATTGGATTTCAGGTAATCGGCGACTCGCCTGAGCACAATATCTCCGTTAGCGTGACCGTAGGTGTCATTGATATTCTTGAAAAAATCAAGGTCGGCCATGGCCAGGCAGCAAACCTTGCCATCCCTCTGCACATAGGCCTGTTCCTGCAATAGAATTGGCATCATAGCCTGTCGATTAAAGATTCCGGTGAGGGGGTCAAACGATATCTGCAGGCGGGTGATCTTGTCCTTCAGTCGTTGCAGTTGCTGAGAAAAACTCCACTCGCTGTTTACAAACGTGTAATAATCCTCTTCCTTAATACGTTGACCTTTTTGAATCTTAACAGCCAGTTCACGGGCTTCTTCATGCATGGTCCTGTGTACGCTACTGATACTTTCAAAATCGACCTGATGTAGCCACTCTTCAGCCTGACAGCTGTGAAACCATTTTGCAAAATCGCATTCCTGGTGCGAGGTTTCTGTCAGGTAACTCGGCGGAAAAGAAGTGTGGCAAATTGCCCGCGTATTCCACAACTTTACCCATTTGGAGTGTTCATCCAACCCTAATTCAATGCGGTTGATAACTTGTTCTATCGCTTCACTGGTTGTAAATTTCATTTGGAATATCCTCACGAAGGTGTCATTGGAATCCTGAGACCCAGTTCACTTAACGTTTCCAAAACTGATTCGTAATGCATGAGCAGGTTTTAACTTGCATAAGCCAGTTTTCAGGCTGTTGCCGGATATATTTAAAAATCCGGGTTTTTTCTGCCAGTACCTGTGAAAGCTATTGAAAATTGGCCTATACAACACAAAAGGCTATTTTAATCCTTCAGAGTTCCGTGCTGCAAGCTTCGTTTTGTTTTTGACCGGAAAACTCGTGGAGATAGTGATTCATCCAAGGAATAGTTCATTAAACCAGTAAGTTAAAAAATTGACCCAAGGGTTAACCAGTATCGTAAAATTTCGATTATTGTCGAAAAAATCTGAGTAAAATCGAATTTTAACGATAAATACTCACTTAACCGAATTCCTCAAGTTGATAGGACAATAATTCAGATCACTTACAGGGAAAAAACAGTGTTGGAAATTTGTCAAAGATCTGACAGATTTAAGTGTATAATGAAATTTATGCGGTCTAATTCAGACGATCGAAATACATTGATTAACGACTCTGCCATAGGTGCAGGGTGTCGTTTGTTAACTACAAAAAAATGATTCGGAGAGAACATGTCACCAGCTAAGGCAAAAGCGGGAACGGACAGCTACGATGTTATTGTAGTGGGAGGAGGTCCGGCCGGTCTTTTTGCAGCTTATTATTTATGCGAATATTCCAATGCCAGGGTTTTGCTGATTGAAAAAGGGAAGGGTCCATTGAAACGGAAATGCCCGATCAGTAAAACCCAAAAATGTGTCAAATGCAAACCCTGTAACATTCTCTCCGGAATCGGCGGTGCCGGCCTGTTTTCCGATGGAAAACTGAATTATATTCACAAACTGGGTAAAACAGACCTGACGCAATTTATGTCCACCGTGGATGCTGAGGCACTAATTGACGAAACGGAGTCTGTCTTTAATCGCTTTGGCATGGATGGGCCGGTCTTTCCAACCGATATGGACGAAGCCAAAAACATCAGGAAATCGGCAAAAAAGTACGGAATTGACCTGCTGGTTATCAAACAAAAACACCTGGGAAGCGATAATCTCCCCGGTTACATTGCCTCCATGAGAGACTACCTGAAGAAAAAAGGCGTGGTGATCCATACCTCGGAGGAAGTTAAAGATATCATTGTGAAAAAGAACACGGTGGTAGGCGTCATCACAAATAGAAAGGAATACCTGGCGGGAAAAGTAATCCTTGCCCCGGGAAGAGTCGGTGCGAACTGGGTTGGAGATCTTGCAGCAAGATTTAACCTGGATGTTCAGCAGCGCGGAATTGAAGTCGGGGTGAGGGTAGAAGTGCACAATGATATTATGAGAGACCTTTGCACAACCATTTATGATCCTACCTTTTTCATTCAAACTGCAAAATATGATGATCAGACCCGAACATTTTGCACCAACATGGGCGGATTTGTGACCCAGGAAAACTATGCTGATTTTGTATGTGTAAACGGACATGCCTACTTCAATCAAAAATCGGACAATACCAACTTTGCCTTCCTTTCCAAAGTCATCCTCACAGAACCGGTCACAGACAATCAGGCTTACGGAGAATCCATAGGAAGTCTGGCTTCCCTGATAGGCGGCGGTAGCCCAATTTTGCAAAGATTTGGAGACCTAAAACGCGGCAGACGAAGCACCTGGCATAGGATCAACAAAGGTTACATAGAACCGACATTGAATGATGTGGTTTGCGGAGATATTGCCATGGCCCTTCCGGAAAGGATTTTGACTAATATCATCGAAGGATTGGAAAAGTTGAACAATGTGGTACCCGGTGTTTCCAATGATGAAACCTTGTTGTATGCACCGGAAATAAAGTTTTTTGCCCGCCAGATAGAAACCAGGGAACATCTGGAAACCAACATCGACGGACTCTATGTCGCAGGAGACGGACCGGGTGTTGCCGGAAACATTGTATCAGCAGCAGCAACGGGTATTATTCCGGCGAAAGCTATTGCTGCTGTGTACAATTAGTTTTTGTTGATGATTACCTGATGCCTGATTCAATTTTAATTCGTTCAGACTGGTAATTTTTCAAGATCTTGATTGATGCAGATTACAAACGGCGGCCCTACGTGGCCGCCGAGAGACTTCAAACCTCATCGCACATGCTTCAGCGTAACCGTTTTTACCAGTAATCCTGAGCCCTTCAATAACTCTGCCATGACTTTTTGCCGGGAAAGATTGGTCAAGGTGTCGGTTTGCTTCAAGGTTACCTGTTTGGTTTTCTTTTTCAATTTGAAACCGCGGCTGACAAATTGTTTTGCAAAGCTATCCATGTTCCTATTACGCTGGCTTCCGCCATCCAGATTGTCAAAAAAGGCTTCAATTTCATCCACCGGGCTGGCTGACAGCAAAAAGTAAAGCTTCTCTTCTCCGGGTATATTGTCGAATGCAAATATCACTTCGGATTCCAAAGGTGGAAAATAGTATTGATTTCCAGCGTTTAGGGGGTTGGTCTGACTGGTTACATTGTTATTGGGAAACACCTTGAACAGACTTCCCGAAGAGTCTAATGCAATGATGTAAGCATAAAGGGGGATAACCGGTTGAATCATAATATTGAAGCGATCGTTGGTTCGAACGACGGATCCTTCCGGGATCATTTCAATCTTTTCATTAAAAAGAAAGATTACGGCTTCAACAGGCTTGCAATCACTTGCCAGCAATTCCTTGTAGTCCCTGCAAACCTTTTTTTTCATGTCGTCACTGTCAAAAGTTCGATATACGGCCCTTAACAGTGCTTGAGTATACCCTCCCATCCCGGGTTTTGTTGAATTCCCAATGGAATTCAAATGTCTGCCGGACAAGGAAATGTAATAGCCTTCAGGTGACTCGGTAAGGTGTACGCTGTAACTGCAATCATCCAGTCGCACGCCACCGGGGGGAGGTGCTTCAACCGGTTCGATATAGCGGCTGATTATGGATACGGACGATGAGGTTACCACATCCGTCTTAAAACTCCCGGTGTTGTTAACCAACACATAACATTTTTCCGATGCGGCAAAGACTATTTCTGCAGGCAAATATAACAAAATGGATAGCAAAACAATAATGCAACTTCGCGATATTCTACGCATCATAATTCACTTAACCTATGAAATTTATTTCAGCAGTCAACACTGAGACGAGTTGATCTGAGTTCACAAAAAACTGCAGTTAACTGTCGATAGAGGATGATTGTCAAGACGACAATATATTGGTTTGGCTACAAACCGGCAAATAATTTATGTTTGGGGCGATTTAGTGGATGAATGACAGGTGATTGTGCTGAAGGAGTCCGGAATGTTAACGATAGTTTACTACTTCAGCGCATTCATGGCTTCAGGAATATCTTCGGTGACAATGAAAATATTGTTCAGATTGGTTAGGGTAAAAGTTTCCATGATGCGATCGTTCACCCTGGTAAGTGCCAGCTTTTTCCCCATTTTTTTGAGGGTTTTGAATATGGAAGCCAGCAACCCGAGCCCGGCTGAATCGACATATTCAACTTGCTCACAATCCAGAACCAGTCCTCTGGCCTCAATTTTTTCTATATAAGACTCAAGATAGGTTTTCATTTCACTAACGGTTTGAGCAACCATGTTGCCTTTTAAAACCAGAATTCCTATGTCACCTTCCATACGGTCCAGGATTTCCATGCTCGTTCCTTTTGATTGTAGGGATTGAATTTGCAAGCCTTTTAATCGTTTTCTTAAAACACATGCTAGTATAGTTGCAGCGCTTATGAAAAGTCAAAGCTTGAAATAGGCTGAATTTGCAGGTGATTTTCCAGATGACTATAATCGTTATTGACAAATTTGGACCTGCCTTGTACTGTTTCTATGAATAGAAACAACCCTGAAATGATTTCTTAAGCAGCTTTAGGCTTGTTGCCATCGGTGTTTCTTTGAATAGTAGCAAGCCTTTACCTGAATTTTTGCCAGCTTGACTTAGACTTGACAGATCGTATCCCGGTCAGTACTGTTTCTGATTGCTGAAACTATACCATTGCCTGTTAATGCCGCAATAGCACCGATCGGGAGGGTGTTATGGATAGAATAGAAGAGATCGCCCTGGTTCTGGCGAATTCGGATGACCCAAACCAGATAGCCGAATTCTTACGAAGTATTTTAACCGAAAACGAGGTAAAAGAGGTCTCATCTCGATGGGAACTGGTAAAACTTCTGAATGAAGGTATGAGCCAGAGAAAAATATCGGAAAAGCTTGGGTTAAGTCTGTGCAAAATAACCAGGGGATCCAGGGAATTGAAAAAAAATCCCTCGTTTTTCAAACAGATGATAGACAAGCACTCTGACCTTAGATAGTCCTCAAAATCCCGATTTGACTAGTTGTAACAGCACAAAAGGAGATGTGTATGAGTACCAAGATATTTCTCTCGGAAGAAGACTTACCAAAGCAATGGTATAATCTTGCTGCGGATTTACCAACCCCTATGCAACCGCCATTGGGACCGGATGGCAACCCGGTTTCACCGGATATGCTGGCACCAGTGTTTCCGATGAATTTGGTTGAACAAGAGGTGAGCCAGGATCGTTGGATCGATATTCCGGAACCGGTAAGAGAGTTGTTGCTCAGATGGCGTCCATCACCTTTGCATCGTGCGGTTCATCTGGAAAAAGCCTTGGGTACGCCGGCTCGCATCTACTATAAAAATGAAAGTGTGTCACCGGCGGGAAGCCACAAGCCTAACACCGCTGTCGCCCAGGCCTGGTATAACAAGGAGTTCGGAATCAAGCGGTTAACCACTGAAACCGGGGCCGGTCAATGGGGCAGTGCCCTTTCTTTTGCCTGTTCCTTGATTGGTTTGGAATGTAAAGTGTTCATGGTTCGCATCAGCTTTGATCAAAAACCATTTCGCAAGGTGATGATGCAAACCTGGGGTGGTCGATGTGTGCCAAGTCCCAGTGAAGAAACCCAGGCAGGAAGGGACATCCTGGATAAGCATCCCGATACGCCGGGAAGTCTTGGAATCGCCATTAGCGAAGCAATTGAAGCGGCAGTAACCGATGAAAGCGGTCAAACCCGATATTCCCTTGGAAGTGTCTTAAATCATGTGATGCTTCACCAGACAGTGATTGGTTTGGAGGCACAAAAACAGTTGGCTATAGCGGGTGAGAAAAAACCTGATGTGGTGATTGGATGCGCAGGCGGGGGAAGCAATTTTGCAGGGCTCGCCTTTCCGTTTGTAAATGACAAGATTAATGGTGCGGATATAGAGATTATTCCTGTGGAACCCGCCTCCTGTCCTACCATGACAAGAGCTCCTTTTGTGTATGATCATGGTGATATTGCCAAGATGACACCGCTCCTGCCCATGCATTCACTGGGTCACGCATTTGTTCCACCTCCAATTCATGCAGGTGGATTGAGATATCATGGAATGGCACCTCTTGTCTCCCAGGCTGCCGTGGAAGGATTGATTACACCGGAAGCAATTCAGCAGCTGGAATGCTACGAGGCAGCTCTTCTTTTTGCCAAGACAGAGGGCATGATTGTAGCCCCTGAAACAAGCCATGCTGTGGCAATGGCTATACAAAAGGCAAAACAGGCTAAGGAAGAAGGAAAGGAAAAAGTTATCATATTCAATCTAAGCGGCCACGGACTTATGGACCTCAATGGATACGATGCCTTTATGTCCGGTAAACTGTTTAATTATTCTCTGCCCCAGGAGGATATGGATCAATCTCTGCAGGCGCTTCAAGGTCATCCGGCTGCAGAGATGGGAAAAACGGGAAAATGGTAGTTTAGGTCTAACCAAATCCCGGGGTGAATGCAGCCGCGATACCCTCGTTTCCCCCTTGTCGTTGCTGCGTTTACCCTTTTCTTCAGCAGTATTCAGGAGTGCCCTTTGGAACGATACGACGAACAAAACAACTATTGCCGTATGTTGGGACATTACATCCCATTCAAGTACTGCAGAACCCAGCAAAACGGTATGCCGTGTGCTAAAATCCTGGATTGCCATTTTGAGCGTATTCCCATTCAGGAGTTTATCAATACTCATTACAGCGAAGCAGAGCAAACCACCATCTTCAAGCAACAGCCCCCCAAAATGACCTCCATTCTCCAATTGGTTGCACAGGCCAAAGCCAGACAAAATTAATTGGTGCCTGAACGGAAAATCGTTAAACCCTCATCCAGCCTTATGCCGGATGCCGAAACTCAGCTTGGAGATTAACGTGCAGTCAGCTTTCAGCGCTCAGCTGAAGACATTAAATTAATGACATTAATCGGCTATCAGCTATCGACTTTTGGAACAATTAATCAAGTTTGGAAGAGAGCATGGAAAAACCAGCTCTCAGTTCGGGCAGTTACCTCTGTCTTTTGAACTATTTTTCATCCGGTTGCCTAATAATCGGAGCCAGACTCTTGCCTATTGCCTTAAACAGCGTTAAGCTGTTTCCACTTTTATCTCTAAATCTGCAATATCAGAACTTCTATCCAGGTTTGATATATGAGAACATATCTCGTCACTCTAGCGTTCATAACATTGATGTCAGTAACGTTGCTGGCAAATACGGATATCTGTGTTGAGGGAAACTGTATCAATGGCGAAGGAAGCTATCTTTGGGAAGATGGAGGGACCTATAAGGGTTTTTTTAAAAACAAATTAAGACACGGCAAAGGCAAAATGGTTTACGGGGAGGATGGGCAAGTCTATGAAGGTGAATGGAAAAACGATCGGCCTCACGGCCAGGGCACCATGGTCTTTCTCGACGGGGAAAAATATGTTGGAGGATGGATAGAAGGCAAACAGCATGGAAAAGGGACTGTCACTTTTCCTGATGGAGATATTTTCCAGGGACAGCTATCCAGGGGAAAATGGCATGGTAAAGGAACATTCATTTATCAGGACGGAACCAAATTTATAGGCACCTGGAAGAACAATAAAATGGATGGGGAAGGAACCTATATATACTCAGATGGCACCAAAAAATCGGTCTTATATAAAAACGGCGTGCTTCAGGAAACAGACACTCAGGATTAGACTGCTGTTATATACAATCCGGATTCATGACGGTAGGTAGTTCCGGCACTTCCGGATTGGGTTTAACCGATTGGCCGGCCGGATGAATCATCAGATCCATATCTTCGAGAGGAATTGTACCCAGTATCACCTCATCGCCTAAAATCAAGGCTCCCGTATAACACTTTCTGTCATCAAACTCTACCAACACGGGACCCGAGTAAGAGCAATTAACCATTCTTCCATCAGCGACCACCACATTTCTTTTTTCCAATTCCTGCAGGCCAAGTCGAATAGCCAGATATTTGGGCAGACAAAGGTTTATAGATCCCGTATCCACCAGGGCTGTTGTTTCATTGGGTGCCAGATTCTCTTTTAACGGATTGGAAAGCTTGATGGAAATTCGGATTGCGCCCATGACTATCGATCCATATAAGTGAAAAGAAACAATAATTTGACCGGATGCATTAATTCTAGCCTTATTCTCACTCTATGACCAGCTGCAATGTTTGGTGCGGTTAGCGGTTATCGGCTATCATTTGCTTTGGGCAGGTTAATGGTACTTTTCGTACTTCTCCTGTCAAATTGCAGCTGGTTTCAGAAAATTTGTTGCAACAGACTTTGAGGAAACGATTTCATTTTTGACATGGCACGTTCAATACGCCGAAAATAGTTTTGTGTCCCATGACTGCCGCATTTAGGAAGTCTGTCAAAGTTGAAGCCGGTCCTGGCAAATTGCTCTCCTTTGGACACTCCGCACAGGTGAATAATGGCTGCCAATTGGTGTTTTCTTCTTAGACTTGTTTTTTCCAGACCGTTTTTTTTCAGAATTCGATTGATATAATAATGTAACCTGGCTGATGTCATCTCAATGGCATGAGATGGCCAAAAGCGGGAATATAACCCGTTAAACCAGCACCCCGACAGATCGGGAAATGGCTTTTTTAATGCCACCTGATGGTTATGGATACAAAATCGTTTGGCATCCTCGAAAGTAGGCTTTGTATATTGATAAAGGCCTGCAGCAGTGGAAGCCGGGGCATATAGTCTGGTAATGTCGGTGGTAAGCCTCCATTTCCATTTTGGCAGAATCAGTGGATTCCCGGCACTTTCCGCCTGGGCAAGCCCGGCTAGAAACCTGGGGGTCATAATCGATGTAGAATGTCTTTTGAAAAGGTGTTGATAGACCTGCCAGGTGGATCGGCTGGATTTGTAGTTGTTTCCGGCAAGCAACCCAACCAGGATGGCTGGATTTCTATAAACCTGCAGGACCCAGTTGGCAGAGATAAGAAACACGGAAAACAGCAACAGGTAAAAGAGAACCCTCAATTTCCGTCTCATGTCGGGAACCTCCTGATCAGTGTTCGACGAGTCCCGTAATGGCACCCCGGGGGCAGATGTCAGCACAAGAACCACAATCGGTGCAAAGCGCAGGATCGATTACAGCAGCGCTGATTGACTCATCAAAAGAGATGGCATCCATGGGGCATTCTTCAATGCAGCATTTTGATTGTCTGCATTGAGTAGGAATAACTTGATACGGCATATCTTTAACTAACAAGCAAACTATTTAACAGCGTTCATTTCACTGAAAACTTTATAGAGGCCCTGGGTACCCAGGTTTTCATAGCCCAAGGCTGTAGCTGCCACGTAGAACTGATTTGCCAGGGCCAGTCCGGGCAGAGATAAATTCATGCGTTTTGCCTCATCCAGGGCGATTCCCATGTCTTTGATAAAATGTTTGATAAAAAAGCCGGGATCAAAATCCCCTTTCACAATACGTCTGCCCAGGTTGTTGATCGACCAGGAACTGGCAGCTCCTTTACCAATCACGTCAATAACACCATCCAAATCCAGGCCTGCTTTAAAAGCGTATAACAGGGATTCCACGACTCCGATCATCGTGGATGCGATTAGAATTTGATTGCTCATTTTGGTATGTTGTCCGGCTCCGGCGCTTCCCATGTATGCAATGTTTTCCCCCATAACCTGGAACATGGGTAATACAGCGTCATAGGCTGCTTTATCACCACCAACCATAATGGCAAGTTTACCTTCCCTTGCACCCAGGTCTCCTCCAGACACAGGAGCATCGAGCGAGAGAACGTTTTTCTTTTTCGCCATTTGTGCAATTTTATCTGCCAAAACCGGTTCGGACGTTGTCATATCAACCAGAATGCAACCTTCACGGGCCGTTTGCAGGGCTCCTTGTTGGCCCAGAATCACCTCTTCGACATCTGCCGGAAACCCGACAATGCTGAAAATAACCCGGCTGTTTTTTGCCACATCTGCCGGAGAATCGCACCACGTTGCACCCTCTGCCTCCAGATTTACTGCTTTTTCTTTGCTTCGATTATAAACAAATGCCTGATATCCGGCCTTAATTAGATGCAAACACATGGATTGACCCATGACACCGGTCCCAATCCAACCAATAGTCTCTTTTCCCATCGCCATCTCCGGTAGGTCTTGTTAACAAAGTCTGTAATATGTCGTCTGTTCTTGCAGTTTAGTGAAAAAACACAAATTAGAAAACCGAAAAGGTAGGGCAGGGCGGCTGAATGCGGTTTGCTGTTTTAATGGGTTCCCAAATATGATATCTTCAAATGCTCATTGAAAAAAGTAGACAGCCAAAGATTTGGTGATGCTGACAATCTGAAAAGTGAATCACGAAGGGACACTGTTTTTTATCAACCTGGAAATCAATAATCTTCATTCTGAAAACATAAATGGATCGAAATGGATAAACATGTCGATGTTGCAATAATTGGCGCCGGTAGCGCCGGACTCTCGGCTGCCGGTGAAGTCAAGAAAAAAACTGACAATTTTTTGATTATCAACTCCGGTCATTATGGAACGACGTGTGCCAGGGTAGGATGTATGCCATCCAAAGTGTTGATCATGGCAGCGGATGATTTTCATCGCCGGGAACGGCTGGAGGAAGCAGGCATCCTTGGAGGTGAGGCTTTACATGTGGATAAACGCAAGGTCATGAGTTATGTAAGATCACTTAGAGATTTCTATGTGTCCAGTGTCATGGAAGGCATGAGTGGTGACAAAACGCATAATCTGGAAGGACAAGCCCGATTTATCGAACCCACAGTGTTGGATGTGGAAGGGCAGATAATCCGTGCCAAGAAAGTCATTATTGCCACAGGTTCCAAGCCGGTATTCCCAAAGGCATGGGAATCAATGAAATCGCAACTGATAACCAGTGATGACATTTTTGAGATGGAAACCTTGCCGGATTCAGCTGCCGTTGTCGGGTTGGGAGTGATCGGATTGGAGTTGGGACAGGCTATGGCTAGACTGGGAGTGAATGTCGTTGGTATGGGATCTTCCAATACTATTGCTGGCATCAGCGATCCTGTTATCCTTGAACAGGCAAGGGAAAATCTGGAAAAGGATTTTCCCATGTTTCTAAACAGTAGAGCCGAACTCAGCCAAAAAGATGGAAAAATACTGGCTAAATCAGGTTCCCATGAGTATTTGGTTGATAAAGTCCTTTTGAGTATGGGGCGACGTCCTAATTTAGAAGCCTTGGGATTGGAAGCCATTGGTGTGCCCATGGATAATAGGAATATTCCTGTCTTTGATTCCAGTACCATGAAAATCAAAGACATGCCTATCTATATTGCAGGCGATGTTGTGGTCGATCGGGCCATTTTGCACGAGGCCTCGGATGAGGGCCGCATCGCAGGGTATAATGCTGTTCATGAAGAACAGCAATGTTTCAGGCGACGCATACCCATGGGTATCTGCTTTTCAGACCCCAATATCGGTTTTGCCGGATTTCGTTATGGACAAATAAAGGACGTTGATCCGGTTATCGGAGAGGTAAGTTTTAAATCCCAGGGCAGGGCAAGAGCCATGCGAAGAAACAATGGCCATGCCAGGCTTTATGCCAGTCGGAGCACCGGTAAACTGTTAGGAGCTGAAATGGTTGCTCCTTCCGGGGAACACCTGATCCATCTCCTGACCTGGTCGATTCAGATGCAGCAGGACGTTTTTGGTCTTTTGCGAATGCCATTCTACCACCCGGTTGTGGAAGAAGGATTAAGAACGGCACTTCGTTCCATCGCCAAGAAAATTGGCGGAAAACGTAGCGAGTTTGAAATGTCTGAGTGCTATGAAAGCTGTATCGATCCACTTTGCTAGTAATCAGTTCGGAAGTTGAACTTTTTATCCCTGTATTGTTTAAAATTAACAGTTGGTTGACATTCTCCCGAGAT
This sequence comes from SAR324 cluster bacterium, assembly GCA_028282825.1. Classification (GTDB taxonomy): domain Bacteria; phylum SAR324; class SAR324; order XYD2-FULL-50-16; family XYD2-FULL-50-16; genus JAHJTV01. Next base: position 53,859 of record JANQGZ010000008.1, read on the forward strand.
TCATGTAATCGAACGTTGACGATTGAGACTGGCAAAATGGAATTTCTGAATTTGGAATTTATTCCCAAACTGTCATAACGGAAATGGCAATCAACGGACAAACAAAGGAGAGATATGGGCGTATACAGTGACCGATTCTGGAAGAAGAACTGGGATGAAGGAATTGATGACCTGAAACCGGAGGAGTACGACACAACCTATGTTGAAATGATCGAGGAAAGCTTCAAAAAGTATGCTGACAAGCTCGCCTTCGATTACCTGGGAGTCGGCAAGACCTTCGGTGAATTGGATGACTATGCGAATCAATTCGCCAATATGCTGTTGGAACAGGGCTTTAAAAAAGGTGATGTGGTTGGAATCAATTTGCCCAACACTCCCCAGTATTTAATAGCCTTAGTCGGTACACTGAGAGCAGGTTGTATCATTTCCGGAGTGTCACCGCTGCTTTCTGCGGAGCAAATTAAGTACCAGATTAATGATTTGACCAGCACCGGCAAAAAGGCAGCCCTGGTTACCCTGGATGCGATATTTGCCCACCATCTGACCAAGATAGCCGGCGATATGCCTAATCTGGGTCTGGTCATAGTTACCAGTCCGGTCAGTTTTTTGCCCAAAATCAAACAGGTTTTGGGGAAATTGCTGAAGAAGGTTCCAACCGGCAAAGTCACACCACTGCCCGGGAAAACCATCCTGGATCTGCATAAGGATGTTCTGGCCAAACAACCTAAAACACCTGTCAAAATGGACATTTTCCCTGATGACCTGGGGTGGATTCAGTATACGGGAGGCACGACCGGACCTCCAAAAGGTGCCACCCTCAGCCACAGAAACATTGCCCATAACCTAATCACCATTAATCGCTGGCTGGGTTGGGAGGGGAGTGTCGGAGTGGTTCTTTCCGGATTTCCCATGTTTCATATCGCAGGGTTGACTATGTGTGAAAGCTCACTATTTCTCGGTTGGACACAACTAATGATTCCTAATCCCAGGGATACGGATCACATTTGTAATATGATCGAGAAATTCAAACCGACCGCCATGGTCAATGTGCCTTCCCTTTATCAAATGCTGATGGCCAATCCTCGCTTTAAAGACCTTGATCATTCCAACCTCAGCGGGTGTATCTCCGCGGCTTCACCTTTTCCTAAAGAATCTCAAATGGAGTTCGAGAAAATTGTAGGAGAGCAAAAATTACTGGAAGCCTACGGAATGACTGAAACATCTCCTTTGTCCATGATGAACCCGTCAAAGGGAGAAAAAAGACTGGGCACCGTTGGTATGCCCTTTAGCAACGTGGAACTGAAACTGGCTAGCCCTGAAACGGGTGAAGAGGTTCCCCTGGGTGAGCCCGGTGAAATCTGTCTCAAAGGGCCTCTCGTCATGCAGGGTTATTTCAACAAGCCTGAAGAAACCAAAAAGGTCTTTGATGAAGAAGGCTTCATGCACACAGGCGACGTCGGCATCATGGATGAAGATGGCTATGTCAAAATTGTAGACCGAACCAAGGATATGATTATTGTTGGTGGATTCAAGGTTTTTTCCAGCAAAGTAGAGGACATCCTTGCCCAGCACCCGGCCATCGGATTATTGGCTTTGATTGGTATTCAAAATCCCGATCGACCGGGATCTGAGCTGGTAAAAGCCTATATCCAGTTGGATGTTGACTACGATTTTGATGGCAATTATGACGCCTTGAAACAAGATATAACAACCTTTGCCAAGGCAAATTGTTCGCCGTATGAAGTCCCGAAAGAGATTGAGTTTATGAAGGAGATTCCCCTGACAACAGTAGGCAAGGTTGACAAAAAGGTATTGCGAAAACGATAAGCAACCGAACCTGCATGCCGGAAGGCCTAAATAGCTTCCGGCTCTCCCCTGGGAAACAACAGCGAAAAGGTAGCTCCCATTCCTGTTCCTTTGCTTTCCACGAAAATTCTCGCTTGCATTTCGCTCATATAGTTCGCGCAGTTATGCAATCCAAATCCAAGACCTTTGGGTTTTGTTGTGTATCCATGCATGAAGACTTTTGTCAGGTTGTCACTCACAATCCCTTCTCCGCTGTCTTTTACCCTGATAATGTTGTTTTCCCGGTCGGTTTCCACGGAAAACTGCAGCAATCTTTCTTCCAATGGTTTGCTTTTCATGGCATCAATAGCATTTTCTATCAGATTGACCAGGACATACATCAATTTCGATTTTTGTACTCGACTATAAACTTGAGTGTCGTACAATTTTCTCACAGTGATGTTATTTTTAATGACAAGATCTGTTTGCATTTTCAGGGCTTCTTCGATCATGGTTCCCAGGTCAACATTATCTTCCATGCTTTCCTGCCCTATGTAATCCCTTTGGGAGAGTATCGTATCCGAGATTTTAGATACGAAATTCACAACGTCTTCCAGGTTCTGTTCCACTTTTTCATAATCTTTGCCCATTTCATTCTCAAGCAAAAGATAATAGTTTATTAATGAAACCGCTTTGGGGTCCTTTTTTAAGAACTCTTTCAGATCGTCTGTATCCTTGATGATACGATTTGCTTCAATCATACCCTTCAAGGTTTGGCTGTTCTGAACGCTGGAGAGAGCTAGATCTGCAGATAGTTTCAGACTGTTTAATGAATTTCCGACATTGTGTAAAATGTCGGCTGCGATATCTCCCATGCCGGCTTTGTGGGCTTTTTGAACCAATTCCTGCTGCAATGCCTTTAATTCTTTTTCAGCCTGCTTGCGTTTGGTAACGTTAGTGATAGTCACCATGACGCCTTTAGTGACATCATCCTCTCCCTTAATACCGGCAAACCGGTACTCATACCATTGTTTGGGCAGCTTGTGATCGATCTGAACCTCAATCATATCGCTGAGCCCTCTCTTTAGGACATTGTTCAAGGAATACAGGATAAGGGGCATGGCTGAAGGTTCCAGAACTTCTTTTGCTGGCTTTCCAAACGGATCTTCCTGATCGGGCTCCAGTTTATTACAATAAAATACTTCCAGGTTTTCATCTATAGCGATTATCCTGTCCGGTGAATTCTGCAGCAAAGAACTGCTGATCGCTTCAGCCTTCTTCAATTGGATGGTCCTGTCTTCAACTTTTTTCTCAAGATTCAAATTCAGCTGCTCAAGGGATTTGGACTGTTTTTCTATGGTTGTCTGGTATTCTTCGTTTTTTAATCTGCTAACTGCCCCAGCCCTGGCCAGCACAAAGCCCTGGGTGATGATAAAAAACAGGTACCCGTATTGAAAATAAAGATCCGTTTTAACTATAAGAAGTGCAAACAGGATGTCGTTTAAGGCAGTGCCAACCAAAATAAGATACCCGAATAGAGACAGCAAAATGGTTAATTGTTTTTGACGAATCCATTGCCAGCTCATGAGGATCACCCCCCAGAGAATACTCAAAATGAGTACCGGGTAAAAATAATCCAAAATCTGTGTTGCTCGGTAATTGGATAAGAAAGTGACCAGAGTAATAAAAAGTAAGCTAAATAAATATATGGTTGAGTGGATTTTTCGAATCAGGCTATTTTTGTGTATATCAATATTAGCGGCCAATAAGAGCTTGGAAAAAAACTTGATCGTGACGATGGGGATCAAACCTGTGCTGATCAATCTGATCTTCTGGAGAATGAAATAGATGAATTTGTCACCATCGAGATGCTCGTAGAGGGGGAGAAACAGGCCATTCTGAATCAAGGCAATAAACAGGACAATGACTCCGGACAAACCCAGCCAAAACGATGCTGTTTCCCGACGATAGAAGCCGAATATCACAAAACTGTATATTGTAACTATGAATACAGCACCAAATGATGCATAAAGTAACGTGTGGCCGGTTCGGTCAAACACCTCAGCAGGACTTCCAAGGATAGGAACATAACGAATACCACCATGATAGTGATGGAAATTGGAAAATTCCCAGAGCAACGCGGTTCTTCCCGATGCACTGAAATCACCATAAAAAGGGAGAAAACTGGGCGCTGAAGTTTGAGACAATTTGCCGGGAGTACCACGCCCACCGATCTCATCGATACTGCCATCGCTGTGAAGCAAATAAAGCCGGTGGGCGGAGATCCCCATGTTTAAAAACAAACTCAATTGTGTTGGTCTGTCAGGTAACAAAAGATTGAGTTTATAGGTGGCAAAGGCTTTACCACCCATGGGTTTTCCCGAAGGTAATAGGTATTTGTTAAATGCCTGTGGTACCTCTATCAGTCCATCCGGATGCTCAAGACCCTTCAGATTTAAATCGCTGGCCAGAAGCTTGTTGGCATAAAAAGTCCATTGTCCGGTCAGTTTGATGCTGCCGCCTGTATTAAAATCCCAGTGTCTAAGATCGATTGTTCCTTGTTTTATTAAAGGAGCATGTAATTCAGAGCCTGCAACCATCGAGGCCAAGAAACAGGTATAGATAAGCAGATAGAGGATTATGCGTGCTCTCATAACTCGATTGAATCAGGAAAAATTCATCCCAAAAAAACGTATGCAGCTATTAAAAACATAAACGGAAGTGTTAGTAAAGAAAGCAGGGTCGATACAATCAGCACTGAACCGGCAAATTTCGAATCAACGCCATATCTCAAGGGGAGTACAACAGAGAATACTGCTGAAGGGAGGCCTGATGCCACGGAAACAACAACAGCCCTCTGCCCGGAAAATCCAAAAACCAAAGCTGCAACCATGCCCAATGCCAGGCCAAGGGCCATCCGCAGGAAAACACCGGTAATGACACGACCGTTGAGAGACAGCTTGTAACGATTCAAAGTGATGCCAATGGTAAACGTGGCAAGAGGCGGGGCTGCATCGCCACAGAACTTCATGGCTTCAAGCAAAGAGGCGTGAACCCGGATATTTCCAATATTAAAACCGAAACCAAGAATGATTGCCCAGACTAATGGCGAGCGAATCATCTCTTTTAACCCTTTCAGGTTGAAACTGCCGGTAACAATAACAATCCCAAGGGTGAAAATATAGAAGGTTTGAATTTGGTCATAGATGATTATCAGGTTCATGGCGGCCAGGCCTCCCCACAATTTCATGATCGGAATACCCAGAAATCCGGAATTCATAAAAATCAATGGAGGGGCAACGGCCTGAAGTTTTAAATTCAGAATTTTACAAAACAGCCAACTGACAGCAAGCATGAGCGCAACCACAAATGTAACAACCCCGGCCAATCGGCCAATTTCATCTATGGGTATGCGAACGGTACAAAACGAATAAAAGACCAGCAAAGGCATGAAAAAATCTGTTACAACCCTTACCAAAGGGCCTTCAGAAAGGGAGTAAAACCTGGCAACCAGAAACCCTCCTCCGATCAGGATCAACAGCGGCAGCAGAATAGTTATTGAATTAACAGTCATTGAGATAAATTATGAAACAGTAACAGATTGGGATGATGGGGCGGTTTGAACACTTGAAACGCCCGGTATATTCGGTTTAAAAATGGCTAACAGGGAAGGCAGGATGATCAGTGATCCAAAGGCAGTCGTGAACATCGAAACTGCCGTAATCCAGCCGATATTGGCGATCACTCCGTATTGGGAAAACAATAACACCAGAAAACCGATGCCAACTGCAGAGGCATTGGAAAGTATGGCTCGGGAGGTTTGAGAAACAGCATTAACGATAGATTCATCGTATGCTCCGCCAATCTTCAGGAACAATTTAAAGCGGCTGAAGTAATGGATTGCGTAATCGATCCCGACCCCCATACCGACAGACGCGATGATGGAAGTGCCGATGTTGAGAGTCACGTTAAACAACCACATCAACGTGAAGTTAAACAGCACGGCGGTGAAGACAGGCAAGGCTGTGAATAACCCAATAATGGGAGATCGAAACATTATTGACATCAATATGGTTATCGTGGCCAAAACAGTAATCAGACTGTAAATCTGGCTGTCTATAATCAGATCCATCATGACGACCCGAATATAATGATTCGCGTAGCGAACGTTGATATTTTCCGGAAAATTTTCCGTGAGGTAGGAATTCAGTTTCTCCAGCAACAACTTCAATCGTTGACTGCTCATATCCTTCAATCGCACTGAAATTCTGCTTATCTTGTATTCAGGATCTACATACTGTTCCAAGGTTTCGCCGCCACTCATTTCGTATAACAGCAAGAATTGCGCGACCTGGAGGTGACCCGGGATGGTTTCTGTCACTTCCCTGTTAATTGTTTTCCCTTTTTTGTGTTCGGTAATCAGTCGCCTGATTTCTTCGGTTTCATTGGGCAAACGCTCATACCGGGGATCGTTGTCGTGCAGGACGTAATTAATTCGCTTAATCAAATCCACCAGGGAAAGGGAATAACTCACCAGTTCATCCTGTTCACAAAACTGTTGCAGGCCCTCCATGGCTTTTAACAGCTTCGGGTCTTTCATGGCATCTGTGTTCCCGCTTTCTATCACAATATCCAGGCTGGTGATGCCGCCCAAGTTATCCTGGATACTTTCGGTAGCAGCTCGAAAAACGTTGCCGGGCTTCAGATACCGTACTTCGTCAGATTCCACGGTGATGTTCAGAATGCCAAATATGGAAGCAAACAAAAACAACAATGAAACACCGGCTACCGATTTTTTGTGGGCCAACAGCCAGCTTGCCAAATCGGAGACCACCATTTCAAATTTTCCGTGGTCATGGTGATTTGTGGATGATTGGTCCAAAATCGGGGTCTTTTCCGGGGTTCCGGATTGTTTGAAAAATGAGATCAGGGCCGGAATAAACAGCAATGAGAATAACATGGCCACCATCACACCAAATGCCAGGTAGATACCCATATTCCGAATTGATACTCCGGGTGCTGTGACCAACGATGCAAACCCAAGACTGGTGGTGGCTGAAGTCAATAAGACGGGAAGGGTCAGTAACTTCATAGTGGTTTTGACTGCATCGGGCAGTGATTTGCCTTTTCGCTTGATAGACAAAAACTCACTGATAATGTGGATACCATCCGCACAGCCAATGGCGATCAATACCACAGGAATAGCAGTTTCAACAATGGTGATAGGAGAGCCCAACATGGCCTTAAATCCGAAGGTCCAGGTTACGGCAAACAAGGTCACAAGAATTGGAACCAGCATACCGGTGAAACTTCTAAGCATCAAAAAGATCAAGAGAGCCACTGTGACAATCGCCAAAGGAAATAAGTTTTTCAGATCATTTTGCATGTATTCGGAAATAAAGGCTTTCAACATGGCAGGACCTGAAAAATCCAGGCTGATCCCAGGATAACGCTGTCGAAGCTCGTTTAGCTTAACCAGTGTTTTTTCTTTTAATGCCATGATGGTATCTTCCTCGATACCAATCTCTGTCGGAACACCAGCCAATACGACGGCACTTTTTTCATCCTCACTGACCAGTTTTCCTCGGAAGAGAGGATTTGCCCGTATTTTTTTTCTTATTTTTGAAATGATCTGTTCATTTAATTCTTCCAGGGAATCCTCTTCAATCAGGGGATCAATGATCAATTCTCCATCGCGTCCCTCCATATCATCAACATTGGTAATGCTGAGCACATCATCTTCATCGATCTCATCCAATTCCTCAAAAAAGAGAGTCAACTCATGAATCAGCTGTAATGCTTCTTTGGTATAGATACCGCTTTTTGAGTTAACACCCACAACAATCTCATCAGTTGCACCAAACAGATCTTCAACCCTGCTGGAGAATAAGAAATCGGGATGATCCCCCGGAACCAGGGAGGAGACTCCTGCATCTTTTGTTAGATATTGAATGTTGTAAGCGAAAGGTATCGAGCAGGAGATGAGAAAAATAATAATAACAATACGATATCTTAGAATCAAATTGATCATGATCGGTTTGAAATTGATTCCCAGTGAAAAGGTTTTGATTAACTGACAGATAGCCTGACATAACAATCAGTTCATTTCATACCTATCTTGGCATATCGTCCAGTTTTAATTTCGTCCTGCCTAGGGGCAGGTTTGCGTAATAGTGTGTATGTTGATCTGAACCCTGGTCTGTGGAACGAACTTGGCGGGATGTTTATTTGGGTTTTAGATAGAAATCTATTATTCTGATATTTCGTGGTATTCGAAACGAGGTGGTTGTTTTTTTAGAGGACAGCGTACAACAGGACAGTTACGAACAGGATCATTGGCCTGCAGGGGAGGTCTTTTCCCATTTTTATCTTGCTCCAACTTCCACTCACGGGCTTCCTGCTCAGAGTTTACAGTTCCTACGGTAATGCTGTGTTTGCCAAAGCAGTGAATAGTCTCACAAATTAAACTAAATCGAGATGACATCGATAAATCTCAACTATCAGGGGTTTCGAAAAGTATTCGATAAAAGAATAGTACTCAAAAAAAATCCTATTGTCAATCCGCATAAATTCTGGTTTAGGGGCAATAGATCAGGGAAAAGTCTTTTTAAATTATTGACAGGCAATGGGAACTTCATTAGATTTATTCTATCGAATAACGTTCGGAATAAAAATACTTTTCTAAGTGCTGAATATAAAGGATTTTTAATGTACTCGGATTTACAAAACAAAACTGTCTTGGTAACCGGCTCGGGTAAGCGATCGGGAATCGGATATGCTATTGCACGCAAGTTTGCTGAAAACGGATCAAACGTTGTTATATCGGATTTAGGCGACCAAATTGATAAGGATAATCCAATCAAGACCGGAACCAGTGGAGAAATGAACGAAATCGTTCAGGAGTTTTCCAAGGAGTGTGGGGTAAAGGCACATGCTGTCGCATTTGATGTGACCGACAACCAGTCAATTCAGGCAGCCGTGAATTCTGTCAACGAGGAATTCGGTGATTTACAGGTGCTGGTTAACAATGCCGGGGCCAGCTTTGGGGTTCCGAACACGGTGCAGAATTATGACGAAAGTGCCTGGATGAAAACGATTGATGTCAATCTTCACAGTGTTTTCCGGGTTTCCCGAGCAATTTTACCTCTAATGGTTGGTGCAGGTGGCACCATTGTCAATGTGGCCTCCCGAGCAGGAAAAGTTCCGCCGCTTTTCAATGGTGCCTATGCTGTGGCGAAATCGGGTGTGATTATGTTAACAAAGGTTATGGCAAAAGAGCTGGCAGGCAATAAGATCCGGGTCAATGCGGTCTGTCCGGGACAGATCATGACAGATTTGGAAAGCTGGCGCTTTGATTTGGAAGCGGATTTCCTGGGAACCTCGGCGAAGCACCAGGAAGAGGAAATGTGCAAAACCATCCCTCTTAACAGAATTGGCGCCCCTGAAGAGGTAGCCAAGCTGGTGGCATACCTGGCTTCGGATGAAGCATCCTATATTACAGGCCAGGCCATGAACGTCACCGGAGGCCAGTTGATGGAACTATGAAGGACGGTTACCGGTTATGGGGTGTCAACTATCAGTTTATAATGTGTAAACATTTCAATATTTGGAATTGAAAGCGTAGCTTTCACAGATTGAAAATCTTAAATCTAAACTCAAAAATCTAAAATGAAGAAGACTGGTGGACAAATAGCGGCGGAAACGCTTAGGGACAAAGGGGTAAAGCAGGTGTTTACCTTAAGTGGAGGACATATTTCCCCAATTTATAAATTCCTGGAAGAGTTCAAGATAACTCTCTTTGATACAAGGCATGAACAAAGTGCCGTTTTCATGGCAGAAGCATACGGCAGAATGCAGCGAGAACCGGGAGTGGCAATGGTCACAGCCGGACCGGGATTTACCAACGCTCTTTCTGCTGTGGCCAATGCCTACATGGCTAATTCGCCTCTCTTACTGATTGCGGGTTGTGTAGGTGTGGAAAGTGTCGAGAAACTGGATCTGCAGGACATGCACCAAGCTCCCGTTATTGAACCCATGGTAAAAAAAGCCTTGGTTTGTCACAAGGCAGAACGAATCGCAGAATTTATCGACATGGCCTACCGTATTGCCATCACGGGTCGTCCAGGTCCTGTTTATCTTGAACTGCCTATCGATATTCTTAAAACGGAAGTTGACGATTCGGCAGTCAAACGCATCAACAACAAGGTGTCTTCCCATCCTGCGGATCCTGATCAAGCAGAGGAAATGCTGAAGATGCTGGCTGCAGCCAAGCAACCGATTATCATTGCAGGAAGCGGTGCCTGGTATGCTGATGCAGGCGCAGAACTGACCGAATTTGCCGAAAAAACCGGCGTCCCTACACTAACCATGGCAGGGGCTCGCGGGATAATGCCCGATACTCACCCTTTGTGTTTTGAATCAGCCACCGCAATCCGGCCCGGCGCCGCTTTGATCGCTGACACCGGGGCGGATCTGGTGCTGTTTTTGGGATCACGGCTTAGCTTGCTCTATATTTTTGGAGATATTTTTAACAAAGAGGCTAAGTTCGTACAAGTAGACATACACCCGGATGAGATTGGCAGAAATCGCAATGTTGACCTGGGAATCATCAGTGATATTAAGGGATTGTTGAAGGTTTGCAACCGACGTCTGGATGAAATGGGGACTTCGGAGAAACTGAAAAAGCAATTCGCACCCTGGCTGGAAACCGTGAAAGCGGCGGATAAAGATGGTAAAGAACAATCCAAACCACTTTGGGAGAGCGAAAACACCCCTATTCATCCCATGAGACTGGCCCATGAGGTGAATACATTTATGAACAAAAAGAGCGATATTGTCATAGCAGATGGTGGCGATACCCAAATCTGGATGGGAATGACACGGACTGTGGTAACACCGGGAACCTATATGGATTCCGGCCTTTATGGTTGCCTTGCCGTGGGACTGCCCTATACCAATACGGCCAAGTTTCTAAATCCAAAAAGCAGGGTCTGTCTGATTATCGGTGACGGCTCAACCGGTTTCAATTTTATGGAGTTCGAAACGGCCATCCGCAAAGGTCTGAATATTGTGGTGGTGATTTCAAATGACCTGGGTTGGGGGATGATTCGTCACAGCCAGGAGCTGGCATTTGGAAAAGCCATTGAAGATGGAACGTTTATCGGTTCGGTGCCCTACCATAAATTGGTGGAAGATCTTGGTGGGAAAGGATTTTATGTGGAAAAACCGGAAGATATTGCACCTGCCCTGAAAGAAGCCTTTGCTTGTGGCAAGGTGGCTTGTGTGAACGTGATGACAGATCCCACAACGGTGAGCCCGGGCAGCGTGGCCCTGGCAAACCTGGGAAGCTATTCGGCATAGATAGTGATATCGACTGGTTTCAGGGTCGTTATCTTTCAAGGAAATCCTAGGGGAGGGGATGGTTATGGATGCTGTTGCAATAGATCAAATCAGAATTAACTTTAATCCGCAAATGCTCTTTGCTATTAACGTGGCTATCGGAGTCATGATGTTAGGGGTGGCGCTGGATTTGAAGCTGGATGATTTCAAGCGCATCATCAAAGCGCCTAAGGCTCCTGCTATTGGGTTAACAGCCCAGTTCCTGCTATTGCCGGCATTTACATTCCTGTTAACCATGATCTTGCCAGCCACTATGCTGACTCCTTCCATGGCGTTGGGTATGATTCTGGTGGCTGCCTGCCCCGGTGGCAATCTATCCAATATTGTTACCTATCTGGCTAAAGGCAACTCAGCCATTTCAATCAGCATGACGGCCGTGTCAAGTATCGCGGCTATCATGATGACACCCCTGAATCTCTCAATCTGGGGTAAGCTGAATCCCAGGACTGCCCCGATTTTACAGCAGGTCAGTCTAAGTCCGGCGGATGTCTTTTTTACCGTTTTTATCATTCTGGGGATTCCGCTTTTGGTAGGTATATCCCTAAACAAGATATTTCCCACCCTGGCAGACAGGGTTCGAAAACCTTTCAAAGTATTTTCCCTGGTGTTTTTTATCTCTATAGTGGTTGGTGCCTTAATTTCGGCCTGGGATATCTTTATCCAGGTTATCAATTTGATAATGTTTGTGGTCTTTATTCACAATCTCCTGGCTCTCACTGTCGGATATGCCTCAGCAAAATTGTTCAAACTGTCCGCACGAGATTCCAGGGCGGTCTGCATAGAGGTGGGTATCCAAAATTCAGCTTTGGGTCTGGTCCTGGTATTTAACTTTTTTGATGGTCTGGGTGGAATGGCGATTATTGTCTCCTGGTGGGGCACCTGGCATATTATGGCAGGACTTGCCGCCGCATTTATCTTTACCCGGTTCAAACTGCCGGATGATGGAAAACAGCCGGCAATACAAACGAGTTTTAACGACTAACTCTCAGAAACAGGAAGGGCGGTTATGTGTGCTCTTCCTGTTTTTGAATCTCAACAGGCTTGTAAAGCATCAGTGCCTTTCCTACGAAACCCACTAGATCTTCGGTATCGATTCTCCAGCAGTTGTAACCCTTGGCCACTGCTGCATCATCCCATCGGTGTTTTGCCGATCTCATTTACAATTCTTTGTTCACAATTCACTATTATCAATTGTTTTTTAGGTATCAAAATCTATCAGATTGCAAGCTCTGCAGAAGCGGAAGATAGTAGCCAGTGGTTTTCACCATTGGTTGGCCTTTCTTCAGTCCAACGTTGCATTCCGGTTTCAGTTGTAATACAATTTGTAATACATGAATCTATAAAGGGTGCAAAATGGCAATTACAGTAAGAGTTGATAGCAAATTAGAGCAGGAATTAGAAGCTATTGCAAAAGCGGAAGGTGTAACTAAATCAAATCTGATCCGTGAATGCCTTGCAGAATATCTAAAATCAAAGAAATCTCAATTGAGCCCTTGGGAACTAGGGAAAGGCTTTTTCGGTAAATCGGGTAGCGGCAAAGGAAATCTATCTAAGGACCGAAAACAGATTATTCGGGATAAAATACATGGCAGAAAAAAGTCTGATTGATTCAGGACCTATTGTTGCCCTATTCGATAAAGACGATTCCTACCACAGCCAGGCAGTTGAAACAATTAAAGTATATCAAGGTAAACTATTCAGTACATTAGCTGTTGTAACTGAGGTCTGCTACTTGCTTGATTTCAGTGTTGCTGCCCAATCGGATTTTTTGAGTTGGATTCGTTTAGGTGGAATACAGCTGGTTGAGGTCACTTCACAGGATTTGGCCCGTGTAGTGGAGTTGATTAATAAATACTCCGATAGACCGATGGATTTTGCGGATTCTTCCCTGGTAACGATAGGTGAAAGGTTAAACGTAGCAAACATTTTCACCGTTGATAGTGATTTTGATGTCTACAGGCTCAATAAGAATAAACCGTTTACCAATCTATTTTTTAGGTAAAATCTCAACAGGTTCAGACTGGTGATTAACCACAAAGGTTTTGCCTTGCTCCTGGTATACAATAAGCCCTTCCAGATAGGCTACTCTGCCTACGTCTTCATGTCTTAATCCCATAATGTATTCTTTGACGAGATAAAGATTCCAGTCGTGAGAGATACCCATATTAATGTGATTTTCCGGCAGGTATTCCAGCTTGCTTTCCAACATACCTATGATATCTTGGGCAGCTCCCCGGGGCGGATCGATGATTTCGGCGGATATTTCGCCATCAAACCATTGACGAATAAAATTGGGAGAGGTTTCCTGCAGGACTTTTATTAATTCAAAAGGCTTTTTGACATAGGAGGGGGAAAGATAAGGCTCCATCATATTGTGATCTGTTTTGCCACCTTGTGAAACATAACCTTTGTCAATCAGATAAGCTGTTTCAATACAGCGTCCCACGACACTTGAATAAAATTTTATGGTAAAACCAGGCACAAGGGACTTTCCCAGGTTATAAGAGTATTCTTTTCCTTCCTCTGTTAGCAACAGAAAAGGTTCTTCCCGTGGTTGTTCCCAATTGTAATGCCTGGCTGAATGCCTCATCATCACCGACATCCTGTTAATTCCCCTATCGGCAAGACTCTTGATTAAATCTCTGGTGGATTTTCCAAATTCAATATCATTCATATTTTTAGCTATCAGCGGTTAGCGGTCAGCTTTCAGCTTATAAGGTGTAAACGTTTATGCGAGGCAGTTCCGTCAATACGGAACTGCACCCCTTGAAAATCTAAGATCATAAATCATCAATCTAAAATGCTCTAGTGTTGCTTCGCAATCTCTTTCAACAGTCAGTTACTAGCGATTAGCAAATGTCATTTTAACAATTTTTAACATATTAAAGAAGAAAGCGAAGCTTTCACACCCCGAAAATCTAAAATCCAAAATCTACAATGTGGAAAACCCGGAGTGTCTCATCAGTGCTTTGGTGTTTGGCTCTCTGCCGCGGAATTTTTTGAACACTTCCATGGGATGAACCGATCCGCCCAGGGCAAGGACGGTGTCCCTAAAACGCCTGCCGGTTTCACGGATTGCTTCCATGGAATCCAGTCCCGCTTCTTCGAATGCTGCAAAGGCGTCTGCACTGAGCACTTCCGCCCATTTGTAGCTGTAATAGCCTGCTGCATAGCTTCCCGGAAAAATATGGCTGAACGAACAAAGAAATTTGTCATGTTCATAGGGCTCAAAAACAGAATATTCCCTGGCCAGTTCGCGATAGAGTTCAAAAGGCGATTTTCCGGAATCAGGATCAAATTCATGATGAAGTTTCATATCCACTACACCAAACAATATCTGACGCATAGTGCCATACCCGGTCTGGAATGTCTTTGCTTTTTTAATTTTCTCAAACAATTCATCCGGTAGTGGTTCGCCGGTTTCGTAATGTTCGGTCATTCCAATCAAGGTTGGTTTATGGTAGCACCAGTTTTCCATAAACTGACTGGGCAGCTCCACTGCATCCCATTCCACACCTTCAACACCGGCAACATCCGATTCATTTACAGTAGTCAGCATACCTTGTAAAGCATGACCAAATTCATGAAATAAGGTTTCAACCTCTCGAAATCCCATCAGTGAAGGTGTATCACCTACAGGGGGTGTCCCGTTGCAGCAAATATGAATGATGGGCAATCGAACGTCATCTTCGATTATTTTTCTATTCAGGCATTCATCCATCCAGGCTCCACCCTTTTTCTCCTGCGGACGGGAGAAGGGGTCTAAGTAAAAAGATGCCAGTTTTTCGCCTTGCTCATCTCTAACATTGAAAAGTCTTACATCAGGATGCCAGACAGGATAATGCCCTGTTTCCAGTTCAACCACAATACCAAACAAGTTGGCAGCGACGGAGAAAAGGCCATTCAGCACTCTTGGCAATTGGAAGTACGGACGCAGCTGATCATCTGTATAATCAAATATTTTTTCTCTTAAACGTTCACTCCAAAATGCCCAGTCCCATTGGGCTAAAGGCTCCTGTTGGCCTGATTCTCTTGCCAGACGGCTGGTTTCTTCAAAATCCTTTTCAGCAAAGGGTCTTGCCGCAGAGGCCAGTTCGTCAGACATCTTCTGTACGGCTTGAACATCCGCTGCCATCTTGGAATCAAGACTCAATTCAGCATGAGTACTAAAGCCCAGCAAGGCAGCCTTTTCTTTTCTAAGTTCAAGAATTCGTTTTATTATGGACTCGTTATTCCATTCCCCTTCTGATGCCCTGGTTATTTGTGCATGATAAACCTGCTTGCGCTGCTCCCGATTCCTGCTGTGCTGCATAAAAGGCATAAAACTGGGATAATCAAGTGTTATTCTCCAAGGTCCGGTTTCCGGATCGATCTCCGATTTATCCTCCGGATTAGCCATCATGAATGTCTGGGCAGCGACCTGTTTTAAGCTGCGTGGCCAGCCTTCTGTATCTTGCTTGTTTGTAATATCCAGAAAAAATGCCTTGGTGGCATCCAATACATGGTTGGAAAAGTCTGTCGACAGCTTGGAAAGCTCATTGGCGATCTCATTAAACCTCTTCTTGGCTTCACCTTTCAATCCAACGCCATCGTGCATGGAACCTTTTATTCTCAATTCAATGACCCTTTTTCGAGCCGGACTCAAACTGGACCATTCCTCACCATCCTTAATGGCATTTAATCCTGTAAAAATTTCAGGACTTTGCCTGAGTCTTAGCATGAAAGTAACCATCTCGTTAAGCACGGTTTGATGGGCTTCCCTTAATTCAGGGCTGTTTTTTACCCTCATTAAATGCATAACGGCCTGCCAACCGTATTCATGAGGTGTTTCCAAATCCTCCAGGGGTTTGAGCAGGCCATCCCAGGTAGGCGCATAATTTTTTTCAAGATCGGACAAGATACGTTCTGCTTCCTGCAGATTGTGTCTTATGCCCGGTACAACATGTTCGGCCTTTATTTGGTCGAAACGGGGAATTCCTTCGGTGACTAGGAGTGGGTTGTTCTTCAAATCCTTGTTTTCCATAATTTGAATCAGGGTATATTGAAAAAGTTATTGTAGGATAAATGCTATTCAAAAAGTCTTATTCCTTAATGGTATGCGCCGGTCGACCAAATGTAAATAGTTGAGGCTGGTCAGCTTTATAAGCAATGGATATACTTTAATCAAATAAAAGTGATTCATACAAAGAATTTTTTGAACATGTAAGACAAAGAACTTATGAGTGCCAAAGATCTGTTAAAAAAGAAACTGGAAGAGTTGGACCAAAAAGTAAAAGCCAAACTAGCCGTCCATGACATGGACCCGGAATTACAAAAGATGTGGAAGCTTAGCGAAAGTTATAAAAAGATAGGAAAGAATATCGATGAACAGATAGACCTCATCGAAAGAATGAAGGAGAAGGTTGAAAAACTCTAGTTTTTCAACCCCTATCAGTCCATTTTGTCTAAACGATTTTAAAAATATATGAATGGAAATCTTCGCTTTCACAACCTGAAAATTACCAAATATAAAATTCAAACGTATTTATTCACCACAAAGACACGGAGGACACGAAGTTTTTTATTTACAGGGCTTTGAGCACAAGAATCAGAGGGTGCTGTAAAATTAGTCGGCAATTCTCATCCGCAGTTCATTGATGTTTCTTGCACTTACCACCGTCAGAAATCCGGAGAAAAATCCTTGCCGCTAGCGGATTCTATCTTATTTTTTATCTTTGCTTCGTGAACTTCGTGTCTTCGTGGTGAATAGTTACATTTAAACTTTAAAATGCCCCAAAAGTTTGAATATCAAGGGGGCTGTCAAGATCACGAAAATCACTCGAAACAAGTGAAAGCAGGTGATCACGGTGGCATTGGCATTGTTTTCCAGGGCTAGCACAATCAAAATAGTCATTGCCCCGGGGCTGGTTCCCAGGTATCCGGTGCCGATATCCAAGATGCCCAGTTTGGTCAGCAATAATGCGATTAACACCCCTGTAACAACCAGAATCGCGCAGGAAAGGATTACCGGTATGATGATTTTATAAAAGGTGGGTAACAAAGATGGATGAAACTGGGCTCCTACCATGATTCCCACGGCAACCTGCAGTAAAAATACCACGTTTTTCGGCAGCTCCCACTCGGATTTCAAGATTAATTTAACAGCGATCACTGCCAGCATTGCTCCTATCAACGCTCCTGCCGGTATCTTGAATTTTTGTCCTATTACTCCTCCCACCAAACCCACAAAAATAAACATTGCCAAATTGCCCGCGTTTGCCATGTTACGCCCTCGTTTAACCTTTCTGAATTAAAATTTCCAAAGATAAAAACACTCCTCACCAGGTATGAATCTTACTGCATCAATCATAAATTTGTAAGATCGAGACGGTCAAAAGCTAATCATGGTCATCTGTGGGAGAAAAAATTGAAATCGATATCTTGAAGAATCGGGTCAATTTGGCTAGACTGTCTCTTTATGTTATGGCGAACATAGCCGAAACATAACCCGCCAAATAATCCACGCAAAATTCGGGGTGTAGCTCAGCCTGGTAGAGCACTGTCTTCGGGAGGCAGGGGCCGGAAGTTCAAATCTTCTCACCCCGACCAGGAATCATGGGGCGTTGAAAGAATGGAAACCTATCATTTTTTCACTGACTGACAAAGTACTGACCAGAACCATATGAATTGCTTTGGTATACCTTGTTTTTTCTCGACCTCTTAATCGCGTAAACCGGCTTGAGTGGCATTACAAGCGATGTTAGGATTTTTAGCCGAAGGATAGGATTTTTGTGAAGACTGTCTCGAAACAAATCTTAAGCAAGAAAATTCAGGATCAAGGGCAGGGTTATCAGTGACATCAGGGTTGAAACGAAGACAAGCTCTGCCACTTGTTTGGAGTTTTTTTCGTATTGCTTTGCCAATAAATAGTTAAACACGGCAACCGGCATTGAGCTTTGAAGGATCAACACACCTTTGGCAATACCTGTTAAACCGAAAATGTCGGCGATCAACACACCAACTCCGAATCCCAGACCGATTCTTAATGTGGATGTGAAAACTGCACGAAACAGGCTATCCACATTCAGGTTTCCCAACGATATTCCAAGGGTAAACAACATCAAAGGAATGGTAAACTGCCCTAACAAACGGGTTGTTTTAAGCACCAGATCCGGTGGCTGTTCTCCCAAAATCAAAAAAACCAGTGAGCAAATCACTGCGTATAAAATGGGAGACCTTGCCAGATGGGCAGGGTTTTTTATTCCGGAGTATATCCAGGGACCAATGGTCATCATGCTCAGGGCATACACTGCAAACACGATGGTAGCATAGGTAAGACCTGCATTGCCGAAAGCGAAAAAACAAACTGGCAACCCTATATTACCAACATTGCCAAATATCAACGGAGGCAAAAAACTCTGCACTGACATACGAGTGACTTTCAGAACAACAAAGGCTATAACGGCCATGGTGGTCAGGGCCGCAATTGCGGCTAATCCGACTTGCCCGAGCACTCCTTTTGATACCGACAATGAACTGATGGTAGAGAACACCAGGCTGGGAACACCAATATTCATGACAAGCAGGGTGATCGTCTTGGCATCGTAGTGGATGTTCAGACGATTCCAGCCCCAGCCCAGACCAGCGATGATAAAAACCGGTGCAATGACATGTAAGAAAAGCTCTACCATTGTGCTGTATTCACAAGAAATTTCCAGTCAGAATAGTATATACCAAGTGTTACAAACTACTCATCGTGGCTTGGTTTGTACAGCATTACCAGGTCATAATAACACATTGAAAGACAGGTCGCTAACTTATAGGTGAATCATGAAATGAAGATTCACCAGGGACAACAGTGGCAGGGTAAGCATTTAATTTGCTTTGGGGCAGGTGATCAGTTCAATTTTTTTAAGGCTGATGGCTTCGGTTGGGCAGACGCGCAGGCACTGACCGCTGTCTTTCCGGATGTGGGTAGTCTCTTCAGCAAGATTGGTTTCGACAATTCCCTTCACCATGCCATCTTCATCCTGAAAGACCCGGGATATTCGTTTAATACATCCCCAGCGACTTAAGCCGAAAGCTGACAGCACGTGAATCCTCAAGTTGAATTCCGGCATCTGGCATAAGGTTGGATAAAGGTTTAGGGATTTGTTCGTTCTGCATTAAGTAACGCCAGGTTAACGTTTCCAAGTAAAAGGTAACGCCGGGGACACTTTTCAGAAATATTCAACAGCCCAAATAGTAATATTATTTCAAATCAGTACGGTTTAAATTGCGATAAAGTTTTTAGAGGCACACTCAGTGCAGAATAGTTCCCATTCAATAAAAATAGATCTGATCTGTAAGTATAAACCAGGCTTCATGCCCTGCAATAAAGAATGAAAGGACAATCCTATGTGGCAAATACTTGGCAAAATAAATAAGAACCTGGTGGTTGCTATTCCTGCGATGATGGCTCTTGGGTTCATTTTTGGTCTCAATTTTGAGGTGAACTATTTAAAAAACCTTATTCTTCCTTTCACCTTCCTGATGGTTTTTCCCATGATGGTGACCCTGAAAATTAAAAAAGTGTTTGAAGGTGGAGATACCAAAGCACAGTTGCTGACACAGGGTATCAATTTTTTGATAATCCCATTTGTAGCTTTTGCGCTGGGCAGGCTCTTTTTTCCTGATCATCCCTACATGGCATTAGGGCTCCTTTTGGCCGGTTTGCTGCCTACAAGTGGAATGACCATTTCCTGGACAGGTTTTGCCAAGGGGAATGTGGAAGCGGCAATCAAAATGACTGTTATCGGTCTGGTTCTCGGCTCCCTGGTCACTCCATTTTATGTCAAGCTGCTGGCAGGAGCCAATTTGGATGTTGATATTCCGGCTATCATGAAACAGATAGCCGTGATTGTATTATTGCCGATGTTAGCTGGTTTTATCACCCAGCAAGGCTTAATCAGGCGACTTGGACAGTCGGAGTTTCAAAAAAAATGGGCCCCACGATTTCCCGGAATGGCGATCATTGGCGTTCTGGGAATTGTGTTTGTAGCGATCGCTCTTAAGGCAAAGGCAATTGCTTCATCACCTGAAATGCTGCTGGTGATAATCGTTCCGTTGGTGATTGTGTATGCCTTTAATTTCACTCTGGCGACCGTAATAGGTAAGGCATTCTTGCCGAAAAGGGATGCGGTGGCCCTGGTTTATGGATCCGTGATGCGCAATCTTTCCATTGCTCTTGCTATAGCCATCAACGCTTTTGGAACGGAAGGATCAAGTGCAGCCCTGGTAATAGCGATAGCGTATATCATCCAGGTTCAATCCGCTGCCTGGTATGTAAAATTTACTGATAAGCTATTTCTACGCGAAGCTGTTCCAGCATCAAACTAATCATTTGAGTTTTTCCCTAGTCAATTCCTAAATAGGAGAACTCCACTTTTCATCCTTAAACTCTTTTTATAGTTTGGATATGGAAATCACTCAACTTTTACAACAGAACATTTATTACATTCTATTTGGCGTTTTTATTTTATTTGCTTTCAAAAACCGGATTCTTTCGAAAATATACGGTCTTGAAACCATTTCGGTTCAGGAGGCGTTTCAGTTATTTAAAAAGAAATCTGCAAAATCACTTTTCCTTGATGTGCGAACAAAGTGGGAAACAGAGAGAGAACCAGGAATTAAAAAAGCCCAGGCCATTCCCCTTTCCGACTTATCCAAACGGATGCACGAGATCAAAAAGAACAATGGCACAAACAAGCAGATTATTATTGTGTGTCGTTCCGGCCTTCGGGCCAGAAGTGCAGGTATAAAGTTGAAGCGGGCAGGATTATCAAATGTCTATGTGATGAGTGGAGGCATCATTGGCTGGCAGCGAGCCGAATATCCAACTACCCAGCCTAAAAAGACTAACAGCTATGGCTGAATGAACTGCTAACGCTGTGTAGTTACACAGAATCATTAGTTTTGGGTCAGTTGAGAATATATAGATTAAATTGTTGATATGGTTATCGGCTATCCGTTGGACGTGAAAGCTGTGCTTCCGTAAATATTCAATTTATTTTTAAATTTGTCAGGAAAGGTGCTGCTTTGTTTATACCTGGGACATACAAAGCGTTTGACCGATAACCGAAATTTGCAGATTTCTAGCCGTTTGTTAATACTTTCTTAATCATTTCTTGCCAAGATACCAACCTCGGAGACGACAAACCTGGTTTTGATGCTTGATTTTCAAGGAAGACGGATCGCATGGAAATCAATTTTGGAAAAACGCAATCAAATAATCAGTCGTGCCGTCGTTTAAGATATGAGTTACTCAAATCAATTATCAAAGAGATGAAACGCCCATCACTAATTTATAACGCTTTATCACTACTGATTCAGTTCCATAACCCTTTAATCTAGCCTGTAAACCTCCTGCACGAAGCAGGGGAATGTAAATTGATACTGATTCCTTGTCAATGGGGGAAGGAATCGGTCGAAATAAACAAGGAATAATTATGAAAGCCAATAGTATAACCAATACAAAAAGTAAAAGAGGAAGAAGAACCAGAAAACAGGTAAAAATCAGCCGTGAATTTATCGATAACGCCGTAGAGGAATACCTGAAAAACGGTGGTAAGATAACCGAGCTTAAACCTGTGGAAAGGAGTCTGTCAGAGATAATGGCAGGAAAGGATACCGTTGAAAACGTGGATGAGATTCTTGGTAAAGCATAGAGTTTAAATCCTGGAATTCCTTAATCACTGCTGGCAGCTTTCAGAGCTGCCACACCACTGGCCTGATCGATCCTACCCATTCAAACAATCCTGCGAATATCGCCTTGTTAAACATCCCACGGATTTACAATACTCAGGTCTTCAATATATTCAAAGTCAACGGTATTTCTTGTTGCCAATTGCAATTCGTGTTGAATAGCAATAGCGGCGATTTGTGCGTCTGCATAACTGATGGGCTTGCCAATATTTTTTCGAAGTGCCTTTATCGTAGCGAACGCGAGTGTTGAGTTGGCATTGAAGGGAAGAATACAGCCTTTGAACGCATTTAAGGCCAAACTTGCTGCCTCTGCAAGCTGATTTCTTTTTTTTCCGGATGGCAATATCCTTATGCCAAACTCAATTTCAGCTTTAGATATTGAGCTAATAAAAACCTGACGTGGGGGAAAACTATCGACCCATGCAATTACTTTGTGATTCCCCTGCTTTTTCATCAATTCTGAGATAACGTTTGTATCAAGCAATATCATTATTCATCCAGCAAATCGTTTAATCTCTTGTCTGAAGTATCATTCTTTCGATTAGCGAGTTTAAGATCAACGCCTCCATAAGGAGCTACAATCTCCTGAATGGTGGAAGCCAGTCCTTTCTCCGGTTCCGAATCCAGAAGGCATTCTCGTAATATTTCCCTGGCCTCTGCTTCCATGGAGCGATTATTTTTAGCTCCCCTGATCCTAAGCTTTCGCTTAACTTCTTCATCTAAATTGCGAATGGTTAATGTTGCCATGCTTTATCACCAAAAAAGTTGTTTACGTTTAGCAGATTTGCTTTCAGTGTAGCCAATGATTGCATTGATGTCAACGGTGTCAAAAATTAAATCTTACTTAACTACAATTGTGTTTCAACAGAAAAAGTATAGAGTTCATTCAGCCGAAAACCTTATTTGTCCTGCTAACATTGATTTCGATTAAGTGTATGGACTTCAGCCGGATTGCGAATACCTTGCAGAAGATAATAACCTAGTTGAATAACGTTTTTAACATTGCTGAAACCTATCCTTTCAGGACCAAAGGTAAATTACACAAAAATAGAGATATACAGCAAGTGCGGACGAGTGGAATCCCGCGCAACAAATTATCCCTCACTAACAACGGTGGCCATGCTGACAATTACCAAAGAATTTCTTTTCGATGCAGCTCACAGGCTGTGCTTGAAAAACCTATCCGAAGAAGAAAACCGTGAGATCTATGGCAAATGCTATCAACTCCACGGACACACCTATCGCCTGCAAGTATCCGTTTCGGGTCCGGTTGGACCCGAAGGGATGATCATGAATTTTTCTGAATTAAAAAAGATCGTAGAAGATCTGATCATCAAACGCTACGATCACGCCTTTCTGAATGATCTGGATGAATATAAAGATCTACCGAGCACGGCAGAAAACATGGCCCGGCAGATTTTCCAAACATTGGAAAAAGCCTTACTGGATTGGAACATAGTCCTGCAAACAGTTGTGCTCTTCGAAACCCCCACATCCTGGGCGACAGTCACAAGAGATGCTTAAACTATCTGAGATGTTTACTTCCCTGCAGGGCGAAGGTCCCTTTGCAGGAAAACCTGCAACCTTTATCAGGTTAAGCGGTTGTCTTGAGCCGCACTGCCCCTGGTGCGATACTAAACATGCCTGGAACGCAGGAAAAAGTATGGATCCGGGTAACATCAGCAGGCAGATTGCATCATTCAACACAGATTTGTTGGTTATCACCGGGGGAGAGCCCTTTTTGCAATGGCATAATGGTCTGATTGAGCTGGAACATCGTCTATTAAAAGACGGATATGACATTCAGTATGAAACCAGTGGTAAAGTTCTGATACCTGAAAATTCCTTGGGTTACAAAGTTTGTTCACCCAAGTTTCTGAAAAACCACTGGCATTTCGACACGAGAAACATCGATCGAGTGGATGTATTCAAGTTTGTTTTTGATAATAATGGTGAATGGATTAAAGACTTCGTGCAGAAACATGAGATCGCTTCAAATCGGGTCTGGATCATGCCCCTGGGAGCTCATCGCACTGAACAGCTTGCCATGATGGCTGCTGTTTGGGATTTTTGCGTTGAGAATAAGTTTAATTTTTCTCCCAGGTTGCACACCCTGGCTTTTGATAATCGAAACGGTGTTTAGACATGCTTTTCCAACAAGGTATAAAACCTGTCCTTATCAACAGGTCTGCTGAAGTAATACCCCTGCATGTTCGAGCATCCAAGCTTTTCCAGAAGTTCGGCTTGTTTTTGGTTCTCTACACCTTCAGCAATCACATTCAAACTCAACGATTCAGCCATGGCAATTATAGCTGTGATAATAGCGGCTGACTCTTCCGTTTCCGTTACATCGCTGGTAAATGATCGATCGATCTTTATTGCATCAATGTTGAATTTTTTAAGATAACTCAGGGAAGAATAGCCTGTTCCAAAATCATCAATAGAAAGATTAACCCCCAATTGCTGTAACCCTAGGATTGTATCCAGAATCTCCTTCTCTTTATGCATGGTTATGCTTTCAGTTATTTCCAATTCGAAAAATCGGGGCTCTAAATTGATATTCTGTAGTGTGTTTTGAACCAGGTTAATAAAATCCTTTTGTTGAAACTGTCGAACCGAAAGGTTGATCGCCATGGTAAAGGGAATATTGAATACATCGTTCCAGTATTCCATTTGTTTGAAGGCAGTGCTCATAATCCATTCGCCAATGGGAATAATCAAACCACTTTCCTCGGCAATGGAGATAAATTCAGAAGGCAAAATTACCTCGCCATTTTTATGCCACCTGATTAAAGCTTCGACACCAACAATCTTTCCTGTTTTGAAATTCACCTGGGGTTGGTAATAAAGCAACAATTCATTTCGTTCCAAAGCTTTTCTCAAGTCGTTTTCAATAGCAAGGCGTTTTTGAATGTTATCGTTGATTTCCTTGTTAAAGAACTGAAAATTGTTTCTGCCGACAGCTTTTGCCTGGTACATGGCAGCATCTGCATTTTTCAAAAGAGAATCAGCTGTGTTGCAATCGTCGGGATAGACACTGATACCGATGCTGGTGGTGATAAACACTTCTCTTGATTCCAGGAAAAAAGGCCTGTTCAATTCTCTTTTGATGCGCGAGGCCACAGTGGTTACTTCCCTCGGGTATTGGATATGAGTAATAATGAGTATGAACTCGTCACCACCAAACCGGGCCAGAAGATTGGGTTCAATAGGAGAATCCAGTTTGTTGACGAGATCACTTTTTCGAACGCAGTTTTGAAGCCTCTCCGAAACTTCCTTTAAAAGTTTATCACCAACGTTATGCCCCATGGAATCGTTGATACGCTTGAACTGGTCTAAATCCAGAAACAGTACCGATACTTTGTGTCCCAGTCTTTCCGCATCGGAAAGCGAGTAATTCAGTCTTTCCATCAGTAAAACTCTATTGGGAAGACTGGTCAGGCTGTCATGAAAGGCCAGAAAACGGATCTGTTGTTCCTTTTCCTTGATGTCCGTTATATCCCTCATAATGCAGATATATGCCAGGGGATCATCTTTGCTGCTTGTGGTGGTGGAGACCGAGAAGCTCAAAATTTTGTTCTTGGAACTGGTGACGTATTCGGTTTCGTAATCCTGAATGGTTTGGCCCTTTTCCATTGACATGATATTCTCGATCAGCCTTTTATCGCCTATAACATTTATTATGTGGCTGCCATCGATCTCCTGGTCGCTTAGTTCAAGAATCTTTTTACTTTCCTTGTTATGCAATTGGATGATTCCACCCGGACTCAAGACAAATAGGGCATCCGTCATTGTTTCTATGATTTTGGGGGCAGCAAACTCCGGTGTAATATGCACCAACCGGTATCTCCAGGTAATGTATGCGACGACTGCAAAAATCAGAAACAAAGCAACAAAACCCAAGGGGTAGCTTCCATAACCAAAAGCCGGTATCAAATCGGTCATACCAACGGCACCGAGCAATAGACAATACACCAAAAGCTGGGCTCTTCGTTTGGCGACCTCTATTTTGTCATAGTTCACGGAGGTCATTAAAAGCATTCTGATGGCGGCCACCTGGTTGAGAGCAAAAAAGATGAAAAAAGGTATTGCAACCGGGGTCAGGTTAAGGAATTTTCCCCATGGATATTGGTGGACATCGTTTAAATAAATATCGGTGAATACCATGGTTAAAAGGAAAAACACCGTTAAGCCCCAGTTGCTAAGAACGAAAGGCCTTTTTTTGCGGTTCAGCCTTAAAATTGATACTGAAAAGTGGTAGAGGGCAGCGGGTATAAACATAGTACCGGTGGACATGACCTTGGACCACCAGAAGGCAACCTCGTTGTTCAGGGAAGCGATGATCATCGATTCACCGAAAAGCCAGATTGTTACGGCTGTTGTGCACAGAAAGTAAAGAGCTCCAACCTTGGAAATCCGTTCCATCACAAGTATCAAAACACCAAGGCAAAACACGAGCAGGCACACCGTTAAAATAGCCTGTGAAAGCAAACCGAATCGATAGTTATGCAGATCCAGGATTTGATATATTATATGCTCGTTGATCATCGGGAATGGACAATAAACATCTGGTTGGTAACGTCACTCTTTTATCCGCAATCATACACGAATTAATAGGAATTATACATCACCCGGGTTTTATCGTACGATATCGTTTTATTGGAATTGACAAAAAATTTACTTAACGAATTTCGAATCAGTTTGTAAATTTTCAATAGTTTAAATAATCTTCAAGTTCCTGCTTTTTGGTTCTTGGGCTGAATTAAAATCATAGCATAACAATCAATATGACTAAAAGAAGTTAATGACCGGTTCATCTCACCGGGCAATAGTCTTTATCTAAAACCCTTCGAACTGACATGCCCTTTTCCATATGCTATCCTTACCTTACCGGATAATCATTAATCGCTATCCGGCAAGTTTTTATGAAGCGGTGGCTGCTATTCTGACAATGCTATTAAAACGAGAAGCACATTTTAGGGAGAGAATATGCTTAAAAATATTCGGCTTGCACCAAAATTGATAGGGATCGGTGGATTGCTGATATTGATTCCGATCCTGATAGTGGGGTTCATCAGTGTAAACAGGGCGCAAAGCAGTCTTAAAAACGCAATCGATAAAGAGCTGACGGCTCGTTCGCAAACTTTTGCAAATCTCGTTGATAACTGGCTGGTGGAGCAGATCAAGTTTACAACATCTTTATCCACCTCCAATGATATTGTCAGGATTTCTTCGAAGTATAATGAAAAAGGAGCCGCTGAAACTCAAGAGGATCTGGAATCGCTTGGCAGCTATTACGAGAGCATTGCCAAATCAAAAAAATTCGGGGCAGAGATTGAAGTTTTGGCTTTGATTAGTTTGGAGGGAAAAACAATAGCAGTAAGCAAAAGAGGGTTTCTTTATATGTCCGTTTCCGAGAAGGATTATTTTAAATCTGCCATGTCCGGTAAAACCAGTATTGGGGAAGCCGCTTTTAACAACGTTACCGGCAAACCTGCCATTCCCTTTTCAGCACCGGTGCGCAATTCATCCGGGGATATTATCGCTGTTTTTCTATATACCGCAGATATTGGATTTCTTTCTGCGATGGCTGCCACGGAAAAAATCGGCGAAACAGGGAACATGAGCATCATTGATCATCGAGGATATGTGATCGGGAGTCCAATATCCCAGGATTTACTGGCATACAAAATTGATGAAAATCCCGAACTGGCGGCAATCGGGAAAAAGATGCTATCCGGAGAAACAGGTATAGAGCGCTTCGTTGTCGACAACACCTCGTTTACCGCGGGGTATGCACCAGTTAAAAGTTCAGGATGGAGTGTAAAGGCGGCAATACCTGATCAGGAATATTTAACCCCGGTAAGTGGATTGAGAAACTTTATCATCGTTTTTGGTATGGGTGCTTTTTTTCTTGCGTTGGGAATTTTCTTTGTTTTTGCTTTCAGACTGGCCAAAGACATTATCAAAGGAGTCGATTTCGCTGAACAAATCGCCCGGGGGGATCTAAATGCAACAATCGATATTGACCAGAAAGACGAAATAGGCATCCTGGCCAACTCAATGAAAAATATGGCTGAAAAATTCCGTACTGCCATTTCTGATGTCAGTTCCGTGATGGATTCGGTAAAAAACGGGGATCTTTCAAGGCAAATCACGGCAGATTTATCAGGTGATCTTACTCAACTAAAAGAAAGTATAAATGAGTCAATCAGCATGTTGAGCGACACCATGGCACAAGTGGTTTCCAGTAGTGAAGAGGTTAACACCGGGACCATGGAGGTTTCTGCGTCTGCGCAAAACCTGGCTAGCGGAACAACAGAACAAGCCGCAAGCATGGAAGAAATCGCCTCATCCATGAGTGAAATAGATTCCAAGACAAAAACTGACGATGAAAACGCCATTCAATCCAGACAATTGATTCAAGAGACTCTCGATGTGGTTGAAGGGGGTAATCACCAAATGGATGCCATGCTGAAATCCATAAACCAGATGCAGGAAACCGGGGGTAATGTCACCAAGATAATTAAAGAAATTGATGAGATTGCCTTTCAAACAAATTTGTTAGCTTTAAATGCTGCGGTGGAAGCGGCGAGAGCCGGAAAATACGGGAAAGGATTTGCTGTGGTAGCAGAAGAGGTTAGAAATTTGGCTGCAAGAAGTGCAGAGGCTGCAAAAAACACAACAGAACTGATTACCAGTTCCGTAAAAGAGACTGAAACCGGTGTGGTGAACGCTACCAAGACTTCAGAAACCCTAATGGCTATCAACGAGAGCATTGGGAAGGTTAATGATATTATCAAGGAAATCGCGGTTTCTTCAAAAGAACAACGCGCCGCTATTGCAGAAATTAACAATGGGCTCATGCAGGTCAATAAGGTGATTCAAAGCAACTCTGCCATTTCGGAAGAAACGGCATCTTCCGCTGCAGAGCTTTCATCGCAGGCAACCGGTCTAAAACAGCTGATGCTTCAATTTAATTTAAAAGAGGAGGAAGAAACAGAAGAACAGCCGGCAGTTTTGGAAATACCGGATAACTCGATCGAGGAAGAGCCCCAAGATTTTGAAAATGAAGATTCGGGGCTTTTACAGCTACCGGAATAATACATCGATATCCAATCTTGATTACCTACTGTTTGCCATCTCTTCGAGGCTGCTAAGTTTATTGAATTCCAAAGGGATGGCACAGAGCAGCCAATAGCTGTAAAACCACTGATTCGGGGAAATCCAAAATTTATCTCGCCAAATTAAGAACAATCGCCATTGACATCAAAAATTCCGTTTTCTATTATCATAAATCGTCGAATGCAAGTAAGATAATGCGAAAATCGGATAATTTTCGCTTAAACATGCATTCCTGTAGGCAAACAGTCAATTGAAATACTGAGCTGCATGGTCTGGTATTTTCAGAATTCTGGTACACCAGGGCAATTTAATTCATCGATAAGGATAATTATGGATAGAAGAGATTTTGTGAAGAAGGCGGCCGTAGGAACAGCAACAGCCGCAGCCGTGACTACAACAATCGGGGCTCCAGCAATTATTGCCGCTCCGAAGATCCGGTGGACAGCCAGTTCATTCTGGAATCCCAAAATCAAGATCATGTTTGACGGGATCAAGGAGTTCTGTCAGATCGTGAAAGAAATGACAGACGGGCAGTTTACCATTAAACTGTACGGCGGCGGAGAACTAATTCCACCCCCCGGTGCATTTGACGCTGTTTCTAAAGGCACTGTGCAAATGGGCTCCGGATCCCCTTACTTTTGGGCAGGCAAATCGACCGCATTCAACTGGTTTGGTTCGATTCCTTTTGGGATGAATGCGCAGATGATCAATGCCTGGTTTTACCAGGGGAATGGTCAGAAACTGATGGATGAACTTTATGACAGGTTTAATCTTGTCGGCAGGAATGTTGGAAATTCCGGCGTTCAGATGGGTGGATGGTATCGAAAGAAAATCAACTCGTTAAAAGACTTCAAAGGTCTTAAAATGAGAATCGGAAGTATTGCCGGAAAAGTATTGTCAGAAATCGGTGTAGCGCCTGTATTTATGCCTCCCGGAGAGATCTTCCCCTCCTTGGAAAGGGGGGTGGTGGATGCGGCGGAATTTGTCGGTCCCGTGCATGATAAGTTGCTGGGACTATACAAGGTAGCCAAATATTATTATACGCCTGGATGGCATGAACCGGGTCCTGTGCTGGACGTTTTCTTCAACAAAAAAGCCTACAACAAACTACCAAAACACTTTCAAAGAATCCTGGATGCAGCCGCTGCTGAAATCAATCTCAAAACCTTGACGAAATTCGATGAACAAAGTGGTAGGGATCTGGATATCCTGATCAAGAAACATGGCGTTCAGGTGTTGACTTATCCTGAAGATGTCATGAAAAAGGTAAAAGAGATTGCAACAAGAGTTATCGATGAAGAAGCAAGAAAAGATCCGTTTGCATTAAAGGTTCATCAAGATTATAAGGCGTTTCAGGAAAAGGTGACTGTCTGGGGCAAAATGTCTGAGAAAGTCTACTGGAACACAATGGCTTAAATCGGGGTAGTTTGCCATACCAATCTCGGGATTGGAATTGCAGGATGGGCAACCTGTTGCCCATCAACCGGATGTAATGATATTGTTACAACACCGCCCTACTGTTTGAATTGCAACCCAAAGTATCATATACAAACGCTTGCGAGCGTTTATCCAGCATCTTTAATCCATTCAACAAGCACATGTTCCTTTTTAAGAAAATCATCCAAATTTGCGATGCGATAAACGAATGGATCGGTAAGGTCATTGTTTCGTTTGCTGTTGTTTTCTTTGTCCTCATCATTTTTTGTAATGTCATTCTCCGTTATTTTTTTAACACCAGCTTTGTTGCTTTGGCCGAGTTGGAATGGCACGTGTTTGCTTTCATCTTTTTAATAGGTGCAGGCTATACCCTCTTACACAATGGTCATGTTCGGGTCGATATTTTCTATTCCATGATGTCGCCGAAAGGTAAAGCCTGGGTGGATGTTATCGGTGTTTTGATTTTTCTGGTGCCCTCCTGCTATGTGGTACTGACCACTGCCATACCCTGGGTAATCGTTTCCTATCAGATTGGGGAAGTGTCACTGGATACCGGTGGTTTGCCGGCCAGATTTCTGATCAAGGCGGCTTTGCCTATTGGCTATTTCCTGATTTTAATCCAGGGAGTCTCTCTGTTTTTAAAAAGCCTTTTCGTTTTGCTGAAAAAACCAATCATGGAAAACTAGCTGATTTTACGAAACTTTAAATATGGTTTCAGCTATTGGTTATCAGTTCGATGAGAAAGCTTCGCTTTCGAAAAGGTTGATATGTTAGGGAAATAATATAATTAAAGGATTGCCTTTAATTCCCAAGGAACTTACCAATCGTTTAACCGATAACCGATAACCGATAACCGATAACCGATAACCGATAACCGATAACCGATAACCGATAACCGATAACCGATAACCGATAACC
>JANQGZ010000066.1:0-118608 GCA_028282825.1 SAR324 cluster bacterium
CGTTCTAATCTTCCTGATTCTCTCTCCGATCTCTTTTTCTAACATGGTGTGTTTGAATTTATATTTAGTTAAGATTCCTTTCTCCCAACAATTCGAGTAGCCTAAAATAGACTTTCCTAAAAACAGCGGATTAGTTTAAGAGAAAGGCATTTATCAGGAAAAAAGACTGTTCCTATTGAGAATAATTTTTTCCTGATAGGAATATTTTAACGTTTACCCTCTAATAAAGAGTTTGAATCTCTGTTGTCAATAAGATAATGGAAAAAGTATAAAATTATCTGATTTATTAAGATTTGTTATAATATTTACTAAATTTGTTGATATTGTATAGAAACTCTGCTCAATCCCGTTATTAAGCCCACCTAAAGAGGATAATCTTCCTAAAAGGAAAATTTGTTCCTTTTAGGAAAAATATTTCCACTGGATCAAAGGGAAGTTGCTTGGAATAAGGAGGGTGTTTTCTGAATGGATTCTAGTGGGAATCAGGGTCAAACCTTTCAATGTAACTTTTTCTCTTGAGCTTTGCCGGCGATCATCTGTAAATCAGATGACGGTATACTGATTTCTGTAGAGACTGAAAAAACGGTTAAGCGCGGGCTTGTGTTTGAGCCAATTCGAGGTGATCCTTTGAACTGAAAAGGCAAAGCGTTTACTACATCCTTGTTTTTTCAGTATTTTTTGTTGGGATTCTGCTGGGATTGAGCATGGAATTGATTCGGTGGAATAATCGATTCGGTTTAATCAATGTGGAAAAGTCGTTGGGAACTTAGTGTAATCTACTGATTTATCGACCGAATTTCACCGCTGCTGAGCAGAAGACTGGTTCTGATCAGCAGCAATAATCCTGATAGGAGGGGAAGCTGAAAGGTTCCCCGGAGTTAAACGGCGGAATCGCCGCGTTCACCGGTTCTGATGCGGATCGTTTCTTCCATGGAAGAGACAAAGATTTTTCCATCTCCAACTCTACCGGTTTTCGCCGCATCCAATATTGTCTCGACCACTTTATCAACCATGGATTCCTCGACCACGATTTCGATTTTGGTTTTGGGGACAAAATCAACCTGGTACTCAGCACCTCGATATAATTCCGTATGACCTTTTTGCTGTCCGAATCCTTTCACTTCAAGTACGGTCATGCCGATATTAACGTGCTTTCCCAATGCCTCTTTCACCTCATTCAATTTCATCGGTTTGATGATGGCTTCTATTTTTTTCATATTTCACTCATCTCTGATAGTTATGCTAAACAGAAAGTAATACAAGAATTTCAAACGTTATCTTACTAAACAGTTTCTGAGCCCAACTCACCCGAACCAGCTTGCTTTGGAGCGGGACTTGAAGGTGGATAGGCACCGGATGAGAATGTTCCTGCTCCCGAGGTAAACTCAGGATAAGCCGCCAAACCGAATTCACTGGTATCGAGCCCTTCCATTTCTTCTTCCGGAGAAACCCGAATGCCCATAGCATATTTGATCGCGGCCCAAACAACGAAGCTAATTGAGAAAGTAAAAATTCCTACGAAAAAGATACCTTTGAGCTGTCCAAAAATAGTGACATCCGGATTAAAAATTCCGACTGCCAAAGTACCCCAGATTCCATTAACCAAATGTACGGACAAAGCACCCACCGGATCATCAATTTTGAGACGATCAATCAAAGGTACTGCAAAAACCACCAAGGCACCTCCAATACCACCGATTAAACAGGCTAACCCCATACTTGGATAATCAGGCCCGGCTGTGATTGCCACTAAACCGGCCAGGGCACCATTGAGAACCATGGTTAGGTCCACCTTTTTATAGAGAAATTGAGTCAGGAGCATACCAACCACAGCACCGGCACAGGCTGCAATGTTTGTATTCGCAATTACGCTGGAGATAGCGTCGATATCGGCCTTCGTGCTCATGGCCAATTGTGAACCTCCGTTGAAACCAAACCATCCCAACCACAGGATAAAGGTTCCCAAAGTAGATAACGGCAGATTTGCACCGGGAATCGGATTCACCTTTCCACTTTTTGAATACTTTCCCAAACGGGGTCCGAGTAACAATACGCCAGCCAGTGCGGCCCAGCCACCCACAGAGTGAACAATGGTGGAACCGGCAAAATCGCTGAAACCGGAAATTAATCCGCCTAACTCAGATCCACCCCAACTCCAATGTCCCTGGATAGGATAAATGAAAGCCGTCAGGATCACTGTAAACAGCATAAATGCCCAAAACTTCATCCGTTCGGCTACCGCCCCGGAGACAATGGAGGCTGCGGTTGCCACAAACACAACCTGAAAAAAGAAATCAGATAATAAACTATGGGCCTCGCCTTCTACTGAGGTTCCCCCCAGGGCAAATCCATAGCCGAAGAGGGCATTGCCTGATCCGTACATCAGGTTATACCCAATCAGATAGTAAGCGATGCATGCGATTGCGTATAACGAAATGTTTTTGGTTAATATGGCTGTTGTGTTTTTGGTTCTGACCAGTCCGGCTTCGAGCATGGCAAATCCTGCAGCCATCCACATCACCAGGCAGCCACTTAAAATCAGCCAAATTGAATCCAAAACGTATTTAATTTCTACCGTAAATTCCATGTTACCTCCTGAGGTTACAATCCTTGGGTTTAACTACAATGGTGTTGTTGTATGTTCATTCCTTATCTCAAACATCGTGCCTTCTATTGATTAATCAATTATTTTAGTAATTTAACTCCAATTGGAGGCTTATTGGCAGTATGACAAAATTAACATAAATAACAAAAAGTAATTTTTTTGACAAAATTATTGTCAGATTGGAAAACGAACTCACCAACAAACAGAATTCAAGAGCTTTCCAAGGAGATTGAAAGCCGGGGTAATCCCGTTTTGGCAAAGCGGATGATGTTTTGGCTGGCAGCACATATAAATACAGGCAAGAGCGGCAAAGATCGTCAAAGTGTGTTTAAATCCATGCCTGACCCCGGCTAATGCATCAAGGACAGTTACCGGTTTGTAAAAAAAGAGTGTTCATTAATAATCTGCCGGGCAAAAATTGGGGTTGCAATAGTAAGTAAAACAATATATTAGTCTGAAATCAATTTGCGATGGATTGAGTTTCCTCATCTATCTATGCCCAGTGACTCTGATTCATTGCCAATGAGAAAGACCTGAAGATGGAAACAATGATCAGTGGGAAACCAATAACTGATTGGATAAATCAACAACCTGTTTTGAGTGAAATTGTTTCGCTTTTGCCTGTATTTTGGCTGAATCCGGAAAGGCAGTCATTTTTGCAGGTGAAACCGAAGCTACCCTTCCGTTCGTCTGACGTCGCTGACGCGGCTGAAAGACTCTCCCGTTTTCGTTCTTATCTAGCTGACGTTTTTGCTGAAACCAAAGCAAGGGATGGGTTGATTGAATCTCCCGTTCAAAAAGCTCCTTCAATGCAGCAAGCTCTCGAGCCGTTTTATTCAAACGTTCTACCTCAGAACCTGTTTGTAAAACTCGATAGTCATCTTGCTATTTCAGGATCAATCAAAGCCAGGGGCGGAATATATGAGGTATTGAAATTTGCGGAAAGTGTAGCTATAAAGAACGGGTTAATACAAATTGACGATGATTATTCAAAGCTCAGCCTTGAGAATATCCGGGATTGTTTCAGTCGCTACTCGATAATGGTAGGTTCTACAGGAAATCTCGGACTAAGTATTGGAATTATGGGGGCCAAACTTGGCTTTAAGGTTAGTGTTCATATGTCAGCTGACGCCAAACAGTGGAAGAAAGACCTGCTTCGTACCAAAGGTGTCGATGTTGTCGAATACGAAGCAGATTACAGTCACGCTGTGGCACAAGGCCGTGAGCAGGCAGAAGCAGACCCATATTGCCACTTTGTGGATGACGAAAACTCCAAAGACCTTTTTCTTGGATATGCTGTTGCCGCTGACAGGCTCAAAAAGCAACTTGATGAGCAAGGTATTTCTGTTGATCATGAAAACCCGCTTTTTGTCTATCTCCCTTGCGGAGTTGGTGGGGGACCTGGAGGCATAGCCTACGGACTAAAGCTCGTCTTTGGAGATCATGTTCATTGTTTTTTCGGGGAACCGGTCCAGGCTCCTGCTATGTTAGTGGGGTTGGTTACCGGTCTTCATGATAAAGTTTCAGCAAAACAATTTGGAATTTCGGGAAAGACAGATGCTGACGGTTTAGCTGTCAGCCGGCCATCCGGTCTTGTATGCAAAACGATGCAACATCTGCTTTCAGGAGTATTCACCGTTTCTGATGATGAAATTTATCAGTTGTTGACCCTGTTTGCAGAAAGCGAAGGGATTCACCTTGAACCTTCTGCAACGGTAGGATTTTCAGGCTTTGGCAGAATAGTAAACGAAATGGACCGTTTCGAACTATCGCCTGGTCAAATCCGGAATTCGATCCATCTGGTTTGGGCGACAGGAGGGGCCATGGTTCCAAATGATGTTTGGGAAGAATACAACGCTAAGGGTACCGTGTTGCTGTCTCAATCTAGAAAATAGTTGAGTCTCCATACTTAACTATGATTTTTTTATCCTTGTTCTTATAAAATGCAATTTGGCAGGACTTGTCCTGTTAAAAACCAGCAAAAAAAGGAGATTTTATGGAAAAGTTAGACGCCATTATTGGAACAATCAATTCATTCGCCTGGGGGCCGCCGATGTTGATTCTTCTCGTCGGTACCGGTGTTTGGTTGACTTTGAGTTTAAGGGGGCTTCAGTTTACAAAATTGTGGCATGCGCTTTGGCTGGCACTCGTTAAGCGAAAAGACGACTCCGACGGCGAAGGTGACATTTCACATTTTCAAGCCCTGATGACCGCAATGGCAGCGACCGTAGGAACCGGAAACATAGCCGGTGTGGCAACAGCTATTGCCCTGGGAGGCCCTGGTGCCCTGTTCTGGATGTGGATTACCGGACTGGTGGGAATGGCTACAAAGTATTCAGAAGCCATCCTGGCAGTGAAGTATCGTGAAGTCGATGAGAACGGTGAAATGAGTGGTGGTCCCATGTACTACATCTCCAAAGGGTTGAAACTGCCTTGGCTTGGAGCTGTATTTGCCGTATTCGCAGCCATCGCCGCTTTCGGAATTGGAAACATGGTTCAGGCGAACTCAGTAGCTGATGCTGTTGAAGCTACATTTAACGTTCCTTTCTGGGTGACGGGTCTGATCATGATGGTCCTGTCTGCTGTTGTAATTTTGGGTGGTATTAAGTCCATTGCCAAGGTTACAAGCTACCTGGTACCAATCATGGTTGTATTTTACATTCTTGCTTCCCTCTACATCATTATCACTCATATCAGCGGTGTACCGGCAGCCTTTGCCTTGATTGTCAAGCAGGCGTTTAACCCAACTGCAGCTACCGGTGGATTTGCAGGTGCGACTATTATGATGGCAATCCGATTTGGTGTTGCTCGAGGTGTGTTTTCAAACGAATCAGGACTTGGTAGCGCGCCTATCGCCGCCGCTGCTGCTAAAACCAAGCATCCGACAACTCAAGCCCTGGTTTCAATGACCCAGACTTTTATCGATACCTTGATTGTTTGTACGATGACAGGACTGGTATTGATCCTGACAGGTGCCTGGTCAAGCGGTCAGACCGGTGCGGAATTGACGGCAACTGCATTTCAAAAGGGAGTAGTTGGCGGTAATTATATCGTTACTATCGGAATTATCCTCTTTGCTTATTCAACCGTTTTGGGATGGTGTTACTACGGTGAGAAGTCTGTTGAATACCTTGCAGGTGTAAAGGCAGTTCTGCCTTACCGGGTTGTATTTATTCTGTTCATCGGTGTAGGAGCCATCTCCAAGCTAAGCATCGTCTGGAATATATCCGATACCTTAAACGGTTTAATGGCTGTGCCGAACCTGATTGCGCTGGTTCTGTTGACGCCTGTGGTTGTCTCAGAAACCAAAGCATATTTTGCAAAGCAAATGCAATAGCGATTCTTTCTTAGTTAAGCTGAATATCCTGGATAAACACTTGGTACGTATTTCAGTTTCAAATTCAGGGTGTTCAGCGCTCATACTACCTATCAAATTCCGATCAAATCTTCTTTTTAAGCTTTTCTTTAAATGCCGTTAAGTCAAAAGAAGATTTGACCTCTTTTCTTTTTTTTCATCTGAACGTTGCCAGCCCTACCCCTGAAACGAAATGCCGGGACCTTATAGATCATCCAATGGACTCTTAGCCCCGCGTCCACCGTTTTTATAACGTGAGTGTAAATCACCGTCTTACTAACTTCTTTATGCCCTGGCAGATCCTGAATTAAAAAAACGCTGTTGCTAAAAAAGAATATATGATCATCTCATCGGGCAATGGATTATTTGTTAAAAAAGTTCGTTAAGAAGCCGATTAAGCAGC
This sequence comes from SAR324 cluster bacterium, assembly GCA_028282825.1. Taxonomy (GTDB): domain Bacteria; phylum SAR324; class SAR324; order XYD2-FULL-50-16; family XYD2-FULL-50-16; genus JAHJTV01. The sequence continues at coordinate 6,364 of JANQGZ010000066.1, forward strand.
TCGATATAGAATTATTTACTGAATATCACCGGGATACGGTTTTATTCGGACAATTAATCGATACAAACACTCCATGCGGTATTTATCACAGGCAACATCCTTGATATAACAGGCCAAACGCTATATAAAGTGAATTAGCCGAAAATTCAGGCTTCAACCGACTCTCTACCGAGAATTGGCAGGTTTAATAAATTCTTAGCGGTTTCACTCAAGAAAGAAAATCGATGATTGTTAGAAAAATACTAATAGGGCTGCTTTTTCTATTTGGGTGTACCTGTTTCACAGCAGACGCACAAAATAGACTTAGAACGTCAACGCGATTGCTTCCTCTGGGTAAGTCTTTTTTGATACCTATCGGTCGATCTTTTAGTAGCCAAGATAGGATTGAGATACGAATCAACGGCGCGATCGTACATTATGAAAAAACATATGATGGATACGGGGGATGTTGGGCTAAGATATCGAGTGATGAACTCGGAGGTAGTTCGATATTGAAAACGCGATATATTCGTCACCGTGATACACTGTCAACTTACCAGGGTAAAACTGAATCGATCGCTTCCTGGGTCACGCCTTCCTATTTTATTGACTCCGAGACTAGAGCTATTCAGGAAAGAGCCCACCAAATATATAATGATACGCAAACAATCAAAGAAAATGTTAAAGCTATCAGTAACTTTGTTACAGGATATCTCGAATTTAAAAAAGGATTTCACCGGGCACCCCACTCACTTAAAGCGTCACAGACACTTTTACAACGTGAAGGAGTGTGTATCAATTTTTCCAGACTGTTTATCGCGCTATGTCGCGCGAGTGGAATCGCCGCCCGTTCAATATCAGGCGTTGTGTTAAGTCGGGAGTATCCTGACCAGTATGATTCTCATCACGAATGGGCGGAATATATGGATGAAGATGGAGTTTGGCGTCCAATGGACTTAACATATACGCGAACAATAAGTCTTTCGGATATCCGATATACAGATCTAGTGTTCGCGGCCGAAGATCACGCGTATTTCGCGAGTGTTACTAATAAAAACCTGGCATCGGGACAGCCGATGTCGTTAGAGAATAATGATATTATTCTTTTTCATTATCATCCCATCTTTCCAGGTGCTAATAAATATGGATTCAAGTTAATCGAGGATAATCGCCCGGAATTCTTCGTTATTGAAAAGACAATTAATATTATAAAAAAAGGAAATCAAATCCTTATCCGGCAAAATTCAGAATCAGCGATCACGCCATATAAAATACCTGAGAATTCAGATGAGCTTATTGAATTAAACACCCCAATTAAAACAATTTCGGAACCGGAATACAGCTCGAATAAAATGGCTCAAATTCCACCATGGCTTGAAAAATATAATGGCAAAATATTTATTTATAAACGTAAAATGTTCAGGACAGAAAAAACAAAGTTTGAAGTCAATTATGAGAAGAATGAAATATTTCAAACTGAGTATGATGGCAGTAACAATCCAACTCGATATAAACTAGGTTTAACGGACCCGCATTTCACGGAAATAACCAAACGTGGCACGCATAGGGCCACAAAAACCATTTTTAGAAGGAATACAATTATTGTTGATCTCGCGGTACCTGAGTTAGGATGGCGGGCGAAGAGCACATATCAATTTTCAGGCGATACGGTTGAATTAAGGGTAATAGACCTAAATGGTAACGAATATTATACTCAGGGATATGTCGTTGAATAACTGAATTAGGCACCAAAGGGTCGGCCCGACCCGATTATTAGTTTTTCAAAAGGAAATGGCATGCACTCAAATAATGAATACTTACAATTTGCACATCATACTTTACGAATATCTAACCCGAAAACGAGTTTATCTTTTTATCAAAACAAACTCGGCATGACTTTGCTCGCCCAACGTACCCGGGAGGATAAAACGCATTATTTCTTAGGCTATATTGAATCAGTCAATGAGGTTGCACAGGAATCAAATGGCCTACTTCCGAGGCGACCACTTTGTCTTTTGGAGCTTATTTATGATCCCGCAAATTTGGATTTAGAGATCAGAAAGCAGCCTGATAGTACTGAAGGGTATTGGAAAATCGCAATTTCAGTTAAAGACGTTAATATCGCCCGTAGGCGGTTAATCGCTAACAACGTAGATGTGGGCAAAGCTTTCGAAGTTAAAGAGGTCGCATATCTTTGTCATTTTAACGACCCTGATGGTTATTGTGTAGAACTCATACAACATAATTTTTTGCACAACCACCGTCCGGAACCTGAAAACCAGGTCTACAAACTAGGCAGTTCCCCAACCTTTTTACTAGTCACGTATCGTATTAAAGATCCAGCAAGAAGCCTCCGATTTTATTGTGAATTATTAGGCATGACCTTGTTGTCAAAGCAGGTGATTGAAACACGAGGATTTACCCTCTATTTTCTGGCTTCTACTGATGAAGTACCACCCAATCCCGATATAGAGGACGTAGAGAATCGAGAGTGGCTTTGGAAACGTCCATACACAATACTAGAGCTTCAACATATTTGGGGTACCGAACATAAAGACGGATTTGATTATCGAGTTGGACCAAAATCCGGATTTGAAAGGATCAGTTTTATTACAAATAAACTGAATCTCCTTCTGGAAAAAATAGAATCAAACAATCGGAAAGTTTTGACATGTGATTTTGATCCAATCCTTCAAGTTAGAACTGCTACTGCACTTGATCCAGATGGCTACTCAGTGAGATTAATTGACAAAGGCTAACGAGTGCATAAATTGGCCGTTTTTCGCATCGGGTCAGTAGTTAAGGATGTAGTTGAAATATTGACATTTGATCCAGGGCAAATCATCCCAGACCTCAAATCAGGTGACATACTAATTTTAGGAAATAGGTATGCTGTCACCTGATTTACCTAATTTAATTTTAGGAAATAGGTATGCTGTCCCTGCTATTGCGCACGTATTAAGTGGCAAGTTCATTGTTAACCAACAGCCAGCGTCGCGACCGGTAAAACCGCCACAGCTCTTAAGATTTATTAGCAGCATCCAAAAGGTTCACTTATACCTTGCATTTGATTTTTCGGCGCTTTTTAGACCCCGACATAAATACAATACCAATTTCGAATCACCTTTTGCGATAAGGCTATGTGGCAGGTGAGCATCCATGTGAATCCAGCTGCCTGCCTTAAAATTAAAGGTCTTATCAGGAACGGTAAAATCAAACTCGCCACTTAATACGTGCGCAATAGCAGGGACAGCTGCCGTATGTTCTGTCATTTCTTCACCGTCAGCAAATCCGAAGACAACAACTCTCACATGTGGCTCACTTATTAATGAATAGCTTGTTATGCCTTTTTTCGGGATCTCAATTTCATCGGCTAATTGATCAAAATGTAAATATTCCATAATTTAAACAGCGAGTTAAATAGAGTAAACGTAATAATAACAATCGGGTAAAAAGATAATCATAGGAGGTCAACAAGCAGAAGTCCACTGGTTTGAGATCGAAATTCCGGGTAATGAACAAATGGCCTTTCTGTTGTGGCGGGAAAGTTGACCTATAAAAGGCCAACTTTTGGTTAGCTAAATTACATGTACTGCAGATTGTTAAGGGGATTCAAAAAGGGCCTCGATTTGATCACCATGTATTCGATGCACTTCCCTTCTTTTCAGCTTCAATGTGGGCGTTAAAATACCATTCTCAGGAGAAAAGGCTTCCGGAATCAGTATCAGCTTTTTGGGGACTTCATAAGAAGCGAATTCGCCGCAGGTTTTCTGGACTTCAGCCTCAATCGCTTCCATCAGTTTAGGATGCTTAATTGCCTCTTTGTGATCCGACGGAAGCCCTTGCTCTTGTAACCAGGGGTCGACAACCATCCAATCCGGGACGATGACGGCAACATTGTATGGGCGGTTAGCTCCGTGAACCATAGCGTTTTCGATAAACATACTCAGCTTAATGGCCTCTTCGATATCTGCCGGGAAAATATACTTTCCGTTTTCCAGTTTGTATTGCTCCTTGATTCTTCCCGTAATATGCAAATAACCGTCTTCATCGATCCAGCCTCGGTCTCCGGTTCTTAAGCCCCCGTCTTCGGTAAAAACCTCCGCCGTTTTATCAGGAAGGTTGTGGTAGCCGACCATGACATTTGGTCCGTACGCGATGATTTCTCCCTCCTTGTCACTATCGAATGACAGAGAGGTGTCAATTTTAAGGGAGCATCCAGGGATAGGGCTCCCAACTGTTCCCGGTTTATTCTTATCATATGTATTGACAGTATGAGCAGGCGACAATTCAGTCATGCCCCAGGCTTCGTACACCGGGATACCTATGTCTGAGAAAAACTCAGCAATTTTGGGACTCAAGGCAGCACTGGAACTGAGACACATTTTGATGCGGCCTCCGAATTTCTCCCTCACCTTGCTGTAAACCAATTTATCAACCAGTCCCAGTTTGAGTGAATTCATCAATCCACCTTTGCCGGCCCTCTTTTTTTCCGATTCAACCAATCCCATATCAAACAGCTTTTTGGGTAAGCCCCCTTCTTTTTCCATGCGGTCTTTCAAGCCGGTGAAAACCTTGTTGAAAACACGGGGTACTGCTATCAGTAGAGTCGGTTTTACCATGGCCAGATCATCGACAATGGTTAATGGACTTTCGGCGAATCCGGTTTGACCACCAAAATTGATCAGCATGTGCAGTTCAGCGGTTTGTCCGAAAGAATGCGCCCAGGGGAGAAAGGAAAGGGTTCTGTCACCCGGTTTGACATTACTGGGCAGAGACATCGTTGTTGCTATAGCATTGGTGGCAAGATTATAGTGACTCAGCAGTACCCCCTTTGGATTGCCTGTGGTGCCGGAAGTGTAAATCAATCCGGCAATGTCTGATTTGTCAGGTTTTATTGAGGATACAGGCTTTTCTTTTCCAATTTTCTCCAATGCTGCCATCGAATTGTCACCATCACCCTCAATAACAAAAATCTTTTCAAGACTTTTAATTTCGTCCGGAAACTCCTTAACTCTATCAAAGATATCATCCCGGGCCACAAACAGAAGCTTTACACCGGAATCAGCGATGATATATTTGAGAATTCGATCCAGCTCAGATTCATACATGGGGATGAACTTGGCGGAAAGACCGTAGGTTGCATATGCGGCCACGGCCCATTCCACACGATTATTCGCTATGATTCCTATTGAATCACCCTTCTTGATTCCGACTGAAGCAAGTCCGGCTCTCAAATTGTCAACCCGGTCAGCTACCTGGCCGTATGTCACCCAATTATAATCGGTTTTTTCAGTGTTTTTGGTGCCGAAAAGATCCTTGTCTCTGAATTTCTCCACCGCTTGTTCAAAAATCTCAACCAGATTATCCGGTCCCGGTAATTCAACTTGAGTTCCGCTCATAATGCTCTCCTTGTCAGCTTCAGATTAATCCGTTATTTAGCATGGGCTATCGTAAATTAACTGTACAATTGGATATAACTGTTCCTTTTCCAATCGTCAACTTAGAATCCAAATCACTCTTCCTGAACCAAGAGTTCAAGCACGCCTGCCCTCTCAATGCTGATATGTTTGTTTTTGAAGGATAATGCGTATCTATTTGTTTTTATGAGTTATAAATTTTAAGATTGACAGGAATTTTAAATTTAAGTGTAAATGAATAATCAAGCAAATCTGAAAGCTTGAAGCCATTCTAAATTACCGGAGGAAGAGGGTGTGAATCCCTCACTGGTCCGCAACTGTGATTTGCCGGTTTGTCATTTTGATACCGGCAATAAGTCAGAGCTTCCGCTTGATCTGATCCTCGTACACAGGAGAAAATCGATGAAAAACTTACCATTTGTTCCACATTCCATTCTACATTCAGACCCAAAAATTCGCTGGGTTGCAAACAGCCCGATTCACCTTGATCTGCAGTTGATATACCTCTTTTATTGTCACGGGTTTAGTTAATTTTTTGTGTTTGTCTTTGAGATTCAAAATCATATGAAGTCAGGGCCGATATTACCGGTTCACAGAACAGGCACGGTCCTGTTTTTTGACCACTTGATTTCGTTTCCGAAGATAACCTCATTTAATTCCATTATTCCATTCTGAATCAGCTTAATTACATGCAATATCGCCTGTATGATGCTGATTTTCAGACCTGTTGAACCACCCTGACAATAGACTGGGGCATGACATGACTAAATGCTTATTCATCGGATCAATTTCATTAATTATCACTCTTTTAGGTATTGTAAACACTAACGCACAATCAGAAGACAAACCGGAACAGCTGGAACCGGTGGTAGTTACTGCCACCAAATCTCCCCTCACTGAAGACCAGCAAGGAGGAAGTTCGGTTAAAACCATATCAAATGAAGAAATAGAAGCTTCACAAAAATCCCGGGTGGCGGAAATCCTGGGAGAGGTCGGTGGATTGGATGTGACTACTCGCGGTGGGCAAGGACGATTAACCAATGTTTTTATCAGGGGAGCCGATGCAAAAAATACCCTTATCCTGGTCGATGGGATCCCTGTAAACGATCCTTCAAACACCAGTCGTACTGCTGATATAGGTTCTTTGACTCTGGATAACGTGGATCGAATTGAGGTTTTATCAGGTTCCCAAAGCATATTATATGGGAGTAACGCGACGGCCGGCGTGATCAATATTATCACGAAACAAGGAAAAGAGGAGTCCGAAGGGGTCATCGGCTTGATGGGAGGATCATATCAAACCTATAAACTGCATGGCTCGGCTACAGGAAGATCTAACAACATTTTTTATTCCGTTGCAGCATCTTCTATTCAATCGGAAGGTTTCTCGGTAGCCAATGACCGCAATGAAGATATTCCACACGAGGGAAACACATCGGAAAAAGACGGCAGCAAAGGAGCTACCCTTTCCCTGAACCTGGGTTACGAGTTTGCACCAGGTCATGAACTGTCGATTATTTCCCGGCTCATCAACAATCATGTAGACCTGGATGATGCCGGGAATGGATATACAGGAGATCGCCTGGATTACAACATGGGTACGGGTACTTCCGACCCTAATCCGGATGGAAAAAAGGAGCAACACGAGATTAGCAGTCTCTCCCTGAATGCAATTAAGCTGCTCAACTCTTTTAACCAAAAACTATTCGAATCAAAGGTTGCGGTCAGCGTAACAGACCATGTCCGCGATAATTACAACGCAGATGGAGACAAGGCGTACGACTATAAAGGCAAAACTGAACAATGGTTATGGCAGGGAACGTTTAATTTTGAATACGATCGGCTGAGTTTTGGTTTGGATCGCACAACTGAAACTATGGAGAGCGAAAGTGATAGTATCGAATCGGTATCTGCGACAACATCAAGCGTGTGGGTGCACGATCAGCTTTTTCTTCTGGATGATGATCTTGTAATAGGAATTGGCTTTCGAAACGACAGGCATGAACACTTTGGATCAGCATACACCAGACGTCTGGCGCCATCCTATAAAATTGGGGATCTCAAGCTGAAAGCATCTTATGGAACGGGGTTTCTTGCCCCTTCCCTGTACCAGCTATATTCCACCTATGGAAATACTGACCTGGATCCCGAAACAAGTGTATCCTGGGATGTTGGTTTTGATTACAAGGCCACATCTTCCATTCGATTCGGCTTGAGCTGGTTTGAAACAAGGTTTGAAGATCGGATCGACTGGGTATCGATCAGTATGGCTCCCTGGGGGCAATATCAGCAAGTTGATGGAAAGACAATCACTAACGGTGCTGAGACTTTTGTTTCCATAGCTCCCACACCGTCTTTTTCGATGAGATTGGATCATACCTATAACGAAACGAAAGACCCCGATGGCAAACAACTGGCTTATCGCCCCCGACACAAGCTGGTCGTAAAAAGTCTTTACAAGCCGCTAGAGTCTATCAAGATCAGCGGGTCAGTCAAATGGGTCGGAGAACGTGCAGCCAACTCTAGTGACAAAACAGAAGACGGAGAATTGGTTGAAACCATGCCGGCCTATTCTGTCATTAACCTGGCAATGACTCATCGAAGCAGTGAGGTGATTGAATGGTATCTTAAACTGGATAACCTCACTGATGAAATCTATGAAGAGGTTTGGGCTTATGCCACTCCCGGTCGTTCTGCATACCTGGGAATCAAAGCCTATTTTTAAAAAAACCATCTCTTGATCGGGAAGTAGCCTTAATATTTGTTCATCAAATTAAAAAGTAAAGCTTTCACCAAAGACCGAGAACTGACAACCGTACCATGCGACTTAAACTTTCCATGTTATGGACTAAAAGCCTGTAACTCATGAAAATCCTAAAAATGTGTGTTTATGATTTTAAATAAAAAAACTGTGAAGCTGTTACGAGCATCAGTCATTCCGGTTTTGTTTGCTTTCTGTTCAGTCTGCCCGGTCAGTGGAAAGACTGTAACGGATGAAGCCGGAAGAACAATGGAAATACCGGATAATCCAGAAAGAATTATTGCCTTCGCGCCCAGTGTAACCGAGATTGTTTATGAGATCGGGCAGGGGAGTAAACTGGTGGGTGCCACTCGATACAGCGATTATCCCGCAGAAGCAAGACAATTGCCCAGGGTCGGATCTTATATACATCTTGACTTGGAAAAGATAGTAGCTTTGAAACCGGACCTTTGTATCGGTGTCAAAGATGGAAATACCTATTCGGTAGTGAAGAGATTGGAACGATTCGAAATTCCTGTTTACGTCATCAATCCCAAAAACCTTGATACCGTTATGCGCAGTATTGAAAATATTGGTGCCGCCTTGAATCAAAAAGAGAAAAGCCGGATGCTGACTGCCGGGATGAAGCGGAGAATAAAGCGAGTCCAGAAGAATCTATCCGGGATTCAAAACAGACCGGGGGTCTTTTTTCAAATTGGTATCAAACCTATTGTTTCCGTGGGCACGTCTACCTTTATCCATGATCTTATCATCAAGGCCGGAGGAAAAAACCTGGCAATGGGCACTAATCCCTACCCCAGGTTTTCCAGGGAACAGGTAATCGGGCTGAAACCGGACCTGATCATTATTTCTTCAATGGCACGAGATGCGATGTTTGAAACTGAAAGGTCAAAGTGGCTTCAATGGCCTTCCTTACCTGCAGTCCGGAAAAACAGAATTGCCCTTGTGGATTCCAATTTGTTTGACCGACCGACAACAAGGCTTGTCACAGGACTTGAGATCCTGGCCCACTTGATTCATCCATCGTTATTTCCAGGACCTGAAAATTAGAATGAAACTATTAGCAGGTGATTTATTGAAACGTTTGTCGGTTACAATTCTGTTCTTGTCCTGTGTCCTGACAATTTTGGTATTTTTCGGACTGGCAACCGGGTCCAGCGGATTCCAGCCTGGCATGTTGATTCAGGTGTTGAAGGGAGATGAAGGGTTTGATCCTACCATGGTTTCCATCATACTGAAAATCAGATTGCCCAGGGTGATTCTTGCTCTACAGGTAGGAGCAACTCTATCGGTCGGCGGATTAGTCTTTCAGGCGTTATTGAGAAATCCGTTGGCTGAGCCGTATATTCTGGGAATTTCAGGAGGAGCTGCCATTGGCGCTATTATTGGGATCATTCTCGGATTCGCTTATTTTCCGGGCATAAGTATCACGGCCTTTATCGGAAGTATGCTCACGCTTTTAACCATTCTTCTGATCTCTTCAAGACAATCCACCGGAAAAAGTGAATCCCTGTTATTGTCTGGTGTCATGGTGAATGCATTTTGTTCCTCGATCATAATCTTTTTCATTTCAATGGTCCATGATAGCCGACTGCAGAGTATCCTTTTCTGGCTGATGGGGGACTTGTCCCAGGCCGAAACAAACCAGGTTTTATGGCTCTTTTACCTGACGATTCCGTGTATGCTCATCATTCTTAAGTTGTCATACCCTATGAACCTTTTGCAGCTTGGCGATGAAATGGCTCAAAGCATGGGGTTGAATACCAGGTTAACTATTCTCATTCTATTGATCGTGACATCTTTAATGGTGAGTGCAACTATTTGCCAGTCCGGACTATTGGGATTTGTAGGACTCGTTGTTCCACATTTCCTGCGGTTAATTCTGGGACCGGATCATCGTGTGCTTGTTCCGGCTGCTATTTTGGCAGGAGGAGCTTACATGGTATTCTGTGATATCCTGGCAAGATGGTTGCCGGACCAGGGGGAAATCCCGATTGGGGTGATCACAGCCATGATCGGGGCACCTTTGTTTATTTTTCTTCTCAGGAGATCACGAACATGAGCGCTGTTCGAATCGAAAATCTATGTTTTAACTACAGTCAAAAGCAGGTTCTCAGGGATATTGCGATAAATATTAATAAAGCGGAATTCAATTGCATTATCGGGGCAAACGGATCGGGTAAAACGACATTGCTAAGGGCTATCAATCGCTTTGTCAAACCCAAATCCGGAACCATAGAGGTATTCAATAAACCCATTGCTGATTATTCTTCCCGCCAGTTTTCAAAACTGCTGGCAATGGTGACACAGGATATTCCTTTCGATATTTCATATTCCGTCAAAGACGTTGTAATGATGGGACGTTATCCCTATCGCGGTCCACTGGGCATTCAAACCAAAAAGGATTATGAAATTGGCAAAGCGGCCATGAGTTTTACAGATGTTGAACAGCTTGCAGATAGAAAAATTTACGAACTCAGTGGCGGGGAACGGCAACGGGTGTTTATTGCACGGGCAATATGTCAGGAACCCGAAATCATGTTGCTGGATGAACCCACAGCATCACTTGATTTGTCGCATCAAGTAAGCGTCATGGATCTGATGGAGAAACTAAAAAATGAATGGGGAATCACGGTTATCATGGTATCTCACGATATTAACCTGGCAGCGATGTACAGCGACCGTATTATACTAATCAAAAGCGGGCAAGTCATCCAAACCGGCACTCCTAAAGAGGTAATAAACTTTAAGACTTTGGAAAGCGTATATGGCTGCCCCTTGTTGATAAATAAAAATCCCTTGGGTAACTTTCCCCAGGTTTCCCTGGTTCCCGGGCGATATATCGGTGTATTTCAAACAGTTTCCCAAAAGGAGGATGCCTTATGATGGATATCATTAACCATGGCGGCCCCATCATGGTGCCCTTGTTGCTTTGTTCCCTGGTGTCTCTCACCGTGATTCTGGAAAGGATGTTTTATTGGATCGAAATCGAAAAACAGCAAGATGTTGAGGATGTTGCGAGGATATTACAGCTTTGTCGCCAATGCCGATGGAGTCAGGCTGAAGAGTTATCTTCAGAATCAGCTAATTTAATCATTCGCATTCTGAACCAGGGCATCATACATCGTCAGGTTTCGTTAACCAAAGCGATGGAGTCCCAGGCAAAAGAAGAAATTTCAAAAATGAGGCAACGGATGGGGGTTTTGGATACCATTATCACTGCCGCTCCCTTGCTGGGCATTTTTGGGACAGTCCTGGGAATTATCGTCTCTTTTGATTTACTGGGAGCAGGAATCAAAGATCCTTCAGCCATTACCGCCGGAATCTCCCAAGCTTTGATTACAACTGCTTCCGGATTGGGGATAGCCGTTCTGACGTTGTTTCCTTACAACTATTTGATCGCAAAAATCGATAAAACAATTCTCAGGATTGAACAATCTGCAACTGAACTGGAAATCATCAAGGAAATAGCCTTGGTTAAACAAAGAAAAACAAATCGAGGTTTCAGAAATTTTGTCGTTACAGGGAAAATCGGTAATGAAGCTTTCAACTAGTCATCAGAAAAAAGTCAGAATTGAGATGTTACCGCTAATCGATGTTGTGTTTCTTCTATTGGTGTTCTTTATCTACGCCATGTTGTCGATGTCTATCCACCGGGGTCTTGCAGTTGATTTACCAATTTCGGCATCCACAAGCATCGAAACGAGCCATTCCCTGGTCGTTACTATAAATGAGAATGGGCAAATCTATATCGATCAATCTCCGGTTTCAGCTGACAGCTTCAGAAAAATCTTGAGCTCCAGAATCATAGATTTGAAAAAACCGCTCATCCTTGTGTCTGCTGACGGTCAGGTAAGCTATCAGCAGTTGTTTTCTGTTATGGATGATATCAAAGCAACCGGAATACATCGTATATCCTTACAAGCGGAGCAGGAAATCCGGAAATGAAACATATGTTATTGGCGGCGGTGATTAGCTTATCTCTACATGTGATGTTCCTTGGAGTTGATTTGCGCTGGTTTGTTCATCCCAACCGCAAGACGATTGAAAATCGGAGTATCGCCGTGAATCTGACCAGTCGTGAAGTGGTCCGGGAGAGATCCCATAGCACACAACCCATGCATAAAAATAAACCTGATCAAAAATCACAATCCAAGCTTATCACCAGTCCGGGGCAAAAAAGAGTTCCAAAGATATCCGGCAAGGTCAGTAAAGAAGGATTGTCCCCAGACAAAAATAATCGGAACAATAAATCATTAGAAGTTGCAAAACCCGTGGAATCCTCATCTATTAACCAAACTCAACCGGCAATCCAATCAACTCAGCCGGAACAAGCTATTAAGAAAACTAAATCAACCTCAGATACAGTCACTGAGCAGAATATCTTAGTTTCAAAAGTAGCCTCCTCAATGTCTTTAAGCGGGATGGCTAAGGCACAAGAGCAATTTGAACAACCGGAAATTAGCAAAGCAGTTCCGATTTATGAAAACAATCCTGCACCTCTGTATCCTTCAATAGCCAAAAGACGAGGAATTACAGGAACAGTAATTCTAAACGTACTGGTAAATCAAAAAGGGAAGGTGGATGAACTTTCGGTGCACACATCAAGCGGATTTCCAATACTGGATGAAAATGCAATGCAGGCAGTTAAACATTGGGCATTCAAGCCGGGTAAGAAAGGAGATAAAGTTGTCTCCATGCGAGTTTTGATACCGGTTAGCTATGAACTGAAATGAATTGGCAGGAGGGTCAGACTTGCAACTTTGCATTTTTATATAACAACACAACTATGATTGGATTTCCGGTATTTTCTTACTCCTCAAAGCCAACCATTAAATCAACAAATCATTAACCTTACTGCTGAAAGCGCGGTCAAGTCTTCTTTTGATTTATCTTAAATGGAAAGGCTTAAAGAAAACTTGACTTCTTTTACTCTAATTTTATGACCTCCGGTTTGCTAATTGGTTAGGTTTATGAGAGAACTATCAACATTGCCGTGACAAATTAAGTGTTGAATAAACTGTAGCTGAAGGAGGGAGATTTGGTATGTTTGTGGTAGGGCTTGTTCAAAACCAATCGGAGATGGCCCATTACGGTTATGCGGATGCAAGGCCACTCATGGAAAAGCTTCAGACAGGAAATGAAGAGTATTCGACTGTTTTATACACCTCTGACAACGTAGAATCCTTATCAACAGACATCGGCGAGAATCGACTCGACGCTGTTATATTTGCATCCAACGCATTTAACGATAAAAGAATCGAAGAGGTTGTCTTTTCTGATAATTTTAAGAAAATCATCGAAGACAACATTTCAAGACTTGGAATACTTGTACTCCATCAACGTAAACTATCCCAGGGAGAGACCTCAACGCGACATCTTACCATTTTACCCCCTCCCTATGGTGACATAACAGCGGTTTCCAGACCCAAAGATGAAAAGTCCATTGATGGCAACCTAATTCTCACTCCCGGTTCCGAAAAACACACTGCTTTGTTATATCCGGAATCTATCGAAACGGAGCCCGTAAAAAAACACGCGCAAACATTTAAAAACCTACCCGGGCTTTACTGGCATTACTGGGATGAGGTCAAGTATTCCGATTGGGATGTTCTTTTGGAGGATAACAGCACTCCATCGAAAAACCGTCCACTTCTCCTCTGTTCAAAAGAATCCCTGGGACATCGCATTATCGTTTCCGCGATGCCGCTAGACTGGCAGAAACATGAGAATTTGTTTACCAACCTGTTGATTTATATTGCGGAAGGCAGACATGATACTGCGATTCTTTGGTCTGAACCGGATAAGGACCGGTCATTCAATTTCCTTATCAACACCCTGTCCTCCAAGAAATTTCCCTATACCCTGTATCAAGTGGAACATGATATGAGTCGGCTGATCAGCCATGTCCAATCGGGGGTTCACTCTGTATTGCTGCTTGGACCGGGGATCGATCTCAAAAATTTGGGTGACGATGTGAATCAAATCGTAAATCGTTCTTTAGAGAACAACCATCTGAAATTAATGAAAGTCGAGCCTAAAGAAGGTTATTTACGCAAATTCTCCACAAAAGGTCGCTCTAAATTCGCCCATCATCTCCTTCAAAGGGCTGAGTTGGCGATACATTCCGAACTTAGAACCGGACAAATTGATGGTAGTTTCTGGAGTACCGTCGAAACCTTACAAGCCCTTGAGCAATTGGATTCGAAAACCATCGAATACAGAAGCATGGCGGATGAATTTCTGGAAAGAGCCGGGAAACGAGAAAAAAAAGGCTCCTATGATGAAACCTTCAGCGCCACTTGTGCATATTACTGGATGAGAGCAACATTTCTTGGTGTGAACAGCCGGGAATCCAAGCGGACAGAGAAGTGGATATTAAGTCACATTGATCGCTATGATGACAGGGAAAAAGCCCTGGGATATGCATCCCTGGCAGAAATGGACCGCCTGAATACCAAAGACCGGGAAAAACTCGGAACAATCCTGACCCAGTTGAATGTACAAACATCCAGTGAATTTGATCTGTTAGTCTATTTGAAAGCAGCCTTATTTTTAAAGTCCGAGCCCGATATTCATAAAATTGTAAATGCACTAAGCGATAAACAAAGTGACGGAATCTGGATAGATCTTGCAACAACAGCTACTGCCACCTGTATCTTGATCGATATTCTGGATTTGTTTAAACATCATCCTCCATCAAATATAGACATTCTTAGCCAGATTGAGGGGTTGATATTCGGAGCAGTGATTAAAATATTGGAAGCCTACGAAATCGCATCGAAAAAAGCCCCCCATAACCCATATCCATGGGATAACAAAGCCAGTACCACCGTTAAATGTTTGCAAGCCTGGCTGAAATTTGATGAGCTGCTTGATTTGCCGGTTTATGAAATGGCTCATTCTCTGGAAACTTCTAATGATATGTCCAAGCAAATGGCGTCCAGTCAAATTGCATTAACCGTTTTAGATGAAATCAAAACCGAGAATAAAGAGCTTCATACATTTAAAGAGAAATATGATTCAATGCATATCGAGTATAAAAAACTGATTCGTTTTAGGAGATCCATTTTACTGTTAACCGTACCAGTGTTGTACTGTTTCTTCACTCTTTTATGGGGAGTCGATCAGGTGAAAGGTTCGGAAACATTTCAGTCGTTGTTCGTTGTAGCGTTTAGTCAAAATATAAAAATACATATAGGAATTATAGGCATTATTATTACCTTTGCCACTTTAGTCGTTCCCTACTTGAAGCGTCGTAACAAACCCTGGTTTCCAAAAAGATTTAGATTCGAATCTCGCAATAAACCTCCTTTTCAACCGGAATAAAGTGTTGAAGCCCATGTACGCCCTGACCAATTGCAAAGTATACAGCGGCGGTGAAGTACTAAACGATCACGCTGTTGTCATTAAAGATGATGTCATAGATTCCGTGCTTCCCCTAAAGAAGCTTCCCAAAGACCTTAAAACGATCGACCTTGATGGCCTTTCGGTAGCACCCGGCTTTATCGACATACAGGTTAACGGAGGGGGTGGAGTCTTATTTAACGATGCTCCTGATGTCGATTCAATTAAAACCATTCATGAAACACACCGAGCATTCGGAACAACAAACTGGTTGCCAACTTTTATCACCGGACCGCAGGAAGGATTAAAGCAAGCAATCGATTCGGTTCGCCATTGTCTTCAAAACAAGACATATGGAGTACTGGGAATTCACATTGAAGGACCTTTTATTAACCCCGAAAAGGCGGGTGTCCATGATAAAACCTTTATCCGTGAAATAAATCCTGCCGATCTGGAGATTATGACCTCGTTGAAAACAGGGGTCACCTTAATAACCCTGGCACCGGAACTGGTCCCTGAAGACCAAATCCAATTCCTCTCTGACCAGGGAATAAAAATTTCAGCCGGACATTCAAATGCCACTTTTGAGAAAGCCATTGCCGGTTTTGCCAAGGGTATTCGGCATGTAACCCATCTTTTTAACGCTATGCCCGATATCAACGCAAGAGAGCCTGGTCTGGCAGGAGCCGCACTGACCTCGCCCGATGTTTGGTGTAGCTTCATTGCCGACGGACATCACGTGCATTTTGCCAATCTGAAAGCTGCCCAACGATCAAAGGAAAAGGGCAAAATGTTTTTGGTCACCGATGCCATGCCCCCCCTGGGAACAAAAATCACTGAGTTTCAACTGGGAAAAAAGAGAATCCGTGTTCAAAACGGGAAATGTTTGACGCAACAGGGAATATTAGCCGGGTCTACCCTGGATATGGCAACGGCCGTGAAGAATTGTATTAAACAACTTGGAGTTCCAAAGGATGAAGCCTTAAGAATGGCATCCAGCTACCCTGCCGAGTTTTTAGGTCTCGACGACACATTGGGAAAGATTGCCCCGGGGTATAAAGCCAATTTAACTATTTTTACCAGCCCTCAACATTTCGGGTACGATTGTTGAGGGGATTTACTACAACTAAGGAGATAAAATTTGTTCAAACCAGATTTTCTATTACATCTTCTTGAAGTAATATTCCTGATCGGTTGTATCCATAACTGCGTTGAAGTAGTCGGATCGGGTATTGAGAGTTCTCCTTTTATCCGTTATCAATCCAAGGGGAAGATGAACCATACTTGATTTTACCTGTGCAACCACCATTCCTGTTTTTCCCGCCATAGCAGCGTGGACAGCATGCTGCCCCAGAAAACTGCAATATACACGATCTCCCGCGGTTGCTGGTATTGAGCGAATAATATAGCTGGGATCGATATATTTTATATATAATTCAATATTGCGTTTTTTAAAATGATTCTTAAATTTGCGAATCAGCGTTCCGCTTATATCGCCCAGATCCGGATTTCCAAACAGGTCTGACTTTCCTGAATCAACGTGTTCCTGCCCTGCTCCTTCAGCTATTACTATCAGCGCATGCTTTTTTTTCAACAATCGTTTTTCCAGCGCCATCAACAGGCCTTGTTCCCCTTCCAGCTCAAATGGCTGCTCAGGTATTAAAAGAAAATTTACCTCCGATGTTGCCAGTGTGGCCTCAGCAGCGATGAATCCGGCATCACGACCCATCAGTTTTACCATTCCGACCCCATGGTTCACACTCAAAGCTTCAACATGCGCAGAACGGATAGCTTCAGTTGCTTTTTCCACCGCAGTTTCGAAGCCAAAGGATCTGGCAATGAAGTTGATATCATTATCGACCGTCTTGGGGATACCAACGACTGATATTTTTTTCCCTCGTTTATTGATCTCGTCAACTATGGCGTTTGCAGCCCTCATTGCACCCAGGCCGCCGATAATAAACAAAACATTCAAATTAATTTGTTCCAGCGAATCCACAATCTTTTCGATATCCTGCATGTCTCTTGAAGTTCCCAGAATAGTCCCTCCGGATTGATGAATTCCCGACACTGACTGGGGAGTAAGTTTCATAACATCATATCCATAACCAGGAATAAAACCGCGCAGACCGTTACGAAATCCCAAAATTTTAGGGATCGAATAATGGTGATGTGCAGTTAGAACAATAGAACGAATCACATCATTGATACCCGGACATAAACCGCCACAGGTAACAATACCGCAGGTTGTTTTTGAAGGGTCAAAGTACAAATTCGCACGGGGTCCGGCTTTTTCAAATTCCATTGATAGCACATCAGTACCAAGATCTGACAATTCTTCAGATGTCATCACCAGGGTTACCGAGTTGGAATCATCTACTTTATTGGAGCCGGTATCTGCAGCGATGATTTTTGGGATGCCGATGCGTGCTATTTTGGTATCGTATTGATATTGATTTGATTCAGTCATTTTTTTTAGAGAACCAGAATATAAGAGCTTTATTGTGAAATTTAGAGCTTCCTTGCTAGAATCTGTAAACTCATTATCTCGCCATCCGCACTATACACCTCCCGTTAGGTTGAAAACCGAATAACGTGCAATGATTAGGTACCTCAAGACGGGCAGGCTATCGCCGGCCCATCCTATATTCCATCTCGACTAAAGAGATGAGTTTCACTTTCAACTTGCGGTAGGGCATTTTGTCAGAGTCATGAGCTTTCACAGGTTTATAAAAGTAGACATATTCCCCTTGAGTTGGGATGTCAATAGTGCTCTGGTGATCTGGAAAATAGGTGAATTGATTCACAAATATTTGTAAAAACTTGTCAAGGGCTTTGAATCCCATGGTAGACTCTTCCTGGCCTGCCGACAGTCCCATAGGACACGTCCGCTGCGATAACGCCCCTTTTAACCAGGTATTCAAGATACCTTCTGGCAGTGGTTCGACCAGCGCCGATTAACTCCCCCACCTGCTCAGCGGTGTATCCAGGCTTTTTTGCCTGATTCATAACATCTTCTACTTTTTGCAGGGTAATTGGATCAATACCTTTAGGAATTTCCAGAGAGTAATCGAGTTCCACCGGCTCCGGATGTAGAAGCCTGTCCACATCATCCTGGTTAATCTCATTCATTCCGGAAAGATTTTGAAGATGCATCCGATATTTTAACAGCGTCTTTTGAAATCGGTCGAAAACAACAGGCTTTAAAATATAGTCAAATGCACCACCGCGGATTGCTTCCTGCAAGGTTTCCACCTCCTTGGCGGCAGTTATCAGAATAACGTCAATCGCATGGTGTTGGCTTCTGATTTTCCAAAGTAGATCGATTCCATTTCCGTCCGGAAAATATACATCCAAAAGCACCAGGTTCGGTTTTAAAATGGGAAGGATCTCTTCAGCTTCACTAATTGAGTGAGCAATGCCTGTGACTTCAAAACCTTCGATTTTTTCGATGAAGTGATTTTGAATATCTGCAATTTTTGTATCATCTTCTACTATCGTAACCTGTACGGTACTCATCCATTCTCCTCTATGTGTTTTGGGATGATTATAGTAAAGGCCCCATTCAATCGTATTTGAAACGTATGATTCACCCTTTGCCGGCGATCGCTGATTAATAGCTTCAGCCATCAGTCGCCGGGCCATACTGGTACAGAATGTGAGAAGCACCTGCCGCTGATATCACTTGACCTCCAACATCAAGGGTTATAACTTCCCGGGTTGCAGAGCCCGATATAACAGGGAATAGATAACGGTGCTTTTGTCTGTTTTTTTGAGGGAACTATCCCAAAACATTACCTCAACCAATATAAGAATAAAATATAATTACTGGTGAACTTTATGAACAATATTACCTAAATGATCTTTTTAGCCAATATTTAGCCAATATTGACAACAATCGGTTTCACTTATTTAATAGCTCAGGTTTTTGAATTTGGATGTCAATTTACGATTAAGCATTCATATTCAGGTTTAATTTTAACTTCGGAGGATATCTCATGAAAAAACTGTTATCTTTTATAATTACATCGATTTTCGTAACGGCTTTTGTCAGCGTTACTCCTGTTTTTGCGGAACTGAGAGGTGTTGAATGCCTTGCTCCCGCTGGTGCCGGAGGTGGTTGGGACTTCACCTGCCGTGTGCCGGCTGCCCAGTTGATGCCAAAAGTTGGTGCGGTCAAGGGATCGATCAAAGTTGTGAATATGTCAGGTTCCGGTGGTGGAAAGGCTTTTGCCCATGTTGTTGCCCGAAGGCACAATGACGAAAAACTGATTGTAGCAGCAAGCGCAGCCACGGCAACTCGGCTGGCCCAAAAAGTCTTTGGCGACTACACAGCTAATGACGTACGATGGGTAGGAGCTCTGGGAATGGATTACGGTGTTGTTGTCGTTGCTAAGAATGCTCCCTATAACTCCCTGGATGATTTGGTAGCAGCCCTCAAAAAGGACCCAAAGAGAAATCCTATTGTTGGCGCCAGTTCTCGTGGTGGTTGGGACCATCTGAAGATGTTGCTTGTAGCAAAAGAAGCCGGCATTAAAAACCTGCGAAGTATCAATTACATTCCTTTTGACAATGGTGGAAAGGCGTTGCTTGAAGTGATCAGTGGAAGAGCCGCTGCTTTCACCGGGGATACCTCCGAAATTATCGGCCAGTTGAAAGCCGGCAAATTACGTGTTCTGGCCGTACTTTCCGATAAAAGGGTTCCTGCATTGGGAAATACCAAAACTGCAAAAGAGCAAGGGTATAACGTTGTCGGTGGCAACTGGAGAGCATTTTATGCGCCTGCAGGTATTTCCGATGCGGTATACAACGAGTGGGTTGACGCAGTTAGAAAAGTTGCCATGTCACCGGAATGGACCGAACTTCGTGAAAAGAACGGTCTGGCTGAATTCACATCTTTTGGAAAGGATTTTGACGATTTTGTGACCAATCAAATCAATGCTGTTGCAGAGCTTTCCAAAGAATTAAAAATCATCAAATAGCTGAAAAATGAAAATCATATCAGATCGAAAATATGCCATCGTGATGTTATTGTTCAGCATTGGCTATTGCTACATGGCGCTTTCACTGGATACGGATTTTGACCCGGAAAATGAAAAGTTCTACCCTCTCGCTCTTTCGATAGGGATGATCGGGATGTCCGTTCTTTTATTAATTTTCCCATCCGACAAGACAGCAACCTGGCCCGGTTGGCAGCAAATTAAACAGATTGCTTTTCTGGTCCTGGTTATTCTGGTTTACAGTCTGGCTTTGGCCCACGTTGGTTTCTTGATTCTGGCGTCGGTACTGATGGGGGTTTGCATGTGGCTATTTGGGGCAAAACCCAAATGGATTGCACCAACTTCAGTTATCGTCTCGATTAGTTTTTATGTAGTCTTTGACCGTATACTGGGTCTGAATCTACCGGCCGGTATTCTAGAATTCTAATATGGAATAGTATGATTGATCTATTACTGGACGGATTTGCAGTCGCCTTTTCAGGCACCAACCTGATGCTGGTTGTTATCGGCTGCCTTCTTGGGACTATTATTGGTATGCTTCCCGGGATTGGCCCGATCAACGCGATCGCAATCCTATTTCCTATCGTACTGACATTAGAGTTACCGGCTTCTTCAGCATTGATTTTCTTTGCGGGAATCTTTTACGGTTCACAATATGGTAACTCTATTTCCAGTATATTACTGAACGTGCCGGGGACATCATCTGCCGCGGTTACCTGTATCGATGGCCATCCATTGTCCAAGCAGGGCAAAGCAGGTCCGGCACTGGCTATGAGCGCAGTGGCTTCGTTCTCGGGCGGAACCATATCGATCTTCTTACTGGTGTTTTTTGCACCGTATCTGGCAGGTTTTGCGATCGATTTTGGTCCTGCGGAATATTTCGTGTTAATGGTCTGCGCGTTTACTGCCTTGACGAGTTTTTCGGAGGGCAGTTTCATCAAAGCCATGTTTTCTGCGTTTCTTGGGCTAGCCATCGCCACTGTCGGTATTGACGAATTAAGCTTCGACGGTATGCGGCGGTTTACCGGCGGACTTCATGAGCTGGATGACGGTATTGATTTTATTGTGGTGGTCATCGGCATTTTTGCCATCGGAGAACTTTTGCTGTTCGTTTCCGAGGCTAAACACAACGTCAAGGAAAAGGTTGCATCTTTAAGCAGGGTACTTCTTACCTTCAAGGAGCTTAAAGCCGCTGCCGCGGGTATTCTCCGCAGTTGCCTAACCGGCTTTTTTGTAGGTGTGTTACCGGGAGCCGGTGCCACCATCGCCAGCTTCCTGGCCTATAACACGGAAAAAAAGATGGCCGGAGAAGAAGGTAATTTTGGCAAAGGGGATTTGCGCGGTATTGCCGCACCTGAATCAGCCAATAACTCGTCCGCTGTCGGTTCTTTTATCCCGTTGCTGGTGCTGGGAGTTCCCGGAAGTGAAACCACGGCAGTGTTGCTGGCAGCATTGATAACCCTGGGTGTGATGCCCGGACCAACCATGTTGACAGATAGTCCCGATATCTTTTGGGGTGTGGCTGCATCCATGTTCATTGGTAACCTGGTGTTGATCTTTCTGAACCTGCCGTTGGTACGCATTCTTGCAAAAATTTTGCAGATTCCGCGATGGATTCTCATGCCGTTGATTGCAGTGCTCAGTATCGTTGGTGTTTATGTTATCAATGGTAGTGAATTTGATCTGATTCTGATGCTGGTATTTGGTGTGGTAGGGTTTTTCATGAGAAAAACCGGATTCCCCATTGCCCCGCTTGTGTTGGGATTGGTGCTGGGTAACTTGATAGAAGTGAATTTCAGAAGAGCATTGACCTACAGCTATGGTGAGTACTCCACTTTTTATGAGTCTCCCATTTCCATTGCTTTATGGATCATCACAGGTCTCAGTCTGGTGGCACCTCCGATTATCAAGCATATTCGTCAGCAGTTTAAAGCCAAACAACCGAATAGCGCTACCAGCTAAATCTTTTGTCATTTTTCTCTCTCCTCCAACCGGTCCCGGATCAATTAGATTCGGGGTCGGTTCGGATCAGCCCTCCCCACCGAGCTTCATAAGGCAATAGTAAAAAGGGGTTAGCAACCAGTGAGTTAGTTAGTATAATAAATCTTGAAACTGAAGAAATGTCACTATTTCACTTAAGTTTTCAGTAAATACGTTCCAAGCACCATCCGCTTTATTGGCTTTGAAGGAAATCGCTCGGTTCAGGTGGGGAATCGATTCAACTATCATCGTTTAATTCTTCCGGGACGGGTCGTAACAGCTTTGCAAACTGGTAATATGGACCCGGATTCCGGATTCCCCCGGTCAGGTTAAGGACAGGTTTATTCAAGGATGACAAGCTCTACATCGACAATTTAATTGGAAAAACTGGGCTATTTATTGTAGCTGCCAATCAACAATGTCCATCCTAAAAAAAGAATATGACTATAAAAAAGAGAGATATTAGATTAAGAACCAAGATCTTGGTCGGCGCCTGCATTCTGTTTTCAACTCTGATGATCTTTTCCACTGTTGTTGTTTCAGTTCTGATCTATCAGCAGAATCGGGATGATGCCAATGAACTGATTTTGCATTCTTCCAGTATCGTTAAGGAAAGCCTGGCTGACCTTGGTAATCGCCTTTCCGGCAGCACAGCACAGATTACCGGCAACGATGCGTTTGTCCGGAGCCTTGAGTATCTGTCCATTCTCCAAAAGAGCTCAGTCAGTGCGTCAGAAAAGGAAATAATACAACAGGAAATTGCCACGCATTTGTTTCGCCTTGTAGATAAGGATACGATCTGGAAGTCGATGGTTCACTCTCCGAATGGTGATCTGCTGGCTTTCGCTCTCCAACAGGACGGGAATTTGATTGTGGGATATCCAACAAGTGAAGGGTATTCCATTGCGGCTGTTGAAGCCGGGCAAAACCTTGAATATGATTCCTGGCAGAATGTGGATTCTTTCAATGAAAGCGAACAGGTCACCAAGCAACCTGGCAAGACAGCGGCAGAGGCGCAATTGGTCTCAGATGGAAAAAACCTGGCGTTCCAATCGAATCAGCCTTTTCATACAACCCTTTATGATCGGAATACAAACAAAGAAATCCAGGAAGAAGTGGGAAGGATCACCTCCCTTTATCGTTTGAAAGCAACTGATGTGGAACAAATGTCGAGATTGGGGAGAGCTTCGGTTAACTTTTTCGTCAACAATGAATTAAGTATCGGCAATCTACCCGAATACAACCAAATCGATTTGTCAGTTTTCCCGGTCAATGTCGATGACTGGGATTTGGATACACAGGAAGTACATCTTGATAATCGCAAAATTGATGGCATCGACTATTTTCATGGTCTCTTTCCATTGTACGAGGGTACAAAACGCATTGGTGCAGTAGCGATGCTTTACAAATCGAAAATTGCAGCAGCCAATACCTGGCAGATGATTCGATCCCTTGCGCTGGTTTTGATTCTGGGAATGATTGTTATTCTCCCCTTGACGTTCTTCTTTACTGTCCGAATGAGTAGGCCGTTGGAAAACATGCAGTCAGTAATTGACGAGGTGACGACAACGGGCGAATTCTCAAACCGGCTGCAAATCAAAACCCATGATGAAATCGGATTGACTGGAGAAGCTTATAATATACTAATGGATACACTCCAGACGGCCATTGATAAAATCAACAACATCATGGAAAAGGTGGCTGATGGAAACCTGGCGGAATTCATCGAAGGAGAATTCAACGGTGATGTGGCAAAGCTCCAAGGCAGCATTAACCAGGCTTTGAAAATGCTTGGCAATACTATTATGCAGGTTGTTGCCGTCAGTGACGAAGTGAATGCCAGCTCCAACGAGCTGAATAAGGCAGCCCAGACACTCGCAAACGGCAGTACTCAGCAAGCTTCCAGCATTGAAGAGATCTCTTCATCCATGGTGGAAGTCCAAGGACGGGCAAAACAAAGTGCTGAAAATGCGGAAAAAGCGCTGGAACTGACCACAGGAACCATTGAAACAGTGACACAGGGAAATCAGCAAATGGAAAACATGCTTCATTCCATGAACCGAATCCATGGGAACAGCCTTCAGGTCGCTAAAGTTATCAAAGTGATCGATGAAATTGCTTTCCAAACGAACCTGCTTGCCTTGAATGCCGCTGTAGAAGCCGCCAGGGCCGGAAAATACGGGAAAGGTTTTTCGGTAGTGGCTGAAGAAGTTCGTAGTTTGGCAATGCGAAGCGCGGAAGCCGCCCGTGATACCACAGGTCTGATTGAAAATGCAGCAAAGGAAGTTGAGACCGGTGTCAACAATGCCAATGACACGGCCGACGCATTTGATCAGATCTCGGATTCAGTCAGCAAGGTAGACGACCTTGTAAAGAATATTGCATTAGATTCCAAAGAGCAACAAGGTGGCATTAATGAAGTTAATGCAGGTCTGGAGCAAATCAACATCGTTGTACAACAAAATTCATCGATATCGGAAGAGACCTCGTCCGCCGCATCGGTTTTGTCTTCCCAGGCAGACAGCCTCAATATGTTGATGCAGAATTTTAAACTGAAAGAAGTGAGTGGAACATAGCTGTAGCCGACTCACAGAGGTTTTTGTCGCCGGTAAAAAGCCAGGCTGTTTGGAATATAGAATTCAGGATCAGGCAGGCTGATATTGGATGAGGATAACATGGAAAGGGTTCTCTGGTTTGAAAAAGACTGATTCTCAGCAAGGTAGGATAAGAAAATTGAAAGATTGTCAAATGATTTGGTCCACTTGGTTTTTGGCAACAAACTAAGAACACGGATTATCGTTTTAAACAATGATAGAGAGACTTTTTTGGGCTTTTTTTTAACCTCAAAAAACATTGCTGATACTGACCCTGCAAGAGAATTTAATGATACTGCGACCTCACCGGAAACCAGGTGCAGGATTTTTAAAGAAAGATGCTCATTCCGGCTTGACCAGTATATGACATCGCTAACGTAATCTATCGGTACCGTATCCAGGATAAACGTTTTAAAATCCGGGATTAACCCGAAAGTATGCCTTCCTGTCAGAAATTCGCAAATGTAATAAAACACCTGAAAGTTGTATATTTCGCCTGATTCAGAGTCTCCTATGACCATACTGGGTCTATGAACAGTGATATTCCACCCATCCTCTAT
Organism: SAR324 cluster bacterium; assembly: GCA_028282825.1. Classification (GTDB taxonomy): domain Bacteria; phylum SAR324; class SAR324; order XYD2-FULL-50-16; family XYD2-FULL-50-16; genus JAHJTV01. The sequence continues at coordinate 32,005 of JANQGZ010000066.1, forward strand.
TTTTTCTTTTACCAGGTTTTCGGAAACGTATTTGGCCAATTCGTATGAATTTCTAAATTGACAATCGTCTGCAACCCAATCCTCCTGAAAACTTCCCTTAACCTTGCCCGCAACCCCAATGGTGCTGACATATTCCATTTTTTTAAAGGCTGTCATGTCCTCCATCATCCGTAACATGTTGCGGGCAATGTTGGATGTCTGTTCAATGGCCCGGTCTTCAGGGCGGTTTAGATTAACATCTGCCGCGCAATGAATTATGTGAGTACAGATATTAGCCAGCCTGGCATAGTCGTTTGAATTCAAGCCAAAATGGTTTTCGAGCAGTGAGGCTCTGATCGGGACCACTCTGGATGTATTTTCCGGATCTATTACGCAGTAACCGTACAATTTTTCCAATCTTCGCTTCAAATGTTCTGCGGAATCAGCCCGAATTAAAAACGAAACCTGTTCTCCATTCTGATAGAGGCGCTTTAAGATAGCACTCCCAATAACACCCGTGGCCCCGGTCAGCAAATAATGTCGCTTTCCTTTTTCTGCTGCACGTGGCCCCAAAACACTATTTTCCATATTTTCCTATTATGACATGTCTTTTTGTTTTCAAATTGGCCGTCAATTCGCCCGTTTCGATTGAAAATGATGAATGAACAATAATATATTCTGCAGGCTGATAATAAGAGGGCAGATGACTGGAGTTCTGACTAACAAAACCTTTGATCTGATCAACAAGATCAGCTTCGGACAAACTCTCATCTGTCTGCTCTTTCCACTTTTGAGAAGTCACGTTGACGACAGCAGAGACCATCTTTTTGTTCTTTCCATAAACAACGACATGATCCACAATATCCAATTGTTGAATAACCTCCTCTATCTGGCGTGGCACGACCTTCCGGCCTGTGGATAGTTTGAAGAGATCGCTGCTTCTCCCTTTTAGCCATAAAAACCCATCTTCATCCAGTTCCCCGATATCACCGGTATCATAATATCCTTCCCGGTCTGTTTTTGTTACCGATTTGGATAACCCCGGGCATTTGACCTGGATTTCACCATCAGGTCTAAATTTTAAAGAGTTGGCAACCAGCGGTTTTCCCACTGATCCAAATCTGTGATCATCAACAGTGCTGATGGCTATTGGCACGATGTTTTCACTAATGCCGTAACTCTCCAGGATTAGCCAGCCCAGACTTTGGAATTTTTCTAATAAGGAAACCGATAATGGAGCCGAACCGCTAATTAGAATACCTACATTTTTACCGAGTATTTTCTGAAACTTCCTAAGTATAAGCAGTTGCCCAAGTTTATATTGCAGGACTGTTGAAAATGATCTGTTTCCCTTATTGTGCTGTCGTGCTGCATGCATCGCCATTTTTACAGCTTTTTTCAAGAGGAACGGCAGCGATTCAATTTTTTGCTCAATGGATTCGTACACTTTTTCATAAAACCTGGGCACAGCTGCAAATAGATGCGGATTGATTTCTCCAATCACCCTGATTATCTCGGTTGGATCAGCAACCATGAAGGTCTGAAAGTTTAGTTCGATAGCGCAAAAATTGATGATACGCTGGAACGGATTGGCCAAAGGCAACCAGGATGCCAGATTGGCTCTTTCCGGGAGGCCTTGATAGCGGGGCAATATACTTTTAATCGCCAGAATAACTTGACCGTGAGAAAAAGACATAGCTTGAGGTTCACCTGTCGTACCTGACGTAAAGATCGTCATTGCCAAGTCATCACTATCTACTGCAGGCAATTTGGATTGAACTTTTGAAACGGAAAAATCGCCGGTTTCATGACCTTTTTCCGAGCTGAATGGAGAACAGGGCTTTAGCTTTAAGGCAACGAGTTTGAGACTTGACAGGTAATTCTTATCAAAGCGCTCCAGCAGGGAATAATCATCAACAAACAATGCCTGGAACTGAATCGATGAAAGAATGGTTTTCAATCGATCGGGTGGATCATTTAAATCCAGCCCAACTACATTTGCACCTGCTAAAAAAGCCCCATGTTGTATCCACTCCCATTCTACGGAGTTTTTCATCAGAATGGCGATGGATTCCTGTCTTCTCAACCCAAAGCTAAGTAGATTTGTGGCAATATTAACCGACCTCTCCCAAAACTCCTTCCAGGAGCAAGACTGCCATCTTTTTTTTGCGTATCGGGTCCAAATAGCGGGGTGCTGAGGTGTCGATTCGGCTCTTTTTTGCAACAGCCCGATCAGGGTACCCTCATTAGGTTTGAATTTCACAATTATCCTTTTATGTTCAAATCACTACGGGTCAATGACAACCGCTTCAGGATCTCATCCAGGGATTTGCCAAGAAACCTTCCGGTTTTAGCTGCATACTCAAGCATTTCAAATGAATAGAGCCATTGTTTTCGCTCTGCTTTTCCGGCCCGCACCATTTCGGCAAATTCAGGCTCAAAAGAGGAATAACCGAATTGTATCATATCGACAATACCCATCAGAGGAACCAGACGATTGTTGGTGATTAACGGACTCTCATCTCCCCTTGGCATTAGATTTAACCGGATCACCTCCGACTTGATAAAGTCTTCTTCCATATTCCAGACAAAGAAAGGAAAGATCATCAACGGAATCTGATTTGAAGAATACCTTGAAGGGTCCCACCAATATAACATTTCATCAGGATCAAACACAGCATCAAGCTTGATTCCCGCTACTTGTTCTCTGCGTCTGGATTCGTACTCTGGTGTGGTGAGAAAGGAGTTGAGTTTTAAGATACGGGACACCTGGGTTCTGGAAAGACCGCAAATGATATAGGGTATTTTCTTTTCAGCTGCAACATTTCTGGCTACATCAGAAAAAAAATCGCCATCAAACTGGTCTACAGTACCTGAGCATCCCTGGTCGTTAAGATGAGTCAATGCGTAACCAAACATTTTTTCCATAGTTTCTCGTTTGGGTCTCAAAATCAGGTGGTCAACACCAGTCTTGCCGATAATGGCCAACACATTATCCATGGCAACCGGACTCATAAAGGTATTGTCGACGGTTAGGGCCAAAATCCTGAGACTCGGATAATCGTTCATCAGTCGATAGAGCAAATAGCTGCTATCCTTTCCGCCGCTAAACAGAAGCAATACATCGTATGCAGATGAAGCCGTCTTGATTGAATCCGTTAACAGCTGATCCATCTGCTCCTGCATTATTTTCCGGCTTGGGAGGTCGATCTCCGGATTGCTGGTCTTGTTTCGGTTACACAGTTCGCATGTGCCGTTTGTCAGTTTCACATAGTTTTCTGACAAAAAGCAGCGAGTGCATCTAATGGTTAAATGATTCCTAACCAATTTCCTGAAAACCGGCCAAATCCATTTCAAAAAAAACTCAAACTGCCTGACCTCTTTTATAAATCGTGATTTTTCCGACATGAACCATTTCTTAACTGTTGTTTTTAAAGTGTTTTTACATCTTGGGGATCAAGTTTTTCACTTTTATATCTTTGAGGTCAAGTCGATCATTTGGACATTGAGCCTGGAAGGAAGGGAGGTTAGGCTTACCTACCATATGGATGGCAATTTTATTTTCTCAAAATGGTATTATTGCCAAAGCGATTCGATTTATGAGAGAAAATGCCCTGAATTCCTACTATAGAAATAAATTAAATATTCAGATTAAATCGGTTAAACTAATATATACGAACATAGCTAAAACAAACTTACGAATTTAAGACAAAGGAACAAGATGAATCTGACCTCACTAGTGGACTATTTTATACATCCCAAGTCGAAATCGATTGAGCTGGAGCTGAGTAAATCCAGACAGGTTGCAGGTATAGGATTATTTGCTGCAACCATGGTTCTTGTGAACTGTATCCGACCGTTAATCATTGAAGATTATGAAGGATTCATCGTTGCACTGACGTTGGGAACATTCATGTACCTGGGGGTTTTCTTGCTGAAGTGGACCGGTTCCCGACTGATCGCCGGAAATACTATAGTTTTTTGCCTCTATGTTTTGATCTCCCTGTTATCATTGCTGAGCAACAGACTTACGGCCGACACTTCCATGCTTGTTTTCGTAGTTCTTCTAGCCTTAATGTTTTCAGGCCTTCGTTCCGGAATAGCCTGGGGAGTCATCTGCTCGGTTACCCTCATCGGTCTTTTCCTCCTGAAAAAAGATGCTATTGTTGAGGCTTCAATGGTATTGAATGTTGAAGAATCTTTGATAGACTCATTCGGCTCGTACTTGACACTGATTGTCACCACCTTGATTCTTGGAGCGGTCTACGAAAAAGTGAGTAGCAATAACTTAAAAAAATTTGAAACTGCCAAGGAAAAATCAGAACAAATAGCCGGTAATATCCAACTAACCCTGACTGATGTCAAAGAGGTTATGGCTGCAGTTTCAAATAGCGATCTTTCAAAAAGCATTACAGCTGATCTGTCCGGAGAGATGCTGCTTCTCAAAGAGAGCGTTAATGAAGCATTGATCCTGTTGAGCAGCACGCTTAACGATGTATCTTTATCAACTGATCGACTGGATTCAGGGGCAATTGAACTGTCAAAGACCTCAAATGCGCTCTCGGATGGCACAAGCAGACAGGCGGCCAGTCTTGAAGAAATCACATCATCTATGGCAGAGATAGAAACCAGGGTTAAGACAAATGACAGTAACACGACACAGTCACAACAACTTACCCGCCAGACCTTGGAAGTGGTGCAAAAAGGAAATGCGCAAATGCAAGATATGGTTGAGACAATCAATAAAATTAGTACAACCAGCATGAATGTGACCAAAGTTATCAAAGCAATTGACGAAATTGCTTTTCAAACCAATTTGTTAGCCCTTAACGCCGCTGTTGAAGCTGCCCGTGCCGGCAAGTATGGAAAGGGTTTTTCGGTAGTTGCGGAAGAAGTAAGAAATCTTGCTAGCAGAAGTGCAGAAGCAGCTAAAAATACCACCGAATTAATAGAGAGTTCAGTTAAAGAGGTTGAAAATGGTGTCAAAAGTGCCGATCAGACTGCAGAGATGCTTGGAGAAATAAGCAGTAGCGTAGAGAAAGTCAATGACCTGATAAGCGAAATAGCGTTTGCATCAAAAGAACAGAAGAACAGTATTGAGGAAATCAACAAAGGCCTGTACCAGGTAAATGAAATTGTGATGCAAAACTCTTCCATTTCTGAAGAAAGTGCTTCTGCTTCAGCAACCCTGACGACAGAAGCCGCAAACTTACGAAAAATGATGGATAGTTTTACTTTACAATCCCAATGATCACAGTCAATTACCAAACTAAACCTTCCCCAAAATTATAGACAGCATTTACATACCAGAGTTTGTATTGAAGAGATCACATAAAATAGAAAATCAAAAAGAAAACACAGGAATCCGACCCTACTGCGCATCTTTATGAAAAAAGATCACCGGATTGCGATGCATAAAGCGGCGGAGAATAACCGAAAAGATTATCATTAGCAGCAAAGGCAGGACCAGATGCTCTGCCAGGGAATAAACCGCATGTTTCACCACCAGGGCAGATAACGTGCCGGATTGTTGGTGGACGGAGGTCTTGTTGGTTTTGAAGGCCGTAATGGTCGCTTTCACCTGACTATGCAGGCCACTTTCTTTTTGGTGATCCTCCACTAATGCTTTGAGTGCCACGAATTCCCGATGAATCTCCTGCTTCTTTTCCGGAAACAGAAGTGAACTCCCGGAAGAAACCACAAAAATAGAAACCGGAATGATCACGTGTATCATGATCAACAGGAAGAACCCCCACTTGGAGAGATAGTAACATCCCCGATGCAGTTGTTTGACGCCAATACCGGTTTTCAGCGTGGGAAAGAGCGACAATCCGTAACCGAACCCTAAAAAGATAAAAGAGATCGTCAACAGCGGAGTCAGGGTAAAGCGGGAAAAATCCAGCAATAAATTCATGGTTTCGATGGCAGCCAACGCCAGCCAGGATACCTGCCAGGCACGATTGATCACTTCCGAAAACACATTGAACAACTCTCCCAGTTGGACCTGAACATCAATAAAAAAGGAGATGCCTCCGCTACTGCTTTGAATAACCGCCAGACCGGTCTTGATAATGCTGATCACCGTTAAGGTTTCCAGGGCATCAGTCTGCGCCGTATCCAAATACGAATGCCCTACCGCTAAAATATGTTGATTAAAGGCGGTATCCAGGATCCAGGTTAAAATCCCGTGATGGCTTAAATACACCAACGCCGTTAATCCCAGTAGAACCAGTCCTTGTCGAATCTGCTGCCGGTGGTTCTCTTCCCGTTGGGCAGGGCTTTTTTCGTCTGTTTTCATCAGTTTACCTTTGAACGGTCAATAAATAGTTTCAACTCCTTCAGGTCTCCCTTGAACAAATCCAGATCCACAGTTCCGTTAATTCCCTCAACCCGGCCATCCTGGGTATATTGCCAGAAGGTCCAGCCTTTGTCTTTCCAGGGCGAGGGAACGGCAGAAACGGTTTTTTCATAGACCGCGATCCAAAGGGGATATCTGGCCAGGCTGGCATTTTGCAGATATTCCTGGCCAAATGCATCGTCGGTATAGACCATCGGGATGCGTTTCAGTCCCTTTTCTACAAGCTGCAACCACACCAGAACAGACTGTTGCAGCTGCTTAGCGGGAGTATGATCGGGAATTTCGACATCCAGGACCGGAGGTAGATCTTGAGACCTGAGCTTGCCCACGGTTGATATAAAATGGGCCGCCTGTTTACGAGGGTCATCGGCAGCATAAAAGAAATGGTAGGCACCGCGAATAATCCCTGTTTCTCTAACGCCATTCCAGTTGTGGTGAAAGTGTGGATCAACATAGGTCTCACCTCCGGTGGCCTTGATAAGCACAAATTCTAAATCATATCGCTTGAATTTGTCCCAGCGGATAGTGCCCTGGTAGTGAGAAACATCCAGACCATGGGTGACCTTTTTTCCCAAAACCTTTTGCTTGGTTAAGTCGGCGTGGTGGAAGACCGAGTCTGTCGATGATGAAGATCCGTGACGGGTAACGGACTCCTTTACTGCTGCCGGGCTGGCGTTCTGCGCACGAACCAGATCACGAAATCTGGATTCACCTATGGTTCTGCCAATCCAAATTAACAGGGGAATAAAAATCAAAAACAGAAAAACAATTCTGATCGCATTGTAAACCCAAGGAGAAAATTCTTGTTTCATGGCAGTTCCCGGTTAAATATTCATATTAGATTTACGGAGGTTGTAGGATATACTAATTAGCGGCTCACTTCAAGAAATATACTTGAAAAAAAAATTTACCGTTTAGGAACCTGCCTCCAGAAATCAGGGATTGTGAACAGTGTATTCTTTAGATAAAATCCCTTTTATGGGGGTTGTGAGAGAAGGTTAATGTACTGTATCCAGATATTAAACATTCTCATTTTTAAATGGAGATTGGTAAGATGACAGGAAGCATCGAATAATTGAGAATACCCGGGTGTTTGATTTTGAATTGTGGAAAGAAGGCATGGACACACTGGATACCGGAAAAAACCGCTGCTCTGTTGGTATCCTGCAGGGACGCTGCTTTATGAATCAACATGTTACTAGCATCGCCCCTTCAGGGCTGATGAACCAGTCGATTGATCAAACCGGTGGTTAAAACCACCGGCTATAACACTTGACTCCTTCGGAGTCTATATGAATTGAGACAAACTCTAAAATAGGCTGCAAACCATTTACAATCAGATTGTTTTATGTCTTTTTGAATCATAAGTTGAATATTCTTTAAAGGACTATCATGGAAGCGTCAGTATTGAAAAAACTTGAACAAAACTTAAGGCAACTGAATTCTACTTCTCAAGGCAGAAGGACTTTTCTCAAAGTAATGCCTTTCCTGGTTGCCGGATGTGCACCGGTTGCAAGAACACGTCATCGTGAAGGGGATAATACAGGTCAAGAGACGAGTATTTCTGTTGCTGATGAAAAGAGAATGACCCAGGAATACCTGCCGAAAATGAAAGAAGACTATCCCCCCATTAACGATTCCTGGCTGCAGGGATATTTGACAGATCTCGGAAATAATATCGTCAACAGTAATAGTCTTCATCAAAATCCCTATGAGTATAATTTTACCATGGTACAAACCAAGGCGATCAATGCTTTTGCTTTGCCAGCAGGTACCATCTTTGTAACCGGACCACTGCTTGATTTAACCGAAAACGAATCTGAGCTTGCAGGTGTAGTCGGACATGAAATCGGCCATGTCAAAGCCAGACATACAGCTGAAAGAATTGACAAAGCAGAAAAAAGCCAGTTAAAGACAGCACTTTTAACTATAGGCGGAGGCTTGTTAGGAGGCGTGACTGGTTTAGCTTTGGCTAGAATCATTTGCAGCCCCGAGGATAGAGAATGTTTGGAACGAATAGCGAAGTATGGCGCCATGGCTGGAGCAGCAGGAGGCTTATTGATTCAGAAATACGGCTTTATGGCAAATAGTCGCGAAGATGAAATGGAAGCAGATCGTATCGGCTTTCGAACCAGTGTTGCTGCCGGATTTTCGAAAGATCATGTAGGTGGATTTTTTGAAAAACTGCTTGAGATGGAAGATAATTCCGGAAAAGACCAAAATAAGTTAATGGCTGCTCTAGCAGATGCCATGAGTACTCATCCTCCCAGTGAAGAGCGGGTACAGCAGATGAGACAAATGGCAAAAGAAGAAAGCAGAACAGGAACCGTTTCAACAAAAGATTACAGGGAAGCCAAAAGAAGAATTCAAAAATACTTAGCCTAACCGTCCGACAGTTACTGATACTGCCTATTAGTTCCTTCGCACCAATGCGAAGGAACACCGTTGTGTCAGGTCAAAAACACTTTATTTGATTCCTGTTTCGGTTTAAATCAGCCCCTCTTCAGTCAAACATGTTTGTTATTAGGGAAATTCAGCAACAAACATCAGGATAATACGGTTACTGGATTTCCTACTTCTCAATCATGATTGTGTTCCTACATCCATTTTGGTTTTTTTATTTCCATTTTAGCCGACTTATATGTGTGGGATGAACCAAAACAGTTCACTTGTTATTTCTCACGTTTTTCAAACAGAACTGCCGCAACAGGCAGGCAAATTATACAAAAGAAAACAATATCAATGTATTAAAAATTATCAGTGAAAATTTGATGGTTGATATTTTGGCTCAGATGAGTGGGCTTGGAAGAAAACAAGCCTGACCCCCCTAAATAAACGAATTGCTAAATATAGCGGCGAAATGAATAATACAAGGTGACGGATCAGACAGAATAACCATTGGCAGGAACATTCCAGAAAAACTGATGAGTTTCATTGGTATGCAGCCCCTGGTTAACTAGGATAGCTGAACACAGACATTAATTCTTAGCATCGTACAGCGTTTTTCTAATATAAATCAAACCCTGGTAAATCGATCCAAAATAATATGAAAAAAAAACTATTAGGCACGGGTGAAAAGGGATTTAGACCAGTCAGAAAAATCAAAATTGCTTTAAAAGGACTGTATCTGGCGATAGTTTTTGACGTCTCAGTTTCATCAAAAGTTATTCTTTCCACAGTTGTATTGGCAGTTTTTGTTTACGTCAATCAATGGATCGATTTTACCATTGTGCTGGTCGCTACCTGCATAATGATAACAGCAGAAATATTCAATACTGCGATTGAAATGTTGTGCGACTTTATTGAGGAAAAAGAAAATGAAAAGATCGGTATGATCAAAGATATGTTGGCGGGTGGCGTTGGATTGTCAATATTCACCTGGTATGTCGTGATAGCTCTTGAGTCATATAAAATTTATCGCCTTCTTTTTTAATTGGCTCTCCCTCATGAATAAGGAAGATAGATCCAAAATCGGGGGGACAGCATACCTATTTTCGAAATTGGTATACTGTCCCTCGATTTCTTAATCTCTCATTCCATCCTTGCCCAATCCGACAACCCCATGCTATCAATACCGCTGATTTAATAAACACGATAATCGCAACGGAAAAAACTAGTGAATTTTAAGCCAGGCAGATTGACTGGTGTGGGTAAAGGTTCCTATTTAAACTCAAAGGGGTAACAATGAAAAAAATCACAATCATAAGTTTTCTGACTATACTATTAAATACATCATTTGTTTTTGGTATTACAAAAGACCATCCAAAGATGTCGGAATATCTCAGTAAGAGATATGTTACTATTACAACTGCAAATATATACACAGCAATGCTGGATATGAAAGATGTAGCTGCAGTTATCTACACAGTAACGAGTCATTTTTCAGATGCTAACTTTTCTAAATCTAACCCTGCTGTAGGAACTTGGATAGTTTTAAAAAATGGCACCAAGATATTTACGGGTAGCAATGCTCCTACAAATGCCACAGCTGCATATGATGCATACATTCAGTTTTTGAAAGACAATCCAGAATTTCGTTATGAACCATAACGAAAGCCTTACAACGACGATCATTACTATGTGGTTTAGTACACCGAATAATGCAGGTTTCGTATATTTTAACATCAATCATATGGCTAATTTCTATGGTTGAAAAGAACGTATCTAAAACGCCTGATTCAAATTTGATTAAATCAGGGAACAGAGAGCAAATCAGGGCACAGGGGACAGTATACCTATTTTCGAAATTAGTAACTGTCCCTCGATTTACGTTCTTTACGGAGCCGAATGTTCAGATCCGAAATCGGGGACAGTATACCTATTTTCGAAATTGGTATGCTGTCCTTCGGTTGCAGCATTATTGATGAAATCATCAATTATTCATCCAGCTTTTGATGACTTCAACCTTATTATCTATGCTGCTTTCATTGCGGAACCGAATGCCCAGCTCCGCAGCTTTTTGCTGCGTCGCTGCATCATTCTTCACCTGATCAATGGCGTAATAAAGTCGTTCAATACTAAATTTCATCTACAGGATTGACGACGGGCCGACACCAAGTTGCTAGCGAGCTTTGCTCAAAAGGACCTGTCTTGGTTGACAAACGGCGTCAAATTATTCATCTTGTGCTAATCAGGACTTCAAGTAATGATTAGCACAAAAGGTGATAAATGACAGAAATAAAAAGAGAGTTACAGGATATACTTGAGCAGGATGCTAAGACCTTCCGCATAGTTACCATTCTCGGTCCCAGGCAGGCCGGAAAAACCACTCTCGCTAAAATGACCTTCAAACATCACACATACGTTTCCTTGGAAGATCCTGAGATGCGGGAATTGGCTACAACTGACCCCAGGACCTTTCTTCGGAGATTTCAACCTCCGGCCATCCTTGATGAAGTCCAAAGAGTGCCGGATCTTTTGTCATATATTCAGGGACAAGTGGACGAGATGCCCGATGAAAAAGGCCAGTATATTCTTACTGGTAGTCATCAACCTCTCTTGCGAGAAAAAATAGCTCAATCTCTTGCTGGCAGGACAAGTATACTTACACTATATCCGTTAAGTTTTTGCGAGGTTTTCTCGCATGATAAATCATTTAAAGAAGATGCCGCACACAACTGGATATACCGAGGCTTTATGCCAGAAATTTATCGCGCAGACCTTAATCCCACCAGGACTTATCAAGCATACACACAAACCTATGTAGAAAGAGATGTTAGGCAACTTATTCAGGTTAAAGAGCAGTTAGTTTTTGAGAGATTTTTGAAGCTTCTTGCAGGACGTATAGGTCAGTTATTAAACCTGGATTCGCTTGCCAGTGATGTAGGTGTTTCCGCAAAGACGATACGGAATTGGATTTCAGTTCTTGAGGCTTCCTTTATTATTTTTCGGCTCCCTCCTTATTTCAAAAACCTGGGAAAAAGACTTGTTAAAACGCCGAAAATCTATTTTACGGATACAGGACTAGCAACTTATCTACTCGGCATCGAATCCCCGGAACAGGTTGATAGAGACCCTTTATACGGAAACCTGTTTGAAAATATGGTGCTGATGGAACTGGTGAAATTCAGGGCTGCTCAAGGCAAGAATCCTGAGCTTTATTTTTATAGAGATAGTCATGGGAATGAGATTGATGTACTTACGGAAGCAGAAAGACTATTGGTTCCCGTTGAAATTAAATCCAGTGCCACTTTTCAAAAACACCTTTTGAAAACCCTGGAATTCTATCATTCATCAGTTGATCAACAGTGCAAGCGAAGTTTTCTAGTTTATAGTGGAAGTAACGGACATTTAACCGAAAAAACCGAGGGATTGCATTTTACTAATAGCTCTATGGTTTTCACAGCAAACAAACCTTCAATTTAACAACTTCAGAAAAACAACATAGTTGAAATGTTGACCTTTTCTCTATTACAAACTTCAACTTTTCAGCTAGGTCCCCATTACTTGAATTCGTAAATGCAAATATGCATATGCAAACCTGACCCCAATCCTAAAAAGTAATAGGGAACAAATTTCAATTTTTCAACATGTCCCCTATTATGAGAAAGATGATTGTTTGTCAGGGACTTGCGTTCTTAAATGCAAAGATGCAAACCTGACCCCAATCTTTCTTCCGGCCTTTATTTCAATGATTCCGGTTGACAAAGACTTTTCTCCTCATTTGCAACGCGCCCACAAGCTTTGCATATGAACTTGGGATCGTTCACTAAAGGCTTGATTTTCTCCACATCCAGATCACACGGACAGCAGGTCAGGGCACACATTTTATCCGGTCCACAACAACATTTTGAATCACTTGACATAAGCTCACTCCTATAAATACTTGTTTTTATAATTCATTCTAAGTTAAATCTCAGAATTCTTTTCATGCACGTTGAAAATTATTTGCGACATCACGCAAATTGGTTATCCGGTCTTTAGCCAGAAGACCGACAACGACGACCTGAGCACCAGCTTCGTATCAAAGGCATACGTAAGGTATCCCCTGACAGGATGGAACCCATTATCGTCAAAAAGTTAATGGATCTCTCTTTGAAATTTCCCTGTAAAAAAAATCTTTATCAAACGGTCCGTAATGCTTCTCTTGTGTAAATAATGTAAAAAACTCAAGACGGGTATATCTTTTCAGTCTTTCTTCAGTAACTCCCATTGCAGAATAGTAATCATTTTTAGGAATGGGAGCCCGTGTTTCAGTCAGGTCAATCACCTCTTCTCCAATTTCGCACCACGCGTGCAAAATCCATTGGTTATCACTATAAAGCCAACCATGAACAACAGAAGCTTCATGGTTTTCGCTGGCGACTTCGAGAGTTGAATCAAAACACTCGGATGAATAGGAAGTTTTGGGGTTTATTTGTTTCATTTTCGGTTTCCTTGTTTTGAAGCAATCATGATAGCACCCAGAGCATTACCCACTTCATAGTGTTCCGGGAAAATGACCTCTGTTCCGAGCATTTCTGAGACTTCCGGCAATAGAAGCCTGGCGGCGGCACCAATTCCGATGATAGGTACATTCAATGAGAAGCTGACACTTAACAACGGATCGTTACTATCGGATGTGAAGAAATTCTCCAGGCTTTTACCGGTCTGTTTTCGAAAGACAGTTTTTAACACGGCATTTTTAATTTTATTTTGAGCTAGCCTCAATACGTCTTCACAAAAATCATTCGTATCCTGGTTGCACGCTGCTGCCAGCACTTGCGCAGCTTTTTTTGCTATGCCGGAATCACCGAGGTCAAGTTGCCCCAATGCATGTAATGCGTCTGTAGGCGTGAAACCGGATTCCAAAACCTGTCGCTGGAAAACCAATTCCCTGGTTTTCCTTTCAAGTGTAAACTCAGACATTGATAATTGTGCAACAAGCTCTGCCGGCGATGTTGGACCATTTTTACGGAGGTATTGCAAAATCTCATTTTCTTCTGTCTCGTTTTCTGAAACATTGCCCTGGGCCATGAGGCATTTGCTTCGAATTTCTTTTCCCAGCCAACTCTCGGGATCGGGAATTCCTGTTGATGTAGCTATCGGTTGAACGCGTTCCGGTCCTACCAGAATTCTCCCGTCTTTATCTATTTGCACCAGGCTGTCACCTCCAATGCCCGAGGTTTCCATTTCCACAGCATTAACATGAGTATTCCAATTACCAATTGTGCTTCCATCGCTTGATAACAAAGGCTCTCCGTTTAGAATCAGGGCAACATCGGTTGACGTTCCGCCAACATCAACTACCAGTGCACTTTGTTTGTCAGTTGCCTTGGCACCAAACCAGGAGGTTGCTGCAGGTCCACTTCCAACCGTATTTGCGGCTCGGATGATTGCTTCATCAAAGTTAATGGGCTCGGCATCTCCACCGATCATCGTATGCTTGGCAGCATTCAGGTCCTTTTTCGAAAAGGTTTTTAAATTATCTACAAAGCTGCTGATGACCGGCATCAAGCGGGCATGTAAAACCGCTGTTCCTGCCCTTTCCATCATTCCGGGTTTAGAGCTGATTCGATGAGAACAAAACGTGGGCTTGGAATCGAGCATTTTTATCGCCTCTTCTGCAACCTGCTCATGAGTTGGATTTTTAAAACTCATCGCAGAGGTGATGGCATAGGCATCCATCTCACCTTTCCATTCATTGATCGCATCAACAAGCGCTTCGATATCAAGCTGATCAACTTCCTCTCCTGTGAAACTATGACCACCCTTGATATAGCGAATCGATACCACAGGCAAATCAAAGGATTTTACATGTCCTACGACTACCAAACCAACGGACGCTCCCTTGCCCTCGACAATGGCATTAGTCGCCAGCGTTGTGGAAAATGCAATCCGTTTAATTTCATTGACATTAACATCTCTCGTCACCTCTGCCAGGGCTTCGGAAATACCTATGCTCAAATCGTGGTGAGTAGACGGACGTTTTGCTGATTTAATGACAGCTAAGGTATTAAGGTTGACTAAGACGGCATCAGTATAAGTTCCGCCTGTGTCGACCCCTATGCCATAATGAGATGGTTCAGATTGCTGATTCATTTGTTTCTGGATTTTATTCGTTGATCATTCAGATGAACTACCCCGCCGTAACCAGCGGAGTATCATCGTGTCATTCCGTTCACCCCTGCAAGTTTCGCATCTCATGACCCGGAATCTAAACAGGTTTTGTTGATTAGTTGGTTTTGGATGCCGGATCAAGTCCCATAAGCGCTTAAATAAGGTAAAGTTTTGATAAATTCTGTTAATTAAGCGCTTATGGGATCAAGTCCGGCATGACATAATAGCTTAATTATTGCAAATAGTTAAAGATAGTGCTGTTAATAAGTATCTCACCGTCCCAAGGGGCGAGGTATTAACCCCAATGCTTCGTAATAAAGATTCCATCAAGATCCATTAAAGAACTAGACTTACTTTGATGAAATGCAAATCAGTAGCATGGTATTTCATTGCATTCATCGATATCGGAATTCAAAAAGTTGCTCATGTTTTAGAAAGAAGCATTGACAAACTAGTGGGAGATCTCGCCAATTGGTTCACATAAGCTTAACAATAAACTTTATAATAGATATCGATGTTTATAGATGCAACTAGTTTGCATGTAAATGGTTGTTTTTTCTAATTAGTACCTGAACGAAAATTAGACAAATCCTTCAAAGAAAGATTCAAGAGTTGGAATTTACTTACGAATTTTGAAGCCTTCAGCGTTCAGCAGTTTCATCAAGGCTCACGATCATTTTCGATGTTCATTTTTCTGCTCGTGTCCTTAATAATCGGCAGATTCCAGGAAGATGGGATCAAGTCTTTCATTCAATACCTTGACACCCAAAAAGCGATTTCTTATCATCTCATCCTGTTCGCACAACAATATAAAAGCAGCAAAAAGTGAAACAAATAAAAAATCTAATGTCAAAGAAAAACGTAGTTGAAACAGTGACTGCCCGAGTCCAAATGATTCGCGTGTTATCTCCAACCGTCTTTGCACTCCGTTTGGAACGCAACGATTTCAAGTTTCTTCCGGGACAATATGTCAAACTCGGATTCCCGGGAGAATTCGAAATGCGGGAGTATTCGGTTTACTCGGGATCGCAGGATGATTTTCTGGAATTGCTGATCAAAGAAGTAAAGGGCGGAGACATGTCTCCCCGGCTCAGGAAATTGAGAAAAGGAGATACGATAAAACTGGAGGGGCCACTGGGGTCTTTTATCATCAGGGAAAAAGACTTGAAGAAGCAGTTTCTGTTTGTTGGGTCCGGAACCGGCATCGCTCCCCTGCACTGTTTTGTCGAAAATTATCCCGGAATCGACTATCGCTTGATTCATGGAGTACGCTGGTCTGAGGAACTTTATGATGTGGAAAATTATCAACCTTCTCGCTTGGTTCGCTGTATCTCAGGCGAAAAAACCGAGTACTTCCACGGAAGGGTTACCGACTATCTGCTGAGAAACAGAGTACCGCCCGACACCTTATGCTATGTTTGCGGCAACAGCGATATGGTCTGTGATGTGTATGATATTCTTGGAGACCATGGCGTTCCGCCTGATAACCTAAATTCTGAAGTCTATTTTTGATTTCGGCTTTCTTTAGTGCCTGAACGGAAAACTCATTGCGTTTTATTGTTTGGCCTTTTGCTAGAAAATGTTTACCGCGAAGTTTGGTGCTTTTAGCCTTCAGCTATCAGCACCCTATACAACTTTGTCGAATTAAAAAAAGGCAAAAGCGCAATCACAAAAACCGGGAGAAGGCGATACTTCTGCCCGGTTTTCAAGATTATGATTGTTTATTTATCGAACGGATATTGTTTGATGACATCAATCGGTACTGAAGCTAATTTGTCCAAAACAGCCTGAACCTGTGGAGAAATAAAGCGATAGTTGTCCACCAAATCTTTAGCGCCATCGTAATCACCCGTTAGTTCTATAATCAGAAGCTTGTTGACTAAGCTTCTGACGGATTCTATCAAGGCATCTTCATCCAGAAAAAACTCACCGTTGGAGTTGATATTAAATCCACCATTTTCGAGATGCCAGTTTAACTGAATAGCAATCCCGCCTCCATGAGCAGAACCCAATCCAAATCGGATGGAACGGAACATCCCAGCCAGGTACGAAGCAAAAAGCGAATCTTCTAATCCCGGGGGCATGGGACTGTCTGGAACATTGATCATATATATGTTGTTCCAAATTGATTCGGAGTCGGCCAGACATTCTTCTATGGTGCTATACAACTCCTTAAGCTCTGCTCTGACAGTTGTTTCCCGCCCATCCACCACAATGGTACCCGGGTTTAGTCCATGACTGATTTCATGCATCAGGACATAGTTGAAAAAACCGTCCATAGTTGGTTTATCTCTATCCTGGGGAGCTAATATGATGTTTTTGATTGGAATTAATATACCATTAAATTTAGCCTCTAACATATTTTTTAACATCACGTTTTTTGACCCAACATTTTCACGAACCCAGGCGTCATTGGGTAAATTAAAAGCGATTGCAGGAATACCAACTCGCGCATCCCCTGCTGCAAAGATTTCGTTGACAACCTTTATGGGTGAAGACAGCCCCTTAGGCTCCAGATCATACTCCGGAGGAATGGGAAAATTTTCAACCAGTTCTGCACGATAACTTTGGATAATATCCAATTTCTGACTTTCATCCCGATCCACAAGACAAACAAACGACTCATAGGCTGCCTTATAACCGAAAAGTCCGTCTTCATAAACTTCGTAAGGACCAATCACCAATTCAATATCACCATCAAGACCGATCCAATCGATATCACTATCTCTGTAATCGTTGGTAAAAAAGGACTCGGCTCGGCTATTCAGGTACTTGGCCAGAGTAGGATCCGAGGTTTTTCTGGCTGCTTTTTTCAGAAGTTTCTTTGCCTGCCAGAGTTTATCACCAAAATACCAAGGGTAAGGAATTGCAAATAGTTGATCTCCAAATCGCCGAATCATGGTAAATTCGCTGGTGAAAGCTTCTTCATCTTCCGGGTGCAGAGCAATCCACGCTTCGAACTCTTCTTGAGTCATATCTGCAGGATAGTAATTGGCTCCTGGCGGTTTAACCTCATCCAGGTTGATAAAGGGCGCGTCTCCATCCAATCTGTCCCATGGTCCGACCATAATCTTAAAATAATCGTAGTAAACCTGTTGAGGGGTACCCACATAGGCTTTAAGCACTTTTTCCAAAATCCAGTTTTTCTTATGGACCTGCCGGGAAAAGGCTTCTCCGATATACCTGGACGCTTCCACTAAAAGGGATATCACTTCCTGTTCATTAGGAGGAAGATAGGAATAGTCAGGAGCCAACATGATTGGTGCCAGTTTCGCCATCTGGGCTTCGACATGTTCGATGGGGGCTTTGCTTTTGATGATACCATCAACAAAGGACGACTCACCCAGGTTTCTTGCATTCGTGTCGATAGAAAGCAAGCTGGTGACGATGAAAACCAAGCTAATGAATTTCAGGTATTGAATGTTCTTTTTCATGATTCAACCTCATTTTGATAGTTATGTTTATCAATCCGCGCAAAAAGCACACGGTTGAACTTAAGAAATTAAAGCCGTATTCTTTTTCTTCCCTTTAGCATTTTGGTTAAGTGAACGAACGCCAAGTTCTGAACATACTTTTGGATTACCCGTTCGATTATTTAGCCAATCAGGGAAATTAAATCACATTTACTTCTACCCAATCAAAAAACTGGTACTAAAACCTATTGCCCAATCACAACCCATAATTCCGCTTATCGCTTATTTACTATGGGTTTAGCAGGGTTTATAGACGAAAAAATAATAGGCAATAGTCATTTAAGAGTCAAGTTATAATTCGAGTTTCTCAAATCTGAATCTCTCTCTTTATCAACTCTTTGTTGCGATTTGGTGAGGGTATAGTCAGTTAGTTTAAATAGGTATAACTATTAGATAATACAAATAAATATGTTTATCGTTATTCATAGATTGAGTTGTAAAAAACAGGTAATAGTCTGATTTGTGATTCGGGATCGGTCCGACCCCGGCTTTTCGGCAGTCTGACAGCCGAGAAAAAAATCCACTGGAATCATTTGTTAATAAGAAAACGGAGCCTTCTTTTGACTTTCCATACTTACTAAAAGACCAACTCAAAGCTGGAAAGAAAAGTCAAAAGAAGATCTGACCCCTTTTTTGGAGATTTTTCCGGATTGCTCAGGAATGGACTGGTCAGAAAGCTTTTTGAAGCATATTTAAAGGGTTAAGGGAAAAAAAAGATCCTTCTCACCCAAAGGTTAACCGGCTCGTGCAAAAAACTGACAGATATCTCGTATGAAAAAGTCAATGGGACATCTTCCGAAACATAAAAAGGAAGAACTGAAAGAAATTGTTAATATCATCCGCAGCGCTGTCAAAAAGAAAGCCGAAATGATCATTCTTTTCGGGAGTCATGCCAGGGGAGACTGGGTAGAGGATGTTTATACCGAAGGTCATATTACCTACGAATACAAAAGCGACTTTGACATTCTGGTGGTGGTAAAAACAAAAACCTTTGCCAATACCGAAAATGTTTGGAGGAAAATAGAAGACCTTTTTGAGAAAAGCATTGTCGTTAAAACGAAAGTAAGTCTGATCGTCCACGATATCGATTCGATCAACCGAATGCTTGCCAAGGGACAGTATTTCTTCACCGATATCAAAAAAGAAGGTATCTATTTATTTAATTCCGGCAAACTTAAGCTGGCCCGCAGAAGAAAACTAAAACCTCTTGAGAGACAGAAGAGTGCGCAAAAAGATTATGATCACTGGTTTACCAGCGCCGGTGAGTTCCTTGATTATTTTGATTTTGGTTTTCAGAAAAACAGACTGCACACAGCAGCTTTTGAACTTCACCAAGCTACTGAACGTTATTTAGCAGCGCTCCTACTTGTGTTTACCGGCTATAAACCCAAAACCCATGATTTAAAAGAACTTGTTCAGTCGGCCTCCAATCAAGACCCGGCGGTATTAACGGTATTTCCCAAGACAGATAAACTGGAAAAAAAGAGATTTAGCCTGTTACGACGGGCATACATCGATGCTCGTTATGACATGGAGAACTTCAAAGTGACCAGGGAAGATTTGCAGTGGCTGGGAGAACGGGTAAGAAAACTCAGGGACATCACCGCAGAGATCTGCAGAAAAAAAATATCCAGTTTTGTTTAAACTGACAAAAACTTCGATAGTTAAACAGCAGAGGGAAAAACGCCTTCTTTCCCATTTCCAGTTACTTTGTTAGCCGCTAAGCATTTCAAATGTCAACATTTCAACGACCTCCCTTATTACACTAAAGCTCTTTTTTTAGGAAGAGTTGAATACCCGTGCACTTTTCTTTTTGACAACTCCAGATACCGGATATATCGTTTCCGATAATCGTAACTAATTCATTCATTTAACTTTATCGATAGGGTCAACTGAAATCTCAATCCGGATGACGAATCTTTTCTCGTAAGGATCCCTATCGTCTCAACCATTCAAACCAATTCAAAAGCAGACAATGAAAAAGGTTTTATGTTGGTTAATCATCTTAGCTTGCTGGGGATCACTTGAATTGATTTCAGCTGAAAATGAGAAATCAAAGCCGGACGGCATAGAAGACTATGAAGCGACTAAGGCTAATCAAGAAGCAGATACCTGGTGCCGTGACGAAGAGAATGACGAACTGGAACCTTTGCCTATCAACTATAAAGAGAATTACCTCCTCTACACAGTCTCTGACAGCGTTGATAACCGCTTGGACAGGGAACTTAAATTTCAAATAAGTGTTCAGTCCAGACTTTTTGAAAAAAGATGGGCTCCAATTGTGTTTTATACTCAAAAATCTTTCTGGCAGGTTTTTGATGATCGTGAACAGGACAATGGCAGTCGGAGCTCCTCCTCGTTTCGAGAACACAATTTTAATCCGGGTTTCTATTTTAATTTCAACATCAACAAAAATCTGCTGATGAACCTTGGTTATGAGCATGAATCCAATGGAGAAGAAGATACAACCCATGATATATACAACACCCACCCCGGAAGGACGATAAATCGCTCCACAAACCGATTGTTTGTTGAGGGCTCGATTAACTTCTCAAAGGCGTGGGATCTTTATGTGAAAGGCATCATGTGGTTCGCTCTCAGTGAAGATAACTCTGATATAGGCGATTATTACGGATCCTGGGAAGCGAGAATCAGATACAACTATAGAACGAAGAATAAAACCGGGGGATATGTTTCAATTTGGGCCAGGAAAAAAGCCATTCAAATTGATCTGGTTTTCAGATGTTATCTCAACTGGTATTTTCAGTACTGGAATGGTTATGGTGAGAGCCTGATCGATTATGATGTGCCCATTGTTAAACATGGCTTCGGAGCATTGATGTTTTTTTGAGCGTTCACGGGAAGTAGTTGAACTATTGACATTTAATTCGTCACTCCATTTCAAATTTCAATTTATCAACTACGTCCCTCACTACTAAGTAAACGCTTACCGCGCTGGTCCGACACGATTTCGCGCCGATTCAACTTGCCGGCGGTTGGCTTTTATGAAAACTCCAGTCGGATTTATTCCAATAGCTATAGAGTGCAAAAAGTATTATTAGAGTCTGAATGATAGAGGCGACCAGTGTATAAACGGTATTTAACTCCCCGACGTCTTTAATGATTCCGATGGGTGTATTGACCGACAAACCCAGCCAGCAGACAAGTATCACGATGCCTTTCAACCCCTTACTCTGAGCCCCCAATAACAGTAAGAGCCAAAGGGTTGTCACTATTCCGTAATGCCAGGGAAGAAACGGACTTCGAAGCTGGGCTAAAGTCAGTAGTACAAACCACAGTTGTACTTTCATCAAGTTCTTCTGGTCATCGGAAACTTGCAGGTTTTCTCTGCGAAAAGAGAAAAATGCAACTATCATTAGGATAAGCAAAGTATAACTCCAGGCCAGATAAGGGGAGATAAGTTTCGGTAGAGATGAAAGCAGGCCTAGCGCATATAGTTTATGAGGTACTCCAAATACTGACATATTGATGGTAATCACTTGTGAATACCATCCAATAAACCCAAAAGCTTTACCGCTGGCGATTCTAGGGAGTTCATAAAAGATAAAATCCACGTAAGGTTTAGAGCCAAAAATGAACCAGGCCAAAGCTGAGTAATCAACCATAGCAATACTACACCACAAAACCGGCTTCCAGCGCCTTTGAAACACCAGATGGGCCATCAAAACAGCCGGCCAGATTTTTGCGACAACTGCAAATCCCAGAATAGCTCCACCGATCACATTCCATTGTTTCTCGAATGCAATCATAGAAATGATGCTAAGAGCAATAATTAAGATATGAATATTGCTAATTTGAAGCGCCATGTGTACCGAGGGCGCTAAAAACAGTGCAGGAAGAATGAGAAGTTGTTTTTGGAATCGAAAGCCACCGCACCAGAATAAGACCCATCCCAAAGCCAAGACCACCAGGGTAATAGATAGAAGATACCATACCGTCCGAATTGTGAAAAAATCCCCGAAAACTTGGATCATTCCAAAAGGCAATATCAAAAAAGGCGGTGGGTAGTGATATTCGTCGATTCTAAAACGGTCACCTGCAGAATGGTGAATGGGTGTGGGTTTCGTACCCCAGACTGCAGCTTCACTATAATGTCTTGCTTCATAGATATTGTCATCTCCCTTTATCGCTAAATGGGTGGCTGCAAGGTAACCTGTCAGACTACAATGGCTGATGCCGAAAGCGTCAACTCCGGACGCTACATACCGAGTATTTTCGACATTTACCATGTAGGAGGTGGTTCCCATTATCCAGGTAAATCCAGCCGTACTGATAATGAAGAAAATTAACAGCCATTTTTTATCTATTATTTTGGATAACAAAGAAAGTTTCATAACGATCCTGGCCTTTCAAAGACTTCCGCAGAAATGGGGGCAGTGAATTAGGGAACGTAGTTGATATACTGCCATTTACTTCATCACTCCATTTCAAATTTCAATCTGTCAACTACGTACCTCATTAAAAGAACATCGACGCATTTGGAATTAAACCGGAAAAAACGGAAGAAGCGGCGTGAAGGTAGCAATATTCCCAAATCAAATTGCTTTCCCGGCATCAAAACGATATTTTAGTAGTATAAACCAATCAGGAGAAATAACCATGAAACTGATCCCCTATATCAATTTGTCCGGCAACGCCGAGGAAGCAATGAACTTTTACCAAAGCATTTTTGGAGGAAAGATCGAAATTAATCGCTGGAGCGAGATGCCACCGAATCCTAAGATGCCGATAAGTGATACTTGGCAAAACAAGGTTATGCATGGGTCACTCTTCATCAGCGAAGATGTGACTATCTACTTGTCGGATTCCATTGAAGATGGAAAGGAAACCTTCGGCAACAACGTCTTCTTGCATATGGTATTCGACTCCGAAGATGAGCTCCGCAAAGCTTTTGAAGCCCTCTCGGTAGGAGGCAGGGTCAATATGCCGGTGGATAAGATGTTCTGGAACGCTGTCTATGGCGACCTCATTGACAAATTCGGCATCGGCTGGGGGTTACACTATCAATTACCGGAATAACTGCCAACTCTGGCCGGTTTTCATTCCATAATCGGGGACATTCTATAGTGTTCCTCATTGCTCACGACTTCACGTGGTATCAGATCAAACCGACTCCAAAATGTCAAAATGAAAGACCTGACCCCCGATCTTGGATCTTGTGTGGTCTCTGCTACATTGCTTTTTAGAGAGATTCCTGTCCCTCAGGGTGATTAAATTGTTGGAACGTTGACAATTGCTCGGGATTTCCCATGACTGCCAGAAGGTCATTGGACTCAAAGCGATAATCCAGGGCCGGATTTGGGAGTACTTCTCTGCCGTGAATTACACCAACGATGGATACGCCCATTTTTTTTCTGATTTCCAATGTCTTTAAGGTATTACCAATCAGGGGACTGTCTTCATCGACCGAAACCCAGTTGAGTTCCAAAAGATCCGAAGCACGACGTAAGTTGGACAAAATTCTGTAATCCTGCTCCGAGTCTCCTTCTGGAGCATGAACACCGCGCCTGAGGCTGTTGGTAAATTCCAGGATTTTCATAGGAGGTACCCCCAGACGTTGCAACGCCTGTCGTGTAATCTCCAGTCCGGCTTCAAACGCTGGCAGTACAACCTCGCTGACACCCAGCTCGTGCAATGATTTCATCTGGTCTTGTTCCCCGCATCGTGCGATGATGCACAAACCTGGATTTAGATTGTGAGATAGCGTTGAGATGGTCCGAGTAATAATAATTGAAGGTGTTGTTATCAGTAGAAGACGTGAATGTTCCACTGATGCGGCTTCCAACACAATTGGCTGGCTGGCATCACCAAAAACCATCGGACTTTCGTTATCATTGAGTTCGCTGACTCGGCGGGAGTCCAATTCAATAATAAGGTAAGGTATATTGAGGTGATGCAATGCTTTTGCGATGTTTTGACCGACCCGACCACCCCCGGCAATCACGACATGATCACGCAGACCTGTTTCCGGAATATTAATGGTTTGTACCGATTCATGGTTAAACATGCGCTTTCTTAGTTTATAGATCGGCCCAGCCAGTGAAGCAAGGAAGGGAGTCAATATCATGGTTACAACTGAAGCGGTCAACATCAGGGCATAAAGATCCTCACTGATCGATTGAGTGCTTATCCCAACACGTGCCAAGACAAAGGAGAATTCGCCGATCTGGGATAGTCCCAAACCAACGGCTATTGGCATGATGTTGTAATACCCGAAAATGCGGACCAGAATACCAAATATGATACCTTTGCCGATAACCACGAAAAAGACAAGCAGCAGGACATTCCCCAGGTTGTTGAAGAGATAGCCTGGGTCTATCAGCATCCCGACAGAGACGAAAAACAGCATACCGAATACATCTCGCAACGGTACGATGTCACTCAGTGCCTGGTGGTTGTATTCCGATTCACTGATCACCATTCCAGCGACAAAAGCCCCGAATGCAAAGGACAACCCAACTAAATAGGTAGCATATCCCACTCCCAGGGCAATGGCTGTGGTTGCCAGAAGAAAGAGTTCACGGGAGTTGCTGCCGGCAATCAACTTCATAATATAGGGGATAATCCGAGTGCCGGCTAAAACCATTACCAGTAGGAAACCGCCGGCTTTTAAGATAGCCAAACCCAAGATGGGTAATCCGCTGCCTAGATCTTTTAACAATGGCAATATAATAATCAAAGGGATGATAGCCAGGTCCTGTACAATCAACATCCCAATCATCACTCGGCTGGAAAGCGACCCCATTAACCCTCGGTTAGCCAGCGTTTTTAAAACCACCATAGTACTGGAAATTGAGATGAGCGCACCTATCCAAATAGCCGAAGTAAGGTCCCAACCTAATATGCGTCCGACTACGTAGCCGTAGACTATTGTCAGTGTCATTTGAATGGGCGTGCCAATCAGAGCCACCCAACGGACCGGTTTCAATTCACTGAATGAAAACTCAACTCCCAAAGCGAAGAGCAGAAGCGCTACGCCAATTTCCGCCAGGAGTTCAATATCATGAACCTCAGTTATTGTGATCAGTCCGGTATAAGGACCTACGAGAACACCGGCTAAAATATATCCTAAAATCAGGGGTTGATTAAGTTTTTGTGCGATTGATCCCCCAACAAGCGCGGCAACAATGATGATGGCTATATCTGCTGCGATACCCATGATATTTCAAATAAAAAGTGATCAGGTAAAACCAGGATGTAAAGCAAACTGCTTACTGCTGGTATAATTTAATGAAATTGATCCAATCTACCATAAGAACTCTAAACGTTGACTTAATAAGTATATCACACGGGGACCCGCAAAGCACAATGTCATTTAGTTAAGAGAATCAGAATTATCTTTCAAATCAGTCTATTGGCCCAAAAATCAAGCTGAAAAGTCGTTCATTGTTGCTTTGTAGCAAAACCACAAACATAAGTCAAAAGAAGACTTGACCCCTTTTTCCCTTTTCTTCCTTCTTATGGGTGACCCCTTTTCCCTTTTAAAAGTAAAAATTTTCATGCTGATAACTATATTGGTATTGCCTCTATAATTTTATAGAGTGATCTGGTTTCTATAACTCGGCCTAGTTTAAAACCAGTCTCTGACAAAAGAAAACTAATTTCACTGATGGTTCTTTCTTTTCCGTTAAGAGCAGTTAGCATTAACAAATCCAGATATATCTTAAACCAATTGTTCTCAAATTTGCTTACTGAATATTCGAACAGCAATAGACGACTATCTGGTTTCATTGCTTTTCTACAGTTTTCTAAAATAATTAACGAATCTTTATCATCCCAATCGTGAATGATAGCTTTCATTAAATACAGATCACCATTGTTCGGCACACAATTAAAAAAATCTCCTGCAACTAATTTACATCTATTAGTTAACGTATTTTGAAGTTTTATATCTTTGATAAGTGATTCAATATCAAAAAGTGTACCGATTGAATTTGGATATTTATTTAATATAGCAAATAACAAATTTCCATAACCACCACCAATATCGACAATATGTTTATAATTACCATATTCAAATTCAGCTAATATCGCATCCAAGAAATAGTGTGTAATTTCCTCCATAGAGTTATTAAATATTGTTGCTATATCTGAATTATCTGATAAATAACTAAAGAAATCATTGCCATATTTTGCAGGTAAGGATTTATTTCCTGTCTTTACTGATTGATCTAAATTAGCAAAGCAATTACTCCAAACATCACCCATCATAATAGCTTGATTTTTTATACCCACGGGTAAATTAGGAGTTAATAATTTGCCCTTTGTTGTTAAATGATATTTATTTGAATCTTCTAATTTGAGAAAATCTAGGAAAGTTAAAGCCCTGATCAACCGAGACAGTGCATTTTCCTCAATATTCAAATCTTTTGACATTTCAGCAACGGTTTTGGCTTTTCCCCTAACTGTATCGAAAATACCAAGCTTGACGCCGGTATATATGATTTGGGTTTTTGCACTACCAGTCAAATCCATCATCACATTGACAAAATTTGGTAACATCCATTTTTTTAATTTATCTAGTAAATTGACTATTTTAAATGTCCATTTATATATTACCCAAGGTGGCAATTTTCTCATTCGTTATCACTCCTAAAAAAAATCGAAAAAGAAAGTAAAATAGAAACAAATCTACTCAGATTGAATGGTGAACTGAAAGCAAAGAAACGTGTTGCTTGTTGCGTGTTGGGGTCGGATCCGACCCCAGTTTCCACAGTTTCTAGTTTCTCCGAGGCTCTATGACTTGCAATTCAATTAAGCCCAGACATCAACCTCGCCTGTTTTCAGGGAGTAATAGCTACCGACAATTTTAAGTTTACCGCTGTTCTGCATCTTGCGAAGGCTTTCACTTTGCTGGGCAATTGCGTTGACAGTCAACTCTACATTTTTCTTGGCTGCCGCTTCGATCAAAGCCTTGCCCCCCAAGTTTGTCTCCTGTTTAGCCATCAAGACTGCTGGCATCAGGCTATTGACAATACTATTGATTCCGGGAGTCTCATTAAATCCAGGCTTCTCAAAGGCGCTTACAGCAGCCCCTACCGCACCACAAGATTCATGTCCCATAACCATTATGAGTCTACTTGTGGAATGCATGGAAGCATACTCGATACTGCCCAGCAGATCGGGATTGATTAAGTTGCCAGCTACCCGGACGATAAAGAGACGACCGAGCCCCTCGTCAAAAACCAGTTCCGGCGGAACCCTGGAATCAGAGCAACAGAGAATAGTCGCATAAGGCCATTGACCTTTGGTTAGTGGTTGGCGTGCTTTCGGTCCCACACCGGGATCGCTTTGGCGATGCATTGACACATATCGCTTGTTACCTGCCTTTAACAACCGAATAGCCTCATTTGGTGAAATATTTTTGGTGGTGTCATAGCCACCGCCAGATCCAGCAATAGCAGACGAACCGGTTAAACCGGATGCTGCCAGAGTAGCTGTGCCAATAGCCATGCCTTTAATTAGATTGCGACGCTTTGAATCCATAGGAAACCTCCTTTGTTTTTATTAAAATATGAACATAAGAATAGAGAACCCAATAGTTGCATATGATTCCCCAGAGACACTTAATACAAACACTCCTGCTGTCAATTCTGTCGGTCAATTCCGTTTTCTTTTGGTTATGTACAGAAAGTCTTTGTTGACCGCCAAGCAATGAATTAGACAGAAATAGATAATATTGAACTAGATGGTTTTGAAAAAAGAATTGACCTTCCCCATCAGTCTTTTTTGCTTTGGGAAGCGTACAGAACGTGAGTAAGAAAGTCAAAAATAAGTGAATTTGCCAAATTTAGTTTTATCGGCTTTTTGCGGTTTGCGATTAACACTTAGCTTGTTGAATGTTGAAATTTTTGACTTTCTGAAATTTGCATGCACAGTATTGCTATACAACAACACTGTGCAATACTGGATTCCGGATCGGGGTCCGGAATGACGCTGCTCTATTTTAGATTTTAGATTTGAAAGGACGGTTATCGGTTATCAGCAAATTTGAATTGCTTTGCAATGGTTTTTTGACAATACGGATTAGATGGGGGCAGGCTTGCGATATTGCGGTTCCACATGGTTCTTCTATTAACAGGACGTTAAGAGAGGCTTATGGTCATGTTTTAATCTATCGTTATTTTCATATAGCCACAGCTATTGCACTTGAATATTAGATTACCTGTGGATGGGTCATTACTTTCAGATATTGATCGGTTTTCAACTGGAATCAGTTTTCCTGTACATTTTGGGCAGTTCTCCCGGATAACCTGTTTTCCTTGTTTCAACACGTGTTGATAATCCGGATTTTGAACCGTCTCTTTGATCTCTTCCAATTGCTCATCTGTTACCGGATCTTGAATAGTAAGGGCGTCCGGCACTATAACATTGATCCCGGCAAGGAAAGCCTTTTTGTTGCACTTTGGGCAAATTATCTCTTTTTTTTCGTTACCCTCAGACTTCCCTTCCCAATTGCAGTTTAAGCAAAGATAAACCGACTCAATACCAGAATCATCTTTTTCAACTGCCTTACTCCTGATGCTTTCGATTCGTTTTGACAATTGTTCCTGGGCTTCTTTGATCGTTGCATCATCAATCTGATTCTTCAATTTCTCTGGTTTGTCGCTTGTCTTTTTCATATAGAGTAGGGGTCAGGTTTGCGGTATTGCGCCAAAACCTCTCATACAGGTTGAAATTCTGATTGGAGATTTAAAAAAGGGGTCAGGACACAATTCTCCGAAAATCAGAAATCAAGTGATATTATACCAATTTCTTATTGAAATGGAACGAGATCGCTGAAGTCACTGTTATTCGATTGCAAGGTCAGATAGCGGGCTGACTGTAATCCCTTTTTTTATCTGATAGGATTCATCCACAGGGGCAACGATGCCAGATGAATCAGGTTTTAGCGATTCTATCAACTCATAAAAACCTCTTGAAGGTTTGGGTGATTTTGAGAGCTTACATTCAAAGATCCGCCGATGACCACTTCTTTCCAACATCAGATCTACTTCTGCTCCATTTGAAGTCCTGATAAAGGATGGCTTCCATCGACCGTGCTCTGCAACAATGTTTTCAATTACAAATCCTTCCCAAGATGCACCTGCGATTGGATGGGACAGCAGGGAATCATAGGTTTCAATATCCAGCAAGGCATGAAGAATTCCGCTATCTCGTATGTATATCTTGGGCGATTTAATAAGACGCTTTTTTAAATTAGTTTCCCCTGGTTGGAGCAAGCGAATCATGTAGGTTTGTTCCAAAACAGCAAGGTACTTTTTCAATGTTGGAATTGAAATATCCACTGCAGTAGCCAGTTTGTTATAATTAGCCGTCTGCCCGTGATTATGAGCCAGAATTGTCCACAATCGTTCAATTACAGGAACAGGAATTGTAAATCCCAGGTTTGGGATATCTCTTTCCATAAATGTTCGAATGAAGTCCCTTCGCCAATCGAAACTATCACTCTCTTCGGCAGCCAGCGTACTTTCTGGAAATCCTCCGCGAAGCCAGACATCTGACCAAAGACTAGCTTCAACGACCTCATTCAATAGGAATGGTGTTAGATCAATATAGGCAATACGCCCAGCCAGAGATTCACTGGACTGCTTTATCAGGTCGCGAGAAGCAGATCCAAGAATCAGAAATCGACCCTGCCTTCTATCTTTGTCTATCTCAGAGCGAAGTAAAGAAAAAAAATCTGGCATTCGTTGGATCTCATCCAAACATATCAGCTTGTCCCGATACCGATCAAAAAAAAGCTCTGGTTCTGTGAGTTTATTACGGTCAATACGATCCTGAAGATCGAGATAAACAGATGAGAAGGATTTCAAGAGCATCTTCGCCGTTGTGGATTTGCCACATTGGCGTGGCCCTAATATAGCTACTGCTGGTGAACGAGCAAGTGCCGTCTTTATTTTTTCTTCAATAAATCTTGAAATGTATCCATGCATATCGAAAACTCCTTTTTGTTATTTGCATGGATGTTATTAATTCAACGGGTAAATGTCAATACAACTTTAATTTTAGATTTCAGATTTTAAATCTTAGATTTACGGATTGTGAAAGCTTTGCTTTCGTTATTAAATTTAAAAATGCTTACACGATTTGAGCCTGAAATGAGGGGCTTTGTTAACAAGTTGAAATGTGGCAGGCATGTCTGCTACCTATTCAATTGTGCCGGAAGGAGGAAGTGGTGAATTCGGGAAGAGGGGCGGATCGGGAAATGGGAATTAAAACAGAGATTTTTCCGGAGCGCGTCTTTCCGGAACGTACTCATGGAGGATTTTCTTTTCGTTCCAGTCTTTTGAAACGTAGAGATTACAATAACAACTGCCAAATTCGGCAACGTCTGGTTTCCTATATACACAGGGACAGATGATGTCCTTGTCGTTTTCCAGATCGTCAGAAGAGAGTCTGCAGGGGCAGGACATGTATCCGTACCGATCCTTGTTTAAGATGAGGGCTTCTAAAATCTCGAAGGTTTTCTCCTGGTCGGCATTAAAGTAATATCCCAAAGGCTCCTGGATCGATTTAAGTGTTTCGTACAGGGTTTTTACGTCCATTATGTTTCCAATGCCTCCTTGATTTCCTCTTCCTTGAAACCAACAACCACCTGATCGCCTATTTGAATAGTAGGAAGCGAGCCTTTGGGATTTATCTGTCGAAGTTCCTTCATGGTCGCCTTTCTCTCTTTTTTTTCCAGCAGATCAATATCAACGTAATCGAATAGGATTTCGTTCCTTTCCAGAAAATCCTTAAGGGATTTGCAGTGGCTGCATGTGCTAAGTTTGTAAAGTTTAACCAGTCTATTATTCATGCCGTCATTCTTATTTTGTGTTTCCGTAATTGTAGTGGAAGCACGTAGAAGATCAATCTATTTTTCCCGGTAAGACTTGTTACGATCAACAACCATCCCCTAAAACGTCAAGCAGTCGAAGAGGCAACACCAGCAGGGGGCTGACGAACATCAGGCCTCCCAACACCATAATTCCCATACTAAAGGTATAGGTCTCTCCCATAAAACCGAGTAACGTTGGGACAATCCCGCCCCCAATGACGAGGGCGATGGGAGCGGCCAAACCGGTGATTACACTGCGCAAGTGAGGTTGGACCGTGCGTGACAGGGCTGAAAAACCGGCAGCAGGATAGCAGTTGATCAAGGCTGCCTGGATGAAAATCATAACCATCAATAGAATCCCTGAAGTCGCCCCAACCAGGAACGTTGCCAGGCCGGCCATTCCCATAAACAGGAAAATATGCTTCTTCTCGCCAATGCGGTCCATGATTAAGCCGGAGAGGAAGACCCCCAACAATCCTGTCAACCGGGACAGGCCCACCAGGCTGTTGGCCTGCTCCGAAGGCATCCCGACCTCCTGGATTAAATAAAGCGGATACATGGTGTACAATCCGACAACCCCTCCAAAAAAGAGTGAAAAAAGAACCACCATGATCCAGAATGAACGAAGGCTAAACACCTCTAACAGCAATTGTCGAACCGGAGGATCTCCCGGGAAGTTCCCGCAGTCAACAAACCGATAAAAAAAGAAGGAGGGGGTAAGAACAATAATAGCAACGACAGCAATGATGTGTTGCCAAGCAAGATAATCCAGTAGCAGCACCGCTAGAAATGGTACAATGGCAGATCCTAAAGGTGGTGCTATTTCATGGAAACCCAGCGCTTTTCCCCAGTCATTCCGGTCAACCATAGCCGTGATAGTAGCGATGGCCGAGGGTATGTGCAGGCCTACGCCCATGCCAACGATCAACATGACCACACGCACGGATGGCAAACTTCTGTCAAACAGCAACCACAGCAAGGGCAGGCCCACTAATAGCTTTGAAACAAACAGGGAGCCACGATGATTAATGCGATAAGAAAGGTGACCGGACAACAGTTGTGAGATGAAAGAGCCAATAGAGATCATCAAGAACAAGGAACCGGCTTCAGCATTGGATATGCCAAGTTCGCCTTTAATCGTGGGCATCAAGGGAGCAAAAATGAACTGGC
The DNA here is from genome assembly GCA_028282825.1 of SAR324 cluster bacterium. GTDB lineage: Bacteria > SAR324 > SAR324 > XYD2-FULL-50-16 > XYD2-FULL-50-16 > JAHJTV01. The sequence goes on from JANQGZ010000066.1 coordinate 64,367, forward strand.
CAAGAAAGGAGAGAAAGAACAGCCCGGTTATAGCAGATATGGTCCAAACATTATCACCAAATGGCTCCGGAGCTGGACATTCTTTTTCGATACCAATGTATGTGGACATAAAAATCCTTTCTTTTGGGGCACTCGTTTGCGTTATTCAATTGTCGAATGGTCAAGCTTGATGTTTTTTCAAAAACAGGATCATTCAAACAGCTATTTACAAGCCATTCAGGCTCAAACTCAACTTAATGGGATAAAATCATTTCATCAAGCTACTTTTTGCATTTTAAATTTTAGATTTTAGATCTTAGATTTACGGGTTGTGTTGCTTCGCAACGGTTTTTGATAGTGCGAATTGTGCGGAAGAAGTTTTTTCAGATTGATTCGAGGTGTTGCTTGAGGCCATTAAGCTACTTTTTGCATTTTAGATTTCAGATTTTAGATCTTGGATTTTCGGGTTGTGTTGCTTCGCAACGGTTTTTGATAGTGCGAATTGTGCCGAAGACGTTTAGCTTTCCGTTGTTAAGCCGATACAAACGATCGCATAAACTTTGCAACGCAGTTTCATCATGACTGACGATGATTATGGATGTTCCTTGATCTGCCCTCGCCCTCAATAATCGATAGATTCCGGCAGCAGTCGTTACATCCAGAGCAGAGGTTGGTTCATCGGCAACAATCAAAGCCGGGTTTGCTGTCAACGCTCTCAATATGCTGATTCGCTGACACTGGCCAATGGACAGTTCGGCAGGTTTCTCAGTTCCTTTTAAATGGTTAAGCCCGACTGTTTTGAGGAGATCTTTGGCAACAGCTTGGTAGTCAATACGGTTGAGGTTACTGTTTCGATGGGGGGCGCGCATCGGTTCGGTAATCGTTTTCCAGATCGGCCAACGTCTGTCGATACTGGTATAGGGATTTTGAAAAACCGACATTGAAAATCCATTTCTGGGGTAGACTCTTTTCGTTGTTAACGTTCCGCACCGCCACACCGGTTTCCGGTCATATGAAATCTGTCCGCTGTTGGGTGGTTCGATACCGGCAACAACCTTTAACAATGTTGATTTCCCAACACCCGATGGACCGCATATTCCCACAATTTCACCGGGATACATCCGCAGAGAAATGTTTTCAAAAACAGGTTTCTTTTTTCCGCGATGGCGGAAATACCTTGTGACGTTGATCAATTCAGCCACGGGTGCTTCGGAGGTGTTCCCTTGGGTGCTCTTCCTGATGCTGATGCCTCTTTTCCACTGCAATGAACCCTGACCATTATTCAGGTGACAGGCAACCCCATTTGTAAAGTCAGGCGACTTTTTCCGGCAGGCCTCCCAGGCATGCGGGCAACGATTATGAAAAACACAACCCACCACGGGTTTTCTCAGGTCCGGGATGGTGCCGGGCAACGATGGGGGAAATTCACAGGCCGGGTTGGGAATTGCTTCCAATAGCGCCTGTGTATAGGGGTGGCGCGGTTCAGACGTGACGGTCCGGGCTGCACCACACTCCACCATGCGACCGGCATAGCAAACTGCAATCTGTTGGGCTGATTGGGAAACCAGAACGAGGTCATGACTGATCATCAGAACGGTTGATCCCAGTGAAGCTATGAGATCAAGCATGAAAGAGGCAAGATTGGAATCCAAGGCGCTGGTCGGTTCATCTGCAATGATTAAGTGGGGGCGATGGGCTGATGCAGCGGCTATTTCCGCTCGTTGCAGCATCCCCCCACTCCACTGGTGAGGATATAGATCGGCTTGTACGGCAGCATTACGGATACCCAAGGCAGATAACCGTTTTGCAATCTCCTGAGACTGAACCTTCAAGCCATGTGCACTCCAAGCTTCGGTAACGTTGTTTTTGACGCGATACACAGGATTGCAGGACGCATAAGGATCTTGACCGACAAAACCGATGCTTTTTCCGCGCAGGTCTTTCAATTCTCGGGTTGACAGCTGGTTGATATCGCTCCCCCGAAACAGAATGCGACCGTCGATTTGGGTGCCGGAAGGGGTGAGGCCCAGAATTGCTTTGGCGATTGTGCTTTTGCCACTTCCCGACTCGCCTACGATGGCCAGGCAATCGCCTTTGTTCAGAGTAAAACTGACGTTATGAACCGCCCTGAGTTGATTCGGATATTGGATCGATAGTTCCCTGACTTCCAGAACAGGCATCGCATCGAAACCAAGATTATCATTTTCCGTCATCACAGATCTCCGTAGCAAACAATTATTGCTTAAGTGTCGGATCAATCAATTCTTGAATGCCCTCACCCACCATGTTTGCGCCAATAACGGTTAAAAAAATGGCACTGGCAGGAGCGAGCAAAAGCCAGGGAGCATACTCAAAGAACAACCTGGCCTGTGAAAGCATTGCTCCCCATTCGGCTGCCGGGGGCTGAACACCCAGACCCAGGAATGACAATCCGGAAATACTGACAATAATATCGCCTAATCTCAGGGTCAGAACGATGATCAGCTTGGACATCACTTCCGGAAGGATATGGCCGAAAATGATTTGGGGCCAACTCATTCCGGCCTCCCAGGAGGCGATGATGTCCGGGCGATTTCTGGCGGTCAGAACAAAACTTCGGACCAGTCGTGTATTGGACGCCCAATGAGAAATAACCATTGCCAGCACCAAGTTTCCAAATCCCGGACCCAGAATGCCAACTATGGCCAGAGCAAAAACCAACGAAGGAAGCGCCAGGATGATGTCAATGGTGCGAGTAATCAACTGATCTATCGCTCCTCCGGACAGCGCCGCTGTTAGTCCCAGGAAAACCGAGATAATCATAACCCCTGCAACCACAAGCAATGCGGCACCTAATGAGCGGCGTCCGCCCTCAAGCACTCTTGCCAGCACATCGCGTCCAAACTGATCGGTTCCCAGCCAATGCGTTTCCGTGGGAGGTTTCAGTTTTGATGAAAAATCTGCTGCAGCCGGATCGTGGGTAATAAACAAGGGTCCCAGGATAACCATGGCAGAAATGGAGATGAGGATTATCAATCCAATGACTTGAGTTGGTTGGCTAAACAGTTTTCTCATTTTTTCCTGAAAACGAACGCGATCGCTATTGCCATCGATGACCGATCCTTGGGTCGATCAACCAGGAAGCGACATCGACCAGAAAACTCACCGCTACAAAACAGATCGTACTAAAAAAGGCATACGCTTGAATAATGGGCAGATCCCTGGCCGTAATCGCTTCAATCACATAACGCCCCAGTCCGGGCCAGGTAAAGATCGTTTCAACGATCACCGTTCCCCCCAGCAATGAACCAAGCGTCATCCCCATTGCGTGCAGTAGGGGAACCGACGCATTGGGAAAGGCATGCCGCAGTAGAATTCGATTTTCCGATGCCCCTCTGGTCGCAGCCGAAAGGATAAAGGGCTGCCCCTTTGTTTCCAAAAGACTTGCTCGCAGCAATCGAGACCAGGTTGCAACAATATCAATCGCCAGCACCAGCGCTGGAATCCAGACCTGATTCATGCGCCCGTTCAATATGACTTCCCCCCATCCCAAGGCGATGATCATGAAATGGATGAATAGCAGGGCAATCACAAAAGATGGCACCGCCGCTCCGAAAAGACTGAGTATTCTCAGAATGGTATCGGGCCATCGTTTGTGCCATTTGGCAGCCAGAAGCCCGGAAGGGATCGCCAGCAGCGTTGCCAAAAGAAATGAGGTGCACGCCAACCTCAGCGTCGCCGGTAAGCGTTTGAAGAACTCCTGACGAACCGGTTCCCCCGTTTGCCAGGAAAGGCCAAAATCACCCCGTATCACATTGGAAAACCAAATCAGGTATCGGTTCCAAAGCGGTTTATCCAAATGCAAACGTTGATGCATTTCCTCTATTTCGGGGTCCGTGGGTTCAACGATGCCCTGTGCCTGTAAAATCCGTCTTGCCGGATTTCCGGGAGCCAATGGCATAATGACCCAGATCAGGATACTGGCACCCAGCAGTGCCAGTATCGCCTGAGTAAGCCTCCCATTCAATGATTTAAAACGAAGTAGTGACATGAGCTATTGGAAACAACCGTGTTGCAATGGACTAAGTTAAACCGCTTAAGGAGCTGTCTCCCAGGTAATGTGACGTCGATAGCTGGAGACCTGGTAGTTTTTCCATTCTGGTGATGTTACAATCATGAATTTCTTGAAGGTACTGGATAAAATATAAACCTGTTCATCAACCAGGATTCTCTGGGCCTGCTTCAGCAATTCATGTTGCTTGGACACCTCCAGTGTGGTTTGCAGTTTTTCTGCAATCGTATCAATTCGTTGATCGTTGATGCCGCCGAAATTCCAGTCACCTTTTGTTGTAAAACGTCGAATAAAGGGCTGAATGTAGTCGCCGGTGCCGGAAAGAGAGCCGGTCAACCCGATGGAACTGTTCCAGCCCAGCAGGTTTTCTCTTTGATATCCCCTGGAGTCTTCACGAACATCCAGTTTGATGCCCATCCCTATTTTTGCAAGTTGATTCTGGATAGCAATACAGACGGTCTTCACTTCAGGGCCACGGGGTGAAAGCAGGATGGATGCTGTTAATGGTTTGCCGTTTTTGTAGCGGATACCGTTTCTGCCGGGTTTCCATCCTTCCTGATCCAGCAGTTGTTTTGCTTTTTCGGGATCGAAGCGTTGGTTCTTGACGGCATAAGGTAAATCATAAGGATAAATCCCTTTTGCTTCGGCAAAGATTCCTTCACTGACATCTTCGGCAATTTCCCGGTAGTTGATTCCCATGCTGAATGCTCTGCGAATCGTAACATTATTAAAAGGAGGTGTTCGTAAATTTATGTAAATCAGGAGAGATTGCAGGGCTTTTTCGGATACTTTGAAAAACGCGTTCTTTTTATGTTTTAGAGTGAAGGCAGCTTCGAAAGGCGGGTAAAAGGCCAGATCCGCTTCACCGCTTTGAACCGCTTTAATGCGCGCCTGTTCGTCCGGGACAACCTGAATTTCAATTTGTTCCAGGGCTGGTGTTCCTGCCCAATAGGTTTGGTTTCGCTTTAGCTTAAAATACTCGGGGTTATAGGCCACAATTTCATAAGGCGCGGTGAAAGCGCCCGCTCCCACGATTTTGGACATGTCACCGTTTGCCGCTTCCATCACTTCGGTATCATAGACAAAAAGACTTGCGTTTCTTGCTGCCAACGCATTGGGAACACTGGCGTTGGGTCTTGGCGTTTCTATAATCAGCTCCAATGGTCCTGTGACGTTAATGTTGCTGCCACCTAACAGAAGCTGGGCACGTTTGCTCTTGTCCAACTGACGTTGTATGGCTGCCGCTGCCGCTTTTGCATCCAGTTTTTTCCCGTTTTGAAAGCGGATTCCCTTGCGCAGGGTTAATTTCCAGCGGAGTGGGTCAAGGCGATCCAAGGCCTGCAAAACATGTGGCACAATAGCGCCGGTTTCCGTTACTTTCATGAAGGTGTCCGTGGCAGCCCAATCGAACAACCAATGGGACCCGCTTTTAGCCGGATCGATACTGGCGCATTTATAGGAGTTTAAGATCCTCAACGTTTTACCGTGCGAGGAAGCGAGGATGGTAGATGATCCCCAGGTTAAGCAGAGTGCCAACCATGCCGTCACGACCAAAATGATTCTGTGTGTTTTCACAGCGATTCTCCATAAGATTTCCAGATTATCAAGAAACATCGGCAGGAAAACAATGTTGCAATATACCGGCTTAATCGGAATGACACGGGTTCAGACAGCAGCCTGAACCTTGATCAGAGACCAATTTCCGGCGATTGCCTGTCGTGTATTCGGGTCGGTATGGAAGCGGGGGAAATGAGACAAAAAGAACTCGGATTCACCCATAACAACCATCATAGCTGCCGAACGAGTTGAAACCGCAAACGGCGTCTTGTCCTTTTGTCCAATATTCGATCTGCTGACAAACTTCCGGAACACATTAGAATAACGTGCCGGATTAGAACTGACTATCTAGCGGATAAAGCAAAAAAAACCCATATCGATTGGTCAATACCATCAATATGGGATTCCGTATTTAATCCGATAGATATTTTCCATTGCAACATTCTTTGTCCTCGAGAATAGGTTGCAATTTGTTCAGGCAGGTTTTCTGACTTTCAGATCATCCCAAACTCAAGCTGAGTGATACCTTATCGGCTCAGCCTAATCATCGGGCCTTCCCATTTTAAAAAACAGTGGCATATTCCGATGTTGGTCCCTGATTACAGCGGCGGGTCCGTTCCTGATTTTCACAGGATTCCCTATTAAACTTATTTCTAAGCGCCTGGTTTCAACATAAAACAGTAAATTTAGTCATTGCAATTGTCAATGAACTCAGTTGACAAACGTCAATGATTCTTGCAGCCTCCGATTTGTGCGACTGGAATCCTCCTTTCCCTCTTTGGGCTTGGCTAACTATTGGTAAACTAAATTCTTCGATTACTAAAATAAAAGACCTGATCCCGCGTTTTTTAATTGAACAACAACCTTTGCACTACACAATTACCTAGAATATTAAATAGCCAACCCATGCTATCAGAAAACTAAAAAAAACAGCGGCAATCATTTGTTTTGAAATAAGTTTTAAGGCGAACTTCAGGTTTATCTCTTTCGTGATCGTGAATAATGTGACAAGGCAAGGGAGTAACACGCCTGCCAGATAAACCACCGTTAACACTTGTACCGGGCTACTGACAGTGAATTTTAACCCATCCCACGCGGGATTAAGTAGCCCAATTGCGATACCATCCTTTCTAATAGATCCCAACACCACGCTTGTGGCTGCTTCCGCAGGCAGGTTAAACAAGGTCATTATTGGTGAGAGCAGCCAGGATAATGTCTTGATAACCCCCAACCAATCTAATACTCCAGCAGTTAGACAGATTATTAAAAAAATAGGAAAAGCAACCGTGAAAAACTCTTTAATCAATACCCATATCTCCGCAATTACTGAATGCAAGGTAGGCCACTGGAGAAAGTCCTGTTCACTAATAACTAATTTATTACTGACTGTTTTTGTTTTTTGAGGAGAGGTTAGCCAAAGATAAGATAAGGTGGTGAGAAACAATATACAAAGGTACGGTATTACGAGAAACCCCATTTTCGCGGCAGCAAAAACCGCAATTGTTGCAGGAAGTTGATAAGAACAGGCAGCACCAAAAGAAATAGCAGAAATACAATTACATCGTGTAGCAGAAGAACACGTTCTTGTGCTGATCACCGCCGGTACATTGCATCCAAACCCCATGATGACACGCACAACATCACGCCCGGCCAGACCTAATGGTGTTACCAATTGGTGAAGCGTCACCGTTAGCCTGTCAACCAAACCACTTGTCTTGTATAAGGACCAGATAAGAGCAAATAGAAAAACTGTTGGCAAAGCGTACAAGACTAGGAAGGGAAACATCGCTATGATTCCATAGCTTTTTCCAAGGAGATAATTAATTGGTGCCGGGTAATTATTAATACCTTCAAGAATTGGATTTAAACTTTTAAAAATAGAATCATAAAAACTATCTGCAAGGAAGTTTGCATTTTGGACAGCAACCCAAGCCGGCAAGATAAGAAATAATATTGATATAATTTTTCCAACAACAGGAACTTCGAACAGACTCTTTTTCGGTTTGCGAGTAACTTCTACTAAAGTATCAGCTTTTGCCTTTTTGAATAGTTGAGGGGTTGCCAGGCTTTGGAAAATCTCTTTCTTTTCGTTTGCTGAAACATGTCGAGCATCAAGCGTTATAATGGGCACGCCTATTTCCTGTTCCAGTGTTTGCAAAACCTCTGAACCAATGAGTGTTCCCATTCTGTCCCAGTGGGTTATAATGATTGCCCCCGGTTTATCTTGGACTAATGGTAAAAGTTGGGACAAGTCCTGATCAATAGAAGTGGCTGTAATAACTAAAATAACGCCATCTTTATCCGGAATTTCATTTAATGCCAGTTTACTGGTGACTGAGTCCGCTTCGAGCAGAATCCCCGGTGTATCGATAAAACGGAATTGATCCGTTTCGTAGGATTGAACATTGATGGTAGTACCCTTTAATCTTTCAGAAAGGGCGCTCTTCCCGGTTAAGGAACGAATGAGTTGACTTTTACCAACGCTCTCATTTCCAATAAGTACAATCGATTTTTTCATATCAATGCGCTGATTTAGCTGATCCTCCTTGAGAAGTAAGCTTGGATGGGATGGATTCCGTTCTACCCTGATCGTTTTGATATGCGGAACGTGACAACAAATGGAGTGGGAATCCGTCTCATTCCAAGCGAGGTTTTATTGGATTTTAGACTTTTGTTTTTAAGACAACATTGCTTATATGCGTTACGTACTCAGCATCAGCACTTATAATTCGTACGAAACCACTCGCAATGCAGTACTCTACTTCCTTAGCATTCACTTCATTATTCTCACAGGTTTGACATTTGGCACCAATGAAGCAAACATTCACATCGGTCATTTTTTGCGTAACGAAGTCCATAATAAATTCCTTTTTTAATTTTTATGTATAAAAAAAATCAAAAGACCAAAAAAAGGCCTTCCTGATTATTAATTAGTGCCCGAACGGAAAACCGCTAAACTCTTATCCAGTCTTGTGTCACATGTTAGAATTCAGCTTGAAGATTAACGTGCTGTCAGCCGTCAGCTTTAAGCGTTCAGCTTAAAACAGCACAATCACTAGCAAAAACCGGCTGAGAGCTGATCGCTGAATGCTGAAAGCACTAAACTCCGAAGTACCAAGCCGCTTTTGAAGCTTTTATTGGTAAGGATTAAATTGGTTTTCGTTCAGGCACTAATTAAATTAACAGCATTGGTTTTTTATGTTTTTTTCTGATTAATATTTATTGATGTTTCATATTTAAGCCTCCTAGCAAGCACAGGCGTTATCACAACAGGATAGATCGTTAAGGTAAAAATTGTAGTCCACATGCTCTTTTACAACTTTTTCTACAACTTCCGGTGAGATGTTTAACAAAGTTGCGATTCTTTCTCCGACAATTGCAAACCTTTGCCTATATTTGTAGATGAAGCAAAATAGAGCATTGCTATGTTTTACTTGAGGCCCTACCAGAAATAAATTTTCAGTTGTTGTAGACTCATCATAATCAGTGAGCACAGGGTATTTATCTTTGAATTCGAATAAGGGCTTTACAAGTGACAGGCTACTATCAAATCCCGTGCAGTTAATTGGTTTCTGCGTTGAGGTAAAGGTCTTGTTTTCCGCAGTTGTTACGGTATAAACATCATCAGCCCAATGAACGCGAATTACTCTTGTATTCTTTTTATAAATAACAGTACCCATGACCTCATTTATTCTGTCTCGCGTATATGGAGAAAGTGAATAGCTTGAATCGCTGTTTACCAGTTCCAAAAATTCAGTACTATCAAGTAACGTCACCTTTTTGCCTAATTTAACCAAATTGATAGCCGCATCAAAACCAGATTCATATGCTCCAATCACAAGACTGTCTTCTCCTTGAAGATCTGAAAAAGACTTGACTTCGGAATAGTGTATACAGAGGTCATCACCTTCAAAAGCCATTCTCTTTGGATATTGGTATTCTCCGGCGGCCCAAATGACAAATCGACTCTTGTATTCTCCTTTGCTGGTGTTTACAGCAAACAAATCCTTTTCCTTCCACACACCGTCTACTTCCACTCTGGTTTCCACATTCAGTTCATAATACTCTTCGATACCCTCAAGGTATTGGGAGAATTCTATTCCTGAAGGATGTTCTGTCAAAAGATTGAATGCGGGAGATGTTTCAGGAGATATGGCATTCAAATCAGGCATCTTAAAAAAATTTCCCGTAAATGAAGGCGATATGAATCGAGTTTCTTTAGGCCATCTTCGAAATGAAGAACCAATCGTATCCTTTTCCAAGATAACATAATCGATGCCTAGTTTTTTTAGGACTATTCCTACTCCCAAACCGGAAGCACCAGCACCTACGACAATAACATCATTAAACTGATTTTCATTTCTCATGGTAAACTCTCACACAAGTGTTGTTTGTGATCCTACTGATCAAAGCTTTATAAGTTTGCAAAAGGTCGACTCTTTGTCATGCTGGCCTTGCAGATTGTGTTACAATAGAAAAACTTGTGATTTTTTTGAATTTAATCGACGTTCAATCACACTTGCCACCCCGGACTTGGGCCGATAAGTGCTTAAATAAAGCAACGTTTTGATAAATTCTGTTGACGAACGGTAGGGCGGCCCTACGTGGCCGCCGAGGGATTAGCCTGTTGGCGGGGTCGTAGCCCTGCCTTACCGTTTGATCTGTATTCCATATTCTGTTGATTAAGCGTTTATGGGACTTGATCCGGGGTTCATCAATCATTTTAGTAAGTTACATTGTGGATTCCGGGTCAAGCCCGGAATGACTAAAAGAATCACTTTTTGGATCTGATTCTTTACTTTCTAACAATGTCAAAATGAAAGACTTGACCCCAGATTTCACTTTGATTCCCTAAACAGGACGTGTTTTCGGACAACGGGGTCATATTTGCGAAATTCCAGTTTACCCGGTTTGTTGGACTTGTTTTTTGTCGTGGTATAGAAATAAGGGCTTTCCGTGCTTTTCAATTTGATGATGTTCCGATTTCCTGATTTTGCCATGATATTTCTCCTGTCACAGTAAAACATTTCAGGCCAGACAGGCCTTGAATCCCACATTTAGTAACTCCCGGTTGAGATTTCGCCCGATAAAGACTAAATTGTTACAGCGCTCTTCCTTTCCCCATGTCCGATCAAATTTTCCCTCAAAGAGCATGTGAACCCCTTGAAAGATGAAACGTTCATTATAATTTTGGATACTCAAAACACCCTTCATGCGGAAAATATCCTGCCCTTGAGTTTTTAACAAAATCTGCAGCCAGGCTTCCAGCAACTCCAGTTTCAGATCCCCCGGAATAGTAATGCCCACAGAAGTTACCGCATCGTTGTGTTCGTGTTGGTGTTTAAAATCACGGGCAGTGACCGGCCTAATGGGCTCAATCCCACTGTAGATTTGGGCCTCGAACTCATCCGGATGATGTTCGCTGACCACCGCATAGCATCCGGGTTTTTCAATTCTCAAATTAAATGCAGAATCGGTTTCTCCCATTTTGAGACGTCGCAGGGGAAGTCCTGGTTCAAACACCTCTCCGGGAAACACCAGATCCATAGCATCGGCGAAGATCATATCGGCGGTTTTGATTGTGGCCAAGGGGACTTCGTCGGGCTCAGAATCGACGGGAATCAGAGCTGCATTGAGAAATGCGTCCGGTCCGGGTTTGAAGTTCCATTTATAGGTGCCGGCCTGAAAATGATACAGCCCGATCCATTCGAAGGGATACTCCGGCTGAAGAAAATCAGGGTCGACCGACAAAGCTCGATCCAAATCAAATCCGCCCTGGTTGAGGACCTGATCCATATCGACAGCGGCATTGACGGTCCGGTGAGTAATCGCGGCGGCATTCACCCTGTGGATCGTGTTCTCTAATCGATCCAGGGTTGACTCATCAACCAGATCGGTCTTGTTTAGTAGAATCACGTCCGCGAAGGCTATCTGTTCTTTAGCTTTGTCACTGCCGTTGATATGAGTCTCGATGTGCTTGGCGTCGACCAAAGTCACCACAGCATCGATGCTGAGAGCCTCACGGAGGGTCTCTTCAAGAAAAAATGTCTGTACCACCGGTCCCGGATCGGCAAGTCCGGTGGTCTCGATCATGATATAGTCGAACTTGTCACGTCGGTCCATCAAACTGTTCAAGATGCGGATCAGATCTCCTCGAACCGTACAGCAGATACAACCGTTATTCATCTCGAAGATCTCTTCTTCGGCGCCAATCACCAGATCATTGTCCACCCCCACCTCGCCGAATTCATTCTCAATCACCGCGATACGCTTACCGTGGTTTTCATGCAAAATCCGGTTAAGCAGGGTGGTTTTCCCGGAACCGAGAAATCCGGTCAGGATGGTCACCGGAATCCGTTTGGACGGAATTTTTGAACTATCTCTATCGTTTGTCATGCAAAAACCTCTTAACTTTTTAACTCAAATTTCGCACCTTTTGCTTTTCTTGAATCCATCGATTCATGCTAAAAAACCGTTTATTGAATCAAAAAGCTTCTAGCTTTATGATCAAAGGAGCGAAGCGAGTCGTTTTAAAACGCTAATGCAAATGCATTTGCAACAGCGTTTTTTTATATTATCTGCCAAGCCCATCACTCGTCAAGCTTATTGCGAAAGCACTTGCAATAAAAAAAGACGAAAGCTATACTCTTGAAAATGGAGAATCAGACTTTGAGACGCAACACCACACAGAGAAAGGCTATAGAGCAGGTTTTCAGGGAGCATGAAAGGCCATTGAGCGTGGATGAAGTTATAAAGTACGGTCGCAAGTTCGTGGAGTCGCTCAACCAGGCAACGGTCTACCGGAATCTCAAGCTTCTGATCGATGACGGGTGGTTGAAACGGATCTCCCATCCATCTTTCGGGGCTTTGTATGAACGGACCGGCAGGGGGCATCACCATCATTTTCATTGCCGTAGTTGCAACCGTGCCTTTGAACTTCCCGGCTGTGCCTTGAAGGAAGAGGGTACGGCTCCCGATGGGTTTGTCGTGGAAGACCACGAAATATTTTTATTCGGTATCTGTCCGTCTTGCGTAGGGGGTAAATAAGTGATCTTCTCGTTCGACCCACACACCCGCAAATAAGTTAAATCGTCTCAGTCTAAGAAGGGATTAACTATACCTGTTTCGTCGCGCAATTTTTACAAACGCCATCAATACGAACCTCGATTTTGTCTATTTGACCCGGAAAGGTCTTTCTTAGTGTATCCATGTTAATATTGACGCTTTCCGGACTCAGGCAAAGCATTTGTTCGCATTCCTTACAATAAAAATGCGGATGTGGTTGATGATTGGGGTTGGGAGCCAATCCGTAATAGAACGCCCTGCCCCCGGTACTGATGCGCTCGACCAAACCATGATCCACCAGCAGATCTAAAATGCGGTATACTGTTACCCGATTGATTTTAGTACTGCGGGCAAGGGTAGTATAAATATCACTTGCGGAAACAGGAAAACTGTTGCCGCCCACCACTTCCAATACATCAATCCTATTGTCTGTTGCATTCAGTTTGGCACCCGATAACAGCTCGTGATAATTACACTTAGAACACATCACACACCCTTAATGTAGGTTTTTGCACGACCATTTTTCACCATAGCTTTTATAGCGTCCGGAACAAGGGAAAATAAAAAAGCTACTCCAGACACCATAATGATGGAAGCGCCCGATGTCAGATTATAATAATATGATATCCACATTCCCGTAACGGTAAAAATTGCCCCAAGCAAACTGGACGCCACCATCATCTTCATTAAAGAGGTTACGTATTTTTCCACCATAAACGGAGGAATGGTTAACAAAGCAATAATGAGGATCAGTCCCACTACCTTGATAACCAGCACTATCGTAACCGCCAGCATGGCAATGAGCCCAAAATAAAGCGTCTTTACTCGAACGCCCCTGATCCGCGCAAATTCCTCATCATAGGACATTGCTAATAGATCCTTGTAATAGTAAGTGACTAGTAAAAGCATCAGGACAGCAATCACGGTCATTATATACAGATCTGAATCCGGTACAGTGAGTATGCTCCCAAACAGGTAGCTCATCAGGTCCACATTATAGCCTGGTGTCAAATCAAGCAGAATAATACCAAAGGCCATTCCTACAGCCCAGATCACGCCTATGATGGTATCTGCACGGTGCTTTACTTTATGACTGACAGCCGCCATCAGCATTGAGGCACTTAAAGAAAATCCAATGGTACCTGCCAAAAACGGCCATTTAAAATAAAAAGACAGTCCGATTCCACCATAAGCGGCATGGGCAATTCCACCGGATAAAAAAACAATGCGGTTAACCACAACCAGGGTGCCCATGATGCCGCAGATCAGGCTGGTTAATAAACCTGCTGCCAATGCGTTCTGCATAAATTCAAAGCTAAGCGCATCGATCATGATTCCTCCTCGGGGATATTCAGCGCGGGTTGTGGCAGACCGTGGGAGACTAATTCCACAGGACAAACCTCTTCAACGGTACAGCGATACATGGTCTCCAACATATCACCTGTGATTTCGGCCTGGTCATGATAATGCAGCCTTTTGTTTACGCAGGCGACCGATTTTGCGTAGCGGGATACCACTAGCAGATCATGGCTAACCACCAAAACAGTCATGTCCTGGTTGAGTTCCCTGAGAAGCCGGTAAAAATCAGCCTGACCTTTTGTATCGATGCTGGCTGTGGGTTCATCCAGTAAAAGAATCTCAGGTTGAGAGACCAAAGCTCGGGCGATGAACACGCGTTGACGTTGGCCTCCGGAAAGCATACCTATTTTTTTGTCGGCATGGGCTTTCATTTCCATACGTTCCAGGGCTGCCAGAGCTTCACGGCGGTCGTCCGCCTTTTGCCTCAACAAGCGGTTTTTAGGATCAAGCTTTCCCATCAGCACCACGTCAATTGCCGTGATCGGAAAATTGTGGTTTGAGTGAACATTTTGAGGCACGTATCCGATGCAATGAGAAGCCTCTTGGGGCGGCTTTCCAAAAACACGCACCGACCCCATCACCGGTTCCAAAAGGCCCAGCATCAGCTTCAGCAGGGTGGTTTTACCCCCACCATTGGGGCCGGCAATGGCAATGAAATCCTTCTGCCGGACAGTTAGGTTCACATCATTTAGAACCGATTCCCCATTGTAGGAAAACTCAAGGTTTTTAATTTCCAGAATCGCCATAAATTTTGTCCTTTTACCTCAACTCTTGATCGTATGACATTCGAATCGTCTTTTTACCTTATTGATAATAAGTCCGGTTGACATAGGTGCATATCTTTGTCTGCAAAAAGCCCGCAGGTTTTGCATCTAAACTTGGGATAATTCACCAAAGGCTTAATTTTTAAACATCCGGATCACATGGACAGAAGATCCTCGCACCCAGTTCATCCGGTCCGCAACAACTCGATTTTAGTGCTTGAAATGAGCTGACTCCTTTCACTACCGGGTTTTTATGTTTGAGTGCGAATTAGTTTATAAAGCTATTTTAATGCACTTTGAAACTTGTTTGCGACTTCGCGCAAATTGGTCATCCAGTCTTCAGCCAATGGGTCGGCAAAAACAACCTGACCACCGATCTCCCGGGCAACGACCTTAGCACTCCGAGTCGAAAACTGGGGTTGAACGAAAACTACTTTGACCCCTTCTTCCTTGGCATGTTTGATCAATTCTTTCAACTGGGCAGGCTTTGGGTCTTTGCCCTCAATCTCGATGGGTACCTGTTTTATTCCGTAGGCATGTGCAAAGTACCCCCAGGCTGGATGGAATACCATAAAATCAAGGCCTGTTTTACCAGTGAAAACTTTTTTCAGATCGTTATCCAGTCGCTCTAACTGCGCTGTGAAAGTCTTATAGTTAGCTTCATAAACTGCTCTGTTTTGCGGATCGGCATTTTGCAGGGCGGTTAGAATGGTGCGGGCCTGAATTTTCACCAGCGGCGGTGATAGCCAGATATGCGGGTCTAAGCCAGTATGTTCATGGTGATCATGCTCATCCTCATGGTGTTTTCCTTTTTCATGATGATGTTCTTCCCCATGGTGATCTTTTTCATGTGCATGTTCATGTTCATGCTTTTCCTCTCCATGATGTCCGGCTTCCTCATGTTCATGATGCCCTTCTCCATGATGCTCATGTCCTTCGTGCTCGTCATGATGGTGATGAGCCACCATTTCAAGTTTCTCTATACCTTGGTCCGTTTGCACCACCTGCATACCGGGATTGGTAGCAGCGATTTTTTTTAGCCAGGCTTTTTCAAATGGGACTCCAATGGCGAAATAGATTTTTGTCTTCGATAAATTGGCCATTTGTCTGGGTTTAGGCTCATAAGTGGCAGGACTGGCACCAGGTTGAACCATGACCTGGATGTCCACCAGGTCTTTGCCAATTTGTTGTACAAAGTATTTTTGTGGAAGAATACTTACAAAAACCGGAACCTTGGACTTTGCCGTTGCAGACGCAGTTAATCCAAAAGTCAAAATTCCCACCATTAAAACGCTTTTGATAAAATTGTGCATTCTTCGTCTCCTTAATTGGAATGAGAGAAAATAGTCATCGAAATGCAAATAAATTGCATCTCTTCTTATTCGTTTCCTCAGAATCAGGATTAAAAGCATTAGTCATGCTCCGAGAAACAAAATCTGCAAACCAGTGGTAGGTCCAACAATCGGTTTGCAATGATTGAAAACTAAATGATAGTATAAATTTCGTTTTTCAAAAATGCAATTGAGTTGCATTAAAATGATTAATTTTTCTTTTTAACCATAAGGTTTTCAGACAAATGAATTGTCTGACGTTTATTTTCTAAGTATATTACCTTAGGACTTGTATTCTTGATTCTTAATTAAAAGATCCTGTACGGAAAAACGCGAAGTTATCTTGAAAAGTATTATGCAAGAAGCCGATCTCACCAAAATCGTCGCTGACAAAGATGACAAACCACAGTTCACAATACGGTTGGAGGCAGGAACGCTGTTTCAGTTTATGTTTCTCGTTTTTGCCATGTATTTCTTGTTTTTTTTCAGAAATACGGAATCATTGCAGACTTTTTCTATCATTTTCTTTGCGATCGTACTAGAAGCATTACCTTTTATGCTGATTGGAAGTCTGGCGAGCGGTTTAATCGAGGTTTTTGTTTCAAAAGACAGGATATCCAGTTTAATGCCAAAGAAAACCTGGATGGCTGTTTTTATAGGAGCGGGACTCGGCCTGATTTTTCCTGTCTGTGAATGCGCTGTGGTACCTGTGGTCAGACGTTTTCTGCGGAAAGGTGTTCCCCTAAGCGCAGCCATCGCCTATCTTTTGGGTGGTCCAATTGTTAATCCGATTGTTGGGGCCTCTACCTATATCGCTTATGCATTTTCTTGGGAGGTAATGCTTACCCGCCTGGTGTTTGGCTATGTAATCGCCGTGTCTGTTGCTGTTTGGATCGGCCTGCTATTTTCAGAAAAACAGGTTTTAGTAGACGGGACAACTGATCACAACCATGGTTCTGATTGTTGCCACCATTCACACTCTGAAGGCCGACTATTCCATAAATTGAACAGCGTGATTCATCATGCTGCACAGGATTTTTTCGACGTCATCCGGTTTCTTATAATCGGTGCCTTTGTTGCGGGTTTGCTTCAGACGTTTATCTCAAGACAAGTGGTCACTCAACTTGCTGAAACCCCTGAATTGTCCATTTTGATCATGATGGTATTGGCGATGTTACTGAATTTATGCAGTGAGGCAGACGCTTTCATCGCTGCATCATTTCAATCAGCAAGAATCGCTTTTTCCGGTCAAATGGCATTTATGCTGCTGGGTCCAATGCTTGATATTAAACTGATCCTGATGTACCTGGGGCTATTTAAAAAGAAAGTAATAATTGCACTGTCTTTGCTGACATTCTTCACGGTGGCATTTACGCAAATAACCATTCAAATGGCCAGCTAATGGAAAACAAAGCTCGATTCCCAAAAATGAGAATATCAGTATTGATTCCGGCAATTCTGTTTTTTATTTGGGCCATAATCAATTTTTGGTTGTTTTTTAGCGATCAATATCTTACCTATTTGCAGCCAAAATTCAGGGTGCTGGTACTTTTTTCCGCCATTGTTTTTGTGCTGTTTGCAGTCTGCTTGTTGGCCGGAAAAAAGCACTCCCCGCACCACCAAGTCGGCCTTTTTCTGCCGGGCTTAATCTTACTGCTACCGATGTTTTTTATGTTTGGCTCGGTTGACAAGACCCTTGGTTCAAATGCCTATACGAAGCGTGTTCTGAATGCTACTGCGGAGCAGCCATCGAACCCTGATGAAGCTCAAAATAATCCGATTTCAGTTGAAGAACTTTTTCCGGAACCACAGTTTGACCAACAGAATGCCAGTTATGACTACCAGCCAATAAGCATTAGTAAGCTGTTAAAGCAGTCGTACCAATACAACAAGTATCCCGTGGAGATCAAAGGAAAAATTTACAATCGAAAAGATGTAACTTGGGCTAATGCAGTAGTATACCGGTTTTATATCACCTGTTGCGCTGCAGATGCCCAGACTGTAGGTGTGTTTATAAAAGATATGGGAACCAAGCAATTCGAAAACGACGTTTGGGTCGAAGTAAAGGGAATGTATTACGTGACAAAAATAAACAATAATTACAAAGGATTCATTTTCCCCCATTCAATCAAATCGATCGCAGAGCCGCCGTTAGCCCAGCAATACCTTTACTTTCCAAACTAAACTATTCAACTGGCTCTTTCTGCTTCATTGACACTCAACATAGGTGGTCTATATATAGAGGAGCTTGCAAATATCCAGGAGTATCCGGATCAAACCGCCTAACAATATTTCAGAATCTTTTCCCCTTCTTACCGTTTAACTTCCTTCTATCAACATAAAATTGGGCATACTCGTTTATTAAATTCAGATGATAACACACTATCTCAGGTTATTGGTCTTGATTTTGGTAGATCATGTAGCCGGAGACATAGTAGAATGTTCGAAATTTATGGAAATGGAAATCCTGTAATCTGAATTTCCAATTTTCCCTTGCCTTTTGAAATCTGCACTGATTTAGTTGACATACCTAGGATATTTGAATATCACAGTATAACAAAAAATCTAAAAAATATTTTAGGACAAAAAGGAGGAGTTTTATTATGAAGAAACGATTAATTGCTTTAACAACCGCGTTGATGGTCGGTGCAAGTGGAATGGCTGCCGCCAAAACCTTGAACTGGGCACGGTCCGGTGACAGTTTGACACTGGATCCCCATGCTCAGAACGAAGGTCCGACCCATACCTTGAATCACCAGATTTACGAACCTTTGGTACTACGTGATTCCAAGGGAATTATTGAAGCCGGTCTGGCGACTGAATGGGCGCCTAGCACTAAAAACCCTAATGTTTGGGTATTCCAGTTGAGAAAAGGTGTGAAATTTCATAATGGTGCAGCGTTTGACAGCGAAGACGTGGTCTTCTCTCTCAATCGGGCAATGTCAGTGAATAGTGACATGAAAGAGCTGCTTGCTTCCGTTAAGGAAGTTCGAGCGAAAGGAAAATACACCATTGAAATCGAAACCAAAGGTCCCAATCCGATCATGGTGAATAACCTGACCAATATGTTTATCATGGATAAAAGCTGGGCCGAAGCCAACAAGGCAGTTGATGTTCAGGACTTTGAAAGTGGTGAGGAAACCTTTAGCTCCAGAAATACCAATGGAACAGGTCCCTATAAACTGGTAAGCCGTGAAGCCGACGCAAAGACTGTGATGGAAATTTTTGACGGTTACTGGGGAAAAGGTCAATTTCCTTTGGAAATAACAAGAATTGTGTACACACCCATTCAAAATGCGGCGACTCGTGTAGCTGCCCTGCTTTCCGGTGAAGTTCATTTCATGCAGGATTTGCCGGTTCAGGATTTACAGAGAGTTGCGAACAAAGCCGGTTTGAAGGTTGAAAAAGCACCTCAAAATCGTGTGATTTTCTTCGGACTCAACCAGGGCGATGCTGATCTTAAGAGTGACAACATCTCCGGTAAAAATCCATTTGCTGACAGGCGTGTCCGGCAGGCAATGAATATGGCGATCAATCGGACGGCGATTCAAAAGATTGTAATGCGGGATCAATCCATACCTGCAGGTGTTGCCATGCCTCCTTTCGTAAACGGTTGGACAAAAGAACTGGATCGAGTACCGGAGAACAACATTAACAAAGCAAAAGATTTAATGGCCAAGGCCGGTTATTCCAACGGTTTTTCCGTGACGCTGAACTGCCCAAATGATCGCTATATTAACGATGAAGCGATTTGCCAGGCTGCTGTTGGTATGTTGGCTAAAATTGGAATTAAAGTGAATCTGGATGCAAAACCAAAAGCGCAACATTTCCCACTGATCAATACCCTGGCCACAGATTTTTATATGCTGGGATGGGGTGTGCCAACCTTTGATTCCGAGTATATCTTTAACTTCCTGGTTCATACAAAAGGCCCTAAATACGGTTCGTGGAATGGAAGTCGATTCTCCAATACTGCAATTGACGCCAAGATCAAAAGCCTTGCCTCGGAAACCAATCTGAAAAAACGAAATGCAACAATCGCCGATATCTGGAAAGTGGTGCAGGAAGAGGTTGTTTACCTACCTATCCATCATCAAGTGTTGAACTGGGGGATGATAAAGGAGATCCAAACGATCGTTCAACCCGAAGATCAACCAAAAATGAAGTATTTCAAATTCAATTAACCCTCAAAGCCACGCAATTTAGGCTTGAGTATAACTCCATCTGATACGAAAGCACTGGCTTTTCTTTACAATTGCCAGTGTTTTTGGTTATCAGCTATGAGTTATCGGTTTGTGGAACTATTACTTAAACCTGGACTAAAAAACAGACATTCATCTCGTTGATCAAACACTACCTTTATCTTTCGAAAAACTGTTTGTCAGTTAGCCTTAAAAAAGAAAGCGAAGCTTTCACAAACAACCGATAACGGATAACCGATAACCGACCACTATTCTGCATGCCGTTAGTTTTGAATGTTTTGGACATAGTGGTTAGCGGAATTAAGAAAACTTATCAAGACACTTAAAAAACTATGTTAGCCTTTTCAATCAGGCGCATCTTTCAAGCAATTGTCGTTTTGGCAGTTGTAGGACTGGTGGCTTTCTCCATGTTTCGTTTCGTTGGAGATCCAATCGACAATATGCTGGGACAAGAGCGAACTGACGCTGACATAGTTCGACTGCGTGCTCAACTCGGCTTGGATCAACCCTTCCCTATCCAATATCTTAAATTCCTTCAAGGTGCCGTCAAAGGCAATTTTGGTGTCAGCTATCGCCAGGGACGTCCCGTTGCCGATATCATTGCAGAACGGGCCCCGGCGACTTTGGAATTAGCTGCAGTTTCCATATTATTTGCAATAGTTGGCGGAATCGTCTTTGGCATTTTTACCGCCATTCAGCGAGACGGATTTATCGCCAATACGATTATGACCTCGTCATTGATTGGTGTATCCTTGCCGACGTTTCTTATTGGAATATTATTAATCTACCTGTTTTCGGTGGAGCTGAATTGGTTACCTAGTTTTGGTCGCGGAGAAGTGGTTGACCTGGGTGGATGGACGACCGGATTTTTGACGGTTTCCGGGTTAAAAGCCATCATACTTCCTTCGATCACACTGGGATTATTCCAAATGACACTCATCATGCGTTTGGTTCGTTCCGAAATGCTTGAAGTGTTACGTCAGGACTATATCCGCTTCGCTTTTGCTCGAGGACTGTCTGATCGAGCTATTCATTTTAGACATGCCTTAAAAAACACATTGGTTCCCGTCATCACCGTCACTGGGTTACAGATCGGTTCAATCATCGCCTTCGCAATCATAACGGAAACAGTGTTCCAGTGGCCCGGGGTGGGATTACTTTTTATTAATGCCATTCAGTTTGTAGATATCCCCGTAATGGCTTCTTATCTGCTATTGGTTTCAGTTATGTTTGTCGTAATCAACCTTACAGTCGATCTGTTATATTATGCTATTGATCCGAGACTTCGTTCCGATGGTGCGGTAAAGGCAGGTCACCAATGAACGGATTAAAGCGTTTCTGGCATTCCGATTTGATGTGGTCGTTTCGCCACTCCCCGGTTGCAGTTGTTTCGTTGTTTATCACCGTTTTATTGATATGTGCAGCGGTTTTCGCCCCGATACTTGCACCCCATAATCCCTTTGATCCGGCTACCTTAAACCTGATGAACGGCTTTTCCAAACCCATGGAACCCAATCAGTTCACCAATGAGGTGTTTCTTATGGGTACAGATGACCAGGGACGAGATATGCTTTCGACCATTATGTACGGCATGCGTGTATCGTTGTTTGTCGGATTTATGGCTGTCTTATTTGCCATGGCTATAGGGGTGGTACTGGGGTTACTGGCCGGATATTTGGGAGGTTGGGTTGACACGATTATCATGCGTATTGCTGATGTTCAGCTGACGTTTCCATCGATTCTGGTTGCCATGTTGATTTTTGGAATAGCCAAAGGGTTTACGCCGATCGAGATGAGGGATCAAATGGCTATCTGGGTATTAATCCTGGCTATCGGTCTTTCCGATTGGGTTAAGTTTGCGCGTGTGGTTCGTGGTGCTACCCTCGTTGAAAATGCCAAGGAATACATTCAAGCTGCAAAACTGATTGACAGAAAGCCCATCGCAATCATGTTGAGCCACATTTTACCCAACGTGCTAAACCCGGTTCTGGTCATCGCAACAATCAATCTTGCCCTTTCCATTATCGCGGAAGCGACCCTTTCCTTTCTTGGTGTTGGTGCACCTCCTACTCAACCGTCGTTGGGAACTTTAATTCGTATCGGTCAGGACTATCTCTTTTCCGGAGAATGGTGGATTCTTTTTTTCCCAGCGGTAACTCTTCTCGCGCTTGCATTGTCTGTTAACCTATTGGGAGACTGGTTACGGGATGCCTTAAATCCGAGGCTGCGTTAATGAGCGAAACCATATTAGCTGTAAATGACCTGGTTGTTGATATCCCTACCAGAAAAGGCGTTTTGAGGCCTGTCGATAATGTCAGTTTAGACATTAAAAAGGGTGAGATTTTAGGTGTCGTCGGCGAAAGTGGCGCCGGAAAATCGATGACGGGAAACGCCGTTATCGGTTTATTGGATCCACCCGCCCATATCGCCAGTGGAGAAATTTTATTAAAAGAACGACCCATTCAGAATCTGCCAAAAAAGGAGATGCAGAAGATAAGAGGAAAAGAGATCGGTATGGTTTTCCAGGATCCTCTCACTTCACTAAATCCTCTAATACCAATAGGTGAGCAACTCTCTGAGACGATCCGAACCCATTTGCCTGTTGATAAAAACACTGCAGACAAAAAAGCATTGGAAGCTTTGGATGAGGTCGGTATTCCTGCCGCTGCCAGCAGAATCAACAGTTATCCTCATCAGTTTTCCGGAGGAATGAGACAGCGCGTCGTGATTGCCCTGGCATTATGTGCCGAACCTTCCCTGGTTATTGCCGACGAGCCAACAACCGCGCTTGACGTATCGGTTCAAGCTCAAATCATATCGCTGCTAAAACAACTATGCCGGGAACGGGGAACAGCCGTCATGCTTATTACTCATGATATGGGTGTGATTGCCGAAGCCGCCAATCGAGTTGCTGTGATGTATGCAGGAAGACTTGCCGAACTGGGTCCTGTGGAAAAGGTTTTAACCACTCCGGAACAGCCCTATACACAAGGTTTAATGGCTTCAACCCCGTTGGCTTCCGCAGGAAAAGAAAGACTTAACCAGATACCCGGGGCCATGCCGACGCTTGGGGCACTTCCAACCGGATGTGCGTTTCATCCACGCTGTGAGTTTGCTTTTGATAAATGTCGTACAGATCCTTACCCAACCTTGAGCAATTGCAATGGCAGGGCTGCATGCTGGCTAGTAACAGAACATTCGGAGCAGAGACAATGAGCACTTTAGTTAAAATTACCAATCTGACCCGAGTTTTCGATGTGTCAAAACCCTGGTTGAACCGGGTGATTGAAAGGTTGCCAGTGGCTCTCCTCAAGGCAGTGTCCGACGTCAGCCTGGATGTAACTGAAAAAAGCGTCTATGCATTGGTTGGTGAAAGTGGATCAGGGAAATCGACCATAGGCAAGATTGTTGTTGGCTTGCAGCCCCCCACCGAAGGGTTTGTTGAAATTGAAGGTGTAGACCTGGCCAGAGAAAAGGATGAATCGTTGATAAAAAAAATCCGTAGCGATATCCAGATGATTTTTCAGGATCCCTTTGCCAGTTTAAATCCGCGGTGGCGGGTTAAAAGCATCATCGAAGAGCCGGTTAAGGCTTTAGGCGGCAAAACCGAAGGCGTGTCCGAACGTTTGCTGGAATTGGTAGGCCTGTCAAAAGATGATGCCAACAAGTATCCCCATGAGTTTTCCGGTGGTCAGCGTCAGAGAATTTGTGTCGCCAGGGCATTGTCTTCCGAACCCAAGTTGATCGTATGCGATGAGCCAACATCTGCTTTAGACGTTTCTGTGCAGGCCCAGGTTCTGAATTTAATGAGTGACTTGAAAGATCAACTTGGTCTGACTTACCTGTTTATCAGCCATGATTTGACGGTTGTGCGACATATGGCTGATAAAATAGGGGTGCTTTACCTGGGTCGTCTGGTTGAAGAAGCACCAACAGAGGTATTGTTCTCAAATCCTCAACATCCCTACACACAGATGCTTTTTGATGCAGCGCCAAAGCTTGATAGTTTCGGCCGTGAAGTGGCTCCTCCCCAGGGAGAAATACCGGATCCGATTAATCCGCCAAGCGGATGTGCCTATCATCCTCGCTGCCCAAAGGCAATAGATCTTTGCAAATCAGAACGCCCCAGGCTGGAAGAAAAACACGACCGTCGTGTCGCCTGCCATCTGGTTTGAATAAAACGTTATCCATTTGCTCTTTTGTCAGCCAGGAAGGGTCAGACCCAATGTCATTTTGTTGAAAGAATCGGTAACGGGTGTGATCCTGAATGATTGTGAAGGCTCTGTTAGAGCCCTTGATAAACCCAATTCCTCAGTATCTATCACCAATTGTTTCTGACGGGGCATGTTTTTCGATAGTTGCCAAATCATCCCGGGTTAGTTCCAGGTTAAAAGCTCCTAAATTCTCTTCGAGACGGTGAATTTTCCTTGTCCCCGGAATCGGCGTGATCTCATCATTTTGACTTAACACCCAGGCCAGGGCGATTTGCGCCTTGGTTGCACCTTTGCTCTGCGCAATCTCTTCCACAACATCAACAAACTTGAGATTTTGTTTGATAGCCTCATCAGTAAATCGAGGATTGTCCAATCGCCAATCTCCTTCCTCCAGGTCAGCACGGCTCTTAATCGCTCCGGTTAGAAATCCGCGTCCCAAAGGACTGTAGGGTACGAATGTGATACCGAGTTCTTTACAAACATCAAAAATTTCCTGCTCGGGTTCACGACTCCATAAAGAATATTCTGTTTGCAAGGCTGTAATAGGATGGACAGTATGGGCGCGACGCAGTGTTTCAGCGTCGACTTCGGAAAGACCAAGTGCCTTCACCTTGCCCTCTTTCACCAGATCAGCCATGGTATCGACAATATCTTCAATCTCCATTTCGGGGTCTTGTCGATGCATGTAATACAGATCGATAGCCTCAACTTCCAGATTTTTAAGGCTTTTCTCACAAGCACTCCTGATATATTCCGGCTTTCCGTTCAGCCCCAAAAATTCTCCGTTAGGACCTCGCATCACGGCAAATTTCGTTGCCAGAACGACATCATCCCAACGGTTTTTAAAAGCTTTCCCTAATAGTTCTTCATTAGCTCCGCACCCGTATATATCAGCTGTGTCAAAAAAATTGACCCCAATATCGAGGGCTTTATGCAAGGTTTTGATCGATTCCTCCTCATCAAAAGATCCGTAAAACTCCGACATGCCCATACAACCCAGGCCAATGCGATTTACCTTGAGTGTGCTGTTTCCCAGTGTTGTTGTTTTTTTCATGGTCCCGTCTCCTTTTTGGATACCTTTAAACATCTTGATCAGTGTTTTTAGAAACTTTGGTTACTTGATTGTTTATGAACCGACCCAATTTTCATGAACAAGCCCTGGTATTCGAGAAAACTCTTTTTCATTGTTTGTAACTAGAATTAATCCAGAACACCTTGCATGACCCGCAATCATCATATCGTAAGGACCAATCGGTTTACCGATACGATACAAATCGGCTCTAATTTGACCAAAATGGTATGCAGCTTTGGTATCAAAAGGAAGCACCTCAAGGCGAGCGACCATGGCCTCTATATCCGCCAAATTGCGCTCGACTTGCTGGGAATGCTCGGCACCAAACACTAACTCACCTAAAGTCACTGTAGATATGCAAAGCTGCTCATTATGAAGATTGAAAAGCTTCCGAATCTGCTCAGGACGGTTTTTAATTGTGTAAATTACAATGTTTGTATCCAACATATATTTAAGCATTACAAACTCTCCCGAATTTGATCTTCAGGCTGCCCTCGTTTATCCATAAAATCAGGAGAAACACCGGGAGATGCGAACCATTCATCCCAGGATTTTCCTGCCGGAGTAATGATACGCTTGTTTCCAATTGCAGTTATTTCAACGTCTTTTATAGATTCAGGGAATGCTATTGATTTAGGTAAGCGTACTGCCTGACTCCGATTACTTTTAAATATTTTTGTATGTACAGTTGTCATGGTTTAGTCTCCATTTTAATGTCATTCTTACTAAAGACTATAAAAGTAATCTTGGGATATGTCAATGGGATATATATTTATCACTTGAACGTAGCGATTGAAATAGTCATTCACTACCGTTCGCTTTGTTAGCTGTATCAAATCCCTGCTTACGCTATCATTAGCCTTGCCTTTATACAGGCGATACAAATTCCGGTTGACACCAAAGCATAACAATAAAAAACTCAACCTTTATAAAACTCAAGATCCGGGCCGGCAAAAGGGGCCATCGCGTTGATTCGTTTCTGGAGTTCGGCCTGGTTCCAGTTCCATGTTTTGCGTGCAATGGCAGCATTGTGCGAAACCTGCCGGACATTTTGCATACCACTAACAAGGGTAGTGATGGGTAGCGACCACACAAATCCAAAGGCCTCCTCTATGGAAAGTACAGACGGTATCGCCGGTTTGACAGAAACATGGGTCCGACGCCACCCTTGGTTTCCACCGAAGAAACGTCCATAGGCCAGTGTTTTCATTGCCAGCACGCCAATACCTGCTTCCACACACTTGGGGACCACATGGGTGACGAAACTCTCGAAATGCGGATCAGCCGGGTTGACCGGCATTTGTGAGGCAGTCATCTTCACACCTCGTTTTTTGACTTCCTCAAGCATCTTGAGGTGGGCCTTATATGAAGTATGGCCGGTGAATCCGATGTATTTCACTTTGCCCTTGCTCTGGGCCTCAAGCAAAGCATCGAGTACTCCATTTTGCACGCCATTTTCAACATCTCCCGGACTTGTGAGGGCATGCACTTGCCATAAATCGACATAATCGGTTTTCATGCGTGAGAGAGAATTATCGAGATCCTTCAGGGCTCCCTGTTTATCCCTGGCCAAGGTTTTGGTCATGATGAAAGCAACATCCCTATACTTGGGAGTGAGGAATTGTCCATAGCGTTTCTCTGCTATACCGCCGCTGTACAGGGGAGCATTATCGAAGAATCGTACTCCTTCTTCCAGGGCTTTTTCTATAATCGCATGCGAGTTTTTTTCCGAACCGCTGCCCATATGGTCTCCACCAACGCCCATATTAGTCACAACCGGTCCTGATGCACCAAGCCTGCGCAAGGGCAGCAATTTACCAAGCCGATCAGAATGAGAGGTCATAGTCACAGCACTTGCTTCCTCGCCAAGGAAAAAGCTCGGCACCATCAAGCTGGCGGTGCAACCCGCCAGCATGGCCATGAACTCCCTGCGTTTTAATTCCGTGGTTTCCCGCATTATACTTTTATGTGCTTGTTTCATAACATCCTCCATGTTGGGATATTAATCTATTTGTTGATGAATTAAGATTTAGGCTGTTAATCAGCTTGCCAGCATGATCTCTTTGAATGCTCGATCGAACGGTAGGGCGGCCCTACGTGGTCGCCGGCAAACACTTGCAATGCGCAAACCTGGAAAACCTTGCGAATACTTAAGATAAACCCATTAACGTTTGTTGTTCGTTCTACCATTCCAATCCTCCGGTGGGTAGGTAGCCCCATCAGCGCTTAAATAAGATTATTCGTAGTACCATTCAAACAATAGGGCGGGGCTACGACCCTGCCAACAGGCTAGTCTCTCGGCGGCCACGTAGGGCCGCCCTACCATTCGTTCACATAATTAATTAAAATCTTGCCTTAAGTAAGCGCTTATGGGATGTAGCCCCGTCCTGACGTTTGTCATCTGCTTCAATAGGGACTTTGCTTTGGTTCAACGTTTATGCCTTTTCGGGGAAATATGAACAAACAAACGTCTTCTTTTATATGAATCACAACTTCATTCAATGATTCTACAATCACGTCCATCTCGGCTTGCCTATTGATATGCGATACATGCCTATTTCTCCAAAACCTTTGAATGAAAGATGACAACAACCTGCTATCAGATTATGGTTGAAATAAGGAGTGAAATTATGGCAGATATTCAAGAATTAAAAAACAGGGCCGTTGAATTACTGGGCAGCAGTGGAAATACACAGCTGGTACTGGATGAGAAGAATCATTTTTTACTTCTGAAACAGGATATTCCCTCGGATCTCACTGCAACATTTTATGAACCAGCTCTTTGCCTAATCCTACAAGGGAGAAAAGAGATCTTCGCCGGACAGAGGAGTTTTGGTTTTGGTGTTGGAGAATTGTTGATCATTAGTCATGAAATTCCTGTGGTCTCAAAAATTACAGAAGCTTCAAAATCTGCTCCCTACATTGCGCTGGTTTTGGGGCTAGATTACAGTATCATCAGGGACCTGCATCATGAAATCGCAGAGATCCCTTTAGGAAAGGGGCATTCTCGATCCTTAGAGGTAAACAAAGCCGGTTCTCATGTGGTGGATTCGCTTTTCCGGTTGATGAACGCCACCCAGGACGAAACAGACTTTTTGGTTCTTTTGCCGCAGATTTTAAGAGAGGTCCATTTCCGCCTCTTACAGGCTCCCTGCGGTGGAATGCTGAGAAGTTTACTTCAGCATAATAGCCATGCCACAAAAATCTCAAAAGCCATTTCTTTGATTCGCGGCAAGTATACAGAAACCCTGTCAGTCGATGAAGTAGCCAGATCAGTGGGAATGAGTGTTTCGTCGTTTTTTCAGCACTTCAAAGTCATCACTGAGTCGACACCGTTGCAGTACCAAAAAAATATCAGACTTTTGGAGGCAAGAAGATTACTGATGAGCGAAGGTGAATCGGTCACAGAAACTGCTTTAAAAGTTGGCTATGAAAGCCCGAATCAATTCAGCAGGGAATACCTGAGAAAGTTCGGTTCCACTCCAAGCAGCGACTTGAAATCCGGCGCACTCAGAAATTAAATCTGAGATTGCTAACAATCCTCCGATTTTCCGGCGATCATTTGCGAAAGCTGATGATCTTGACGGCTCAATTGGCAAGTTTAACGGATTTCAAGCAACTTCACTTACATGGGCAACTCTTTTTTACTTCTTCAAATATTCGCAGTAAACCAAAGTCTGGTTTAACAGCATGTATGCAATCTCGCCAAATGTCATGGGACCGGTCATTTTGCCGGTTTTTTTGCCTTCCAAATTGCCATACAGAAAATTTAAGACACAATTGCAGGTGAAACCGGCTTCCAGAGACATGACAGTTTCCAACCGGTCTGCAAATGCTGTAGCATAGTCGGCTACCGGTTTTGAAAGCTTGTATTCGATATCACTGAAAACGGGAGCATAAAGCACTACTTCTTTTTTCTCCTCATCCACCGTTTGGATTGAAACATTAAGTTTCGCACTCATAAAGTCACCGATCAGCGGCAGCTGAACATCGTGATTCGTCTTTTTTAGATAATCAGCCAGGGTCGTAGTTTCACCGTTAACCTTGCATTCGGTAACAACATTGCCGTCGGTTGGAAAGGTAATCACATCGGTCGCGCCTTCATCACTGAAAATGTTAATGATTTCAATTTTTGCATAGGTATCGTCCGGTAGACTTGTATGCATCACCACGGCTTTATTTTCGTTCACTTCTCCGCTCAGGCCATTATATACTTTTGGCACTTTTCCTTCTCCAAACTCATCCAAATGAACCCCGGAAACCCAACCGACAAGAGGAGAGTCAAAAATGCCGTCATAGGACATGGCATTTTTGGCAAAGCCGACATGAGCCTCGGAAAATGCGGGTACAATAATAAATGAGACACCATTTTCAGCGTAGCCTTCCGGTATTGCAGACAGCTCTTCGGCTCCATACGCCCTTATCGACTGAAGTTTATTGGAATCCTCCAGTTCTCTGACGTGAATTTTTTCTTTTGTCGTAATGCCCCCCTCATCTCCCATGAAATATGGAATGGTTCCTCCAATCCAGTTTCCTTTGGGCAAAGCTGCCAAAAGGGCCTCATCGCCTGCCAATAATAGGGTTTTTCCATCCTGAATTAGACCGGAAGTCTCTTCAACTGAGTGTAACGTTTTCATAATATTCCCTCGTTTATTTAAAGATAGCTTGGATATCGTCGGCCAGGCTGTCTTCATTTTTTGTAAAAAAGTCGTAAGCCAATTTAATTAGCTCATCAATAGATAACCTGTGACTTTTGACTTTTATGGCTGTTAGAAAAATTCGTGTTTGAAGTGAAGAAACGATGTCTTTATATTCTTCAGGATTTTCAACAATTTTCTTCCAGCATTGATCCGAAATATTTGGAATCATTGTTTTCTCCCATGGTAGGTTTTACCTGTTACGGTACCCGCAAGTAATGCGTTACATCACCACTGCCGTCAGTACAAGAGAATGAGTCACTACTCGTACATCATCGGGCAGAAACGTATTTTATCATAACCCGTTATAAGCGATTTTGCAATGAATTGCTAAATTCCGGATTTTTTTTGAATGGCTTCATGAAAGAAATTTCGGGGCTGGAAACCAGAATAAACTATCGATCGTTATCATTTTAATCCTGCTTGACAACATGTATTCTTGAACCGTAAACAGTTGGGATAAAAAACTACCTTGAGACTGATTGGAGTTAGAGATGATGACACTTAATGAAAAATTCAAAGCCCTTGAAACGGAAAATGCTCCCGGACAGGAGGGGCGACAAAGCGTTGATAATCTTAATGAGATCATGCGTGGCGATAAGCTGGATGGAGTTCCCGTCGATTTCTCGCATGGCGATGTAGACGCCTTTCCGCCAACACCAGGCTCTTCCGCTGCATGGAATGCCGGCTATGAAAAAGGGGCTAAACAAGCCTACACCGAGTATCGCGGTGAAGCACAAATCAGGCAGGGATTGGCCGATCGCCTTGGCAGGTTTACGGGACGAACAATCTCAGCCGATAGCGAAATAATCATCACCCCGGGAACTCAAGGCGCATTGTTTCTTGCACTGGGTGCAACCGTGGCTTCAGGGACTAAAGTAGCTGTAATTGAGCCCGATTATTTCGCCAACCGGAAACTTGTCAAGTTTTTCGGTGGTGAAATAGTGCCTGTTTCTCTGAATTATCTGGGTGCTTCATCTGAGAACGGCCCTGATCTCAATAGACTTGAAGAAGCATTCAAGAGTGATACGAAAGTCTTTGTCTTCTCGACACCAAACAACCCGACAGGCCTGGTATATTCGCCCGATTCAATCGATCGGATTTCAGAACTCGCAGCAAAACACCATGTAACCATAATCGTTGATCAACTCTATTCCCGAATGCTTTACAGCGGCGAAGTGTACACTCATCTCCGCGCCCGTAAAACGCAACCGGAAAATCTATTAACCATTATGGGACCTTCGAAAACGGAATCGCTCAGTGGATTCCGCCTTGGAGCTGCATTTGGCACATCCGGCTTGATTGACCGCATGGAACGACTCCAGGCAATTGTTTCCCTGCGAGCAGCCGGATACAATCAAGCCGCACTTGATACCTGGTTTCAGGAACCTTCAGGCTGGATGGAAAACAGAGTTCGTGAGCATGAAGCCATACGAGATGATCTGCTCAAAATCTTCAGGGAAGCTGATTTTGTTACAGCAAAACCGCTGGCGGGCAGCTACCTTTTTCCCAAATTACCGCCCCTTAAGGTCGATTTGTATACATTTGTGCGATTACTCAGACATCAAGCAGCAGTCACTGTGACACCAGGGACGGAATTCGCACCGAGTTCAAATGACAGCATCCGGCTAAACTTTTCACAGGATCATGCTGCTGCTGTCTCGGCAGTGGAACGAATCGTAAAAATGGCCGAGATCTATTCTAAATGAGGCAAACCCTAAAATCACACAAGAAAAACTACGGGACATATTATATCCGATGCAGCATCGAATCCGTCTGGTTCAATAAAAAATTGTAACTATTCGCCACAGAGACACGCAGGGAAAAGACTTAGAATAGTAAAACAAAAGACATAAATAGAATTACTGGTACTGTTGAAATCACTTCAATTAATAAAACTTCGTGCTCTTCGTGGTGAAAACGGACAAGGGGTAATTATGCTGAACAGATACAAAATGTTTCAGTATAATACAAGTTATGCGTCACAATGCATAACCACTGTCGAATCAGGAGTGTATAAATGGAAAATATTAATTCAGCGGTTGTAGAAACACAAATGCTTATTCGCAGACCGATTGCCGAAGTTTTCGAGGCATTTGTAAACCCTGAAATCACCACTAAATTTTGGTTTACAAAGAGCAGTGGGCGGCTTGAACAGGGAAAAAAGATACGTTGGGATTGGGAGATGTTCGGTGTTGGCGACGAGCTAACAGTCAAAAAGCTTGAAAAGAACCGATGGATACTGGTTGAATGGGATAGTGATTTAACTTCCGTGGAATGGATTTTTGAGCCTCAAGGAGATAAGAACACATTGGTAAAGATATCCAATTGGGGATTCCCAGGTAGTAATAATGAGGTTTTGTCCCAGGCAGTTGATTCGAAGGGCGGGTACACGATAGTCCTTGCGGGACTCAAAGCATGGCTGGAGTACGGTATCGAACTCAACCTGGTACCTGACCAGTTCCCGGATGGCTGTCCCGGGTGAGTTTTGCTTATAACTTTTAAGTGTATCAAGAACGACCAGCTAAGCCATGACCAGTCAGCTTTCCCAATCATTAGAATGTTCACCTGCAAAGCAATGAGGAGCTTTTATGGAAAGAATCAATATTTCTTCAGGAAATCCCTTTGAACCCGTATTCGGCTACTGTCGTGCTGTTCGCCTCGGAAACCAGATTCACGTTGCCGGAACAACAGCGCCTGCCCCTTATGACCGGGAAAATGCTTACGAACAGGCAAAAGCGGCACTAAAGGTTATACAGAATGCTCTCATCGAGGCAAAAGCTGATATGAAAGATGTGGTTCGTACCGTTGTTTATGTGACTGATATGGCAAACCTGGATGAGGTGGCAAAAGCTCATAATGAGGCATTTGCAGACATCCGGCCGGCTTCTACTGTGGTTGCGGTAGTCGCATTGGCAGGACCTGATGATCTCGTAGAAATTGAGGCTTATGCGATAGTAAATGAGGATAAAGTCTAACCTACCACTTAGTTCTTGAAAGCCCTGTCATGGTAATTGAAGGTTCTGTCCAAATCCTGTCCCATACCGGTCGGAGTTGGCTCAGATCAAATTCAGGTTCCACTTCACTGCTTTTAGTAGGGATGATGTTACCTTCTTTGATCTCGCCAACTTTAAACTGAAATACGTAAACCGGTTCAAACCCCATCCGCAAATCTTTGATAACGATGTCATTGTGAATCTGCTCCACGGCATAGTTGTTGTGGGTAAACCACTGCAATCGTTTAACCGGCCAATGATCCTGCAACGAATCCAAGAGCTGCTTTTGGATAGGATACTGTTGGAAATTGACTCGTCTATTTTCGTCAAAGATGGAATAAAACCCTTCATAGTATTTATCATCATCCATTACCAAAACCCGCCACAAAAGGGTGTTAAAAGGAGCTGCAATGGTAAGAACCTGGTTGTGAGAGATATTTTGCAAATTCAGAGTCTCTTTCGCTATCCCGCCAACGTGGGCTTTAACACCAATTGTCCAGACCAGGTATAGGGAGCTTAATCCCAGCCCTATCTTATTGAGAGTATGTCCCGTCAATTTGTTACGAGACAAGACCAGCGCAAACAAAACACCCGTGATCAGAGGCAAGGAATAGACCGGGTCAATAATAAATACTGTTGACCACATAACGGGTGGCGTTTGCAGGGGCCAGAATATTTGAGTGCCGTATACGGTCAAACAATCAAGTAATATATGTGTTGTGAAAGCTAGAAAAACAAGGGTGATCCAGCGCTTTCGATATTGAATGGTTTTCGGATTCAACTTTAAAATCAACCAAACAAAAAGGGGCGTCAACAGCGTCAACACAAACAGGGAATGACTGGCACTCCTGTGATAGGTAAAATCCTTGACAGCGTCACCCAGGGGAATCAATACATCAAGATCCGGAAACATTCCGCAGAATGCTCCCCATAAAACAGCACGATTACCAATTTTCTTCCCCAGGGTCGCTTCTCCTATGGCTGCGCCTAAAGCAATTTGTGTCACCGAATCCATATCAACATTCCACCAAAACTCAATTTAAAAAGGTCAGTAAATGATAATTTTATCCCAAGCAATCTGTGAAAGCCATAGCTGAATCTGGCCAACTATCCCAAAATGCAGTCAGCTCCGGAGGAGCGGCATATAGTAGCCGGTGGTGTCAACCACCGGTGTAATCCTTCCTGAGTTCTCAGCCCCGTAGGGGCGGCACAAAAGCTTCCCTACTCCTGTCTCATAAATACATAATTCATCTAATAACCGTAAAACCTTAAAAAACCATTTTTACTGTTTTAGTTATTGCTCAGCATGAAATATTATAAAGATTAGAAAAGATAAATTATTTTGGACAAGCGTTTAACGCCCCTTAAAACTCATCGATAAACCCTTAAACTAGCGGATTGAATGATCGAAATCAGTAATCTGAGCATGTCCTATCCAACAGAGAACGGGCAACTCAATGTGCTTTCAAAATTGGGTCTTGCGGTTGCCCAGGGTGAAACCGTTGCTATTATTGGTCCATCGGGATCGGGTAAGACAACCCTGTTACTATTGCTCGCAGGACTGGAAAAACCTGAACAAGGTGACATATCCCTTAACGGTACTTCATTAACGAAACTGAATGCTGATCAATTGGCAGATTTGCGCAGCAACAGCCTGGGCATCGTTTTTCAGTCTTTTCACCTGATACCCAGTCTCACAGCTTTGGGAAATGTTGCCCTACCTCTTGAAATTTCCGGTATCGAAGATGCCAGACCCCGTGCTTTGAAAATGCTGGAAAAAGTGGGTCTTCAGCAACGAAAAAAGCATTACCCCCTTCAATTGTCCGGCGGTGAACAACAACGTATAGCCATAGCCAGGGCGCTGGTGCATTCTCCCAAACTGGTACTTGCAGATGAACCCACAGGTAACCTGGATCTCCATACGGGATCAAAAATCACCGATCTGCTCTTTAATCTGAACAGCGAAGCCGGCTCCACACTGCTCATAGTGACTCATGATGAAACCATAGCAAAACGC
Organism: SAR324 cluster bacterium; assembly: GCA_028282825.1. Classification (GTDB taxonomy): domain Bacteria; phylum SAR324; class SAR324; order XYD2-FULL-50-16; family XYD2-FULL-50-16; genus JAHJTV01. Next base: position 99,671 of record JANQGZ010000066.1, read on the forward strand.
TGTAACAGGGTCTTGCATTTACATGAAGGGAAGCTGTCATGAATAAACATTCTCTGCGGTTTTTACTCAGATTGGCCTGGAAAGATCTTACAATGAGCGGGCGATCCCTCTGGGTATTTTGCGCTTGCCTTGTGTTAGGTGTTACCCTGGTTTCTGCCTCAGCCGGTATTTATCGATTGGTGCATACCGGGTTACTTTCGGATCAAAGAGCCCTGATGGGAGGAGATGTTCAAATTGATGCTCGTGAAGCAATTCCCGAACCGGTACTGGACTGGATCAGGCAATACGGAGAAGTTTCACTGGTCAACGAAGTCAACACCATGCTGGGTACCGAAACCGGTGAGATTTCCATTGTGGAATTGCAAAGCACGGATGATCTCTATCCCCTTTATGGAGAGCTAATCCTCGAACCCTTGCAGCCTTTGAAATCGCTGACAGCTTTTGCCGACGGACATTGGGGCATTGCCATCGATCCTGTATTAGCTGACAAACTTAAGTTAAGTATGGGCGATACGGTTTCCATCGGAAACCTGAAAATGAAAGTTCGCGCATTGATCGTACAACAACCGGATCGCAGGCTGAGTGCAAACTGGCGTGGTACACCGGTATTGTTATCTGATGAAGCATTACAAGCTTCAGGACTCGTTCAGCCCGGTAGTCGTATCGACTATGACTACTACCTCCGCACTAATACCAATGCAGAAGAGTGGCGTGATCTGTTTTATACAACTTTTCCGGATGGCATTTGGGAAGTGAGAACCTTTCAAGACAGGAGCAGACGGATTGCAGAGAGACTGGGGCAAATTGCTTCAGGTCTGATTATCATCGCTCTCAGCACCTTGTTCATCGGTGGATTGGGGGTTTTCAACTCTATTCAGGCTTACTTGCACAGCAAACTTAAGACCATAGCCACCTTACGCGCCCTGGGATTAAGAAATCGAAGACTTTCCATTGTCTATTTACTGCAGGTAGGAATCCTCAGCGGGGGATCCAGTCTGCTGGGAGTGCTGATCGGTGGCAGCTTATCATTGATTGGGGCTGTTTTTATTTCTGCTGATGTTCCGGCTGCGAACTCACTATCAAGTTTGTTGTTCCCGAACCTGATCGCCATGTTGTTTGGATTGTTAACAGCCTACACGTTTGCACTTCCCGCCATAGGCCGGGCTGTATCTGTTCAACCGGTAACGCTTTTTCGGGGTGACGAAACCGGGAGAATGCACACCTCTCTTGCCTGGTGGTGGGCCACAATTGGTTGTGGGGCATTGTTGGTAAGCCTGGTTTGGATCGCTGTGCCAGACACCTTGTTTGGCCTTGGATTTATCGCCATTGTTGGGTTGCTGCTGTTGCTGCTTGATTTGATCGTTCGAGGTTTAAAACAAACTGCCCGCTCTTTTGATGATCATCCCGTTTTATCCGGCAGATTTGTGTTGAGCCTTGCCATTGCCAACCTTCACCGCCCAGGAACGCCTCTGCGCACATCGTTATTATCCCTAGGTTCCGCTCTGACTCTGCTAGTTGCCTGCACCATCGTGGTGGCCTCACTGGTTCGTGCCATAAACGATACAATACCCGAAGAATCACCGAACCTGGTTCTTTATGACGTCCTGGCTTTTCAGCGCGAAGATGTGGTCAAAACCCTGGAAGAATCCCCTAGTTCCGGACGTATCGACATGGTGCCCCTGGTGGTATCAAGGATTACCCACATCAATAGACAACCACTGGCAGAAATAACCTCAATCAACCGGGACGATATTGAAGAAGCTTTACGGGATGAATACAAACTGAGTCATTCCACCATTAATATCGACAAGGTAAAGTTGATAGAGGGGGCGTGGTGGCAGCAACCCGTTACCGGTTTGCCCAAGCTGGCGATGGAAGACCGGGAAGCCAATATATTAAAGCTAAAACTGGGGGACATTTTAACGTTTGATATTGAGGATCAGCCTCTTGAAACTGAAATAGCAGCTATTTACAGCCAAAAAGGATTACAAACCCGGTTCTGGTTTGAAGGCATTCTTTCTGAAGGAGCCTTGGATCCTTTCATTCAGACGTATGTTGGTGCCGCTTACATGGATGATGAGGATGTGATTTCAACCCAAAACAGGATTGTAGAAATAGCACCGAACGTCGTTACCGTACGGACTGCATCTATTCTAAGTACAGCCAGAGAGCTGATGGCAAAGGCAAGTGCCGGACTTGCCGTTGTTGCAACTGTCAGTTTTGCTGCCAGCTTGCTTGTTCTGATCAGTGTGATGGCGACGGGGCGGACCCGTCAGATTTATGATGCCACCGTTCTGCATTGTCTGGGGACCAAACTTTCAGTGATTAAAAAAAGTCTGCACCTGGAATACATCCTGCTGGCTTTCATAACCTCCCTGTTTGCCATTTTGTTGGGAACTGCCATTGCCCTACCGTTGTTGCATTTGCGCTTGAAGCTACCTTCAGAAGACCTGATCTGGCTGGGTGCAATTACGGCAGTGTCTGTCAGTCTCATTTCACTCAGCCTGGGTGCCTACTACCTGATTCGACGACTACAGATCAAACCCACCATCCTCTTGCGTAGCGCGGATTGAATCAAATGAAAGTTTAACTGTTTTCACCCGTAAAGTATGATCAGTATACTGTTTCTAAATATCGGGTATCGGGAATTGAGCAGGCAAACAAGATTGGATTAAAAAGTGACTACTTATATCTTATTCCAAGTTGTTTCATACGAAAGCGTAACGTACTTGGATTCATGTTCAGGATTTCGGCTGCACCACCTTTTCCGGCAATTTGTCCACCTGTCTTTTCTAAAACATGATTGATATGATTGGCTATCGCCTGGTTCATGGTTATTAAGGAACCTTTTTTCCGATTAGACGCTTTGACCTTCAATGAACCGTTTATTGCTTCTAACTCAGGAAAATCAAGATAGTCACCTCCTGAAAGAATCAAAGCTCGTTCTACAATGTTTTGTAGTTCGCGTACATTTCCCGGCCAATCATAGTATTTTAAACGATTTAACGAAGTGTTGTCGATCCTGGGAGTCTTCATCAGGTTCATCTCCCTGGCTTTTTTTTCAACAAAGTATTGCACCAGGGATGGAATATCTTCCCTCCGCAGGCGAAGCGGAGGGATGCGTATCGGTAAAACATTAAGACGGTACCACAGATCCTCTCTAAACTTGCCTTCACGAACCATGGCTTCAAGGTCACGGTGAGTCGCTGCAATCACCCTGACATCAACTTCTATTGTTCGTGTTCCTCCTATTCGTTCAATTTTTTTCTCCTGCAGCACTCGTAAGAGTTTGACTTGGGCCTCAAGACTCAGTTCTCCTATCTCGTCAAGAAAAAGCGTGCCGCCATCTGTTCTTTCAAATCTCCCTCTTTTCCGTTCAGTTGCACCCGTGAAAGCACCTTTCTCATGTCCGAATAGTTCACTATCAAGCAATGAAACCGGAATCGCGCCGCACTGCAAAGATATCATAGGTCTTTTACGCCTGGGAGAAGCCATATGAATAGCATTGGCAATAACTTCCTTGCCCGTGCCGGTTTCTCCTAATAACAAAGCCGGACTGGTCGACTGGGCAATTTGTCGAGCCTGGCGCATGACTTCTTTAAGCCCAAAATCCGCACCGACAACTTCTACACCTAAGGCCCTTTTAATGTCGGCCGACAAAGCCTTGTTGTCCTCAACCAACAGATCTTTAAGCTTTTCCAGTTCTCGATAGCGACGCACATTGCTCAAAGCAACAGCGACAGGTTCTTTGACAGTTGCCAACAAGGAAGCATCTGCTTCTGTATACCGCTCATGACCTTTGGCGGAGACCAAGAACACGCCAATTCTTTCCCCACGGATTTTGAGCTGAAGAGTTAAGGAGGAACATTTAGCCAGGTTGGGGAAAAGCTCAAGCATTTCATTGCGCCATGCTTCGGGCCGATTGAGTATGAAAACCGAACCCATTTCCACCTCCAATGCATCTCGATCTCTTTCGTAGTTGTCGTACAAAGGCATGACCGGTACATTTCCGCTTCCTCTATACTCATAGAAATCGATGTCTTTGCGTTGCACCGAGGCAACAGGAAACATGGTCATGTGTTTATCGTCTGTATGCACCAATCCCATGGCATCAACTGGCATTACCTGTTCAATGTATTCAAATGTATCCTGAAGAGCTTTTTCAATGTCCAGATCCCCACAGATCCGAAGGGTAACCTCTTTGAAAAATTTACTTGGTTCAATGTTCATTTGATCCTCCTGACACGCAATATTTTGCGTTAACGTAACATGCTGCGTTCTACGGGGCAATATATAACGCTATAGCATTTTGGAATTCAGAATTTATTCAATAATTACAGTAGCAAATGGTTTGGCTTGGCAATTGCGATATATCTACCAAACAGGAGGTAGATAATGAAATGGGTTGAGTTAATACGCGTCCGTTCCTCAGCGGATGCCCTTAAAGAAGCGATTCCTTCCTTGAAGGAAAAGATGAATGAAATCAGTCAGTCAACAAGTGCTGAGGAAACATTTATGGCAAACCACGCATTGTACGATGGCGACTTGTCTGTTGTCGTTGTATGGAACAATGATGTTGAACCAATGAAATCCAGAGAAGGCCTGCTGCTGGCAGAACATCTATGTCACCTAGGTCCCGTGGATCACGCCGTTTGGATACCGGTTAAATAGATGACTAACCAATCGATTAGATTCCATACAATAGGAGGATGTCTATGACTGAATAGTTCAAATCTATGCAGCAATGTTCGTTTTCAAACTAAATTAAAAACTGCGTTAATAATCTTAGATAGGAGCAATTTCATGAAAACTGAAAAAACAAACAAGATTGAAAAACCAATGGATGAAGGAAGAAGAAACTTTGTCGTTGGCACAGCGGCAGCTGCGGTTAGTGCCGGACTTACAACAGGGATCATTCCAAATGCATTTGCAGACTCACACAAAGCATCGAAAATAAAAGAGTTTGCAGGTCGCAGTGCATTTGTGACTGGCGCAGCACGTGGTATCGGTTATGCTTGTGCCGAATCATTAGCCAGAAGGGGTGCAAATATCGTTCTTTTTGATATTGCAAAACAGATCAAAGAGGTTCCATATCCCCTGGCAACAAGCAAAGACCTGGCAACTGCCAAAAAGAAGATCGAGTCATTTGGTGTAAAATGCATTGCGGTTAAAGGGGATGTTCGCGATGGGGAGGCTCAGGCGGCAGCTATGAAACGAGCTGTATCCGAGTTTGGTAGTCTGGATTTTGTTGTTGCTAATGCAGGAATCACTCAAATTGGTGCTATGGAAGGTTTTTCCGAGGCAGAGCTTTCTTTGGTTATCGATATCAATCTCAAAGGTGTGATTAAAACAGTTGGGGTTGCTACCCCCATCTTGAAAGCACAAAAATCAGGCCGTATTGTCATGATGTCTTCAGTGACCGGCAGAACAGGTAGCCCGAATTTTCCTATCTATTCAGCCACCAAATGGGGTGTAATAGGATTGACCAAAAGCACAGCTATGGCCCTGGGCAAATTCAACGTCACCTGCAATGCGCTCTGTCCGACATTAGTACATACAAAACTGCTCGACAACGACTATGTTTTATCAAGACTGGTTCCGGGTCGTAAGTTGACATTTGAACAATTCAACCAGGCAGCAAAAGGCCGTCACATACTGCCGGTTGGTTTGTTTGGAGCCGAACACGTCGGTGAGGCAGCGGCTTATCTTTGCAGTGAGGGTTCGGCGATGATATCAGGTGATGTGTTCGACATCGGCGCTGGAGCTAATGCCCAGTTTCCGGCTTAACTCCGGCAACCGGGTCAGGCATTTCCCATGGCCCGGCTTAGCAAATCGGCAATCACAAAACCTAAAGCTTCCTTTTGTAAGCAGATAAAAGGTTTGCTCCCTCTTAAAGTTGGAAACATTCATCACATCAAACAAATCAAGTGACAATCTGCATCGCCTGATTTTCCGCAAACTTCATTCGTAATTGGAAATCGGGCAACAGGTTCTCTGTATTTGCAATGATATAGCTTGGTTCGACCCGGATTCGGATTCCCTCAAATTTATCTGGAAATCACTTGATTCCGGCTGATACTGATTCATTAAATCGAGTCTAGACTGTTATTATTTCTAGTTGCTACAGTTAGCAGTTTACGTCAGTCTCATTTCACTCAGACTGGGTGCCTACTACCTGATCCGACGACTACAGATCAAACCCACCATCCTCTTGCGTTGCGCGGATTGATCTGCTATCCGCAAAAAGCCCGGTGACAGGTTCTTTTGAATAAAAGCCAATCCTAATTTCGATAGTCACCAAACGCACTGTTAAGTCTAGTTCGTGCTTCTGAGCTAATAGCAGATTCAAATAACGTATTAGTGATCAGGCCTTGAGTAAACATTGCATTGGTAAAAAGGTCGATGTCATCTTCCATTTTTCCATAATCAAAGTTCTCATTAAATACGGCATTGACGATTCCATTAACCAACTTCCCTGTCAGATCTGATAACAGAGCATCAGTCAATAAGCTTGCAGCCATGTTCATAGGAGGTAGCAGCTTGCCGACAATACTTTTTATAAATCCCAAGCTTCCGGAAACATTCTCTTTGAATGTATCTCTTCGTCCCTTGTAAGTCATTCTAGCAGACGCTATCATCCGTGCTGCTGTTTTTATTTGTTCTTCTCCCCGTTCTTTTTCCTCATGATCGTCCGCCGATAAACCGGACCCCATCTGTAACATCCCTATTTCCATCAGGGCAATACCGTTATTCATATATGCTTGAAGCAGGTCATTTGAACCATGTTTCATCGCGTTATTAAAATGATCTTTAGTTATTGTGGATTGGCCTGTTGCTTCTATTAGCTCATCAATTATCAAATAGAAGTAGTTGTCAACGAATTCGGCCAGAGAGCTGTTGTATCCCTGCAAAAAGATTGAATAATGATATGTGCTGTCTGTCATAAGCGAAGCGTCACTATTTGCCATGTCCCCATATAACGCCCAAAGAAATTCCTTGATGTCGTTGTCGTCAATCCTCAGTGAATTTGGTATGGGAACACCGTATCGGGTGTAATCAATATCCATATACCTTGTGGCATAACTGGGACTGACGGCAGTACTGAGAAATGGTTGAACAAACAAATCAAAAAAGCGCTGTTCCGCAATAACCACACGGCTACCTTGATCCATAAAATGCCGCCATTGTTGTCTGTTTCCTTTTATTAAAAACTCAACACTTTGTTCCGGATCAGATCTTTGATAGATACCAACGATTTCCATGCCTGCATCTTGAATGAAATTCACTCTGGCCTCAACCAAAGGATCATTTACATCAAGTGCATCACGTTGGATGGTATCGCGTTGTACGCCGTTCCCCTGCTGAATGGTGTGCGTTAGCTCATGAGCCATCAAGTGCCGACCACTGGGGCTGTTAGGCGAATACTGATCACTGCCGAACACGATGTTATTGCCCTTGGTATAGGCTTTTGCATTGATGGAATCGGCACTGACCTGGGCTCTTTCGTCGTTATGGATTCTGACATTGCTGAAATCAGCACCGAAACGAGGTTCGAAAAAGTCTCGTTCCTTTTTACTCAGCGGTTGACCACCACTCAAATTATTGATGTAGGATTCGGTGTTTCCAGCAGTTCCGTCTTGCAATTTACTCGATCGTCCTTTTCTGTTCACGACAACACTCGACTCCCGATTCACTCTTGATTTCGCCGAATTTACTTCAATGTTGGAATCGGGTGATCGCACAACCTGGTCTGCCACAGAATCCGCTTCTTTTTCCGATGGATCGTCAGGCTGGACCACATCCAGTTTGGTCTGAACAAGGGAATCAGGGCTTGAAATCATATCGTTGTCCACTTCCGATGCTTTTTTCCTTCGAAGCAGTGGTGTGTTATCAGATTTCATTTGAACCATTCGGTCGTAAAGTCCAACGGGTTGTTGCGAATATTTGGCGGGAGAAACGAATGGGTTAATTTTTTCCAGGTTTTTTGCATTTGTTTTGCCCATGACTTGCACCATTTAAATTGAACCAAAAAAATGAGGAGCTGATTTTGAAAATGATTACGAACATTTTATACCCCGGTGATAGGTGAGATGATAAAAACTTGCCTTTTGTGTGTCAAGGTTTCGAGCATGAATTTTGAATTAGATAATGTTCATCGTTGATTTTGCATCCCAAAATTCAGGTAAAGATATCAGATGACATTCTGTGTCACCTGATATGCAATAGGCTTCCTTTGTAATTGAAATTCGGATGACAGGTTCTTATAAATGTTAGATAGTGATTTTCTTGTTGTAAAAAATGGGATCAATATTCCACCGATCATGGCGTCGTGTCATGCCGGACTTGATCCGGCATCCAAAAGCAACTAGCCGTTAACACCGGTTCATATTTCTACTTATAAGATGCGAAACTTGCAGCATCGGATAAAATGACCCAAAAACACGTGAGATATATTCAAAGTTCCTGAAAAAACTGACACTATGAAAGAAAACTATATCCATACCGAAGAATTTCAAGTTCGTGATACGGAGTTATCGGCTTCGGGTATCGTAAACAATGCCAGCTACCTGGTTTACCTGGAACATGCCAGACACAACTACCTAAGAAATTTGAAAAAAGCCTACACGGAATTTCTGGAAAAGGGCATTACCCTGATTGTAGTGGAGTGCAACCTGAAGTTCAAAGCACCCTTAAAAAGTGGAGACAAATTCTGGGTAGGCTTGAATTGGGAGCAAAAAACCCGTCTAAAACACAAAATCCTGCAAGATGTCTATCACTCGGATGGCACCCTGGTTTTGGAAGCCACCTTCATCGCCAGCGCCATCGACAAGAATGGAAAACCTGTACCAGTTAAATTGATGGATGAATAGAGCACCTCACTGTTTCATCATAACACCTCGTAGAATACTGTCTCTCCTCTCTTCCTATTGATAGTTTCGAAAATACCGTCTTCAGCTTAGTAAGTTTCTCAATTGCCAATCCCGATTATTTAAATTTTGAGATCTTCAGGCTAATGCTCTCCTAAAGCTCACATTTTCTCAGGATTTAGTTCAGGATTTAACCTGTTGGTCAGGCTGTGCAAATCACCGTAAATCAGCATGTGCAATGACGGTTCGCCCGTTAAGAGGATACCAGTTTAGAAATTTTTGGTAAAAGGTTTTACTATCTTATATACCTTGCAAAAAACGATTGGTTGAAAACATAGTGAGTAATTCAAATAACTGTTTAATATTTTGATATTTTTAATAAAAAATACTTATCATGGTTGAATTGAGCATTCATTAATCGGTTCTTTTGGATAATCTAAAAAGATATTGACAAGTGACAAAGATCATATTAGTAAATCGATACACTTAAACTTTGTACTGAATTTAGTTGCGATTTTTATTTACCGGCGGATCTTCCACGGTTTACCCATTTGAAGGCATGACTATGCGGGTGGAACAATAAAAATAGTCCATGCGAACCATGTTCCAGATAAACCATAGAACCAATTATGAAAGAGATAACTATTTCCGATGTTGCCCGTATGGCAAATGTTTCTCCGAGCAGCGTATCCAATGTGCTCAACGGGAGATCCAAGCGAATGAGCTCCAGCACAAGGGAGCGCGTCCTAAATGCCATTGAACAGCTTGGTTACACGCCGAATTTTGCTGCCCGCCAACTCAAAACCGGCCGTTCACCTTATATCGGGTTAATTGTGCCATCGGTGGCCAATCCTTTTTATGGGATGTTCGCCCGTCTCGTGGAAGATGCGGCCCTGGCCGGCGGATATCAGGTGTTGTTGGGTAACAGCGACCGTGATCCCGAACGCGAACGGCATTATGCGGAAGAGCTTTTGGGCTATGGCGTGCGGGGTATTATTTTTGGGTCCTCCCTGACGCAATTTACCCATCTGGAAAGTTTAATCGACAAAGGCTTGCATGTTGTTGCCTTCGACCGACCCACTCAACAGGGAGATCGCATTATGATTGACAGCATCGGCGTCGATAATGTGCAGGCCACCCGCTTGGCCACCAGACATTTGCTGGCATTGGGCCATCGTCGTATCGGCTTTATTTCCGGGCCGATTCGTACCGTCAATCGACTGGACCGACTGGAAGGATACCGTATGACCCTTGAGGAAGCCGGGATAGAAGTTGATCCGCAACTGATCTGGGAAGGCGTAACCAACGACTTTGGTGATGGGACGGCCGTCAAGTTAGGCCGACACGGTGCCCATGATCTCCTAACCAGATCCGACAGGCCCACGGCAATCATTACCATTAACGATATGTATGCCTTTGGAATATATGCGGGCACCCGCGACCTGGGATTGAATATACCTGAAGATTTATCCGTTGTCGGCATGGATGACATTGCCTTGGCAGAAATCGTTCAACCGCCACTCACAACCGTGCGTCAGCCGATCAGTGATATCGCACGCTTGGCCGTCGAGCGGCTTATCGGCAGGCTGCAAGTCAATTGCAAGGAACCACTGGGTCACCAGGTTCTGTCACCGACCTTAATAGTAAGGGGTTCTACTGCAAACTACTCAGGATCCTAAAAGCGGTTTCAAAACGTTCAATTGGGACCCAAAGGATTGGCACATGAATAGAAATTGGCATACCAATCCGGAAAAAATGAAAGGAACCATATCATGGATAAATATCGCGTCGTAATCGCTGACGATCATGCAATCTATCGCCAGGGAATGAAGCTTTTTATCGAAAAGGTTCCCGGGCTTGAAGTTGTTGGAGAGGCAAGCGATGGGGTAAAGCTTCTTGAATTATTGAAACAAAAAGAAACTGACATGGTCCTGCTGGATATTGCCATGCCAGGTTTAAAAGGGATGGAGGCTGCCAAAGAAATTAAAAAGAAATATCCCGTGATTGCGGTACTGATGCTCACCATGCATAAGACTAAAGAATATTTATATCAAGCGTTTTCAACTGGTGCCAGGGGATACCTTCTTAAGGAAGATTCAGATGTAGAATTGTTAACAGCTATTGAAACCATACGAAAAGGCGATATCTATGTGAGCGACCTGTTAGCGAGTGAGTTGTCCGAAGATGTTGGTAATAAAAAAACCAAAGGCAACATTCCAGCCATCTCAGAACCTTTGAGTACCCGTGAAAGAGAAGTTTTAAAATTAATAGCTGAAGAAAATCTGAATAAAGAGATCGCACATCTGCTTGGAATCAGTACACGAACCGTGGAGAGTCATCGCGCAAACATATTAAGAAAATTAGGAAAGGAAAACACCGTTGGATTAGTAAAATACGCACTTCGTATTGGATTGACTGAATAAAATAGTGATCAGTTATCGGTTATCCGTTATCGGTCTTTGATGAAAGCTCTGCTTTCTGTTTTGATGAACAACTCGTAAGTAATCAGATAGACAATGATTCAACATATAAAGGCTGCTGCTTCATTGAAAGGATGGTTTTTCCAATTCTAGCCCCATCATGAGAAATGGTTCCACGAACCGATAACCGATAGCCGATCACTGATAACGCATTCAAAACCTGGATAAAGGCCTATATTTTTTGGATAAGGAAGGCTAAACCAAACCCAAAAATGGGTGTTAATTTTTTACGTATTAATACGGATTGAATATATTTAATTATAAGAAGTAAGATGAACATACTTTGTCCCAGCAGTGTATTCCCCGGCCCCAACCCAATTGAAGGTAGAGCTGCCGGGGGAATACCCAAAGCTCTTTTCATGAATTAAAAATAGTAGGAGTTTACTATGAAATCATTTTTTGTCAGGGCTTCACTTTTGCTTACAGCATTATTTTTCTTTGCTGCCGGAGGGTTCACTCATGTTTCCGCTGCGGAGCAGTTACCGGTTTTTGGAAACCCTACAGCTTCGAGTGATGATGGCAACGGTCCGGAAAATACTATTGATGGATCGTTATCAACGAGATGGTCTGCTAATGGAGATGGTTCCTGGATACAGTATGATCTTGGCAGCTCTAAAGATGTAACGTTTATCAAAATTGCATGGTATAAAGGTGCTAATCGTTCAGCTGAATTCAAGATTCAGACTTCTGCTAATGCATCCACATGGGGAGATGTTTTAGGTCTAACCAGCTCGAGTGGTTCAACGACGAGTTTAGAGACATACGATCTGACCGATTCATCTGCACGATATGTCAGAATTATTGGATATGGTAATACGAGTAATAATTGGAACTCGATAACTGAAGTCGAAATCTGGGGCGGGGGTCAACCAGGTCCAAACCCTGCAGATTATCCCAGTGATGTGATTTCATTTTTTAATGAGTTTAAAATTACTTTGGGAACCGGATCTGAAGTAACGAATCTCATTAACTACAAACATGATGATTATTTTTTTACAGCAAACGACGGAGTAGACTGGGTTGTTTATAAAACTCCTAACCAGGGCGGTACAACTGCCAATTCAAGTAACACCCGCAGTGAACTGCGTCAGTTTAATGAGTGGACCCCGGAACAAGGTGGTAAGCTTACCGGAACATTGAAAGTTATGCATGTGAGTACAACCGGTAATGCTACGGTACCAGCTGCATATTCAGTTGTTATTGGCCAAATCCACTCTTCTGAGGGTCATGAAAACGAACCGGTCAAGATTTTCTACAAGAAATATCCCGGACATACAAAAGGTGCTGTATTCTGGAACTACGAGATAAATACTAACGGCAGTAATAGTGGTAGATGGGATGTTTCACATAAGGTCTGGGGCTATGACTGGTCACATCTTGGCAGTTCGGCAAACTCATACCCTTCAGAGCCATCAGACGGTGTTGAGCTGGGTGAAGAGTTCTCATACGAGATCAATGTTTATAACGGCGTTTTGTACCTTAGATTTGACTGTAACGGGAAAACAACGAAAACCTTTACAAAGGACCTGACTTCTTCCGTGTATACACAATCAAGTGATATTCCCAGTCAGGTAGTGGATCTGTTTGGTCCGGAAGGGCAGGATGGTACGGAATATCCCAATGCCTATTCAGGTGAACTGCAATACTTTAAGCAGGGTGCCTATAACCAGTGTAACGGAGGAACTAGTCACTCTGTTTGGAGTCCTGGCTGTGATACCTATAATGGCAATCTTAATGATCAATATTCAAATGGTGCCTATACTGAAGTTTGGTTCAGACAAGCAACTGTCGGGAATGGAACTTCCAATTAACGATAACCACAGACTTCAGTATATTTAAGTTAATTTTTTGGGGGAGAGTATCCCCCCTTAAGCGCTTAAATAAGATTGTAACAGGTGGCTAATAGGGGACGTAGGCGAAGTATTGAAATTGGAAGCCAATCAAATGTCAACATTTCAACTACGTCACCTATTGCATAGCCTGGTCCGACCCGGATTCGTACGTAAGATGAACTTGAACTTATCAGCGACGATATGCCGTCAATTCAAGTTGCTTGTTGGGATTTGATTAACTCCCAGAATGATCTTGGATCAACAATCATCATTTCATTCATGACTTTCAATTTCAGTACCTCTTTATCACCGGTAACAAACAGTTCTACGCCGCCATTCAACGCTGAATTAATAATAGGCACATCATCTTTGTCTTTGAGTTCTGGAATTGCTTTTTCAAAAGTTTCAGACATTAAACCTGCCTGTTTTAAAAAATCAAGTGACTCGGAAACAAGATTCCCTGGAAGTTTGATTTTTTCTTTGAGGATTCTTTCAAGTTCGGCCAGCAATGGCTTGGAGATGACCAGTTGATGAAAAGACAATGTTTCCCGCAATACGTCAGAGCAAAGACCACGGGTTGCCAGAGCGCTAACCAACACATTTGTGTCTAAAAATACCTTCATGAAATCTGTGACATAATATCTTCATCTGTCAAATAACCACGTGCTTCAGCAAAAGGCATTATTCTCTTTCTTAAAGACTCGAATTTTTCAATATTCAGTTGCCGCCTTAACGCTTCTCTGGCTATTTCGCTACGATTACGTCCAGATCTTTTACTCGCTTCAGCTAAAAGACCTTCCAGGTCTTTGTCTAGCCTAATTGTAATTGATGTTGTTTTCATGTCTTACAATGTATTACATATGTTGTTGCCTGTCAATTTTTGGAGATCCCAACACTCCTAATCAACCGCGCGGCTTTTTGCAGCGGCTGAACCAGTTTGTGTACGCCCGGCATGGGCTCTATTACGTAGCTTGGTCCGACCCGGATTCGGATTCGCGCGGCCTGTTTAACCCTCTTTCCCCAGAGTTTAGCGGCGAGAAAAGTCGGGTTGAAACTTTTGTTGAGCTACGCAGTATGTGAATTTACCGCTTCAGCATGAAATCTAATGCCTAGAGCTGATATTACTCGAAGGATTGTGCTAAAATTTGGATTTCTTTCACCGGACAGTGCTTTGTATAAACTTTCCCTTGACAAGCCAGCATCTTTTGCGACTTGGGACATCCCTTTAACGCGGGCTATGTCTCCTAGTGCTTTGGCAATAAGAGTAGCGTCTCCATCCGCTTCTTCAAAGCTTGCTTCCAAATATGCTGCCATTTCTTCAGGAGTTCTAAGATGCTCAGCCACGTCAAATTTGGCTGTCTTGGTTTTTGCCATTTGATACCTCCTAAAGATTCTTTGCTAGCCGTTTAGCCGTTTTTATGTCTTTGCTTTGTGTTCGTTTATCACCACCAGCGAGTAAAACAATGATTGCTTTCCCTTGTTTTGTGAAATATACCCGATATCCTGGACCATAATCGACATGTAATTCTGATACGCCTTCAACAACTGACTTAACATCACCCGGATTGCCTTGAGCCAGACGGTCTACTCTGACCAATATTCTGGCTCTAGCCCTAATAATCAGACAGCCGTCTATCCACTTTGCGAATATTTCTGTTTTCCGGATCTCAATCATGTGTCAAATTGTATCCCTGTGGCTACAGATTGTCAATTCCTGTGACTCTAATTCAGACCAACGCTGAGTTTCAGTGGTTACGTGCAAGGTTTTGATGTTAAAGAAGAATTTGCCGGAAACTCGGATAGTTGACTCTATCAAAGGCCAGCTAGCGCTCCACTATAAATCATTGCTAGCTTTTGGTCCTTGATTAAAGCAGCTCTTTTAAAAACCGAGAACTCCTTGGAAAATAATGGTTTTCATAATTCAAAGACATAACAACTAGTTTTGACCGCCCTCGAATCTCGTTTCGCGGCACTAAACCATAAACCCTTGAATCTGCGCTATTATTTCGATTATCTCCAAGAACGAGGTACTTTCCTTTTGGAACTACAATAGGAAGAAAGCTACTATAATTGGGTGGAAAGCCATTCAGTTTTATAAAGTGTCTACACCCGTTGATGTTTTCTTCAACTACTAGATCATTGTTTTTGTGTTCTATAAACGAGTAAGTTGCTGGTTTACCATTTACAATTAATCTATTGTTCATCATTTCAATTGTGTCTCCTGGCAAGCCAATAACTCTTTTTATGAGTGTTAAATCTGCAGCTTCCGAATCAAATGTTACAATGTCGCCTCTTTCAGGATTGGATAACCTTTTAATGGAAATACCAGTAAAAGGAATCCGCAGATCATAGGCTATCTTGTTTACGAAAACTCTATCTCCCTCGACAATCGTTGGCTTCATTGAACCAGTTGGAACCGTATTCCAATCGGCTAACGCACTTCTGAAGCAAAACAATAGAAATATAGCTATAACTAAATATCTGTTTTCTTTCCAAACTCTTTTTATCCAAGGATTCATTTTATTCTCTTTTATTGAAAGCTAACGATTGGATAATCCGCATTACGAGCTCAACGAGTAATGCGGATTAATCCTGTTGTTCTACATCAGTTTTATATATCTTCTTCCTGATAAGGAAGATCCTCAGCAGATATGTTAACAAAGTCTGGTTTCGGCATTGTATTGAATTTTCTTGATTTAATGGTCTCTTCACCTAAAACCAATGCCTTACAAACTCTATGCATTCCATCTAATATTCTACTTTCAGGACACATGATTATTGGGTGTTCCAAGTTTGTTTGTTGAATCAATTTTGCATGATGCGCAACCGCTCTACATGTAGGTTTTTCCGGTGGATGTTGAAACCAGAATACCTCATCCAATTCTTTTATATCACTTAAAGGAATATCATTAATCTCAAAATCTTGAGAAAGTCTGATAAGTCTGTGGACATCCCATATAAGAGTATCTTCTCCTCTTTTCCTGAAATGATATTGTTTACGCATTTTTCTGTTTGTAGAACGCCAGCATCACCCGCTTTGCCTAGAGTGTAGTGAGCGCAGCGAACGGAGTGGCGCGTAAAGTCGGGTGTATGCATTTGTTAGAGACTATTCAAAGCAATACAAAGGTTTAAGTTCTCCTTCTCTCGACGATACGGGATATAAAATTTATGACACTTCCAAAATCAAATAGAAGTGTTCCGTCTTCTTGGCTCGTGTACTGTGCTACCATCATAAAGGGAGATATGAAATCAAATTTTCTAAAATAATCAAATGTATCTGCATAATCTACTAAAGACATAATATCGCCCCAAAGTACTGGTACAAATATACAATTGAGGTTTTCCTCTTCCAATCCCTCGGTTTTATCATGAATTTTTTGAACTAATCGAGATTCGAGAAAAAGCTTAAAATCTGAACTGCTTTTAATTTTCTCTATTTCTGAATCAGGTGACAGTATACCTATTTACAAAAATTAAATCAGGTGACACCGATGAGTAATATGCCAAATCTGATCGGGAATGTAATGTTGTTTTGCCCTTGCCATTCAATAAACTTGCTATAGTTACTTTTTTGGAGGTCAAAACAGCGATATAGACTCTTATATAGCTTGTTTTTACGCTTTTGTCCTATATTTTCAATTGATTAATCCGGCCCGACCCTTTTTACACCAGAGCGAGGAACGAGCAGCGGGTAACGTCAGCTGGAAACATTAGTTAAGGGGATTACACTCTCGGTTATTACTATATCTCGCTGTGGGCACACTGCATTTAGCAGCTCGTTAAGTTTTTCGACACTAGGAACAGAACGACCTTGCTCATATCGAGCATAAGTGTTGCGTGATTTCATACCTAATCTGGCTGCAACCTGCGAAAGAGAGAGACCACTTAATTCGCGTTTTCGCTGCAAAAGAAGACTGATCATTTGCTTTGGTTCTGATGAACCGACTTCAAATTTTTCCTTTTTTCCTTTATATACTTCGACTTTGAATCCTTCTTTGTTAACCAATGACTCCAACATATCTGCAACCATTACATACGTTTCTTTCTTTGTTCTGCCTTGGGTCATCAGATCAAGAATAGGAATTTCAGCGAGCCAGAATTTACCATCTTTGTATATTGTGCCTGAAAATCTCATGATAGGCCTCCTCTTTTTGCTTTACGTATTATTGAACGAGCAAGCTTTTCATTAATTTCATTGTGCCGAGGAATCGGTTCCTGCCTGTCTCCATCAGTCCAAATATCGTGGTTTCCTCCATGCCTGAGAAACCACCAACCAAGCTTTTTCAATTCGTTCTCAAGTTTTTTCCGTTTCACGATTTAGATTGTACACCTATTAGTGTGCAGTGACAAGCTGGTTTATGATTCCCCCTTAACGCCAGCATCAGTTGCGGGCCGCGAGGCCCGTCAACTGCATGCATATGTTAAGTGGGGTTCATTAGATAAGTCTTTTATAAGATATGTGTCACCTTCTGTTTCATGACTTACTCGATATCCGTTCATCAGATAAAAACGGACAACATTTTTCCAACTACTCGTTGTTTCTAATTCTACAAATCTAAACTGTTGACTATTAATCCTTCTTTCGACTTCTGCGAGTATTTGTGACCCAAGTTTTTTGCGTCTTAGATCGGAAATTACGGACATTCGACAAATAAAAGCTGTATTAGAATCTTTTCGCTACCAACAACCTGTTCCAACCATTGTTTCGTCTATCCAAGCCACTATGCAATTTGAACCATAAGTATTAAATAGATCACTTACATCAGGATTATAAGCTTCATTGTAAGTCCTCCAGTGCTCTTCAAGTCCTTTTAATATTATATTCTTAGCTCTTGCTTCGGTCTCTTTTTTTAATTCAGTGAATTGAAGTATCATAGACACTTAACGAGGTTGTAGAAAAAGTCCCAAGACTTAATTAGCCTCAAATAATTACAAAAAAATGGTGCTTCTACGTGAATCTTTTATCAATTAGAATCTGCAAAAACAAAACTAGGTGAATACCGGCACCATTATTTTGCCCCAAAGTTTTAACTTGTACCTATTCTACAGACTCAACACCAGCATGACCGGCTTTTATCGCAGAGCTTAGGGAGCGTAGTGACGGAGGGGGTGCGATAAAAGTCCGTGTTTAGGCATTTGTTAGCTGAGTTTTTTTAAGAAAGACATAATCTGCATTCTAAACAACTCTTGGCTGTATTGGAATTTCTTTTCTTTTTCCTTAAACTTCTTGTCAAACTCTATGGCTTTCTCATGATCAAAGATAAATGCATCACTTTGTTTCAACTTCCATTCCTTATTTCCAAAGAATCCAGGCTGAAGCTCTAAAACTAATAATCCTAAAGGATACTCTCCATCCATATTGCTGACCTTATAGTCAATTCCATTCTTAAACCCATGCTTACAATAATTATGAGGATCTCCGTAAATGGCAATTGCTGGAATATTTCTTTTTTCCACCAGCGATTTAGTCTTTTCAATTAATGCCGTACCTATTCCTTTCCTCTGATAATCAGGATGAACACAGAAAGGACCAAATGAAACGATTTGCACCTTGTCTAGTTCATCACTTATAAGGAACGAATCTGTATACATAATTGAAGCAATGATATTTCCATCGATTTCTGCGACAAAATCAAGTT
Organism: SAR324 cluster bacterium; assembly: GCA_028282825.1. Lineage (GTDB taxonomy): Bacteria > SAR324 > SAR324 > XYD2-FULL-50-16 > XYD2-FULL-50-16 > JAHJTV01. The sequence goes on from JANQGZ010000066.1 coordinate 118,489, forward strand.
CTTTGATAAAGTCTTTGTGATCGCGCAGAATATGGCATAAATAGTGTTCATCACATCCTGGAGCATATAAATTCCAGAACGCTTCTCGTGTCAGTTCTTCAACTTTGAAGTAATCGTCTT
>JANQGZ010000101.1:0-153092 GCA_028282825.1 SAR324 cluster bacterium
TGTAAAACGTTTAGAGGAGGTTGGAGGCAGGCTATTCAAAAAAACCAGACAGACTATTTTGTCTTTTCATTCCTATTTTTAATTAGCGAAAGCAAGCAACAACTTAGTTTCCAAATGTCAAAATGAAAGACTTGACCCCGATTTCATTTTCAAATGTCAAAATGAAAGACTTGACCCCGATTTCATGGTCGCTCTTAAGCCAATTGTTAAGCCGTTCTTTGTCTGTTTTCCGATGAAGCAAGGATTATTGATTTACCGTCTTTAATAGAATTATACAATATTTCTGATATCAATTTCGAGGATCTAATTTTTGTACCAATAAGTCCGGACTGTACCAATGAGATAAAAAGAGTGTTATTAAAATAGTTTTTAACATTCGTGTATGAAAAATATTTTCCACCCTGTGGTCCGGTTGTTAATTCTGAGTTAAGTAAAAGGTCAAAATATGATTTGGTAATATAGATTCCTTTGCATAAATCATTAGTGTATAAATCCTGTACATCTTGGCTAAACTTGAAATAAAAAGGTTCTTTATTGTATCTATAGTTTTCAATTGTGTTGGATTCAGGTGTTTCCTCAATTAGCTCAAGATACTTATTCATTCTTTTCAATTCTTGATACAACGACCTGTCATTTAATGGGCGATACCTCCAATCTTGGCTCTCATTTAACAGCCTTTTATACTGAACAAAAATATATGATTCTTCGTTGTGATTGTAATATATCAAGTCTACACCGATAATGTTTTCTATTCTTGTCCTATTCGCATTCATAATGGAAATCTTCTTTTTACCATCTGAGAAGACAGCCACGTTGTTTTTAAATTCTTGCAAAATCGACCAATCACCAAAACAACGAAAATCATTAATGATCATTTGGTCCTCTCGCATAGCAACTGAATCAATATTACGTAAAAATGCAGGGGTGTTATCAGCTTTAATATCCCATTTGACAAATTGATTTGTAAAATTTCTTAAATCTCCAATTCTTAATGCAAGGTTAATTGCGTCTTTTTCTTGAATAATATTTTGTATTCGATTATCAGAAACAACAATCTTGTCATCTTTAATTTTATTGATTAAATAAATTATCGCTTCATGGTATTCAGTATGCCTTTTTTGCAGGAATAACATGAAATCATTCCAAAATGCAGCAGTTAATCTATTGGCAGATAGTTTTGGACGCTCAATAAAGGCATTTCTAGATTTTGGATTTATGTTTTCGAGTAAAGTATCAACCTTAATTGGATCACTTAATTCAAATATTTCTTCTATAGATATTCTAACCTTTTTAGTGGCAACTTTTTGTCCTTTTTTGAATCTAGCAAAGAAGTTTATTTCATTTTTTTCTGTCGAAACTAATGCGATATCGTACTTTCTTACACTAACATCAAATTCATCCAAAACATCAGAATATTTTTGTTTTGCATCTTGTTTCCATTCCCAAGTCCAATTCCTTTCACTGTCTGAATAATCTAAAAAAACACCGACTCTGTATTCTTCCAGTTTTTTATTAGTTTCCATTTATTGAGCTTCGGATAGTTTATGGGCTTAACGCCAAATTCAGGTGCGCTGTACGCGTCACATGAAATTTCTTGTTATGCCTGTGCTTAGCTGAACTCTAATTTTACTTTTTACCAATTAATTTTTCTTGTAGCTTTATATAGTCAGAAAGCTTGATGATGAGCTGATAGAAGTCGTAGTATTCTGTTCCGTCATTTTGCAATAGTGACGCAGCCCCTATTCCACAATCTTGATTTTCAATTTGTGACGCAGAAAATATCATATGACCACAATAATCAATCTGCACTAGAATCTCTAGCCATTCAGTATCAATTAACATTCTAGAGCTGATTATTTGCTCAATTTTCCAAAAAATTACTCTACGATTACTTAGCTGAGCTTCTGTCCAAGTCATCATTTCAAAATAGGGTTTACCATCAGCATCCATTCTAAAAGCATCTGGCTTTTTAGGCACTACGTTTGATCTAGATTCAACATTTAGAGTGTTTGCAAGATTACAAATCTGTTCTGCTGACACATTATTTACATCAATATCTAATGATATATTTCTCGCCATACTCTGTAATTCATAAGTTACTTGCTGCACTATCTGACGGGAGAGTAGCAGAGCATATGGGTAGAATGCGATTTTATCCTTTGTTGCTTTTGAGTGAACAACAACTAGGTAAAAGATAAAACTTGCTACATAAGACATAAATAGTGCTTCAGTTATTTTACCCACCTCATAAGCAAAAGGAAAAATCTCAGGTAAATTATCAAAATGTGCAATTTTAAGAACCAAAAACAAAAGCGTGATAAATGCAGTAGCAGTTAGAAATCGGGGAAGAGTTAATATAAATATTTTCAGGGTATTCATTTCGGTGTCTCAGAATTGTGCCTAGCGGTATAATGCCATTCTGAGGCGCGGCCATGTTAAACATGAACTCACGTATAAATAACCAAAAACAAAAAATTTTAAGCTACTTCGGACGGTTGCCGTCGCCTCCAGAAACTTGTTAGCTGTTTTATTTGATTTTATTCTCTTATCTTTTTCTTTTCACTCTTTTTATGTTCTTATTTTTACTGGGGAACACAGGTTCTTCCGCTTCATTCATCCCTAATAACCATCTTACATCAACATTTAGGTATTTACTTAGAAATTTCAATTCTTTATCGAAGACAGGTCTTCTTCCATTTTCAAGATCGGCATAACTTGTTCTTGCTATATTGAGCTCAATCGCAATTTCGATCTGTTGTTTACCACGAGCTAGCCTAGCTTCTTTGATCCTGATACCGGAAATGTTTTTTTGTTCTTCCATTTGTAACCTCTCTGAGTATTTTTTGAGAGGCTAGCAAAATTATACTTTACTAAATACGGAGACACCGGCATAATGCAAATTATTACGGTATTACCGTAATTAAAATCAATTGATTTTTATCTTTAAGAAAAAAACTTATCAAGAGTTTTCATTAAATTCTAATAACATCATACTGTTCGCTTAAAGACCTTAACGTACTAAAGGAATGTAATGAAAAATAAACACCATAAATCCGTGACAATGACACTGTATTACATTAAATGCGTACGTTCGATTATTGCTTTATTGAACCGCATCTCAACTTATATTGCTGAAGAAGAGCCAAATTCAGGAAATGAAGTAGCACGAGGAATCAGCCTAATATTCGATGAAGTGGATGAGCTACTACAAAAAATATCTAGTTCTGTAGGAAATATGACAGTCGTTTCAGAAAAACAAGATTTATAAACCAATTAAATGATATTTATAATGAATGCACGCTAACGCCATTATAACCAGGCACTGCACTGGATTTTGATTATAAATAGTTTTGCCAAGATCACATAATTATAGTCCAACAGCGGCGATATGTGGTCCGGTTGATAAATTTATTAAGTACCCTCATCTAGCAGTTCTTTAACCTTCTTCTTTGCAAAGCCAACTGATAAATCTTTAACAAACGTCACTATTGCTGAAAAACCTTGGTCTTTAAGATTGTTTTTTAACTTTGCCCATACATCCTCGTTTCTTAAATTGGCGGCTAAGAGGTGTTAGAAGTCCATTGGAGGACATATGAGGTCACAGCACTTGATTTCAATGGTAGGCTTACAAGGTTCAAGTGGTTTAAACAAGAATGTTGGACTGACGGGAGGGCTGTGCTATGCCGCGTTTTATAGTCATTTGCTCTTTACCTGACGCGTTTTCATTAAATTAGGCAAAGCTGGATATTTTTTTTCTGCAGATCTCTGCGGTGATGTCCCTGAGTTTTCGGACCCGTTCTCCCAGCCATTGCAAATCTTCCCCGGTTACTTTGAAATTCTCCATGTCATAACGAGCATCGATGTATGCTCGTCGTAACAGGCTGAACCTCTTTTTTTCCAGTTTTTCTGTCTTGGGAAACACCGTTAATATTGACGGGTCTTGATTGGAGGCCGACTGAACCAGTTCTTTTAAATCGTGGGTTTTAGGTTTATAGCCGGTAAACACGAGTAGGAGTGCTGCCAGATAGCGTTCGGTTGCCTGGTGCAGTTCGAAAGCGGCTGTGTGTAGCCTATTTTGCTCAAAATTGAATAAAAAATTATCAAAAAATTCACCTGCGCTAATGAACCAATGATCATAATCTTTTTGTGCACTCTCCTTTCTTTCAAGAGGTTTTAGTTTTCTTCTGCGAGCCAGTTTAAACTTACCGGAATTGTATAAATAGATACCGTCTTTTTTGATATCGGTGAAGAAATACTGCCCTTTGGCAAGCATGCGGTTCACCGATTCGATATCGTGGACGATCAAACTGACTCTTGTTTTCACAACGATGCTTTTCTCAAAAAGGTCTTCTATCTTCCTCCAAATGTTTTCGGTATTGGCAACAGTTTTTGTTTTGACGACAATTAGAATGTCAAAATCGCTTTTATACTCGTAGGTAATATGACCTTCGGTATAGACATCCTCTACCCAGTCACCCCTGGCATAACTCCCGAAAAGAATGATCATTTCGGCCTTCTTCTTGACAGCGGTGCGGATGATATTGACAATTTCCTTCAGTTCTTCCTTTTTATGTTGCGGAAGGTGCCCCAATGATTTGTTCATGTGTGATATCTGTCAGTTTTTTGCACAAGCCGGTTAACCTTCCGGAGAGAAAGATCATTATAGTTCCTTTAACCCTTTAAATATGCTTCAAAAAGGTTTCTGACCAGCCCAATCCCTCATTTATTGCTGATCCGCTTCTTGCAGATTGCGGAAATTGCGTTCCATCCAGTTCACACTGAAGCTGTTTAAATCCTTTGCATCCAGCAAATACGATCTCGCCATGCCCACGACACCATGCTCACCATTGCCATGTTCAATATATGAATCAACAATAGTTTTAAAATAGTCATCAGGCCAGGGTACAATACCATTCGTAAAACGATATTCCTCAAATTCTTTCCAAACTCTTTCCCCATCCAGGATGATTGGCATCTTGTAGCGAACCGTTATCTTGTTTGGAACATCTGCAAGATTCTCCGCAAAATGCAGGAGCGTCACATTCGCAGTTGAAGATCCGAGCAGCAGCACTTTTCCCCCAAGTTCGCACAGTTTTTCAAGAGGGGATCCCTTTCCTTCCCGATAATTCCATTGCTGGTCCTTGAGGACATATTGAGCCAGTTTTCCCACAGCCGCGTATCCCAAGGGATGACGGCTGCGAATACTGCCGGGGTACGCCCGAAAAAACTCCGTCATGGCACCCATTATCCCGACATCTGCAAGTGAATGCCCGGGATCAAAGGCAGGGCTTGACTCGTAAAACTTCCGGCGCTTGTCTTCGGGCCATTGGTCGATATCGTCCTGAAAATCAGCATCAAAAAGGTTGTAAGGATTGTCCTTCCAACCGACCAACATCATTACCGTACCGCTTTCGGTTAACACATCAAACAGTGCATCAAGTGCGGTTTTAGGTCCTCCCTCGATTTGAGGACCGATGCTTTTGATCGAAGCATGCAGCATCACCGTTTGGCCTTCTGACAGGCCAAGCTCCCTTAAATCCTTCACCAATTGACGCCTGGTGATTGTTTTTACTTCTTCCATATCTTCTCCCTCCTTGGTTTATCCCGCTTTTTCAAAGCGAGGCCCGGTAATAAGCCAGTTGAAACATTCGTTCATGAGCATGGCCCAGACTTACTGATACTGCAACGTTCGGCTCTAATCAAGGGCAATTACGACGCATTTGAGGATCATGCTCCTTGGGAATGGTCAGACAGGGAACACTTTCAGAGTATCCCTAATCCTGTTATAGAAAATGAGAGGTTAGATGGTCAAGCGGGTGAAGCCCGCATTCAAGGAAGAGCTTGGTAAACTTAAATGATGGGTGGCCTCTATGCTTTTTTTCTATTTGTTGAAATAGAAACGCATTGCATTGTCATAAAAGACCTTTTTGGCGGTTTCTATACCTAGTGAATTGACAATTAATTCAAAATCCCGATGGGAATAAGGTTGGTCAACCCTGGTTGAAGGGAGGTCGGTACCAAATATCAGGCAGTTGTCATCAATACTGCAAATGTCCTGCATCGCATTGGCCACATCAAAATCCACCCTTCCAAAGCCGGTCGCCTTGATTATTGCCCCCCTTTTCACCAGTTTCAGGATATTTGGAAGTCCTGCCGCGGATAAACCCAGGTGTCCGATGCTCACTGCCGGAAGATTTTCAAGCAGCGGAATGATGGGGGACAATTCCCTGGAATCGATATACAACTCGGTGTGCCAGCCCACCAGATCGTAGATTCGTTGTCCGAAAGACTTAATTTTTTCTGCATTCTCAGAGCCTCCTCTTCGCAAGTTGAATCTAACCCCTTTAATACCAGCCTTGTCGAGGTTAAGCAGTTCTTCATCTGTTGCTGTTTCCCGAAGTTGTGTGACGCCTATAAATCCATCTCCCAGGACTTTTAAGGCGTGTACCAGATAGGTCTGGTCCAATGACTGGAAAGATCCGGATACGATCGCCCCCCCAACCAGGTTGTACCGGTCTGTCCGTCTCCTGTATTCAGTGATGGGAAAGAAATCGGGAAGATATCCGTTGTTACTCACCAGGGGGAATTGTGGTTCGATAATGTGAAAATGTGCGTCGAAAACCTTGATAGAGTTTTTATAGGTCATAAAACGTTATTGGTAAGTGATTTTCTGTCGAAAAAATAGTAGTTAGTGCCTGAACGAAAACCTCTTGGATTTATACTGAATCGTATTGTATCAGTAGTAATTTGATTCGCAGTAAAAATCTCTTCATAAAAGGCCGAATGGTACAGCTTAATGGGTTTTCCGTTCAAGCACTGGTTAGCGGATAACAATGTGGTATCGAAACTGGTCACCCCTGCCGATGCTGAATCTGCATTCCACCGGCGTATCGCTGTATGAGCATGCGATCCGTTCAAGTTTGATAACGGGTGCATGGAGCTCAATTTCAAGCAATTCTGCAGTTTTTGAGGTCGCCGTGTCGGATTGCATATACTCGTCCGCCCAAATGATCGGGGTGGAGAACTGCTCACTGTATATGGGGTAAAGCAATTCATCCTCAATATTGAGAGCTTCGAATCCCTTGAATAACTTGTAAGGTATATAAATATCTTCAACAACAATGGGAACATTCCCCAAGGTTCTGATCCTTTCGATCTTGATGACCTTGGTTTTTTTGCTGATATTCAGTATTTCGGCAGCCCTTGGGGTGGGTTGGGTAACAGCCATGTTCAGGATTTTACTTCCGGGTAATTCACCTGGTTCCCCGGTTGCCGCGTTATACCTGAAAAAACGAAAGAAGCTTTTCGAGAAATCGGGACCGGCCACAAAGGTTCCCTTGCCCTGACGGCGAAACAAGATGCCATCATGGACAAGAGCGCTGAAAGCCTTTTTAACGGTTCCCGCTGATACTCCCAACTCCTTTGCCAGTTCATTTTCTGACGGGATCATCATTCCCTGGTGCCAGAAATTTTGGGATATCCTGGCATGAATGGTATCGATGACCTGCATGTAAAGCGGTTTCTCGTTTTGAATATTGATCGGTTTGGCCATATATTTTCTTTACATGGGGTTAAACACCCGTGAGGTTTCAACTTTCGATTGTTATAACTCTGCTTCTGTCAGTGCCGGAGAGGACTTTCCTTTTTTCACCATGTTGTTGATGATTGGCGGAAGAACTAAAACCCCAATGGTGGCAACCAGGATGACGACGGCAATCGGTCTCATAAAACTGTCCATGCCTCCAATTTCGAAAGCCCAGTAAAAATTTCTCTCGGCGAGTGGACCAAGCAGCAGAGCCAGTAAAAAAGCCGGAACGGAGTATCCGTACCTCGTTAATAGTGCGCCAACCACTCCAAAAATGACAACCAGGTACATGTCGAATACCATCTGTCTCCAGGCAAATCCACCAACCATGCAGAACAGGGCGATGATCGGCACAAGATATTTGTTGGGGATGGCCGTGACGTTGGATGCCAATCTTGAGACCATGATGCCGATCGGGAATAGAAACAAGTTTGCCAACACCAGGGAAAAGAGAATCGCATAAGCGGAAACGGTGTGCTCGGCGAAAAAGCTTGGTCCCGGCGTGATGCCGTTGATCATTAAAGCAGCCATGATGACCAGGGTTGTCCCCGAACCCGGAATCCCCAGGGTAACGGTAGGAATTAATGCACCGCCGGGGACACCATTATTGCAGGCATCTGCAGCGATCAAACCTTCTTCGTGACCGGTTCCGAATTTTTCCGGTTCGCTGCTCCACTGGCGCGCCTGACCGTAACTGACCCAGGTTGCAATGGCTGCTCCGGTGCCGGGTACCAGGCCAACCAATGTTCCAATCAAACCCGAACGGATCATATTGATCTTATGTGAAAAAACGGCTCTTACTCCTTCAAGAATCGGTTTGAACCCGGTTATTCTTTTTTTACCCTCTTCGACCAGCGTTTTTTGTCTTGCCAGGGTAAACAGTTCGCTGAAACCGAACACCCCCAGGAGAACAGGTATCAGTGGAAATCCTTCATACAATTCAAAGAAGCCGAAACTCGCCCTGGTATACCCCTGCTGAAATTCAGTGCCGACGCAGGCTACAAAAAGGCCCAGCAATGAGGAAAACAATCCCTTTACCAGTGATTTACCTGTCAGGGAACCAACAGCTGTCATACCGAACAGGGCCATCATGAACAGTTCTGCAGGGCCGAAATTCAAGGCATAGATGCCAACAATCGGTGTGATTAAAAATGCAATCAGCGCAGAAAGCAGTCCGCCCACGGTTGAGGCCCCGACCGAAACACCGAGAGCATAACCGCCACGACCGGCCCGGGTCATTTTAAATCCTTCAAGACAGGTCGGGGCATTGGAAGGGGTTCCCGGGATATTCAGCAAGATTGCCGGTATCGAGCCGGCAGCCTGCGAGGCACTAAAACATGCCATCATAAAAACGACTGCATTAATGGGTCCCAGGTAGACCGTGAACGGCAGCATCATTGCCAGAAAATTGGTATCGTTAAAACCCGGAATTGCTCCCACGACCAGCCCGGCCAGCATTCCCAGCGGCAGCCAAATCAAGTGTTCGGGTCGTAACAACAACCCTATTCCGGATAGAATAACATCAAGGCTTGCGATTTCCATACATTAACTCCTAAATGACAAACCCCATGATTTCAAGACGTGGCAATGACATATCTAAAAATGTGATCAGCATGATATGAAGAAAAAAGGACATTAAAAAAGCGATTATAACATTGGATCGCCAGGAGATACCTCCCAGCAGCCGAAACAGCACTGTCAAAAACAAACAGCTGCTGACGGAGAAGCCAAGAAAGGGTAAAGCCATTAAATACCCGACAGGCATCACAATCATCATGACCGGTCTGGATAAATTGACAGAACCCTTCGCTGGTGATGTTGCCCCCCTGGTGAAAGTATTTCGAGCTACCACCGCTAACCAGAAAACCGTCGTGATCCCGATCACGGCGTAAGGCCATCTGATGGCTACTGCCGGAGCATCCGTTGTTTGTACCAGGTATAAAATCCCAAATACCAGTGCAATTCCGGGGACGATGAGTTCACCGAGGTTTATCCTGCGTTTGTTTAGTTCCATAATGGCCTTTGCGCTTGGTTTATCTGATTTTCCGATTGCAACGGTTTATCAATACGGGAGACTTACTGCATCAAATGCTTGTATTTTTCCCAAACCGCTTGAAATTGCTTCACATAAGCATCACACTCTTCCGGTGACCAATAATCAATAAAGGGCGCCATTCCCTGCTTTTGTGATGCCTTTACAATATTATCGGACTCCACGGACGCCTTGAAGGTTTGCACCAGCTTTTGGTAACGTTTGGGATGCTTCTCTGCCGTATCCCTTTTGATCATAAATGCGAAGGGCTCGACCAAAACCGGAAAGGGTTTTCCGGTAGCCTGTTTTAAGGTTGGTATGTCCCAGAGTCCTGAATAAACCTTCTTATCCGTAAAGGAAGCCAGGGCTTTTATAAAATCTTTTTTTGATGAGGCCGAAAAATATGGCCCGATGCAAGCGTCAACCTGTTTGCCGGCCAGAGCGTTTCTTGCCTTGGACCCTCCGTTAAAGGCCACGACCTTGGCATTGATACCTGTCAAGTCAATCAGTATTTTGGCGGCAAGAGTTGATACTGCCTTGGGATGAGATGTTGAAATCGTCAAAGGCTTTTTGGCCGTCAATCCGGCCTGAATGAAATCATCAACTATTTTAAAGGGAGAATCCTTATGAACGAGCAAGACATTAGGATCCGTGATCAGGTTTCCCACAAAACCGACTTTGTCCCAACCGGCCCTGGCTGTTCCGGTGTTGACATTCATTGCGTACATGGCAATGGTTGTCATGATCGTTGTATACCCATCGGCTGAGCGTGACATCATTTTCCCAAATCCTATCTCGCCTGATGCTCCCGGAGAGTAATCAAAAGAAACGGGTTTGCCGAGAACCTTTTCCCATTCAGTGGCTAAAATCCTTGATGAGCGATCAAAACCACCTCCCGCCTTTGCGGGAATGATGTGTTTAATTGGCTTGGACGGAAAACTATCGGCAAATGACATCGTGGTCATTAAAAACATCACTGTTAGGCATGTAATGAGCTTTTTCATTGATTCTCCCCTCTTTGTTGATTTGACTTAAGAGTCATACTCTACATTAAAACATGGCACTGCTCATACAAAAATAAATGATAACAAGATGTTATATCTTAAACCAATCACCTTTCCCAATTATGATCATTCATATTTGGAGAGCATACTCATGTAACTTATATACATAAGTTACATGAGTGAAAAATCATGTCAAGTGAAAAGGTGGAGGGTCAGGCTTGCATCTTTGGATTTTTGCTAAACGATGAAAAGAGGGAGTTATGCTAATCTTTATTGTTGGGTAGTGGCAGGGTGGAGGGTCAGGCTTGCATCTTTGGATTTTTGCTAAACGATGAAAAGAGGAAGTTATGCTAATCTTTATTGTTGGGTAGTGGCAGGGTGAAGCTGAAGATTGACCCCTGGCCGTTTGGGTTTTTATATGCCCAAATGTTGCCACCATGCAGGCGAATGGTTTCCTTGCAGATGGCCAGACTAAGTCCTAAACCTCCGCTACCTGACTTTGTGGCACTGCTTTGAAAAAAGCCCGAGAAGATTTGTTCTGTTTCCTCAATCGGAATGCCCACGCCCTGATCAATGATTGACGTTTGTATTGATCTGTTTTCTTCCCGGTCATTTTTTGTTTCAAGTTTAATCACTATTACCGATTTTTCGGGTGAGAATCGAATGGCATTCTTCAGCAGGCTAACCAGTACAAGGCTGATTCTTTTGATATCACAATACACCAAACTGTCTTTTACCTGGTTGTTCATCTTTATAACAATGGCCTTTTCCTGCTGCAGATGTTTTACCTCCATCACGCATTTTTCGATCACGGAGTCTAAATCGCATCTTTGCGAATCCAGTTTCACGGCTCCCGAGAGCAATTCAGCCAGATCTGAAAGATTCCCCATTAAATGCTCTATTTGTAAACCTGATTTACGTATTTTTTCAAAATAGCCATTGATCTTTTTGTCAGCATGACTTTCAGACAGTCTTGCTCCAAATTCGGAAAAGCTCAAAACACTGTGTAAAGCAGTTCTATACTCGTGCGAAAAATTTGCCAACAACTCCAATTTCATTTTGTCAGCGGATTCTGCTGCTGTTTTTGCATTTTCAAGCTGCTTTTCCCAGGTTTTTCTGGATGTAATATCATGAATGTAGATGAGGATTGCAGGTTCACCCTGCCAGCTGGTCTGTTGGGCCTTTAGTTCAGCTACACCTTGTTTGTTATCGGATAGAGTAATCGGTATTTCAGACAGGTATAATTCATCCAGGGGCTCATTTATAGCCAATTCAGAAAGAATTCCGATCGATTGTTCAAGATAAACCCGGGCTGTTGGATTCATAAAACGAATAGCTCCTTTTTGATCGATCACTATAATACCAGTATGACTGTTTTCGACGATACTCGAAAAACTCTCTTGACTGGCTCTTAAAGTCTTTTGGGCAAGTTTTCTCTCTGACACATCATAGAGCCCGATCAGTAAGGCCGGTTTACCATTCCATGTCAATTCATCGACATGCATTTCTGCAGTGCCTTTGCTTAAATCGGGTTTAAGAAAATCAATTTCGCAAATTTGTTTCGAACGAACAGGAATACCCAGGGGGTGGTTTAACAGCTCTTTTTTTGAACGACCAAACAGGACTTCAGCAGATTTGTTAATGAATTGGATCACGCCTGTTGTGTTGACGATGATCACACCTGTTTTTATGATATTTAAGACCGTTTGATCCATTAAGCTATTGTTACGAAAGGACATAGCCAAAGTCTTTTTTCAGTTTTCAACTCTTTTGGTCATTTCAACTCGCTCAAAGCATCAGCTGTTTTGATTTAGATTAACTACCCACAGTTGAAAACTTCAGGGAGTTTTCAATATCTTCAACAGTCACAACATGCCCGATAATATTTTGACTTGGTTTAGGGGTTTCCTTAACAATAGTCGGAATAGCAAGTATACATTCTTTTAATGCAATCTCCGGGTTCTCAACAACATTGACAACCAACACTTCATAGCCATTGGCAAAGACTTTTGAACAATACTGCCGGACGTTTTCGATAGTCTTTGCGGTCATAGAGTCGCTGTCTGCGACATAGATTTTGATTAAGGCTTTTTCAGTCATCGTGTTAACCCTGTTTAAACATACCTTGCAATCTGCTTCCTTCGGCTGCTGAGGGAGCAGGGTTAGGCGATGTTAATAGAATACTCTGGCTAAGCTTAAACGGCTTGCCGATGGTCAATCCTTTTTCGTCAATTGTAAACTCTCGAATGCTTTTTTCATGTTGCGATCCTCTCATTTTAATAACCGCGATACCTCTTCTTAATTCTCCGATTATTTCCACATAGCGTAAGATGATAATAATGTCCGTGATCGTAGATATATGTGTTTCCGTGATGGAATCCCCACCCGAAAGGCTCGGGGTGGTGGAAGTCATCATACTGCAAATCTCTTCATGCTTCAAAAAGCTGGTGATGCCGATGACAAATTCCCGAAAAATCTTTATAGAGGAAACACGTTCCATGGCAGAAACACTGTCCATTATTAATCGTTGGGGGGAAAACTCATGGGATGCCTTTTGAACATTGAGTAAATGTTCTTCCAAACCCATTGCTTCCGGATACAGGGAAATTATTTTTAACAATCCCTCATCTTCCCATTTTTCAAAGTCATACCCCCAACTCGCAGCATTTCTGCGAAGTTGCATGGGGGATTCCTCATAAGCAAACATCAATACTTTCTCACCGTTCTTACACCCTTCATTGGCAAACGTTGCACACATAAGGGTCTTTCCCGATCCGGTCGGACCGCTGATTAATAAGATGGAATCTTTAAAAAGGCCACCGTTGGTCATTTTGTTCAGATCATCATTTCCAAAACTCATTCGGGTCATTGAGGAGGATTGTTTTAATTCCCTGGACGAGATTGGAAGAATGCTGATGCCGTTTTCAGCAATCGTAAATGGATATTCCCCTGTCGCATGGGTTGCACCCCTCATTTTCAGAACCTGAATGGTTCTGCGCACCTGTTCCCCTTCAAGCGAATTCCTTAGAATAAAGACGTTGTCAGAAACAAACTCTTCAATGCCATGCCTGGAGATCAACCCGTATTCTTCCAAACGTTCTGCAGTCATGAATGTAGTGATCCCCATCTTTTTCATCAGCCTGATCAGCCTGAGAATCTCCCTTCTGATGGCGTCAGTATTGGCAAATTGCTGAAAGAGGGAACCCATTGAATCCAGCACCAGGACTTCAGCATCGATTTCCTTGATAAGCGCCTGTAATTGGATGAGAAATCCTTCCAAATTGTAGTTACCCACTTCCGAGATCTCGACATCTTTTGGAGCGGCATCTAAAAACCTTAGTTTTCCTTCATCTTCAAGTGTGTCCAGATCCCATCCAAGATCTTTGACGTTGCTGATAATATCGATCAAATCCTCCTCCATACTCACAAAAACAGCTTTTCTGTTGAATTTGGTGATCGATCGATAAATAAACTCAATAGAGAACAACGTCTTGCCTGAACCGGAGGTTCCCACCACCAGGGTAGCACGGCTTTTAACAACACCACCCAAGGTAATTTGTTCGACACCTTCAATCCCCGTCGGGATTTTTTCAGGGGCTTTGATCTTTTTTCTTGTTTCCATAATTCTTTCCTTATTTATTCATCGCCAAAGAAAAATGATTATCAGTTGGATTGATTACCGTATTGATTTGTTAAATAGTTATCGCTGACCCTTCCCAGGATCTCGATCAGGGCCAGTCTTGCATCAATTGAGGTCTCTATGACCTGGGTCGGTAAATAGGATTTGGTTATCTCTTCAAGTGCTTCCAGGTGAAGAGTCACAATGTCACTTGCTGTCCAGGAAGATTCGGCTAAATCGAAAACAATTGCTTTGAGCAGGTCGATGGGCTTTTCATCGTCGAATTTTACATGCAGCAGGTATTTTGTTAGAAGTTCTTTGTATTGAACAACCGCATCTTTTTTATGATCAATGTCGGGCTTCTTGCTTTGGTCTGTCTTCTCTTGCGGCAATTCGATCCTAAGCAATTGGTGATAATTTCTTTCCAACACCTGGTTTCTTTTGTAAAGATCGGCAAAGGTTCTTACCTTGGTTTTCAGCAACTCATTCGGAAAAGGCTTGGTAATGTAGTCAAAGGCACCCATGCGATAGCCCTTGAAGATATCTTTCTGTTCAAGATACACCGCGGAAATAAAAATTATCGGAATACCCCTGGTTTTCTCCCTGTCCTTTATCAATTTTGCGACTTCAAAACCATTTATGTCAGGCATTTGCACATCCAACAGGATAAGAGCAATATTCTCATTTAACAAAATCCTCAATGCTTCTTTTCCGCTTTCGGCAAAAACAAGTCGATAGTCATCATCATCTAAGACTCCAGTCAACGCTATGAGGTTTTCAGGAGTGTCATCAACTGCCAAAATGTTTACCAATTGTTCGGATGAAGTCATTTTTCTTTCTCTAATTACCACGACCACCTCAATTCCGGAAATGTATCAGAATACCTTCAACGTTAGTCTCCACACATGGACCTATTATAGAGGAAAAAGATCCCGTAGGGAAATATTTTTTTCCCTGTTTTAGCCTTTGTTATCTTTGCTTTAAATAAATTCTGGCCCCATCATCAACTGTCCGATAGCATGCCTCCTGGGTCGTAAACTGAATTGATTCACCCTGACCCAGGCAAAGAATTCCGCCCAGGGCCAGACTTTCATAGATTAAATTCAAGACCCTGGTCTGCAGATTTTTGTTGAAGTAGATTAACACATTTCTGCAGACTATAATATTGAATTCATTGAATGATCCGTCAGTCACCAGGTTGTGTTTGGAAAACACAACCTGCTTTTTTAGCTCGGCATCAATGATGGCATTACCGTAATTGGATTGATAGTACGATGAAAAATCTTCAATACCTCCGGAGGCGATGTAATTTTTAGTGTAGGACTGAATGGCATCGAGTTGATACAATCCGGATTTGGCCTTTTCCAAAATAGACTCGTTCATATCCGTGGCATATATTCTTGATTTTTTTAATACATCAAGCTCGCGCAACACGATAGCCAGCGAATAAACCTCCTCTCCACTTGAGCATCCGGCATGCCAGATACGGATAAAAGACTGATTCCGGAATTTTTCCGTTATTACTTTTCTCAGTGTGGCAAAAAACTCGACGTCACGAAACATAGAGGTAACATGGGTCGATAAAGAATCCAGAAAGTGAGACAAACACGCAGAATCATGAAGTATCCTTTCGGTTAAGGCAGTGATGGAACCTACACCAAGATACTTCATCTGATCCAGAACTCTTCTCATGATGTAATCCGGAACATAGTCACGGAAATCATATCCGTAGTACCGATAAATACCCTCTAAAAGCAGGAATAGTTCTGTTTTTTCTCTTTCCCTGCGCTTATGAGCTGTCACATCAATTGTTTTCACCGGTTGATCGCCACCTTATGACGATAAATAGTCAGGTTTGATTCGAAAGATAAACTGTTCTTTATAGGCCGTTCGCATAGTAAGCTTCTAAATTATGTGTATAACCAGACTCTTAACAATGATAACAATTGATCCGTATTCAACGGTTTAGTGATATAATCCGAGGCCCCGGCTTCTATGCACTTTTCCCTGTCACCCTTCATTGCTTTGGCTGTCAAGGCAATAACCGGCAAGGTTTTTAAACCTTCCATTTGACGCAGCTTCTTGGTAGCTTCATAACCATCCATTTCCGGCATCATAATATCCATCAGTACCAAATCAATTTGCGTATTCTTTTTCAGCACAGACAATGCCTGCTTTCCATTTTCCGCAGTCAGCACAATAACTTCATGCCTTTCCAGCAAGCTTGTGACAGCAAAGACATTTCGAATATCATCGTCAACAATCAAAATGGTTTTTCCTTTGAGCTCAGGGTCCTTTTGATGAAAACGTTCAATGATTTTTTGCTTATCAGGCGATAATTGCGATTTAACGCGGTGCAAAAAGAGAGAAGTTTCATCAAGCAGACGTTCGATCGATTTTTCATCTTTTTGGATGACTTTTTCACTTAATCGATCTAATTCACTCTGTTCCTCTGGTGTTAAATCTTTAGCGGTATAGACAACCACCGGGAGTTTGGCAAATTGTTCATTCTCCCTTATTTTCTGCAACACCTCAAATCCGGAGATTCCGGGCAGTTTGAGATCCAAAACCATGCAATCGAATGATAACTCGTTCAATTTCTTTATGGCATCTTCACCGCTCTCCACCGCGACAATTTCGATATCGTCTTCGCTTATAAATTCGCATATTGACTCGCGATCGGCCTTATTGTCTTCCACAAGCAGCAGTCGCCTTGCCGGTTGATCAATGGAATCTTTGATTCGGCTGAGAGTGTCGGAGATACTTTCCCGGCTGGCCGGTTTGTGAAGGAATGTCAGGGCACCTAACCTGAGACCCAGCTTCCAGTCTTCTGCTGCTGTGATAACATGCACAGGGATATGGCGCAGGTTCAGGTTGTGCTTTAACCTGTCCAGTACCGTCCAACCATTCATGGCCGGCAGGTAAATATCAAGTATGATTGCATCAGGTTTGTATTTTTCCGCCATTAAAAGGCCAAGCTCTCCATTTAGGGCGATAATCCCCTTGAAATGAATCTCATGGACGATTTCAACTAAAGTCTGTGCAAATCCGAGATCATCCTCTATCACAAGGACAACCCTGTCATCCTCTCCGATCTGATCACGATCGTCATGCAGATCAAGCGGCAATTGGGATAGCAAATCCTTGTATTCATCAATCTCAAAAGAACCTGCATCATCCGTAACCTGTACCGACTTTTCAAGCTTGATCACAGGATCAAGACTGAGCGTTGAAGACTGCAATTCGGAAGGATCAAAGGTTTGCGGCAGATACAAGATAAACTCACTGCCTGTGCCAGGTTCACTTTCAAGCCTTATCTCACCTCCCAGTAAGTAGCTTAACTCACGACTGATAGAGAGACCCAACCCGGTACCTCCGTATCCTCTTGTAATGTCACCATCTGCCTGTTGAAAAGCCTCAAATATCAATTTTTGTTTCTCTTTCTCGATACCCACTCCCGAGTCTTTGATGCAAAACGCAATATTGATGTCAGACTGTTCAAGAATTTTATGATCCGGAGACCATCCTTCGGCTGCAGTTCTGACTGAGAGTTCCACAAATCCTTCATGAGTGAATTTGAACGCGTTCGACAGCAGGTTTCTAATGATCTGCATCAGCCGCTTTCTGTCAGTATGAATGTTTTCCGGAAGATTCTCGTCCAGGGCGACTTTGAATTCCAGGCTTTTTTCTTCCGCAACTTGTTGATAGTTGCGTTGAATTTGGGCTGTGATGGAGCTAAATGATATTTTTTCATTATCCAACTGAATGGTACCGGACTCAATTTTTGAGAGATCCAATATTTCATTAATCAAACTGAGTAATTCTTCTCCGGATTTTTGAATCGTCTCGGCAAATTCAACCTGCTTATTTGTCAGGTTTTCTTCCTGGTTTTCACCCAGGATCTTGGCAAGGACTAACAGACTATTAAGTGGAGTTCTCAATTCATGGGACATGTTGGCAAGAAACTGTGACTTGAATTTTGAGGTCAAGGCCAATTGTTCCGCTTTTTCCTCCAGAGAGAGTTTGGCCAGTTCAACCTCCTGGTTTTTCTCTTCAACTTCCGATTTTTGCTCGGATAATAAACTCGCTTTTTCTTCCAGCTCCTCATTGGTGCGCTGTAGCTCCTCTTGCTGCTGTTTCAGCAATTCCTCGGATTGCTGCAGATCTTTTGCCTGTGTCTGTGATTGTTTAAGTAGCGCTTCAGTTCTCATATTGGCGGTTATGGTATTAATCATCACGCCAATGCTCTCCGCCAGTTGATCCAGAAAATCAAGGCTGGTCGACGTAAACCGGTTGAAAGATGCCATTTCTATTATGGCAATCAATTGGCTTTCAAAAAGAATCGGTATGACTGCGATATTCATTGGGGTTGCCTCTCCCAGGCCCGATGAGATCTTGACATAATCATTCGGAACTTCGCTGATGACAATACGCTTTTTCTCAAGGGCGCACTGACCAATCAAGCCTTCTCCTTCCCTGAATTCGCTTGAAAGGTTTTTTCTCTCTTTAAAAGCGTAGCTGGCCAACAGCTTTAAATTTGCATCCTCTTCGATTGTTTCTTCATTGATATAAAAAACGATGTGTTGCGCTTGTATCGTTTCTGCCAATTCCGAGAGAATCATATTGGCAACCGTCATCACGTCCTTCTGCCCCTGCAGCAACCTGGTCAGTTTTGTCAGATTGGTTTTCAGCCAGTCTTGTTCCTCGTTGATCCTGGTCGTTTCCCTTAAGGACTCGATCATCACATTGATGTTGTCCTTCAAGTCGGATACTTCACCGGAGGCCTCCACAGTAATTGCGCGCGTCAGGTCACCTTTGGTTACCGCGGTAGCAACTTCCGCAATGGCCCTAACCTGTGTTGTGAGGTTATCAGCAAGTTGATTAACGTTGTCGGTAAGGTCTTTCCAGGTACCGGATGCCCCGGGCACATTGGCCTGGCCGCCCAGTTTACCTTCAGTACCCACTTCTCGGGCTACTGTTGTTACCTGGTTGGCGAAGGTATCCAGAGTATCGATCATTTCATTGATGGTTTCCGCCAGGTCTGCAATTTCACCCCTGGCTTCAAGGGCCAGTTTCTGTCTAAGATCCCCATTGGCGACGGCGGTTACTACCTTTGCAATACCTCTCACCTGGTTGGTCAGGTTTCGGGCCATCATATTCACATTGTTGGTGAGATCCATCCAGGTTCCCGCCACACCTTTCACCATTGCTTGTCCACCCAATTCACCTTCGGTTCCCACCTCACGGGCCACTCTCGTCACTTCGTCCGCAAATGAACTGAGTTGTTCCACCATTCGATTAATGGTGTCTTTCAGAACCAGAATTTCTCCCTGCGCATCCACGGTGATCAGTTTTGTGAGGTCTCCGTTGGCAACGGAGGTTGTTACCTCCGCAATATTACGAATCTGGTTTGTGATATTCATGGCCATCATGTTGACGTTATCCGTCAACTCTTTCCACGTTCCGGAAACTCCCATTACCTCGGCTTTACCGCCCAGTTTTCCTTCCGTGCCCACTTCCCTGGAAACACGGGTTACCTCCGATGCAAATGAGTTAAGCTGGTCAACCATTTCGTTAACCGTTTGTTTCAACGTAAGAATCTCACCCCTGGCTTCAATGGTGATCTTTTTTGTTAAATCACCGTTGGCCACGGCGGTTGTTATTTCGGCGATATTCCTCACCTGGTTGGTCAGGTTGGAGGCCATCATGTTGACGTTTTCGGTTAACTCTTTCCAGGTACCTGACACATCCTTTACTTTGGCCTGGCCTCCCAGGATTCCTTCAGTCCCAACGTCCCGTGCAACACGTGTAACCTCATCTGCGAAGGAAGACAACTGGTCAACCATAATATTAATCGTATTTTTCAGATCCTGAATTTCGCCCTGGGCTTCCACTTCAATCTTTTTTGTCAAATCCCCGTTTGCGACGGCAGTCGTTACCTCGGCAATACTCCGAACCTGGCTGGTCAGGTTTTCAGCCATCATATTCACGCTGTCCGTCAAGGCTCTCCAGGTTCCGGATACATCCTTTACATCTGCCTGCCCACCCAATTCACCTTCAGTTCCCACTTCACGAGCTACCCTGGTGACCTCATCCGCAAACGAGCCGAGCTGGCCGACCATGGTATTGATGGTGTTTTTTAACTCCTGAATTTCTCCCTGGGCTTCCACAGTGATGGTTTTGGTGAGGTCACCCTGGGCAACGGCTGTTGTGACTTCAGCAATACTACGAACCTGGTTGGTAAGGTTGTTTGCCATCATGTTTACATTATCGGTAAGGTCGCGCCAGGTGCCCGATACTCCTTTTACATCAGCCTGTCCGCCGAGAATGCCCTGAATACCTACGTCCCTTGCGACCCTGGTGACTTCATCCGCAAATGATCCGAGTTGATCCACCATAGTGTTAATTGTGTCTTTCAAATCCAGGATCTCTCCGGATGCCTCCACGTCGATTTTCTTGGATAAATCCCCTTGTGCCACGGCCGTGGTTACATCAGCAATGTTTCGTACCTGGTAGGTCAGGTTGTTTGCCATTTGATTGACGCTTTCCGTTAAATCCCGCCAGGTTCCGGCAACTCCCTTTACATCGGCCTGACCACCAAGTTTCCCGTCCGTACCTACTTCACTGGCAACCCGAGTGACTTCATCAGCAAAGGAACTGAGCTGGCCGACCATGGTATTGATAGTATTTTTTAACTCCTGTATTTCTCCCTGGGCTTCCACAGTGATGGTCTTTGTGAGGTCACCCTGGGCAACTGCTGTTGTAACTTCGGCAATACTGCGAACCTGGCTGGTCAGGTTATCGGCCATCATATTGACGCTTTCAGTCAGGGCCCGCCAGGTTCCTGCCACACCCTGAACCTTGGCCTGGCCTCCCAGTTTACCCTCTTTTCCAACTTCCTGGGAAACGCGGGTTACCTCATCGGCAAAGGAACTTAACTGGCCAACCATTGTGTTAATCGTATTCTTTAAGTCCTGTATTTCGCCTTTGGCTTCTACGGTGATCGTCTTGGTGAGATCACCTTTTGCAACAGCCGTTGTGACTTCAGCAATATTCCTGACCTGGTTGGTTAAATTGGAAGCCATCATATTTACATTATTGGTTAATTCTTTCCAAATACCGGACACACCACCAATTTCAGCTTGTCCTCCCAGCTTGCCTTCAACTCCAACCTCTCTCGCCACACGGGTGACTTCTTCGGCAAATGAGGCCAGCTGGGCAACCATTTTGTTCATCGTGGTTCCCAGTCGTTTGAATTCCCCCATGATGGCCTTTCCTTCAATCTCCATCATCATTTTCTGGGTCAGGTCCCCCTGGGCAACAGCATCTATGACCCGGGAAAGCTCCAGGGTGGGAGAAACCAAATCACTGATAAGGTGATTCACCGAATCGATTGCGTCGGACCAGGCTCCTTTTACACCGGCCAGTGACGCACGTTCGGCAACTTTTCCCTCCTTGCCGACAGTCAGGGAAATCCTTTTCAATTCGTTAGTCAAACTTTCATTCAGATCGATTACGGAATTCATTTTATCAGCAATTTTACCTTCCAAACCGACGAGACTGTCCGGCATTCTCTTGCTAAAATCTCCTTTTTCAACGGCCACCAGTATCGACATCAAACTGGATAAATCCAGGCCGGAAGAGTCTGCAGTGATTTGTTTGGTTGTTTTTTTTGTTGGCATGCTATTCCTTTTCAAAGGTCCGCAATACAGAAGTCATTGGAAAAACTGCTCTATTCAAAGTTTCTTCGCACTATACCTTATTAAGGCCGTTAATACAAACAATTTCAAAAAACTTGTCGAATAGTAGATTCAACCAATCACTTGTTAATTTAAACCGGGAAATAGAGGAAGGTCATATTTTGTTTGGATGAGTGCCAATTGATATGCTGTTGCCGGACCGGTTGGAGAATTAAGTGGCTTCACGTCAAAGGTGGCTTTTGTACCCCAATAAACGAAGATGAGGAATGCTCGACATTTGACTTAGAATGCGAATCAGACAACTGGAAATTGGAGAAGCTTTTAGTGATGCAGTATTACGGGATGTATAGTTTTAATTCAAAAGAGAAAACAATCGTTAAAATGAAATGTTGAATAATGGGCAATGGCCAGATTCAGCGAATCGATGTAACTCATGTGATATTGGGAAACCCTAACTAAAGGTAAACTTGCTCTAATCGCTCATCATTCCTTTGATTAAATAGTACACCGCGTTTGATAAATCCTCTTCGGTGTTTCTTTTCCATATTTCGTAGCCTTGGGTCTCAATCAGCTCAGCCATTACCTGAGGCGGATTGGCTGTATGCCATCCGGATTCAATCAGGTATATGAATAGCTGTAAAAGAAGCTGTATCTTACTGATAGACAGCTGCGGTATGGCAGTTTTTAATGCATTGGTGATGCGCAGATAATATTCCTCCATCTGCTTTTTTCTCACTTTCAAGTTTGCCAGAGTGATATTTCGCTCTAATATGCTTTGCAGCACCGACATCAAGTTCCAGTACTTTGGATTTCCGGTTGAACTTTCAACGAGGATTTCTGCGATTCGTTTGATTTCCGATTTCTCTGCGAGGGGGGCCAAATCTCTTTCAATTTCTGTAACCCAGTGAGCTGTTGCCTTGAGGAGCAACTCCAAATAGATGTCTTCCTTACTTTCGAAATAGCGATAGGTGCTGGCTTTTGTGATTCCAGCCTGTTTTGAGATCATGTTCAGGCTAACACTGTCGTACCCATGTTCTTCCAACAAAATTTCTGCAGCCTCCAATAATTCTGTTTTTCGTTGGTTTATCTGTTCCTGACTTCGTGCTCTCTTAAATGTCACTTGACCTCCATTTGTAATAAATAACTTATGTTTTCTTATTTTATGTAAAATCAAGCCAAAGTCAACTGTTTTTGAGATGCCAACGGTTTATCAGGTTAGTGGATCAAAAATTTTACTAATAATATCAGCAATAAAAGACACTTCTCTATTTTCCCCTTTACAACAAACCATTGGTTATTTATTATACAACCTATGGTTTTTTAAATTAAAAAAATGGTTGTTTAAAGAATAAAACAGGAGGTGTTATATGAAAACTATTTTAATCACCGGAGCTTCATCAGGATTTGGAAAGTTAGCTGCAAAGCAGCTTATTGAAAAGGGTTATGTGGTTTATGGAGCAGCTCGCAGGGTCGAGCAAATGCAAGAATTGGCTGATCTTGGTGGGCATGCAATTCAAATGGACGTAACCAACGACGAGTCGGTTAAACAAGGTGTTGCTCAGATCGTTAAGGAGCAAAGAAAAATTGATGTATTGGTGAATAACGCCGGTTACGCGCAATATGGCATTATGGAAACGACCGAGCTTGAACATGCCAAAAAACAATATGATGTCAACGTATTTGGTCTGGTCAGGGTTTCACAGGCAGTATTGCCTCACATGCGTAAGCAGAAGTCGGGGACCATTATTAACCTCAGTTCGGTTGCCGGTAAAGTCTCATTCCCTATGGCAGGTTAGTATGCAAGTTCAAAATATGCTGTGGAGGCTATATCTGATGCGATGCGCGCAGAAGTAAAACGATTTGGCATCAAGGTTGTCATCGTTGAGCCGGGAACCTTCAAAACGGGCTTTGATGATGTCGCTGTCGATGAGCTAGGAAAACTGGCAAACGACAAAGTGTATGGAGACAATATCAAATCATTTAAGGCCAGATTTATCGAGATGTATCAAAAGGCACCAACACCTGAACCTGTAATCAATGTCCTTGAGAAGGCGATCTCAAGTAAGAATCCTAAAACCCGATACAAGGTGGGCTTGGATTCAAAAATGGCGATCATGATGAAAGGCGTGTTGAGCGATAAAGCGCTCGATAACGTCATGCTGAATCAATTTGGACTAAAATGATCTTGTAAGCATACCCTTGCTGATCTATCTGGTTATTAGTAGAAAGAAAGGACCAGCATATTGAATTTTATCCCATTATTTTTCTTAACTATCTCAAAATAAAAGAGAATTTGGATGAGTTAAAAAACGAAGGTTTAAGAAATGGCTGTTACAAATAATTACCGATTCGTGTTGATTCTGTTTTCGATTCAACTGCTGATGGCAACAACAGGGTGTTCACGTACCTATAACCAATATGACGGCTTGAAAGCAGTTCCGTTCAGTGAAGTAAAACAAAAATCTGAATTCACAGACAAAGAGAAACCCGTTATCGGAATTGCTTTCGGTGGAGGGGGTGTCCGTGGCTTTATGCATCTTGGTATTATCAAGGCTTTGGAAGAAGCAGGTATCAAAGCCAGGGTTGTAACAGGTTCTTCTGCCGGTTCCATTGCAGCTTCTCTTTATGCGACAGGGATGCCTTATGAAGAAATTGAAAAAATTGTATTTGAAGCACGCGAAACGGATTTTCTGGATCTGGCTTTCAGCTCCCAAGGGTTTATAAAAGGACGTAAATTGGCCCAATGGGTGAAAGAAAACACAGGTGAAAACAGCATTGAAACCTTACCCATCGACCTGGGAATTGCAGTAGTCGATTTGAACTCAAGAAAATCATACCTGATCGTCGAAGAAGACATCGGGGAAGCTGTCCAGGCCTCCTGTAGTATCCCCGGGGCATTTGTACCTGTAAAATCGAATGATAAATTGTTCGTAGACGGCGGAGTGTTGTCGCAGATACCAGTCAGGGCGGCCAGGAGACTTGGCGCTGATATCGTGGTTGGTGTTGATATTTATTGCACTAAACTTGATATCAAGGAAGGTATGTTCAATACAACCTATGCAGTTGCCCGCATACAAACCTGTGAACTGAGCAGACCCGAAATGAATGAAGCTGACATTCTTATTGAACTGGATTTCGAGCCGGAAAGCCCTGGCAATTTTAAAGCCAGAAACAAGTCGATCGAGGAAGGTTATCGGGCTACAAGACGGATAATCCCAGAGCTAAAGCAGAGAATCAAGAAATGATGAAATCAAAAACTGTTCTTCCTAACCGTGAGAATTTGCAAGACGAAAGATTTGTTACTATTACCAGGTTTGCATACATCTATGGAGCAATGGGGCATTTCATCATTGGGATGACCTGTTATCTTTTGAAGATTCAGGAGTTAATGTGGTTTAATTTTCTGTTCAGCGTTCCCGTATTTATTGCGGCTTACGGATTGAACCGAAAAGGACTTATCAACCTGGCGTTTTTTGTCGCCATGGTAGAACTTCTGTTGCATCAAGTTTTTGCTGTTTACCTGTTGGGTTGGCAAAGTGGAGCACAGTATTATTTGATCTACCTGGCAGGTCTTTCCTTTTTTAATCCCAAAAGGAAAAATGGAGACCTATTTGATCCGCTGATGACTGTGACCCTTGCTAATCCTGGCTTTTTTATTAGGTCGACGGTTGATCAGGACAAAAACTACCTCAGGCCTCGGTCGAAAAGATTAGCTGATTCAGGGTAGCGATGAGTTGTTCCGGTTGGAGAGGGTAAGTTAAAATCCGATTATTGGCATGTTTGAGGCGGTTTTTCTGGATTGTTTTTTTCAGATCGTTGACATTTTTGGTTGTAGAAATCATAACAACAGGAATATCCAGAGAATTCCCCCTGATTTTCTCAAGCAGACTAACTCCTGAGAGAGTTTGCTGCTTGCTGCACAAAAAACAAGCCGCAAAATCACCCGTGGTGACCCACTCATAGCAGTCTTTCTCAGTCTGACTGGCGACTACATTGTCAAAACCGATATCCATCAGAATCGATTCCAGCTTTTCCCGGTCGGCGTCATCGCCGAAACAGATCAGCATCCGATTTTTGCGAACGGATGAATACTTCTTCACCTTCATAAAAAATCCGGCCTTGATATCCATTGTCCGGATATGGGTCAAAAACCAGTTCAAAAGATCGCCAATGGTACCCTTCAACTTATCGATGTTCCGGTCGATCTGGTAATCTACCAGCATCGATTTATAAATCGCGATAAACCGTTTATGTGTTTTCCGATGGTCGTCAAGAAGAGGATAGTTGGCGTTCTCCATGAACGCTTCCTCGGTTTTGAAGTGGCCGACCGAATAGCTCTGCAGGATTTTCAACATCTTTTTGATTTCATTCATCGATCCTGCCGATCCGACCTTCATGATATAATCAGTGAAACGCTGTATGATGTATTTATGCTGTTGATCGACTTTCTGGTTATAGCAGCGCATGGATTCCGACCAATGCGGCAGGTATATCTGATTACGAACACAGTGAAACACCTTTGTATGAAGCATCCGAAACAAGTTATCGGAATTAAAGGCCGGCTTCTTCGCCAGTTCTTCAAAACTGATATAGAGCGGAAACACGATATAGTCCCTGTGGTTTAACCGAATGTGGTCCATTGCCTTTGTCAAATCCGCAATAGAGGATTTACCGAATTCTTCCCTGGAGAGGATCGCAAGCATTAAGATATCCATCAAAAGGGTTTTGCCTTCAATCTTATTCGGCAACGGTAACGAGTCGGTAGCCTCGTCAAAGCCCGCCATATCATCGGAATCGAGACCTGCTGCACTGAACAGGTTTTTAAATAGCTGGTGCATTTCTGCTGAGAATCCGAGATGACTTTTTACCAGCGAAAGGGTCGCCATGACAATATCACGATGGTTCATGTCGTCTGTTTGCATTGGTTTCGTTCGGTAGGTAGAGATTGATTACTCTGTAAGCGGTTTTAAAGGCCGCAATCAGCATGACAATTTTTAACTGTCTTATTATATGAAACCAGGGCGACTTTTGAAAGCTTTTAAAAAGCCGGGCGGGAATTCAAGGGACACATTACCAATTGCGTTTAATTGGTCTCATGTCCCCAGCTGAATAGGTTTCTCGACAGTGCACCGAGTTTTAGGCTACCATTTGCTACTTGAGGTCAAAATCACTCATACTATGGCGTTCGGGTACCTGCTCTTCCGGTTCACCCCACATGCGATTGACTTTGCGTCCCCGGATAACGGCAGGTCTTTGAGCGATGGTTTCGGCCCAGCGCACGACATTTTCATAACGTTTAACATCAAGGAATTCGGCTGCTTCATACAATTCTCCCCGGACCAATCCTCCGTACCATGGCCAAATAGCGATATCCGCAATGGTATAGTCTTCACCTGCGATAAAAGGGCTTTGAGCCAATTGTTTATCCAAAACATCCAACTGCCGTTTGGTTTCCATTGCATACCGGTTTATGGGGTATTCCAGTTTTTCAGGTGCATAAGCATAGAAATGACCAAAGCCGCCGCCTAAAAATGGCGCACTACCCATTTGCCACATTAACCAGCATAGGCATTCCGCACGCTTCGCCTGTTCGGTACGCAGGAACACGCCAAACTTCTCAGCCAGGTAAATCAGGATAGCACCTGACTCGAATACACGAATAGGTTTTTCTCCACTGTAATCCATCAAAGCCGGAATCTTTGAGTTTGGATTAACATCCACGAAACCACTTCCAAATTGTTCACCTTCGAGAATATTAATTGGGTAAGCATCATATTCAGCCTCTTTAATACCTAACTCCAGAAGTTCTTCAAACATAATCGTCACTTTCACACCATTGGGTGTTGCCAACGAATACAGCTGGAATGGGTGTTTTCCCCTGGGTAATTCTTTTTCGCTTGTTGCCCCGGAAATCGGACGGTTAATACTGGCAAACTTCCCCTCTTCCTCTTTTTCCCAAGTCCAAACTTTGGGAGGTTGATAGTGTCCTTTTGACATGATTTTATCCTTGAAAAGTATTTTGTTGATCCTATTAACCAAAGTATTTAGTACATTTTCTTACATTGGCATAAAATCATCTAGCACTTTCGGTGGCAAGCACCCATCGTTTTAAACCGACACTGAAGAAAACTTGAAACGATTAGAACGCATCTGCTTTTTCCGTGAAGCTGGGCTTAGTCTGGAAGAGATTGCTCGTTTGCTGGCCAGTGACAATAATGAAAGCTCCATTTTCGCATTGCCAAACCGGATTTTCGTCGTTTTAAATCTGATAACTGCTTACTGATTTTTTATCTAACCCAAGCGGGTACCTGGTCGATGACAACATCAAATATCGGAATGGCAGCAAAATAAGTGATGACTATTGCTAACCCTACACCGATGATGTTCAGTCCCAGTCCGCTTCTGGACATTTGAGGGATTGTGACATAACCTGAGCCGAATACGATTGCGTTTGGTGGTGTCGCTACAGGAAGCATAAATGCAGCGGAAGCGGCTATAGCCGCAGGAATGATCAGCAATAAAGGATTCTGCCCCACGCCAATTGCCACTGCCGAAAGGATAGGCATTACCATGGCAGAGGTTGCTGTGTTGGAAGTCAGTTCAGTCAAAAAGATGATCAGGGCTGCCACAGCAGCTATTAGTAGAATAATCGGTGCTGATTCCAGTAAATTAACCTGGGAGCCGATCCACTCAGCCAGTTTAGTCGTTTTAAATCCGGCAGCCAATGCCAACCCCCCGCCAAAAAGAATGAGGACCCCCCAAGGCATCTTCGATGCCCAGTGCCAATTCATGACAAACTGACTTTTGCGGAAATTAATCGGAATCAGGAAGAGTGCAATCGCTCCCAACATGGCGATGGTTGCATCGGTAATTAACTTGGGCTCCGGAAAAATGGGAGCCAGCTGTTTACGAAAAATCCAACCGCAGGCAGTAAGGATAAATACCAGGCCTGTCCATCTTTCTCCGGCACTCATCGGTCCCATTTTCTTAAGTTCTTTGTGAATCAATTCAGGTCCTCCCGGTACTTTTTTTAATTTCATGGGATTAGCAACTCGGGTAAGCCAGAACCAGCAAAGCGGCAGAAAGATAGCCACCAGGGGTACCCCTACTTTTAACCAGCTCACAAAGGTGATTTCAAATCCATAGGTTTTTTGCAGATATGCTGCCAGAACTGTGTTTGGCGGAGTACCAATCAATGTTGCCATACCACCGATAGAAGCGGCATATGCGATTCCCAGCATCAGGTTCAATCCAAAAGCAAACTTGTCGGGAGAAAAGTCAATGTCACGGTCCAGTCCCTCCTTTTTCCCTTCAGCCACCACATGGGCAATGATAGCCAGGCCGATGGGCATCATCATCACCGCTGTGGCTGTGTTGGATACAAAAGCTGACAAGACGGCTGTTGCCATCATGAAACCAAAGATCAATCTACCCGGGGAAAAACCGATCGTTTTCACAATATTCATAGCGACCCGCCGGTGTAAATTCCAACGCTGCATGGACAACGCAATGATAAATCCTCCCATGAAGAGAAATATCAAATGATGGGCATAAGGAGCTGATGCCTTGCTTGTCGACATGATGCCAAGTAAAGGAAAAAGAGGTATCGGCAACAAGCTGGTAGCAGGAATTGGTATCGATTCACACATCCACCATGCTGCCATCAAACAAGCAATCGCTGCCATTTTCTGCGCTGTAGGTTCCATACCGGCAGGGGTTGGGATCAATAGCATCAAAACAAATAATACCGGACCCAAAATCAATCCGAATTTCTGTCTTGCGGTATACTCTTTCGGGCCATCTTCTTTAACTCCATCCGGTCCGGTTTTAACGGAATGCTCGGCAGGGGATTCATTCATTTCATCGGCAAGATCCACCTCGTGTTCATCGGTTTCACTGTCTTTTTTTCGAAATATGCTTATTAGTGATGCAGGTTTTAATAAAAACAAAGTTTTGGTTTCATCATGTACTCCCCAAAGCCATTTCCAAGCTACTGAAAACATTTTTCTCTCCTATCCAACCCCAGCCAAAACCGGAATGATCGCACCAGGCTAACCGAATTCATTTGGCAAACACTCGGCAACCGGTACCAAAATTAATAATCTGTCTGAAAAATCTGATTGAAAATAGTGATTTTCGTGGGCTGGCGTCAATCGGGAGAATTCTGAAACATCTATCAGAATTCTTCTTAAGGTTTGTAAGAAAATTTCTGACGGAGGAGAAGGAGACTAGTTATTTTAGAATAATACCGGGTGTACTATGTGTCGATCAGTTGGTTTTTAATGGCAAACAGAGACAGCTCCGAGTTGTTCCTCAAGTTAAGCTTTTTGAGCAGGCGCAAACGATAGGTATCCACGGTTTTGATACTGATGTTGTACAGGGAAGCGATTTCCTGATTGGTGTGACCGAGAGCCAGGCGTCTCAGGACCTGAAGTTCTCTCATAGACAAAGAATCCAGGGGCGATTGGTGATCGCTCTTTTTATGAACATGTAAGGCCAGGGTTTCAATGGCTTTGTCCGTCAAAAAACGTTTACCCTGGTAGGCATAGCGAATAGCTTCAACCAATTGCTCCGGTGCTGATTTTTTTGTGATATATCCGAGTGCCCCGGCTTCAATTGCCCGGATAATGTACTGCTCTTCTTCATGCATTGTTAAAATAATCACCGGCAACTTGGGAAAAAATTCTTTCAAGTAACTCAACACTTCCAATCCATCCAATCCGGGCATAGATATGTCGATGACAGCGACATCGGGTTTTTTGTTGCGAACCTGGTCAATCGCTTCATTGCCATCACTGGCTTCCGCTATCACTTCCATCTCATCGCTTTCTTCAACGATACGAACCAATCCGGCCCTGACAATGCTGTGATCGTCAGCAATTAGTACTTTTATCACGCTTATCCTTGGGAATTATTAAAAATGGGAATCAGGCACTTCACAGTTGTTCCCTCACCAATTGTCGATTGAATAGTAAACTCACCACCAATCAGGTTGACCCTTTCCTGCATACCCACCAGTCCGAGACCTTCAAATTTACCTTCATCGCTCGTCTCAAATCCTTTTCCGTCATCAACAATCGTCAAAACAAGATGATTGTATGCATTCGCCAGGTTGATCTGCACAGATCCGGCCTCCGCATGACGGGTGATATTGGTCAGCGCCTCTTGAGTAATGCGATATATGGCGGTTGAGATCGAGTTATCCACGCTATCAAGAACCTTGCTCACATTGGATGGTTTAAAGACGCAACTGGTCTGGGTTCTTTTTTCAAAGTCGTTTGCCAACCATTCCAGTGCATCGATCAAACCCAAATCGTCAAGAACGCCAGGCCTGAGCCTGATAGAAAGGTTTCTGACTTCAGCTATGGTTTGATCGATTTGTGCCGCGAGGAAGGTTACTCGTTCATGGGCTTTGTCATCAGTGTCTTGTAAACGATTTGCCAGCCAACTTGCTTCCAGACTGAACGCCGTGAGAATTTGTCCCAATTCGTCATGCAGTTCCCTGGCTATGGCTGAGCGCTCTGATTCCTGACTGTAAATGATCTGCCTGGAAAACCGGCGCAACTTGTCTTCAGCTTGCTTCAAGGCACTAATATCGGTGGATATGCCTCCAATGCCGTTAATCGTTGCTGATTCTCCATAAATTGGGAAGCGAACCGTTAAAAAGGTGTGTGACACCCCTTCCAGTTGAAACTGCTCTTCCATTTGCTGCGATTTTTTTGCTTCATAAACCAGCTGATCATTGGCCTCCATCTGCCGGGCAATCTCAGCTGAAAAGATCTCTGCGTCCGTTTTTCCGATGATTTGCGATGAATCCAGCCCAACCAACTCCTCGAAGCGTGAATTCACCAAAGTATAACAACCATTATCCTTTTTCAGGTAAACGACAGCCGGTGTGTATGTAAGCAAATTACTGATCTCGCTGGTTCGTTTCTTGACAGTCCGTTCCAGGTTTTTTGAGTATTCGCTTAACTCCTCCTTTGCTTTTTTCAGGGCTCGCTCGGTGGATTTTTGCCTGGAGATATTGATAGAGACAGAAAATGAACGAACGATGTTACCCTCGCTGTCACGCTCTCCAAAAGCCGATGAGAGAATATCCAGAACCTCCCCGTTTTTCTTAACCATCTGATAGGGAATATCCTTGTAATGCCCTTCTTTGAAAAAGGTCGGGAAAATTACTGATTCAGCCAGTTGCTTGGATTCGGGTGTTAAAAAATCCGTAAGAGGTTTGCCCAGTACTTCTGTACGTTCATAACCCAGTATCTCCAGCCAGTGATCGCTGACGTTGACAAGTTCCCATTCCCGATTGATCGAGTGCAGTAACCCCGGTGTATTGTGATAAATGAATCGATATTTTCCTTCACTCTCATTGAGCGCAAACTCCACAGATCTGCGTTTTTTTAATTCACTGATTGCCAGCCGATATAAAATGGTAACTGCAATACCAATCACACTCAAAAATACCAGCACAACCTGACCAGCGATCTCAACAAAGGGATCAGTGACCTGCTGTTTGAATTGGTTGGTATTTACGAGATAATAAAAATTCCAACCCGGATAGTTTTGCAGAGTATCACGAAAATACAAATACTCAGTCTGGTTCCCAGTGTTCATTAAGGTGTGATCTTCATTGATTTTTAATCCTGACCAAAGCCACGGCCCCTCCCCAAATTGTTTTGATGCGGCAAGTGCATCGTTTTGACCGTCACTGAGTGGATTAATAGTGTTAAACAGCCATGAATAGTTGGTTGAGATGAAGATAATACCGTTTGGATCGGTGACCAGTACATTGTTGTGATCGCTGGATGATATTTCCTGTTCAATTTGTTCGATCGATAGTTTTAGCACTACAACACCAACAGGGTTGACTTGATCCTGCAGGGAATAAACCGGATGGGAGTAGTAGGCTCCCCTTTTTTGGGATGTAATACCAAAGGCAAGGTAATTGAAGGCCCGCCCCTTAATGGATTCCTGAAAATAAGGACGGAATGAAAAGCTGGTTCCTACAAAGCTGTCCGGATCACTCCGATTACTGGAAGCAACAGCTATACCGGTCGAATTAATCAGGTAGCAGGCTTCTAACTGCAGGGTCTCCTTAAAATGATCCAGCAGTTGGTTCACCGATTCCAAGTCTCCTGTTTTTGGACTATGAAGATATACCCCCAGGTTGTTCATACCGGCCAGTGTCTTCGCAGGTTTGATGTTAGCGCTTAAATAGGCAGCCAGGTTTCTTTTGTTCATCTCAAATTTGATCTCAGCCTGCGCTTCCGCTTCCTTTAACAAAGCCTCTTTAGCCGTTGAGTAATATAAATAACCTCCAATTGCCGTTACCAGCAGTGTTTGTATTGAAAGTATCAAAATGATAATGCGCAGCCGCATAAATAAACCTTGTATATCCTGCCCGAATAACTCATCAGAATAACTTCTGAAAAACAATATGGGAGTAATCAGTTATCTCCTAATCCAATCGCATCATTAAAAACTCTTTTTATGAAAAAGGGCAAGGACCCAGGTTGATGGTTTTGCATTTTTTAGATACCACCCCGTAAAACCTCGGTATTGCGAGTAAAGTTACAAATGCGGGTCAACAAGTTCACGGATTTGCATTTACCAATGTAAAACTTCACTTGAAAGGTTAACATTGCGACGCAAATTTAACCTTTGATAATAGGTCGGCATATCTAAACTTCACTAGGTCAAAATGGAAGTGCAAAGGCAACGGGTAGGGTTTAATTTTTGGATGTTTGGGGAGTTTGAGGTTGTGAAATCTGATGGCAACATACCGATTTTAGTAGGTATATTTTCACCTGATTTAGGAACAATGCAGATTCGGACTACGAATCTGCATTGTTTTGGGGCTATTTGATTCGACCGTCGCCATTTAGGTTTAATTAAAAGGTCAGGTGAGAGACAATGAGTTCCCGATCTGTGAGGAGAACGCTGACATTGGCGGTTTGCCATTGTGTTTCCTCACTTTCGGTACTCCCTTCCGATCCCAACTCCTGCTTTAATATCGTGTAAATCTTTTCTCTGTATGCATTATTAAAAATCAGATCAACGCCGTGGAAAACCTGATTATTAAACTGCATGAAAATCGACAACAGGGGAATACCATCCAGATCCAGGGCCAGATTCCCTTTTCCCTGCATAAAAAGCACGGATGAGGGACCTGATTTGTAGATTTTTTTTAACGATTTTTTACTCTGTCCAAGGTCCGGGAGCTGGTTTTTATGGGTTCCCCAAGGTATACCCCTGAATCCGCTTTCAAAACGGGACTCAGCCTGCACCTCGGAAAAGATCATACACAGCACAAAACCAAAGGTGACCAGGCCGATTTTCATGAATGAGCCACTTCGATTCATTTTAACCCTCCCGCTGGTTGCATCTGCATATTCATAAGCTGATTAGGCATAAAACTATAATCAAGCATAGCTTCAACATCCGCATCACTCTTGAGATAGCCATATTTTAACATCAGTGATTTTTGAATGTTTATGCGCTCAATAGGCTCAGTGGGTTCATATTCCCGCAGGGCTGCGATCATACATAGTTCTTCTTTAACCTTTGTATACTTTGGAAGCAGCTTACGGGCGTCCTGTTCATTGGTTTTGATATACTCAAAAGATTTAACCATCCCTTTCAATAGTTTTCGGATATTATCCGGATGTCGTTTGATGTATCTGTCTGAGAAATACAATCCCGCAAAAACCCAATTGGGTACTATGTCATGAAAGGATGCGAGAATACGACTTGCTCCATGCGATTCCAGCATGGCTGCTAAAGGGTCTCAAACAATGAAGGCGTCTATACCTCCTGATCGTAGCGCGGCTTCATGTTGCATGGGATTATCCGGCTGACCGCCCCACAAAGGACGGATATCTTTCCAGGTAAGTCCCCCTTTGACGAGAGCATGATGGAGCAGGGTTTTTGAGTTGATGCTGCCGGAGGTCGCAATTCTAAGCCCCCTGATATCTTCAAGGGTTTGGTATTTGGTTTGTGCACCCACATGAATGCCGCATTTGGTTTTTTCATGGGCGTGTCCCATCCACATCACGACTTTGATAGGTACTTTCTTTTCCGCCAGCTTGATTAGAGACGCCAGGGAGATGTATCCCGCATTGACATCATTCCTTAAGACAGCGGCCAGAACATTCGTTTCTCCTTTGATGTATTCCAGCTCAACATTCACTCCGGCCTCTTTAAAAAAGCCTTTCTCTACGCCGACATAGAGTGGTAGATCATCTATACTTCTCCAATAGATGATTTTTACCGTGGGTAATTCTGATAAATTCTCCTTGCCAACCACTGCCGGAGCTACGCAAAACGAAGCTATGGCCAATACGATAAGGAGAATTTTTGAAGCATTTAACTGCATTTCTTACTACTCCATAAATTAAATTTAAAAAACGTCCTGCTCCATGCGGGACGAACTAATGGTTCCCCGCCAATGAGGTTTCTACATGCCAGGACAGAACTCTCTGCTGCACCTTTCTGGCTAACCGATCCAGCGAAAAGCCCAACAAAGAGAGAACGATGATACCGGCAAAGACACGTTCCGTATCAAACGTGCGCTGGGAATCGATGACTAGAAATCCCAAACCGGAATCACTGGAAAGCATTTCAACACCGACGAGAGACATCATGGCGATGGCGGTTGAAATTCTCATCCCGGTAATAATCATCGGCAAGGCAGATGGCAGCAAGACCTTGATCCACAATTGCAGACCAGAAGCGCCAAGGGAGCGGGCTGCCATGATAAGTTTTTGGTCAACCCCCTTGATACCGGCGATGGTGTTGATGATAATAGGGAAAAAACAGGATTTGAAAATAATCATGATTTTTGATGTGTCACCAATACCAAACCAGAGGAAAAAAATGGGAATAAGGGCAAAGGTGGAAAGCGGGCGCAGCAATTCGATCAAAGGATCGAAAAAATCTTCCACCAAGCGGGACCAGGCGATCACAATTCCCAAGCTAATGCCGATAACCGCAGCCAGACTATATCCAACAAAGGCCCGTCCCAAGCTGATATAACCGTGGTATATCAGTTCACCCGATGCAATCATCTCAAAAAGGGTTTGAAACACAATGCTGGGCACAGGCAGAAACCATGCGGCAACAAGTTCCTGCCGGGTGATGGTTTCCCAGATAACAAGAATCAATAACGGTGAGATCAACTTACGATACTTTGATTTAACAAATTCTATCGGATTCATACTGTCACCTCTTCCCAGACGGCTTCTTTCAGGATCTGTTCATATTCTTTGAACGCTGTGCTGGTATGCATATCTCGGGTACGGGGGCGCTCCAGTTCGATTGGTACGATGTTTTTGATCGAACCGGGACGTTTGCTCATGACCACCACCCGGTCTGCAAGGAAAATAGCCTCTGAAATACTGTGGGTAACAAAAAGCACCATGCACCGGGTCTGCAACCAGATATTCTGCAATTCCGTTTGCAACATTTCCCGGGTTAGGGCATCTAAAGAACCAAAGGGTTCATCCATTAACAACACCTTTGGTTTACAGGCCAGCGCCCGGGCGATAGCCACACGCTGCTTCATACCTCCCGATAATTCATGGGGATAGTGATTTGCAAACTCGGTTAACCCTACTAATTCCATGAGTGATTCACAGGTGCGGTGAAAGGCGCTTCTGGACTCATGTTTCAAGACCGGGCCAAATTCGATGTTTTGTCTTACCGTTTTCCAGGGGAATAGCAAATATTCCTGAAAGACGATGGATTGACTTCCATTCGGCCCATCGATCGTCTTTCCATCCAATGTTATTATCCCCTTTGTCGGTGTTTCCAAGCCGGCAATCATCATTAGGAAGGTTGATTTTCCACAACCACTGGGTCCGATAATGGAGACAAATTCGTTGTCGTCAATGTGAAGGGAAACATCCGTGAGCGCTTGAATAGGCTCACCGTTCTTTTCCTCATTGAATATTTTACTGATGTTGGAAGCGTTAACAGACGGCATACTCTTTTCTCGTGTTTATTTGTTCTAAGAAACCCTCAATTCGAACTCTCAATTGTTCCGTATCGGACTGGGAATAGTCGGTCACGACATGCAGAAAAGGGAGATTGAGCTTTTGTGTAACCAGTTCTCGAACCCGATAAGATTCTATTTCAAACGGCTGACAGAACTGCCAGGCTAAATCGATCACCCCATCAACCATAAACTCAGCTGCCAATCGTTCCAAATCATAGAAGCGTTGGTTATTTGGGGTCATACAGGCGCAAGTCACCCTCAGGTAGCGTTTGGCAATGGCTTCAATGGGATCTTCATTGGCTCCAAGCTCAATTAAATCTTCCGTACGCGTCACACCACCACACCCTTCACTGCAAACCACGATACCACCACTTTCTTCCACAATCTCCAGAACTTTACTGCACCCCAGGCTATTTCCCAAGCCGGTCCAAAGAATTCTGGGACGATCGGTATCGCAGACAAAATCCTCGTTGGCTATATGTTCATTCAATTCACTGTAGAACTTATCCAAGGCATCGATATAAGCTTCATAATCAGCGCTATAGTTCAATTTAGTCATAATCTTTGTAAAATCCAGACCGGAAATTGGAGAGGGATGGTGCTTCAAAACGTTGAATATGTTTGTTTTAGCCCTACGCATTCGATTTTCCAAATCGATTCCGCGTCTTAAATCATCATCCGTGATTTTTACATCCAGTTGCTGCTCCAGAAATCTCTTCGCTGCCTTCACCTCTGCCACCCAATGATCCAATGCCGCTTCGGAGTCCGGTTTTTGGGGGAGATCCATCACATACATCGGCTTTTCCCTTTCCAGCAGTTCATACATCTTTTTCCGACCATCGCAGGTTGTTTCAGAGATAATACAATCCGCCAGATGAAATAGCGGGCAACTGCCGGAAATAGCGCGACCATAGGTTGCCTTCACTTTTGGACATTGATCGACAGACAGCACTTCTTCTGCCTTGGCAATGGGACCCTGGGTTGAGCCGCATAAACCAACCGGTATTGCATGTGCAGCGTGTATCAATTCTTTTGGTGAGTAAGAGCACAGGCAGCCCACAACCTTTTTCCCCTCATCCTTGGCCAGATCCAGGTTGATTGCCAGGTTGCTGCTCACATCATCCAGTGTTTCCGTAATTTTAAATGCCATTGTTTCCTATCATTTTAGTTTTTTTGCCAAGACAGCAGCACCAAGGGCTCCGGTGACTTGAGGATCTATTTCCATGGGTAAAAAGGGGATCTCAAAATGAGACGACAGTTTATCTCTCAAGCCCTTGTTCTTAGCGACTCCTCCCACAAAGGCCAGGCGTTTTTCGATTCCTAATCGTTTAACCATATTGCCGATTCGCCGGGAAAAAGATTCATAAATACCAGCCACAATATTCTCGGCAGCTACACCCTTTGCCAGCAAAGATATGATCTCAGATTCGGCAAACACAACGCACATGTTGCTAATATCGCAAGCTTGAACGGATTGATCCGACAGGTTGGACAGGGCTTCCAGGTCAATATCCAAGGTTCGAGCGACCATTTCCAGGAACTTGCCGGTTCCTGCAGCACATTTGTCGTTCATGACAAAATCAACCATCGATCCATGATCGTCCAGCTTCAGAACTTTTGTGTCCTGACCACCAATGTCAATGACCATTCGAATTTCGGGATTTACAAAATGACATCCTGCTGCATGACAGGTAAGTTCGGTCACGGTTTTGTCGACAAACGATAGTGAGACACGCCCATACCCGGTTCCAACTAATTTCTTGATTTGCGATTCTTTGATACCAAGCTTTTCGATAATCCCGTTCAGCCCCTCCTCTGCAGCTTTCGCAACAGACGTTCCGGTGTCAAGGATTGCATAGGAAACCAATTGAAGATCATTGATAATCGCGACTTTAGTAAACCTGGAACCCACATCAATACCACCATAAAACTCATCATGGGGATTGGCTTCAGGCACAAAACGAGGTGAAGAGGGCGCGGGTGAGCAAAAGGAGAACTGGGACATACTGATTTATACTTTTGGCTAAACGAAATTAAACTTCAGATGATTAGAACATCGTCAAAATATATAGAATTTGTAGTCGGTTCTACAAATACATAATTTCAATTGTTTATCTCGTTGAAATAGAGATAATCGATAGTAAACATGCGATAATACTTGTCACTCGAATTGTAGGAACTGATATATGAGGACTTGCAGGTTTGATTTGTTTGTTGTTGGAATGATATTTCAAAAATCAGCACACTGATTGTTTAATAGGTATCCTGTCATTTGACTTTCTCAAATGTAAAAGAAACTCTTTATTTATGTTTTTGGCTGTTTTTAACTCCGAATTTTATTAAGTTCTGTTTAGCCTGGTGACGTAACCAGATTCCTCTAACACTGTTTGCTCGTCACCATGACAAAGTGATAGTTAAGTCTGACTGCCGTTTTTTAGGATCTATACAAAAAAGCAACTGATGTTTAAGCAACTGCGGTGATCGACTCAATTCCATCCTCTACAATCACATCCATGCCCAGTTGTGCAATTTTTCTTAAAAACTCATCTGAATCCAGAAAATGTCCCATCAAATGCATTCCGTATTGAGAGATCAGATCCATTTCCAGCATTTGAATCATACATGCTGCCAAAGGTATCGCTGTCGCTCGATAAGCGTCGGAATGACTGACACGAACCAGTATTCGATTGTTGTTATGCGCAAGTGCATCAACTTGAACCAGAGTAGCAAACGGCGGTTTCGTAAATTTTTCGGCCCAAGTCGCGAACCTGGCACCCAGGTGCAGTGCGGTTTTTGATTTGTAGAGACCGGTCATCATGTAGATAAAAAATAGGGAGTCTATAGCCGGATTAACACCTGGTGCATACAATCCAAGATTTTGGATACCCAGTTTCTCCATTGGCAACGTTAGCAATTCATAGAATTCAAAAGGATAGCAGTTCATTGTTCCGAATGGCGGACCCAAATCGATTTTCCTGCCATCAGACAGTTTAGCTTTGATCCAGTTTTGATCCTTGTAAATTCGATGACTTACACCAAGTTCAACCAGCATGTCATACACAGAGCCGTAAGTAATTTTGGCCTCACGAGCCATTGATCCCACCTCAACGCTTTTTAGTTGACCAAGTTTCGAAAAAGCATGAAAGACCAAAAGGGAAGGTATTCCCGGGACGCATCCCGCTTCGGTAATAAATGTCAGCTCTTTTTTTCTGATGTCCTCGGCTTTTTGTTGCAGGTATACCTGTTTTTGGTGATTGGCATTGATATCGATATAATTGACATTGGCTTCAAAGGCTGCTTCAGCAATTTTACTGCCAATTCCGCTTAAAGGAATACAGATAATGACCCAATCAACCTTTTTAAATTCGTTTACAATTTCAGTAAAATTGGAGGCGTCTATTGCAATTCCGGATACCCGGGGATTGCATGAGTCCTCGGCTAGTTTTGACGCTGCAACTTCAGCTTTCTGACGGCTGCGGCCGGCAAGAATGACTTCCAGTTCAGTTTTATCCAGTAAAATTCTGGCAGTCTCAATGCCAACGGCACCATAACCACCCAAAATCAGTGTTTTCATGTTCATCTCCGTGAAGTGTTTTGGTAGTTAAACTCAATCAATATCCAATGAATATCGTTTTGTATTTTGAATTTGCTGCTGATTGGAATTGACAATGAATAAATGTAATTCGATCTTACTATAGCGAACAGCATACCACTTTTTATTCCATTGAATTAACTAAGTTTTCCTATCCAGGATTCTAAAAACTTCAATATATTGGAATTTAAATTGCGATATATTGGAACTGAGTTTATGATACACAAAGTTGAATGCTAACCTTTTCGAGGCAAAAGTAATGACTCCCGATGAGTTCTTCAAAGAAGCAACCTTGAGAATCTGTGGCAGTTTGGAAATCGAGCATGCCATGTACGCTTGTTTTCGTACTTTGCAGAAAGTGATGCCGGTCGATCGAATTCACCTGGAGATGCTCAAACCGGAAATGAAGGCCATTCTCATTCTTGCTTCTGTTTCCGAGAAGCACACCAGAAAAGAACATACGCTTGTACCTGGTTTTGCAAAACTTGAGGAGATGGCTAACCTGGTTTTAATTGAACGAAAAGATAAGGTGATTATCTTTGATGATCGCTTGGAAAAGTGGGATCTAATTCTAGACTGGTTTGGCAAATATGTTGACTTTGAGATGAAGTCAGCGATGGATCTTGCGTTGCAATACGAAGGAGAATATAAGGGTGCGCTAACTCTGTTTTCAGAGAAAGATAGATTTACGTCGGATCATGCCGAATTGTTAGAAATGCTGCAGAAACCGTTCGAGATATCACTAGCTAACTACCTGAAGTTCCAGGAGGTAACACATCTAAAAGATTTGCTGGCCGATGACAACAGATATCTTCATTCAGAACTGCATCACAAATATGGCAATGAAATCATCGGAGCAGATTACGGACTTAAAAACGTGACCAAACAAATTCGTATGGTAGCCCCGTCAGAAAGCCCGGTTCTGCTCCTTGGAGAAACAGGTGTCGGCAAGGATGTTATCGCCAATACAATCCATCATTCATCTACCCGTCAAGGGAGACCTTTTATAAGCGTCAATTGCGGCGCTATTCCGGAGTCATTGTTAGATAGCGAATTGTTTGGACATGAAAAAGGAGCGTTTACCGGCGCTTTGTCCCGGAAAAGGGGACGATTTGAACGTGCTGATAATGGAACCATTTTTCTTGATGAGATAGGTGAGCTTCCTCCAGCTGCACAAGTAAGACTGCTAAGGGTTTTACAACACCGTGAAATAGAGCGTGTTGGAGGTACTCAAACTATTCCTGTCAATATTCGCATCATAGCTGCCACTAATCGAAATCTTGAGGAAATGATACAAAAGCAGCTGTTTCGTGAAGATTTATGGTTTCGTCTCAACGTTTTTCCCATAATTATTCCTCCTCTTCGAGAAAGAAGAATGGATATCCCCTCTCTTTTGGACCATTTCATTTCAATAAAAGCAAAGGAGCTAAAACTGACAAAAATACCGACTATGGAACCCGGGGTAGTTGAGACATTGACTGCCTATCGTTGGCCGGGCAATGTGCGTGAGCTACAGAACATTGTCGAACGGGAACTGATAATCAATCCGTCAGGTCCACTATCCTTTGCAAGCTTTATTAAGACCAGTCGATTAGAATCCGCTAATCAATTGCCCCCCGCTGGAATTGCCACAGACAATCTCGATGCGGTTAATGCACATCACATCAAACAGGTTCTTGATAAAACCGGTGGAAGAATTAATGGACAAGGAGGCGCTGCTGAATTGTTGGGACTTAAACCAAACACATTGCGACACCGCATGAGCAAGCTCGGAATCGCCTTTGGCAGAAAGGCAAAAAGCTGACTTTCTCCTTGCTTTTACCTCCCTGAACGACTTTATGATCCTTTATAAACCACTTTTGTGCGTCCTGCAGCGATGGAAAGACTATGAATTCAGTGTTTCCACCCTGTGAATAAGGTTTCAATAGATTCGATATTGAAAAAATGATGTCTCGACTTGAAATGAGAATGACCTTTAAACGATTTAAACTGGTTTCTTCTACAGTTCGATCCAAATACGATGACTGACAAATCCGAATTCTTTAAGTGCTGAAGCAAGTTTAAAGCCCAGTTCACTTCCTTTCTTTTCAAATTCCTTTTTTTCGTGAATCAGATGAACACTGAAATCACCCTCAATAGTAGCCTGATAATAGGCTTTCACAACATTCCTGTTGATCTTAACTTCAATTTCGTTAATGAAATCCCTAAGTTCTGTTTTTAAATTCTCACTGCTTTCACCTACAGATCTCACCTCTATAACTTCAATCCATTTTGTAGCATTTTTTTTTACTGTTTGTTCTGAAGAATCTTTCACCCTCGGCTCCTGATACGCTGATAATTACTTTGTTTTGAAAATAACGTGATATTGCTATCTTCTATTTTTGTGCCAAACAGATTAATTAAAATATATCAGCATATTAAATTCATCAATTAGCAAAAATTCCCATATATCGTAATTGATAATAAAACATCTTATAGGGCTATTCATAAGTTGGAATTTAATAACTGAGTCCGCTCCAAAAAGTATTTTTATTAGTCATTCCGGGCTTGACCCGGAATCCAGTCTTTCTGTACATTCCCGTGGATGCCGGATCAAGTCCCCTAAGCGCTTATTTAAGGCAAGATTTTGATTAATTATGTGAACGAATGGTACTGCGAATAATCTTATTTAAGCGCTTATGGAATCAAGCCCGGCATGACAGGGATTCACGATTTCAATTGAATCGCAAATTAAGCGTTAAATGA
This sequence comes from SAR324 cluster bacterium, assembly GCA_028282825.1. Lineage (GTDB taxonomy): Bacteria > SAR324 > SAR324 > XYD2-FULL-50-16 > XYD2-FULL-50-16 > JAHJTV01. Next base: position 43,273 of record JANQGZ010000101.1, read on the forward strand.
CTTTTAGGAGTAAACTCATAACTTGAACTAATTTTTGAAACGGCTTTCAACTCCCCCCTCCAAAACTCAATAATACTGACAGAAATTGTTTGATTTGGTTCAGTTGTTTCTTGCTATCCGCTCGTTCTGTTAAAACAGATGCTTGGCAAAACATGGATTGTCTGATAACGGTCTTGAAAAGGTTTTTATTGCCCGAATGAATGTTGAATCAAACAATCCAATTAGATAGGCAGGAGGCCACATGTCGCAATCAAAGAAAAATGAGCTTGACTCTCCTTCAAGGCGCAGATTTATTAAAACTGCCGCGGCTGTTTCAACAGGGATAGCAACGGGAGGAGCTGGTCTGGCATTTATCTTAAAACCTTCCGATGCCGGTGCTGCTTATTCCCCTTACTTTTCGAAACTTAATACCGCTCTGAAAGAAGCCGGTTTGGGACGACCCTGCATAGTTCTTGATCTGGATCGGGTTGATCACAACATATCGCGGGTTAAGCATTGGCTTGGCAAAGATTATACTTATCGAGTGGTAACAAAATCCCTGCCGTCATTTAAACTGATACAATATGTGCTGGAGAAATCCGATTCCAATCACCTCATGGCGTTCCATCAGCCCTATCTGGAATTATTTGTATCCAAATTTGAAAGTTCAGACATCTTGCTGGGGAAACCCATGCTGATAGCTGCCGTAGAAGAGTTTTACAATAATATTCCCCAAAAGCGGCATTCCCGGGTTTCAAGGCAGATTCAATGGCTTGTTGACACCGAGGTGCGGTTGAATCATTACCTGAAAATTGCAAAAGAAAAAAACGTCAGACTCAGAATCAACCTGGAGATCGATATAGGGCTCCACCGGGGAGGTGTTGCCGATTATCCTGAATTTGATAATATGCTCGCGCTAATAGCCGCAAACGGGAGTCATTTGGAATTTACCGGATTAATGGGATACGAGGCCCATGTTCGACATGCACCTCCCGTGATCAGCTCGGTAGACAGTGCTTTTAGCAATGCAATGCTTGCCTATAAACGATTTTACAATCGGGTGAAAGACAAATTCCCTGAACTCTTTCATGAGAATCTGACCTTCAACAGCGGAGGCAGTACGACGTATCAACTGTTCAATGATACCCCGGAGATTAATGACATTGCTGCGGGTTCCTGCATGGTCAAGCCCTCTTCTTTTCAAATGCTGGAGGATCATAAGCCCGCCCTTTTCATTGCTGCGCCGGTGTTAAAAAAGCTGGAAGGACCTCAAGTAGCCTTTCTCGATTTTGCTTCAGGTTTGCTTCAAACATGGGATGTGAATATGGAAAATGCACTCTATCTTTATGGAGGTGGATGGGCTGCTGAACAAGTCTCCCCGCCAGGGGTCAAAATGAATCCGTTAACAGCAGGCCCGTTGAATCAGAATCTTTTGCCGAATCAATCGTTGTTTAATTGTTCGAATTCAGTAGATCTGGGTGTAGGGGATTTTGTGTTTTTTCATCCGCAACAGGGAGATGCTGCCTTTCAATTTGAAGAGATCAGGGTAACAAGAAGCGGTCGGCTTTTGGAAACCTGGAAACCGCTTCCAAAGAGGTTTTGAACTAATACGGTTTACTTGCCTCTAGATATATTGCATCCATAGGTATTTCCTCAACTGGATCCACTTTACACCTATCAATTATAAAACCTGCCTCTGTCACCCATAATTCAACTTGTTCTCGCGTATACCTGAGAGCAGTAAGTTCCGATTCGTCACCATAATCAATAGCGCCTTCGCCTTCCCAGACAGCTAAGATTAATTGCCCCCGATTGCACAAAGTTCTATACCATTCCCGGAGTGCTGACTTGACTTCTTCCGGCCCTAAGTGGTGGACGGCGAAGAAGCTTATCACTGCCACCGATGAGCCTGAAGAGACCATACTTAAATCCAGCATATTTCCAACAAAGGTTTTAGCCTTCGTTCCAAGCCTTTTTGCCGTTATCTCAATCATTTTAGGGGACAAGTCTACTCCAATCAGTGAATGATTGCTGTCATACCTGTTGTGATAAAGTTCCAGCATATGACCGGACCCACATGATGTATCTATGACACTACCAGATAATTCAGCAGTACGTGCTGCCAATCTGGACAGAGTATCCGAATAGACTGGAAGTTCGATTTCCGAGTCCATCATTTTACTATACGAATTGGCTGTATCTTCATATAGCTCTCTTACTTCGTTGTCAGGTGATGTTTTCATATTTTTACTTTTGTTTTAGGTTAAATTGATCGACTACCAAAGTGTAGCTAATGGATTTTCTTGCCAGCTGCCTGTTTAATAAGAGATCCTTTTAAGTAAAGATCTGTATTCCCCGCAGCCTTTTCTCAAATGGTTCGTGATTTTTAAAAAGAGTTTGGTTTTATCCTGTTTGATACAGATTTTGGATTATTCAGTGGTTGACATTGTTAATGTTTACATTAGAAAATTAAATTTCGTATATACGACATAACCAGCTTCTTCTATTGCAGGGTCTCCTGCTTCATTTAACTCAGATACCACCATGGAAATCTTAAGTACTTCGAAAAGGAAAGGATGCACATTTAAGAATTCCCTAAACGGTTTTTTTACTGCCCCTTCCCCAAAAAAGCAAGAAGTCGCAGGCTCAAAGTTTGATCATAAAATCCATGAGACTGAGCTTAGACCCGGAATGTCACTTTCAACCATCGACTTGAAAGCCGAATCGGAGGCAGTTATCAGTTACAGGTTCGACAAGCCGATCGTCGGAATCGGATGCATCTTGGCCGGTGATATTGAAAACAGACCGATCGACCGATTGGATTGGAATAAACCGATCAGGAGTAGTGGCGGAGTCAGCGGGATTACCTATCATCCGGTATCTGAAGGAAAGCTCTATAAAGCATCTGGGAAATCGGTCAAAATTCTCCACCTGCTTTTGAAGCCCGAAATCCTCGAAACATTGTTCTCCCGGGAAATGGATATGCTTCCGGCCCAGTTAAAAAAGGTTTCAGAAGGAGAATCCCGGCAATCGTTCAGCTTGCTGAGTCGAATGTCTCCTTCGTTAAAGTCTGTCGCCCATCAGATAACGAGCCAAACGCCCCACGGAGTCCCAAAGCATATCTTCCAGGAAGGAAAAGCCCTGGAATTGTTGTCTCTCCAAATTGCAGCACTCGATGCAAAAGGCCATGGCAGCAAGGGGACGGTTCCGCTGACATCGATTGAACGAGAGAAAATTATTGAGTTGGGTAGCTTCCTTGATGAAAACCACGACACTCCGCCTGCTTTGCAGGTTTTAGCGTCAAGAGTCAATTTGAGTGTCAACAAACTTGAACGTGGTTTTAGAGAAATATACGGAATGCCGGTTTTTGCTTATATCCGTGAAAGCAAAATGCAAAAGGCGAAACTGCTGTTTCTGGAGACATCCATGAATGTCAGTGAGGTTGCATGGGAGGTTGGTTACGTTAATGTCAGTCATTTTGGAGCGGCGTTCAAAAAACGATTCGGCATTCTGCCAAAAGAGTTCGCCAAAAGAGTCGGCACCGCTTGTTAAGCAACCCCGGGAAGGTTCCCAGATTCCCGCAACCTTCTACTGTGCCTGTTTCCACAGATAGGGCCTTATCTTTTTGCTCATGTCGAAAAACACCCTCAACACCGTAAAACGTTTTCAAATCTCATCGCCCCCGCATTTCATTCAATTCTTAAAGTAAATCCTGATACGTACTTTTAACAATCCACAGCACCTCCGGTACTTCCTTAACAATACTCCATCCTCTTTTGTAGTCGCAGATCGCGTGTATCTGGCTGCTGCGTACTGCTTTTGTCCGTAAATGATACCCAGGGTTTTCTGCTCCGGTTCGCCAAGGGTAAAAATTAGTTTTAGCCGGGTAGAATACAAAAGGACTATTTCGGAAAATAGTCTTAAGAAATAACACAAACTAAAGACCGAATTACGGAGGACAAACCATGTACAGCCTGGGAATAGACATAGGATACTCTTCAATAAAAATTGCCCTGGTAAAGGGAAACAATGATGTCGTTTTTCAAAAATACCAGATGCATAAAGGAGATGTCAGATTATCGTTAAAGAGCATTTTAGAGGAGGTTCTGCAACACTATGATTCCGGAGATATCTCATACGGTGCCGTAACCGGAAGCGGTATTCGTTTTCTTACCCGAAACGGAGCCGTGGAGCCGGTAAACGAAATCGCAGCCATTGTTGAAGGAAGTCTTGCGCTCAATGGCAACATTCGATCAATCATCGATATTGGAGGGCAAAGCGCCAAATATATAACCGACTTCAGCGGTGACAGCAGATCACGCATTAAAATGTCGATGAACACAAGTTGCTCGGCCGGGACGGGATCATTTCTGGAGGAGCAAGTTTCCAGACTCAATCTAACCTTGGACGACTATTCAACCTACATAAAGCAAGCTCGTTCGATTCCCAGAATAGCCGGTCGTTGCAGTGTGTTTGCCAAAACCGACATTATTCATCACCAACAGGAAGGGGTTTCGGTGGAAGACATCCTGCTGGGACTGGCCTATGCGGTTGTCAGAAATTACAAGGGAACCGTCATGCGCAAGCTGCCCTTGAACAAACCGTTTTTCTTCATCGGTGGCGTTGCCCACAATCAGGGAATAGTAAATGCCCTTATAGACATACTGAAGCTAGATCCCGAAGAACTGATTATCCATGAGCACTTCAGCACGGCAGGCGCAATCGGCACAGCGATTACCGCCTTCCGCGAGCAGAGGTACATTCATCTTGAAAAATTGAGGGCTCTGCTGGATCAGAAAATCGATGCGGATAACGAACATTCAGATGGTGATAAAATCCCTTCTTTGGCTTCATTCATCAAATCGACGGACTACGAGCGAGGTGCGGCAGTTCCGATGAACAATCATCAAGACCTTGCCAGTTGTCGATTGGGAATTGACGTGGGTTCGACGAGCACCAACCTTGTTCTAATTAATCAGGACAATGATATTGTAGCCTACCGGTATTTGAGAACCCTGGGTGATCCTATCAAAGCAGTGGAAAAAGGATTCGGTGAATTACATTCCCAGTTTGGAGGAAATCTAAAAATAGACGGTGTTGGTGTAACCGGTTCCGGTCGGTATTTGATTGGCAAGCTGGTTGGGGCCGACGTCATCAAAGATGAAATCAGCGCCCAGGCAAAAGCAGCTGCGTATCTGGATCCCAAGGTAGATACCATTTTTGAAATTGGCGGTCAGGATTCCAAATACATAAGCATCAACAAAGGCATCGTGACCGATTTCCAGATGAATAAAATCTGTGCAGCGGGGACTGGTTCGTTTCTGGAAGAGCAGGCCAATAAGTTCGATATTCCTATCGATCATTTCGGAGAGATCGCCCTTGCGGGGGCCAACCCCGTGAATCTGGGTGAACGCTGCACAGTGTTTATAGAGACCAGTATTGCAGCCCACCTGGCAAAAGGGACGGAAATTAGCGATATCGCAGCGGGTCTTTGTCGATCTGTAGCCAAGAATTATCTGACGCGTGTTGTTGGTAACAAACCGGTTGGTGAAAAAGTATATTTTCAAGGAGGAGTGGCCCATAACCCGGGTGTTGTAAACGCATTCAGAATGCTGATCGGAGACAAAGTCACGGTACCGCCTTATTTCAGCGTTACGGGAGCATTTGGGGCGGCTCTCATGGCAAGGGAGGAGATGGAAAGCAGGTTAAGTCGGTTTAAGGGATTCGAGTTTAATTTAAAAGATCAGTTTCTGACCGATAAAAAGGAAAAGACCCCTAACCCGGACCATAAACGCCTGTTCGGTAAGCAGATCGAATCGATCATATTTGAGGGCTATGATGGAACGATAGATCCGACAAAAAAAACAGTGGGGATTCCAAGGGCCCTTTTCACCTACGGCATGTTTCCATTGTTCAGTACCTTTTTTAAGGAATTGGGATTTAATGTTCTGCTGTCCGATCCAAGCAGTGAATATACCGTTGGTTTAGGCCAGGATTATGCCCTGGATGAAACCTGCTATCCCGTCAAACTGGTCAACGGCCATGTAGCGGAGCTGGTTCAAAAGAAGGTCGATTATATTTTCTTCCCTGACCTCTACACGGTGGATCATCCGGGGTCCGAATCCAGGCAAAACTATGGATGCGCATACATGCAGTTGGCCTTCAAAGTGGCTAACCGTGCCATGGAGCTGGAAAAAGCGGGCATAGAGCTTCTTGCGCCCACCATCGCATTCAGCCTGGGCAAGGAATTTATGATGAAGAGTTTTGCCGGATTGGGTGAACAGCTGGGGAAGACCGAAAAACAAACAAAATCAGCACTGGAAAAAGGAATGAAGTCCATTTTGGACTTTGAGGAAAGAATGGAGAAAAACGCCTTGGAGACAATGAACTCACTTGAGAAAGATGAAAAGGCGTTCGTTCTGGTATCAAAAATATATGGGGTTGCTGATCCCGTTCTAAATATGGGAATTCCTGAAAAACTCATGGAATCGGGCTATAAGGTGATTCCGTTTTTCCAGCTTCCGGAGGTTGACATGTCCCGTGAACACCCGAATATGTTCTGGCCGTTTGGGCAGCACATCCTGGAACCCGCAAGACTTATTAAAAATCACCCCAACCTGTATGCAGTTCTCTTAACGCATCACGGCTGCGGACCGGATTCTGTGTTTGCTCATTATTTCCGGGAGATTATGGATGGCAAGCCTTATCTTTATGTTGAGGTCGATGAACACTCCTCCTCAGTCGGAGTCGTTACCAGGGTGGAAGCCTTCATAAACAGCCTGGAAGAACATGAAACACGGATCGCGGGGAACATCGAAGATTACACCGAAACAATCCGACACAAAGATGTAAATATCAAAGAAAATTTGAACCACTTGTCATCGAATGCCATTGTTCATCTGCCCTATCTCTTCCCCTATAGCGATATTTTCAGAGAGATGCTGATTCGCAACGGGATCAATGCATCTATTTTTCACCGAACGACCAAAGCTTCTTCGGACATGGGAAGAAAATTCACTGTTACGGAAGAGTATTTTTCTCTAACCGCTCTTTTAGGAGACGTATTCAGTGCTCTTTCCGATAAGGTTACGATTGAAAACGACCCTGTGTTGCTTTTGCCGCAAACCGAAGGCGCGGAAGTAGAGGGCCAATATGCACGGTTGCTTAGAACTAAACTCGACGAGGAGGGATTCGGCTGGGTCAATATTACATCTCCCTTTGTTGAAGATTTTCCAGGGCTTGACGAGAAAATCATCGATCTTGTTTTTAAGGGATTGATTGCAGGCGATTTGGTCCTAATGGCACCAAGAAATAAAAGAAAAACCTATCTTCTTAATATATTACAAGAAATATTTAGCGATCGGTTATCGATAAGCTTCCTGAATCAAACGGCTGGAGATATCTTCAACGAATTGAAAATGGAATCTTATAACAAACGAATCTTGGCTGTTGGAGAGATATTTGTCTTGTACAACGATTTCCTGAACGACTTCACCTTTTATCAATTGGAACGCCAAGGAAACAGGGTGGCCTATGCCCCGTTAAGCGAATACTTGTGGATGATATGGCAGGACTATGCCGACCAGAACCCGACCAAGGTTTCCTCCGACTATCAAAAGAGACTGGATAAGTTAAAAGGATACATGAATACCGTCAGCGACCGGTTAGCGGATGAAAGTCACTTCGAAGCTATTTCAGATCGGCTGATCACTACGGCTAATGAAACCATTGGGTATTATGCGGGGGCCGGAGGAAGATACCGGGAGGCTAAGCTATTGCGCCCTGCCTCATACTTTGACGGAATAATTAACGTCTTTTCAATGTATGAAAATACCGGCATCACCTTAAGCATGCTTCACAAAGGGTTTGAGAAAAATGGTGGCAAACCGTTTCTGAACCTGACTTTCGACGGAAACAAAAACGAGAACGACGTCACTCGCATCGAATCATTTATTCATTACTTGTAACCGACCAGCCTGGAGCATCATCTTTTGGAGAAAAACTATGGAAATCAATCACGGTTGCTTAAACAGACATACAAACAAACATAACGCTAGGGAAAAAAAGGGTCCGAGCAGTTACTGGATGCAGGATGCAACACCTGTTTTCTCAAGGCTGAATCTCAAACCAGGGCTATCCTTTCTTGATCTTGGATGCGGCCCCGGGGATTACAGCCTGCATGCCGCTCGTATTATCGGGCAAACCGGTAAAGTATACGCCCTTGACCAAAATACCAAATGGACAAAAGAGCTCAGCGAAAGAGCGGATCAGGTAGATCTTAACAATATCAAACTTGTGGTCGCAGATATTCTTCAGCCTTTGCCGCTTGAGGTACATTCAATCGATGTCTGTCTGGCAGCGACTGTTTTGCACACCTTTGAAGACCCGGCACAAATTAAATCGGTTTTTAACAATGCAGCAACGGTGTTGAAACCCAGCGGTATATTTGCCGTCATTGAGTGCAATCCCGGGGAGAAGCACATAGGGCCACCTCAGCACATGCGCCAGGCTCCGGAAAGTCTTATCACCAGAGCAAAATCATGTGGTTTCACAGCCGGCGAAAAGATAGACCTGGGGAACAACTACATGATTTTGTTTTCCAATACAAATTTGGATTAATTTCATGCCAGCGAATCACAACCTAAATTGAACACAGCAATACGCGTTCTCAAATAGCTTAGGCTTTGGGAGTTTTAGACATTTTGTTTCAACTTGGGTTGAAGGAATTAAAGGTCGGTTCAATATGGCGCAATAAATCCGGAAACCGGAACGTCTCAAAATACCAACGGTCTAGCACTCATTCAGGATCAAGCATGATCCCCGACAATAACTTCAGGATTTGATATTACCATGAACAAACAAACATCAACTGTTGTGGAACAGTATCTCCAAATCATTTACTCAATGCAGGAAGCCCGAAAACCGGTAAAGGCCGTCAATTTATCCAAAGTAACAGGCTCCAGCCCTTCCACGGTTCACGCCACGCTCAGCCGTTTGCAGCGGGACGGACTGGTTCTGGTTAACGAAAAAAAGTACATTTATCTTACCGATCAAGGGATTGACAGGGCCGTCATGCTTGTTCGTCGCCGTCGCCTGACCGAGAAGTTGCTTTGTGAAAAGCTGGGAATTCCGCTGCAAGAAGCAAGCAGCCATGTTGCGCCATTAATTCACAGGTTGACACCATTAATCGAAGAAAAGCTGGCTGACTATCTTGGTGAGCCTAAAACCTGCCCTCACGGAAAACCAATACCGAATTGACCCGAAAACTGCATAAAACAAGGTCGGCGAAGCTACCTTTTCCTTATCAGTTTTCCGGGCTAAATCGGATTAGATAAGTATATTGAAACTCATGATAACCGATTTTTTTGAATCCGCAGTTTTTGAACAGGATCTCGGTTTCTCTTGGTGAGAACTTTACCTCCGAGGGAGGACCAAAAGGCAGATCTTCTTTTTTTACATTAAGGATTGCCACCTGACCGGTGTTTTTTGTCACCCGTTTTAACTCTTTGGTCAATTCAACCTTCATTTGATTCGGGCGAATTGTATGCAGAACGGTCGCCAAAAAACAAACATCCATGGATTGATTTGGGAAAGGAAGTTTTTGCGTAATGTCCAGGCTGATCGCTTCAATGTGTTGGACTTGTTTTTCCCGGCATTCCTTGTTCACAAACCCGATTAATCCTTCCCAGCGATCAACTGCAAAAACATTCCCCGTATCTCCGACTCTTTCTGCAGCTTCAAAGGAGTAATCCCCCATGCCACATCCCAGGTCGAGAAATCGTTCTCCCTTTTTTACATCAATTTGCGCAAACACTTCTTCTGAATTCTGCATATGGAAGCTACTCGCTCCTCTTGCTCCACCTCTATTCCGCTCTCGATTCATCTAATCCTTTTTCGTTAGTATCTGTTCGGCATAATTACCGCCTTTTCTGTTTTCACCACAAAAATACGAAGCTTTGTTAATTGAAGTGACTTCAAAGCTATAAATCGGTAAAGATTAACCCGGGTTTTTTACTCGTTAAGTTTGGCAAAGTCAGTAACAGTGGCGGTAATCATACATATCTCCATTATTTCAGTATTATCATTCTTTTCTCTGTGACCTCTGTGTCCCTATGGCGAACAATTACCTTTGTAATGCCAATTGATTCCAGTTCGACTCGAAACAATCAAACCATTCGCGATCGACCCAGTTCGGCCTAAAACCAAATGGTACAGCAATGGCTTCTTTCAATTCTACCCCGTCGAAAATCAAAAATGCTCTCAGCCGTGCAGGTTGAAAAACGCCAATCCTGTTGCAATGCAACAAGGGAGTCAATTAGGTTTAAACTTAATAGTATTTCCATGAAGGATCATTTATGATGAAAGAAATTTTTAAACGCGACGATCATCAGAGACTTAAGCAAAGACTATGGAAAACAGTTTTGGACAGGACTACGCGTCAGCTGGAGACATCAAATTCAAGGTGAAATATCGTGCGAGTTGTTTCTGTCAGGCTGTCCGGTACGAAGTATCTGCAGATCCCGTCGATGCCAAAATCTGTCATTGCCTGGCCTGCCAAAAGCTACATGGTGCTCCCATGCAGTGGGCAGCCATCTTTCATAAGAGACATGTGCGATTTGTTGCGGGATTGGAACATCTGGCATTTTACAACAACGAGAGTCACCGGCATCAGCGAATTCTGCCTTGTAAAGTCAGTTGTTCACTCTGCGGAACGTTAATTGCTGATGAGGGACGCAGAATGTGGCTGGCTTTTCCCAGTCTGTTCGATTTTGGCCATGAAGGTGAAATTCCGGAAGCATTCAAACCGACTTGTCATATTTTTTATGGTGCACGTCTTATGGATATCCACGATGACATCCCTAAATGGTCGGGACATAAAAATCATTCCCAGCTTCTGTCTTAAATTCAAAATTTCGATTGAAGCAAATTACAAGCGGTAAGGCGGCCCTACGTGGCCGCCGGAGGATTAGAGTGGTAGAATGAATATAAAACATAAATGGGTTTGTGCCTATAAATCAGGTTAATGCAAATTTTCCAGGTTTTTGCATTGCATGAAATTGTCGGCGGGGTCGTAGCCCCGCCCTACCATTTGTAAACGGAATTAATCAGAATAGTGCCTTGGGAACCATTTTAAGACTGATATGTACATGTTTGATCATTACTATTTAGTTAAACATTTATTCATCAGAATCTCGATTGAAGCAGATTACAAGCGGTAGGGCGGCCCTACGTGGCCGCCGGAGGATTGGAGTGGTAGAATGAATATAAAACATAAATGGGTTTGTGACTATAAATCAGGTTTATGCAAATTTTCCAGGTTTTTGCATTGCATGAAATTGTCGGCGGGGTCGCTGAATTTGCGAGACTCGCAGCAAAGAACCCGCCCTACCATTTGTAACCGGAATCAATCAGAATAGTGCCTTAACTAAGAAGTCTTGAGAATCATTTTGAGCCTGGTATATATATTTGATCATTACTATTTAGTTAACAATTTATTCATCAAAATCTTGATTGAAGCAAATTACGGCGGTAGGGCGGCCCTACGTGGCCGCCGGAGGATTGGAATGGTAGAATGAGCATAAAAAATAAATGGGTTTGTACCTGTAAATCAGGTTGATGCAAGATTTTCCAGGTTTTTGCATTGCAAGAAATTGTCGGCGGGGTCGCTGAATTTGCGAGACTCGCAGCAAAGAACCCGCCCTACCATTTGTAACCGGAATTACCTTGATTCAGCAAAAGACTATTAGGAAATAAACATGTTTAGGGAATATCAAACATCCGATTTTGATGATTGTATTGCCATCGTTGACCAGGTCTGGGATTTCAGCAATAGGTTCCAACCACAATCGTTGGCTGATCTGTTTTTAAAGATCTATGTTGGCGGAAGCCTGGCAGCGAGCAATTTCGCAGCGGTTTGCGAGGAAGAGGGAATAGTCAAAGGCTTCCTGTTTGGTAGTAGCGGTAGGCTTGACTTATATAAACATGAATACAGCGGCTTTTGGGGAAATCTTACATTTCTCCGCCAATTTCTGTTGCTGAGGGGAGTTCCTCTGAAAAAGAAGTTTTTCTATCTAAAAATCATCGGAAAGCATGAACAAGCAAGAACCAGGATCGAAAGCTCCAGGGACAATGAAGTCAATTTATTTGCAGTGGCCCCAAACACCCAGGGAAAGGGCTTTGGCAAATTGCTGATGAATGAATATATCACGTTTTGTCAAAACAACAATGCCCGTCGGATCACCCTGGAAACCGACAAAGAATGCAACTATAAGTTCTATGAGCACTTTGGATTCACCATAAAAGGCGAATTTTATTCAGCCCTGCAAAAGGAATATTCCGGAAAATCAGGAGACTCGTTCGTTTATGAGTTGATTCTCTGACTTGGAAATGGAAACCAAATCAGACAGCACTCTGAAGGAGTGCTATAAATCGAGAAAGTCCGGGATCCGGCAGTCATGCACGTGAACTCAAATTAAACCGGGTTTTGCGTTTATTAGACCCGACGAAATGGGCTTGGAGTTTCACGAGATTACTATTTTCTGAGGATTGATTGACTGCCAATGTGATCATTTCGTTATCGGATTTCAGGTCATACGAAATAATCGACTTCTCGTCGTCCTTGTACTCCCAGGTTAGACCGTCATCGTAGAATAAGTCGGACCGGCTCGATATCAAACCCGGAGGACAATACGCCCTCAATTCAATCTTTTGTGCATCGTGTGGGGTTTCAATATCCCAATCCATAGCTAAAGGCAGAACTGCCCCGGCTTGCACAAATAATGGCAGACAATCAAGCTCCGCTTCAGAAACAATAACCTGACCTCCTTCATGCCATTTTTCCGTATAATAATTGAACCAGCCCCATTCGTTTTCAGGTAGGTATACAGAAACCGTTCTTTTCCCTTCTTCCACAACCGGTGCAACAATAACATCTCTGCCCAGGAGAAAACTTTCGATTTCCTCAAAGCATCGTGGATCTTCGTAATGGTAAAAAAGTGGCCGGATGATTGGTTCTCCGGTCATGTGGGCTTGGTAAGCAAGATTGTATAGATATGGCAAAAAACGATATCGTAATTCCAGACTATTCCGCACAATATCCGTTGCTTCCTCGTGCAGCCAGGGTAGATTGGCCGGATGTTCCGATTGCGGTTTCCAGGAGTTCATGACACAGCGAGGATGAAGCGCCATCATTTGCGTCCAGCGGATTAAAAGTTCCGCGTTTGGGGAAGGACCAGTAAATCCGCCAATGTCATGACCTACAAAAGGAATTCCGGAAAGGCCCAGGGAAAGGCCATTGCAAAGATTCCATTTCAACGTGTGCCAACTGGTTTTGTTGTCACCTGTCCAGGTTTCAGCGTAGCGCTGCAAGCCAATGCAACCGGCCCTGGTGATTGTATAGGGTCTTAATTCAGGATTTAAGCTTGAAGTTACCTCATAGCTTGCCCTGGTCATCAAGTGGGACTGCAAAGGACGGGTATTGACAGCGGGAACAGGTGATCCGAAGGTATTGACCTCGGCGGTTTCATCCCAAATTTCCGTTTCATTGTTGTCATTCCAAATGGCGTCAAATCCCTCTTCCAATACAGCTTTTTGAGCTCCATTCTGCCACCATTCAATGCCGGCTTGACTGGTGAAATCCAAATAAGAGCCGTCAGCATCCCAAAACACTCCGACAGCAGGAGAGCCATCCGGATTTTTTATCAAGGCAGATTTATCGGAAGCATCCTGATAGGCCGGGTGATCTGTCAGCAGGACAGGTTTTGTGTTCGCTACGGTGTACAGTCCCAACCTCTTTAATTCTGTGAACAGTGCTTTTCTATCCGGAAACTTATCTTGATTCCAGGTGAAAACATATCGAAGTTTCCCGCGGGTTGTGTATCCCGATCCAAAGTGAATAGCGCTGATAGGTATTTCCCGGGAACGACATTCCTGAGCAAAAACCAGGATGCTTTTTTGGGCATCAGGAGCATCTGCATGATACATAGATGTAAATGCAAAGCCCATGGACCAGCGGGGTTGCAAATGCGGGCGACCAGTCAGGTTTGACAATTTTTTGACTACATCCGATACCCGCGGTCCTCCGATGATATAATAGACCAGACCTTTTTCATATGCTTCAACATAGCGGTATTGCTGATGGTAATTCGAGTGTTCGCATCCCAGATCAAACACCATTTCCGACATGCTGTCGTAGAGAACCCCCACAGCAGCGTTGCTAGCTTTGTCCTGGACAATCATAAAAGGGATGTGTTTGTACAGCGGATCACTTGTTTCGGCATTGTAGCCCAGGGCATCCAGTTGCAGAACACGGAACCTTTTTCCGGACCTGTCCAATGGACCTGCCTTGTCACCCAAACCGAAATGCCTCACACTCTCTGAGGTTGCCTGGTAATGACGGATCGATTGTCCGTGATTGGCAAGATAGTAAGCGCCTGTTTTTCGGTCTTGCAAAATGTTGTTATACTGTCCGTCTTTGAGCTGTGAAACAGTCAGTTGTAATGCATTCTGCTTAAGGCTCACCTGCAACAGACCGGTTTTTATTCCGATTGTTTCAGATTTTTCTTGAACCTCAAACCTGGGACAGGAAAAACCTCTGGTAAAAAGCTTTGGATTTCCCTCCCATGGGGTATCCCCTTCAGGGGCAATCATCCAGGATCTATCAAGGGTGAAACCCTCCTTTGGTATTAATGAAACTCTGATCAACCAGGATTCCAGGACGTCAATCTGAAAGTTCCAATTGTCGTTTAATGCGGCTCGAACTCCCTGTCCGGTTTTTTGAATGTCCCGAATTGTTTTAAAAAGTTGCATTGACGAGTTGTTCAATACTATTTGCGGCCTGCCAGACCGGTTTTTGAATGGAAGATGTGAGTGAGGGTTTCGTCTGTTTTAAGCCCAATTGTATCTTTTCTTTGAATATCTGTTTGCCCCTGGATATGTATGGTCAACGGTTCCGATTCGGATAATTGGCAATATAGATAAGATTCGCCTCCCAGTTGCTCGACAGTCAGCACGGTTGCCTGAAATTCTCCCTGATCCGGAGAAGTAATCGTCAGATGTTCCGGGCGAAATCCAAAATCAACCTTATCGCCTTGATTGAAACCGTCAGGAGAGGCCAGGACATTGACCTGTTTGTTGTTATTGAGCTGAATCGTAATCCTGCCCGCTTCAATCTTCTTGACAATACCCGCAAGAAAATTCATGCGAGGAGAGCCGATAAATCCAGCCACAAATCGATTAACAGGATTGTTATAGATTTCAAGCGGTTTACCGAATTGTTCCACCCGACCGTTGTTCAAGACGGCAATTTTATCGGCCATGGTCATGGCCTCTATCTGATCATGCGTTACATAAATCATCGTATTACCGATCCGTTGATGCAGAGAGGCAATTTCAACCCGCATTTTGACTCTCAATTCCGCATCAAGATTGGATAGCGGTTCATCAAAGAGGAAAATCTTTGGTTCACGAACGACAGCCCTTCCAATGGCAACCCGTTGCCGTTGACCTCCGGATAAAGCGCCCGGTCGTCGGCTTAAAAGCGATTCAATCTGCAGCATTTTTGCCGCTTTTTCGACCCGCTGCCTTATCTCATCCTTGGGAAGTCTTAAATTCTCCAATCCAAAAGATAAATTTTGAGTTACTGTCATGTGGGGGTACAGGGCGTAGGATTGGAAGACCATTGCCAATCCCCGCTGTGCTGCCGGGATTTCATTAACCCGTTCCTCATCAATCCTGACTTCACCGTCAGTAATTTGTTCAAGTCCGGCTATCATCCGTAACAGGGTGGATTTTCCGCATCCGGAGGGACCAACAAAAACCACAAACTCCCCATGATCAATGGACATGTCGATGCCGTGGATAACCTGAGTATCCCCATATGATTTAAATACATTCTTTAATGATAGTGTAGCCATAATCCGTTATTTCATGCCTGTGCTTGCAATGCCTGTGGTGATGTACTTTTGCAAAAACGCAAACACAGCCGTCACAGGTAGCAGCGTTAGTACAGTCATTGCCAATAAATAATGCGTGTTATCATTGAGCTCGCCCTTAAATGTGGAAAGCCCGATCTGAAGGGTATAGACCTCGTTGTGAGTCAACACGATTAAAGGCCAGAGAAAGTCGTTCCAGCGCCAGATGACAGACAGTATAGCCAGTACGGCTATTGCCGGGAGCGAAAGTGGAAACACAATTCGCCAGAAGATTTTCCATTCCGAAGCTGCATCCATCCGGGCCGCTTCCAGCAATTCATCAGGAATGGTCAACATATACTGTCTCAGTAAAAAAACGCCGGTGGGTGTGGCCGCACCGGGGATAATCACCCCCCAAAGTGAATTAAACATGCCAAAGTATTTGACCACAATAAAAAGCGGCACAAGAATCACCGTTGGCGGAATCAGAAGTGTGGCAATAATGATCAGGATGGCAGCTTTTTGTCCGGTAAAGCGATATTTGGATAAAGCGAAGGCTGCCATGGCATTAATTAGCAGGGTTAAAGCTGTGGCAACGGTTGTGACAAACACCGAGTTGAAAAAGTAACGGGGGAAGTTAAATATGGAAAGTGAGGTACCCAGGGTGGGATCCGTATAATTCTCCCAATGGGGAACAACAGCCTCTTTTTTGATCAACCGGCTGCGAGTTACTTCAAATTCCCGCGTGGGATCATCAGGTCTTATCACCACTGCCTTTTGGCCCTTTGCCCTGACAAAGGCAACCTCTTCTTCAGAGCCATCCGGTTTTTCCAGTGTGAACAAGCTTAAAGGTCTTTTGTGTCCTTCAGCTACTATCTTCATATGGTCGTATGGCAGCAATCGTGGATCGTTCGCCAGCAGGGCTCCTTCAGATTTGATGGAAGACATGAACATCCAGAACACCGGCAACAGGATCATCAATACCCCGGTCAGCAGAAAACCATAAGACAGAATATCTGCCCAATCCAACCTGTTTCTGCCTCTTGTGTTGCTTAAAAATCGCCAGATATTGCTAAAGCTGAACATAATTACCCATCGGTTTTTCGTTTTGTTAGCCAGAGCTGGAGCATGGTGAAAGTCAGTATGATGCCCGCCAATAGAATTGAAGACGCGGCTGCAATACCGTAATGTTTGGTTTCACCGGTAAATGCTATCTCATAAATATGTTGAATAACCATTTTGGTGGCCTGGCCAGGGCCTCCACCCGTCAATACATAAATCTCATCGAAAACCTGAAACGCCTTTATCAGTGAAAGGATCAAGACAACAAGCATGGTGGGCATCAACAGCGGCAAAGTGATCCTCGAAAAGACCCTCCATTTGGGAGTACCATCCATCTCTGCCGCTTCATAAATATCCTTGGGAATAGCCTGCAACCCGGCAAGCAGAATCAACATATAAAATCCCAGGTGCGCCCAGGAATAAACAAAAACCACCCAGAAAAACGGCCAGGAGGTTCTTCTGTCCACCAGCCAGTTGACCGGGCGATAGCGCCCGGTTTCTAAAATTGAAATCCAATCAGCTGAGATTGCCAGCAAGGCAAGACCCAGGCAAACTGCCAGCCCGCCATAACGTATCAACGGAGTCTTTGATCGCCAGACAGCGCGAGCTACAGTGAGAATTATCACTAACAATAAACCGATTATGATCCAGCGACTACCGGGCATTGCTGCAATCGTATTGCGAAATTCAGCAATATCCTTAAGCAAAATATTTAATATTCCCCGTCTTTTCAGAATCCAGGTCCAGATTATTCCTACGACAACAGGAGAGAGCATCACCGGATAGAAAAAAATAGCACGCCAGAATCCACGGGCTCGAATCTCCCGATTTAGAATGATTGCCGTGATCAAAGCAAAAACCACCATAATCGGGACCTGAACCAAAGAAAAGGCCAGGGTGTTCCAGAGACCGGTCCAGAAGCTGTAACCGGCAACATTACAGGTTTTTGGAATCCAGTAGGAGGGACAATCCAGCAACAGGCTGTAATTCTCTAAACCAACCCAGGGGCGAGCTGCAATGTTAGTTGTTTCGCTGGATGTGAAAGAGATGTAGATGTTTAGAATCATCGGCCAGAAAGAGAAAAGACCGAAGATCAAAAGGTTGGGTAGTAAAAAAAGATAGGCCATTCGATTGATGCCTATCTGGCGCTGGATGAATCTGAAAGGGATATCAATTATTTCCATGATCCCATGGATAATCGCACTGATCGGATTATACTTTTTTAGAGACATAGGACGATTCCTTTCTGATACCCTGGCAGTTTGTCTGCAACAGTCACACTCATGCAGTTCTTTTTAGGAAAAAAAGAACTGCATGTAAAATGCGTTCAGGTTACTAATTTTTGAGTGCTGCCGCTATTTCTTCCTCAATTTTTTTGTATGCTTCTTTTTCAGTCAGGTCTCCTGTAATTGCCTGGGAAACATAATTCACCGTCGAATTATAAATGGCAAATCCTTTGGAATACCCTTGAAGAGCGTGCGCCTGCGGAAGGATCTTCTGAAAATTGTCGGTATAAGCTTGCAGTGCAGCTGCAGCCGCAGGAGAAACATCCTTGCCGTAATTCAGACCTTTTTTGGCCAATCCTTTGTGCGCAGGAATCTGCAGGGTACGCTCGTAATACTCCCTCAGAACAGGTTCTGAGGTGCAATATTCCATCACCTTGGCTACTTCCTTGGGATGCTTGGTTTGTTTAAAGGAAACCATGGCCGCACCACCGGGCATGCCTGAACAGCCACCGGGTCCACAAGGCTGGGGGATAGCAATCCATTCAAACTTATCACCAATAGCAGAGGCATATTTACCGATCATCCAGGAGCCTGACATATGAAACGCAACATCTTCATTGATGAACATGTCACCGCCGTTTTTCCACTTTGCTCCGGAAGCAGCCGGCCAGACATCCTGGGGCATTAGATCTTCCGCATGCCATTTGATCATGCGTTTAACCATCTCCTTAAACCCCTGGTCAATCACTGCCGGGTTGCCATTCTTGTCAAAGTATTTAGCGCCCATCGACATGGCCGGACCGGCCAGGCGGTGGCCGGAGCGATCCATCACCATTCCTGCATATAGATCCAGTTTGTCCTGAACCTTCCGGGTTGCCGCTGCCCACTCATCCCAGGTCGCACCGGCCTTTGGAACAGCAACACCGGCTTTGTCAAACATGGTTTTATTGATATAGGGACCTGTAACCGTCAACTGTGTCAGCCAACCGTAGATTCCTTTGTCATTTTTGTTAGCTCGCATCCAGGGGAGTGTGGCAGCAAAATTCTCTTCCCAGTATCGTTTGTTAACATAGGGACTTAAATCCAGGTAATATTTGTTCAATCCTCCAAGATTGGTGATTCGGGCCATATCAGGACCTTCACCGGCCTCCAGTCTTGTTTCCAGTTGTTCACGAATAACGCTGTAACCTACTTTATCAATCACAACCTTGATGCCTTTGTTTTTTGCCTCGAATCTATCCAAAAGATCTCGAAAAACTTCGCATTCACTTCCGTCCCCATAACACAGGTAGCGAAGTGTGACATTAGCCGCCAGGGCCTGCGAGGAAATCAGACAAATTGAAAAAAAAGCTGACCAGGCAAGAAACCATTTCTTAACACTCATACACCCTCCTTCTTCGTTCCGGTTTATATATAACAATCCAGCATGTTCCACAATCTGGCAAGTAACCGCTTTCCTATTGAAACCGCTTGTAGTTGAACACCGATTTTGATAAAAATCCATAGGCGTTGTTGCCTGCTAACATGTAATATTTTGCCACAATTAGCTGCTTTTGGTTCAAAAGACAAAAAAACAGTCATTTCACGATTTTATGCCCGGGACAACTATGAGAATGAACAAAGAAAAAATGATGCAGCGGGTCAAATCCTTTTACAAGGAGAATTCATCATTTTTCGATTATGAGCACGAGGTATACAAACCCCCGGTGAGAATTACGGAAGTTGGTACAAGTCACTGGGGGCCGGGAGATTCTTATACCACCCAAAAAAGACAGTATTTCGCCATTAACCTGGTAACCAAAGGAAGTTTCAGTTTTCAGCAACGTGCTTATGATGCTCTCGTTAAACCCGGACAGGTCTTTTTGAATCATCTGAACCAGCAACAATCGTTTGCCGCGACAGGCAAAGGTTTTGCAACCAAACGATTCATATTATTTGGCGGGGAATTATTGAACGCTCACCTGACAGCCACAAGACTGGTAGAGCATGATGTGATTACGCCGGCTTCTCCCAAAAAAATGCTCGGTCTGTTCCGCAAGGCTTATAAAACAATTCGCGAAAAGCGAGAAGGATTTGTAGAAGAACTGATGATACTGACTCAACAGATTTTTCTGGAGCTGGGGAGAAGCGTTGTTGGAAATTACCCGGCAGAACTTAACCGGGGAATTGCATTTGTACATCGAAATCTCCATCGCACCATCAGGCTGGAAGAGATAACCGACAGTATGCAAGTTAGTGTCCGGCATTGCGTGCGCTTATTTAACACCTATCTGAAAATGCCTCCCATACAATTTGTTCATCAGGAAAAAAACAAATGGGCGGAAAATCTTCTCCAGCGTTCAAACCTGTCAATTAAAGAGGTTGCTCTCCTGATAGGTTATGACGACCCTTTCTATTTCTCCAACCGCTTCAAAAAATTCTCGGGGGTATCACCTTCCAAATTCCGAAAATCAGCGGACGAAAAATTGAAGAATTCTGGTGTATGGTAACAATGATTTTTGTTAAACCTTCATCGATTCTTAAGATATAACTTTTCCCTAGAATGGACCATATGGTTCAACCATATGATAATCGAACAGTGAAAATTAATCTAAAGCAACATTAAAGTAATTTTATTGGCATTTTTCGGCTTTTTTTTTTAATGAAATACAACGATACATCCTATAAAAAGTAGCTCATCAAAGAAAAATTTCACCCTTCAATATAGGCAATCGAATAAAATTTTCAATATCGATTGACTTGACAGAGGAATCCTGCTTTTGCATTATCTCTCCCTAAAACGATCTATTACGATAAAAGTAGTGCTGATCGGGCAAGAAAAAAAATACTATAAGATCAATTCCTATCAAAAAGTGGCGAAGGGTTTGGTTCCCAGACTGAGAAAAAATAACATTCAAGTTTAAAGAATCTTGTTCAAATCTGCATTTGGGTTTGATTAGTCAGCAAGATTTATCCATCTTAAAACAGAACCATTGAAGTTAATAGGGGATCATTGTTTTAAGTGATCTACCTTTAAAAGCTATAAAGAGGAGCATGAAATCTTCAAACAAAAACTCGATTTATTTAAAATTTTTTGCAACCATCAGTATTCTACTTCTCTTTATGGCATGCGGGGGTGGAGGTGGCGGTGGAGGTGGAGGTGGCGAGACACCTTCATCTAGCCCACCTGTAGCTAGTCTATCTGATACAATGATCAGTGAATTGGAAAGTGATCTGACCACGGCTGGATATACCCAAGAGCAAGCTTCAGTTCTTGGAGCTGGTGCGAGACAATCTGTTTCACAAGCAGGTCTTTCCAAATCAAATGATATCAATCTTGTTGCTCCACAGGTGCTGGCAGGAGCTGAACTAGCCGTAAGGGAACCAGGTGTAGATCTAAGCTCAGATACTGCAAAACTTAACGCTATTGATATAATAATAACAAGCGTTACTGGCTCATTAAATGGAAAAATAACAACTTCTAGTTCTGCCAGTATTATAACTAATTTACATAGGAACTTTAATTTACAGAAATTAAGTAGTACCTCATTAGCTGATCAATCGAACAATGCTTATTACAACGTTTTCAATTCACTCACCTCAATTGCAATCCAATATCTAGATGACGTTGAAATCGATATAGGAGCAACAAACAACCCTGTGAAATCCGTAGTAGCCTGTATAAATAGTCAGCTTGAAAATGCAGGAGTTTCATCAGACGATTTCGCAGAGATATCCAAGTCAATCACTGCAGCTGCGGTTGCCTCACTAGACGACGCAGGCCTCCCTTCTGATAATCCCACTGAAATGGCTGTTGCCATCAGAAACGTTATAGCCGGATCATTAGGCGGTTTAAAGAAAACTAATATGAGTGATCAAGATATTGCAGATGCGGCAATAGAGATAGCAGCAGGAGCTACATCTGGAATTAAAGGTGCTGGAGTTGACGTTGGCAAATTTGGTGATTTGGTCAATTCCATTAAAACAAACACGTTAGAAGAATTAACAGACCTTATTACCACGCCTCCTACAGGTATCGAAGACCGTATTAATGAAGCTGCTGATATTGCAAACAATGAAATTGCTGATTTTATATTTGATATTACTGGCAGTGAAACAAGAGAAGACAGCGCAACACCAGCTTCTTTTAAATTAAGGCTTTATTCCAAACCTACCAATGATGTAACTATTGAAATTCAATGCTCAGACGAATCGGAAGGAATGGTACAGTCACCAACAACTATAACCTTTACAGAATTTAACTGGGATGCCGACCAAACAGTGACAATAGTGGGAAAGGATGATTTTATCGCAGATGGCCCTCAACTATACACTATTCGGCTTTTACCTGCTAATTCAATCGATCCCAAATATGATGGATTAGACCCCGCGGATGTTGCGATTATTAATGTTGATGATGAAGAAGCTGGTTTTACTATCAGCTCTATTAGTGAAAACACAACAGAAGAAGCTGGAACCGCATCTTTTACAATAAGACTTAACACTGAGCCTATGGATGACGTCATCATCGATGTTGTCAGCAGCAAACCTACGGAAGGTATCGCAGATAAATCCGCTCTTACGTTTACATCTACGAATTGGAATGCAGATCAGACTGTAACGGTCACCGGACAAGATGATGCCGTTGCGGATGGCAATCAAAACTATACTATTCAATTGATTCTTGCTTCTTCCGGGGATGATTATGCCGGATTGGATCCTGCCGACATATCTGTTATAAATACTGATATGGGTGAAACTGCTGGATATACTATCAGTCCTGTCGTTGGGATTACAACTGAGGAATTTGGGACTGCATCCTTTACTATACGGCTAAATAGTGAACCTTTGAATGATGTCGTCATTGATATTGCCAGTATTGATCTTACTGAAGGAACTGTTGACAAAAACTCCCTGACCTTTACTTCATTGAATTGGGATGCAGATCAGACTGTGACTATCACTGGTGTAGACGACAACATTGCAGATGGTAATCAAATCTATACCGTTCAACTCTCCCTTTCCTCTTCAGGTTCTGATTACACCGGCTTAGACCCACTAGATGTCTCTGTTGAGAATTTTGATATGGGAGAAACCGCCGGGTATACCATCAGTCCTATCAGTGGAAATACAACTGAGGAATTTGGAGCTGCATCCTTTACTATGCGGTTAAACAGTGAACCCTTGGAAGATGTCGTCATAAATGTTGCCAGTAGCAATACTAATGAAGGAGTTGTTGACAAAGCCTCTCTGACTTTTACTTCACTGAATTGGGACGCAGATCAGACTGTGACTGTCACAGGGGTAGACGACGACATTGCAGATGGCAATCAATCTTATACCATTCAATTGGCCCTTTCGTCTTCAAGTGCTGATTATACCGGCATAGACCCCCTAGACGTCACTGTAGAGAATACCGATATGGGTGAAACAGCTGGATATACTATCAGTCCTATCAGTGGAAATACAACTGAAGAAGCGGGAACTGCAACCTTTACAATTCGCCTAAACAGCGAGCCTATGGACGATGTTGTCATCACTGTGAATAGTAGCGATCTCGGTGAAGGTACGGTAGACAATCCCTCATTGACATTTACATCACTTAATTGGGACGCCGATCAGACGGTGACTGTAACCGGGGTGAACGACGACGTTGCCGATGGTAATCAATCTTATATCATTCAGTTATCTCTTTTTTCTTCAAGTTCTGACTACACCGGCATAGACCCCTTAGACGTCTCTGTTGAGAATACTGATATGGGAGAAACTGCCGGTTATACCATCAGTCCTATAATTGGAAATACCACTGAAGAAGGAGGAACTGCCACATTTTCAATTCGATTAAACAGTAAACCCATCAAAAATGTTATAATTAGCTTATCCAGCAATGATACAAGTGAAGGGGATGTAGATCTTACTTTGCTTACTTTTACTCCTGACAATTGGAACGGAAATAAGACTGTAACAGTAACTGGGAAAGACGATACTTACGCAGATGGTGATCAAAGCTACACGATTCAATTGATCCTAACTTCCTCTGATTATGATTATGCTGGTATTGATCCAGCTGATGTTTCTATTGTGAATATAGACATGGGCGAAACTGCGGGCTACACAATCAGTCCTATCAGCAACAATACCAATGAAGAGGGCGGATCTGCATCTTTTACAGTTCGATTAAATAGTGAACCTATTGAAGATGTAACAATAAATGTATCAAGTCATGATGAAGGTGAAGGGACTGTAGATCTCTCCAGCCTGACTTTTACGGCGGGAAATTGGAATATCGATCAAACTGTCGTCGTTTCAGGAGTTGATGATCCTTATGCGGATGGAGATCAAGTTTTTAATATCAATCTGGAAATCGATTTAGCAGGCTATGACTATGTACTATTAGATCCTCCTGATGTATCAGTTACGAACGTTGATATAGGTGAAACAGCAGGCTTTACAATAAGTGAAATCAGCAGAAATACTAATGAATATGGAGCTAGTGCCTTTTTCACAGTACGCTTAAACTCAGAACCTACTGGATCAGTAGTTATTGACGTTGAAAGTTCAGATGAAACTGAGGGAACTGTTTCTACCAACCAGTTAACTTTTAGCAGCACAAACTGGAATACCGACCAAACGGTGACTGTCACAGGTGTAAACGACAATATACGAGACCTTCGCCAAGATTATTCCATAATTCTCACAATTGATGCCAGTTCAACGGATGCAACTGAATATGAAGTCCTAAATCCTAATGACGTCAATCTCAGCAACGACGACGATGACGACTATCCGACGATACGTTGGAATAGGTATTACAATTGGGTTGATGAAGATGGTACATCGTGGGGCTACTCAATTAGACTAGGAGCGGAGCCAAATGGTGTTGTGGTTGTAGATATTGAAAGTACTGATGAAAGTGAAGGAACTGTTTCCACAAACCAGATTACATTTGATAGTACGAATTGGAACATTGATCATTCTATTATCGTCACTGGAGTTGATGATGACTTTTGCGACGGCAATCAAGACTTTTACGTAATTACTTCGATAAACACTGCTGAAACAACAGACACAACAGGTTTCAAATCTGCTAGAACTCTTGAGTTAGACTATCGAAACTATGACAAAGACTCCCATGAGCAGTGCATCAAGTATTTAATGGGTCCTATCACAGCGGATACACATGAAGATGGCACTTCCTCTGTATTCAGTGCAAAACTAAACACTCAACCTAACGGAGATGTTGTAATCAATTTAGCAAGTTCAGATTTGACCGAAGGCGTAGTTTCTCCCTCCACATTAAGTTTTAATAGCGAAAACTGGAACATAAGCCAATCGGTTACTGTTACAGGCGTAGATGATTCCACCAATGATGGGTCAGTTTATTATAAGGTTTTAATGACCCTGGACGAAGCTAACACATCTGACACAACTGGCTATCATTTATTGGATCCAGATGATTTGGGCCTTAGAAATAGAGAAGAAGCAGGATGGAGGATACCTGA
Organism: SAR324 cluster bacterium; assembly: GCA_028282825.1. Lineage (GTDB taxonomy): Bacteria > SAR324 > SAR324 > XYD2-FULL-50-16 > XYD2-FULL-50-16 > JAHJTV01. The sequence goes on from JANQGZ010000101.1 coordinate 68,932, forward strand.
CACAGGTCAAATAGTCTCTTATATTGATACCTTTGGTGAGGACTCAGATTATTCTATCTTCCCCACAAGTTACACGAATAATGGAGACGAGACGTTAACGGATAACAATACAAATTTGATATGGCAACTTCAAATTGATAATACGACTCGAAATTGGGATACTGCTGAACAATACTGCAGTAGCCTCAATTTGGGTGGTCATAATGACTGGCGACTTCCAACGCGCCTCGAATTGATAAGTATTGTGGATTACGGAAACTATGATCCGGCAAGTGATATCACCGTTTTCGGCAATTTCCCTATTTCCTACTACTGGACCTCTACCACTAGAGGTGCTGGTGATACCCCTTTTGTGATAAGTTTTTTAAGTGGAACGCCGTATACCAGAGAGAAAAGCAATTCAGCATATACACGTTGTGTGCGTGGTGAAAGTCCTGAAACTGTAATACAAGCTCACGTAGGTCAGGGTAAACTAGACGAGAAAACTGGATTAATCTGGTCTCACTCTGAAGGCATAAGAAATTGGGAGTATGCAATTCGATACTGTGAAGAGTATACTATTGCAGGATATGACTACGACTGGCGATTGCCAACAATTAAAGAACTACAGACTATAGTAAATGAAAGTACTGTTCGGCCTACTGCGTTTTCAGGTCTGTACATGAGTTCCTCATATTATTGGTCATCGACCACCATGTCAGATAGCTCTGATGATGCGTGGCGCATTAATTTTGAATGGGGAGAAACGCAAATTGGTGATAAAGCTGATCTTGGATTAGCCCGCTGTGTTAGAGGTATGCACTGATATCAAAAAACTTTGGAATTTCAATTAAAGCTTTCTTAACAATTATAAATTTGTGAAAAGGTTAGTTTTTAAAATTTGTTTGAAATGGAAGCTAAAGTCAGTCTCCAATCAGTTTTTCAAGCCCTAGGGGATATCTTTTTTATCCCCTTATCCAATACATTTGTCGGCTAGGGCATTGATCAGATAGCGGCAGCCGCCGCTTTGTAGATAAGCGCTGTGGTCACCTGGTGACTTGAATTGCTGACCTGAGATCTGTCGCAGCGAAATATGGAATCAGTGACTTCCAGGAATACTTTTAAAGCGGCTTTGGCTTTTGGATTGCCATAGGCTGATGTCACTTTTTCTTCGGGATGTGTCTGGTTTTGTTCTTTGCACCAGGCAAGCGAATTCAACCAGATCGCCGCGGCTAGTGCCCCACAGGCATTGCCGCTTAATCCAAGTCCACCTACAAAACCAGCTGCCATAGGCTGTTCCTCTTCACTGGCTCCCATCTTAAAGACTACCTCCGAAGCACAGCTCATACACGGCTTATCTGCCGCAACATCCTCTTGTACCAGGTTTTCATTGGCTGTGCGAACGGCTTTCGGCGCCCATTGTTCTGCCAGGTTAAACCAGGTTTTTGTTTTAAAAAGAATAAAGAGAGTAATGCCGATGATACTTATGAGATTGACGTTGGTAATTTCCTGACAGTCGATGCTCTCTTCTTGCCTGTGGAATGAATTTACAAGATTCTGAGTGGCTGCAATTGCCTGCCCGATGGCCTCCGCACCAACTACCAGAGAGGCACCCCACAACATGCCACACTGATATCCATTTGTCATAATGCCGCCTGCCAAGGGATCTGCAGCTACTTCTGCAAGTTCATTTTGATGACCAAATTCCCTGTTCAAAAAATATAAGAAAGTTCGTGAGCAGGTTCCCATTTCACGAAAAACCTTTTTTGTGGCCCGAGGTTCGATGCTATGTGACAATTTCACAGTAGTTGTCGAAGGTACGCACCCAGCCAAACTGGTTGCTAAAGCGGCATTTACACACATCTTTTCTCCAGATACCAATAATTCTCTTCTAGTTAAAATCGGAATGCTAATTTCCATTGTTAGTAATTAGTAAAAAAATAGGAATCTGGTGCATCCCTCTGTTTCGCTTCGATCGATTTCTTATATCGTTATCCAATCACAATACTTGTGAGAAAACCCATAAAAACTTCACGAGAGGGGAAATTAAACGATGAGTGGTTAAATAGAGGCAATGAACGGTCCTACTGCATTTTAGATTTATGATTTTAGATTTCAGAATTACAGGTTGGGCTGCTTTGCAACGTTTTTAAACTTTCTCATTTTAAACATGACATAATGCTGTCAAAGCGATCCATTATGATTGGTTAAATAGTAACAAAAACTTTTTGGGGCTAAAACTTTAACTTTACGGAGCTTAGAATGAAGAAATTATTGAAGATTGCAGGAGTTACTGTAGGCGTGATTGTCTTGTTGGGAGTCATCGGTGTTGTTTTCTTCATAGCCAATTTACCCGAAAAATCAGATTATTCACACTTGCTTGAGCCACGAATTGTGGAAAAAGCAGATGCCAAAGCGATGATCGTAAATTTTGACGGAGATCCTAACGTAGTTATTAGTGAAGCATTTGGAAGCTTATTCAAGGCCTATTATCAAATTTCCGGATTTTCAGCCTTCTTTAACCAGATACCACCAATCGGTCGGTATGAGCTGTTTGATGAATTATTGGAAAAAGTTGAGGAAGGTGATCTGAAATCGATTGATTGGAGAGGATATGTCGCTATTCCGGTTTCGGAAGAAATATCCAGACTTCCAGACGGCTCGGCAGAGGGAATCTACGCTGTAAAACTGGGAATGGTTGAATATGGTACGGTTGCAGAAATTGTCCATTTTGGTCCTTACGAATCTGAAAAACCAACGATTGATAAATTGAAGGCATTCATTGAGGATAGCGGTTATAGAATTTCGGGACTTCATGAAGAGGAATACATTATAGGTCCGGGATTACCTTTTTTCGATCCGGAGGACTATATCACCATTATCAGGTACCAGGTACAGGCATTTTAGATTTCAGATTTTAGATTTAGGATTTTCAGGCTGTGTTGCTTCGCAACGTTTTTAATTGTTTTAGTGAAGCAATTCTTTGACGGATCTATTTAAAAATAACTGTGACTATTCACCACAGGGAAAAGACAAAGCTTCGTGGTAAAAAAGACAAGGGGTAATTATTCGGAGCCGTTGAGAGAGTTGACTATCTCCAGGCTTAGACGCTCAATTAACTGACTTTGGGCCGCTACAATCGATTCGATGTCACTGCTGCTGATATCTTTTTCAAACTTGGAAAGATTCACCCGGGAATTGTTTCTGGAGTTTGGACTGTTGATTATCCAGGATGCTCTTAAAACGGCTTTTTTTCCGGGAATTGCCTCCAGGTTTTTAAAGGAGATTTGAATATGAATATCCGGTCTGATGCTCCGTTTCCAGGGGGAAACAATTACCTTTTCCGATCCTGTCAGCAAAGAAACATTTTCTGAAATGGTTCTAAGCAGTTCATCTTCCAGCGATCCTCCCCAACGATGATACTCATTGATCTTTAGTTTATTCGGACTGGATCGCGTGACAATCCTCGAACTTTCCAAATATTCAGGAACAGTAATGGGCCCTATCCCTATTACCGCGTAATTGTATTTAAAATCTTCCGACTCTTGAATTGCGGACATCTGCATAGGACTGAGGGTATAGTACTCTACCGAGGGTGTTGTATTGCCACAGGAGGTGACAAACAGCGATAAAACCGTCAGGAAAGGCAACATTTGAAAAGTGGATTTCATTTATTCACTCCTTTACCAAATATCAGGGAGTCGGGATGGCGCTCAAGATAGTCAACCAGCTCGTTAATGGACTTTGCGGCCTGCGAAAGCTCACGGATCATGTCACTCAATTCGGTCATCATCGGAGAATTTTCATCTATTAAATTCTCCGCGGCTTTAAATGTTTTTTGGCCTTGTGACAGCATGCCGACCATATCCTCGTTAAGCTGGCCATTTAAACTGGCTGTCAGGGCTTCGATATTTTCCAGGCTTTTTTGTAATGATTCGGCAGACTGGGTCAGCGGTTTTGACTGAATCATCTTATCAAGCTTCGCAGAGACGCTTGCTATGTTTTCCAGACTGGCTTCCAGGTTTGCCATCGATTGCCTGACCTCGTCAGAGCGAACGATTTGATTTAGCTGGTTGATGGTATCAAGTATCTCGTTTCCCAATTTCGACCAGGGGACCTTATCGAGTTCTTTAAGGACGGAGGCCATGCGATCCGGAAGTTCATTTATGGAACTGCGAATAGTTGGCAGTTCCTGATAAGGCTCGGAGTCGATTATTTCAACGTAGGCAGCATCCGGATAAAAATCCATATCGATATAAAGCTGGCCGGTTAAAAGCATTCCCGTTCTCAGCTGCGCTCTAAAACCATTGCGTACAAGGTATTTAAGAACCGAATCCTCATTTCTGTTGGTATACCCCCCATCGGTCAGTCCGATTCTTTCAGGTTCAATTGCGACCAACACCGGGGTTGAGAAGTTGAGATACCTGGCGGAAAACTCCATTTTAATATCCGCCACTTCACCAATCTTATACCCTTTATACTCAACCGGAGCACCTACGGATAAACCGCGAATACTATCTTCAAAATGAAGCACATAGTATTCCCTGTAATTGTAAACCGGCTCATTAACCTTGGAGCGGCTCTCGTAAAGAGCAAAGACGGTGTTTTCTGCTGCAAGCTCAGTGTTACCAAGTGATTCCAAATTACCAAAAGAGATTCCGCCGGCCAGTATGGAAAGCAAGGATTCCGTATTTACCCGCACTCCTGTTGAATCCAGCTTAATATCCAGACCTTCTGAGTTCCAGAATTTGGTGGTTTTGAACACTTTTTTATGATGAGGTGCCTCAACGAAGATCCTTATGTCAAGCTCCTTTCCATCGCCGGAAAGAGAATAATTGACCACATGCCCGACCTGTATTTTCCGGAAAAAAACCGGTGAATTCTCATGCAGTGATCCCAGGTCTGCAGCTTTGAGTTGATAAAACCTGCCAGGTGTGTCAAATGTCACTGTTGGAGGCGACTCCAGTCCTTTGAATGTATCGGTTGGCTCACCATCTGCTATTGGATCCATCCCCAGGTAGGCTCCGGATAGCAAAGTACTCAATCCCGTTACCTTGCCCGCTCCCACGCGCGCTCTGACGACCCAAAACCGTGTTCTGTCTGTCAGGTAGGGTTCCATCTCGGCATTCATTTGAACGTCCAACACCACATTGGAGAGACCATCATTAAGATGAACCGATTTGACAAGCCCCACATCCACATTTTTGAATTTAACCTTTGTTTTTCCTGCTTCAATACCTTCGGCATTTCGAAATTGAATTTCAATTTGCGGTCCTCTTTCCGAAATCGTCTTAAACAATAACCAGCCGCCCACAGCAAGGGCAACCAGGGGGACAAACCAGATCAGAGAAAACGATTGTTTCTTTTTCACCACCGCAGGTAGGACGGCTTCTGTAGCTTCGGATGTTAAATCTTCATTCGTCATGTTGATTCCAATTTAACGGAAGTGGTTTTTTGAATACTTTGAGATTTCGAGTGATCCCAAATCAGCCTGGGATCGAATGTCATAGCTGCAATCATTGTTATGATCACAACAGCAGCAAAAAAAACAATTCCAGGGCCGGCTTCTATTGTTGCGATAACCCCCAGTTTGACCATTGCAACCAACACAGTTACAACGAAAACATCCACCATAGACCACCTGCCCAAAGCCTCGGTGATGCGAAACAGTTTTGTTCTTTCTCTGCGTTGCCTGGAATAGCCGGTTTGAACGGATATTAAAAGTAGTGTTAAGATGATCAGTTTCAGGATCGGTACCAGGATACTTGCCGTAAATATAACCAGGGCAATTGGGATCGATCCGGTATTAAAAAAATAGATTACACTGCTGATGAGGGTGTCTTCCTGTTTTCCGGCCAGGGACGTGATCACCGAAACAGGCAGCAGATTGGCAGGAATGTACAATATAGCCGCTGCCAGGGTAAGAGCCCAGGTTTTACTGATGCTGTTTGGTTTACGTCTATGCAAAGCTGCCCCGCAACGGGGACAGACCATGGAGTATGAGTTTTCATCCGAAGGTAGTTCACAAAGCTGGTGACAGGAATGGCAACTGATAACGACGGCAGCATTACTAAAAACTTCTTTTCTATTTCCGCTTTTTGATTGAGGTGTAAGGACCGACCAGATGATTGATGGATCAAACGCCCGTTTCGTCGCAGATACGACAAAAATGAGGATCATAAAAGCATAAAAAGCCTGGCCTACAATAACCTCCGCCATCGCTGTGACTTTGACCATCGATACCAGTATCCCCAGCATAAAGATGTCCATCATGCTCCAGTGATGCAGCTTGTGAACTATTCGAGCGACAATTTTGGTGCCCGGTAAGGGAGGCAGGCTTAATTTTATTGGCACCAGAATATAAACCAGTCCTCCAAGTTCCACGGAAGGCACTAAAACTATGGTGAAAAACACCAGGACAGCCAGCCAGACCAACCCCTGGTTGTAAAGCTCCATAATCCCGGTAAACAAAATCGTCGATTGAATTTGCCCTTGTAATTCAAGAGATAGAAAGGGATAAAGATTCGCAATGAAAAACAAAACCAGACCAGTCAACGCAAAAGCAAGAGTGCGGTTTACGCTGTCTTCCGGATTTCTATCCAACAAGGCGTCACAACGGTTGCAACGAACCTGGTAGCCCTCTTCCGCAAGGGTATAGGATTGAAGCCTGTCACAATCATGACAGCGTATGAGTTGGCTGTTGCTCATTATTTTGGGGAAGTATATCCAGCAAAAACAGGTTGATCGGCATTAACAAGGGTTTAGATTGCATCTACCTAAAAAAGTTTCACAAGTGATCCGAACCAGTCGGTCTTGATACCGGGTATTTTAAATCGTAAATACTAAATGAATAAAATCGGGTTTTCAAATCGCATATTCGTTATTTTTTCAAGGCATTTGCGCCAAAGGCTTTATCTTAAAGGCTTTATGAATTGCCGGTATACAGTTTCAACAAAGCAAAATCCCTTTTTCAGCAGCGATTGAGAAATGGACCTGTAATTAAGTCTGCATCATGGATGCCATATCATCATGCCCGGGCAAAAAAGCCCCCGGAAAGGTTTAAGAGAAACCACTGGCTAATCCCGAAAAACTCTTCCGGGTTTAAGTGACGTAAGGCGGCTGGATGTATTCAGGGGAAGGATTGAGTCATCGACCATTTGGCTATCAAATTTGATCACTTGGAGGGAAAATCGGTATGGATAAAATTGGCTCACTGCGAATGAAGAAAGTCAAAAGGTTTCAATCCCTGTTTTGAATTTTAGTGGCAGGAAAACTTAATTGTTCCATAAGATATTCCTTAAAATCCTCCTTGTAAGGCTGCTCTTCAAGGGCTTTTTTCATGCAAAGCAACCAGGCATGCTTTTCTTTCAAACCGATAGGGAACTTGCTATGTGCCACAGGCAGTTTAATAGAGCCATATTTTTCATGAAAAAGTTTGGGGCCTCCCAACCAACCGCATAAAAACCTGTAAAGCTTGTCAATGGAAACTGTCAGATCTTCGGGATGCATATCCCGGATCGTTTTTGCTTCAGGCAAGGTATCCATCTTGTGATAAAACGTTTCAACCAGCTTTTTTATTCCTGTTTCCCCTCCTGCAGACTGAAATGAACAATCTCCATCGCCGTATTGTCGAGTATCGGTATCTGCTGTCTGTTGAGCCATAGGACAACGCTCCTTTGTTTTCTTAATAAATTTCGTAATAAAATAATAATATCCTGATCAGCCTTGGTGTTCAATGCATTTGTACCTGCAAGAACTCCTTTAGGTCGAATTTGAAAAAGAATCTCTCGACGGCTCTGACAGATCCTTCACATTCGTTCAGGATGACACCCGGTTCAGATTGTTTTAACTAATTGACATTGCGGCGTAAGATCCCGGAGACCGGCCCGGGATCTTTAAAAGGCAGGATAGGAATTGCGGAAAAACGTCCGATCTATTGCTTTCGTTTGAGCATGTTTTTAGGAGTACTGATTTCAATATAAGAGGCGCCCGACTCCGGTCCGAAATGACCGGCTAAAACCGTAATCAGGTCATCTTCTGAGAAACGCTTCTCTTTTAGCAATCTCTCCAAGGTTGCCGGAAGAAATTGATGGGTGTGATCTTCTTCAATATAATGAGGGACAATACCATATGAAAGCGCCAGCTGGCGTACCACACGCCTGGAGTAACATTGGGCGTAAATGGGACTTTTGCCTCTAAAAGCGGCCATGCTGCGAATCGTATTACCACTGATAGAATCTGCCACGATGGCTTTGGTTTGGAGTCTTAAAGATGCTTTGATGGCAGCCTTGGCCAGATAGCTGGTCACCTTTTGTTTCGATTCGTAGGGGGCATCGATAAATGTTTCATGGCCCTGTCCTATTTCCCAGGCGATTTTTGCCATCATTTGCACGGCTTCCAATGGATACTTTCCATAGGCAGTTTCGCCGGAAAGCATAATCGCATCGGTGCCATCCAGACAGGCATTCGCCACATCGGAAACCTCGGCGCGGGTTGGTCGGGGGTTATCGATCATTGATTGCAACATCTGTGTAGCAATAATTACAGGCTTGCGACGATCAATGCATTTTTGCACCAGGCTTTTTTGCAGCAATGGGATACGTTCAGCCGGAACCTCGATAGCTAAATCTCCCCTTGCGACCATCACGCCATAGCAATGATCCAATATCTCCTCGATATTTTCGACACCCTCATGATTTTCTATTTTGGCGATGATGCGAATTGGGCTGTTCTCTTCATCCAGAATCTTTTGCACTGCCAACACATCCTCTTTGTTACGAACAAAGGAATGCGCGATGAAATCGATATTGTTTTGGGCTGCAAACCGAATAAAATTAATATCCTTCTGGGTCAGCGAAGGGAGATTTATTTTGACTGAAGGCACATTCACGCTTTTGCGGCCCTTGATAACACCATCGTTGTTGACATTACAGACCAGATGCTCACCCGTGTTTTCAACCACTTCCAGTTCAACCTCGCCATCATCGACCAGCAGCATATTACCCACAGAGAGATCTCTGCAAATACCATCATAGGAAACGCAAATGCGTTCTGAAGTCATCTTATCGTTGCAGGCACCTTTTACAACCAGCCTGTCACCGGTTTTAACTGCCACCTCCCCTTCATATTCGGTGGTCCGGATTTCAGGTCCCTTGGTGTCAACCAGGATAGAAATTCTGTCCGAAACCTGCCGAACTTTGTTAACAACCTCAAGGGCATCATCGGGAGTTTGATGAGCTGTGTTTAGTCGAACGGCATTCATTCCCGCCCAGTAGAGACTTGCCAGAAAATCCGGCTCGCAGTTTTTATTGGATATTGTTGCGATTATCTTCGTCTTTTTGACGAACTGTACTTTTATCTCGTCTGTCATAGTCCTGTTATGGTTTTAGTGTTCTTCTTATTTCCCCCGAAAATCTATCAAGACCACTTGTACATAAAATGTATTAATTGTTAATTTTGCCTCTTGTCTATTGAACTTAAAGGGACCATCGCATTGTTGTCAAAACATCCTTAGCCTTTCTTATTTATATAATCTGCCGACCTGCTGCAAATATCAATAAAAAAGTTGACAATCAAAAAAAGCAGGGAACGTAACGATTCACCACAAAGACACGACGTTCACGAAGCAAAAAAAATAGATAGAACCGTCAGCAGCAAAGGTTTTTCTTCAGATTCCTGAGGATATTATGTGCGAGAAGTATCAATCAACAGGGTCATGTTTTGTTTAAACCGGCAACGTCAGTATCTTCAGAAATGGTTTCAGGAGCCCGCGACAATCATAACAATACCCAGACAGATAAAGATGGAACTGATTAATTTTTTACCAATAAATTCGCGCTCCTTGAGGAGGGTAATCCCCAGGATTACTCCAAGCACGATGCTGATTTGTGAAAATGAGGCCGCAAAAGATGCGGGGATCAAATAAAGTGCATAAAGAGATAAAATTAAGGTTACCGGTCCGATCAGCGCAACACAGACAATATTCTTCCTATTCATTTTCCATTCTTTTTTGATTGCATCGGATCCAATTTTAAACACTGTTTTGCTCACTAAAAACATGAAAAATCCGCCTAATGCCTGCAAGTGCAGATTATAGATAAAGGGTGATACTTTCGGGATCATATATTTCTGTAGGATAAAGCTTGAAGAAGTGCACAAAGAGGCTGCGACAGCATAGACGAATGCTCGGTTTCCGATTGAATTGAACGGGCTTATCAGTGAAGTAAAATCAAGCCTCTTCATTGCCGTCAAATAGACACCAAATACCGATAAGCAAATCCCCAGGAAACTCATCAGGCTGATGATTTCATTCAAAAAAAGCAAACTGAAAAGGTATACAAATAAGGGAAACATCCGCCAAACAGGGAAAACCACACTCATTTCACCTTCTTTGTACGCGACTGCTAAAAATGTGAAAGCGGCCGCGAGCAATACAGCGTCTATCAAAACGACGAAATAGAAACCTTGAGGTACATCGGTCGAAATAAGATTCAGATAGATTCCAAATGCATTGGCAATCAACATGGTTATTGCCGAACTGGTGATCGATAAAGAAAGAAATGCTTGTTTGTTGCAACTGGTCTTCGCAAACAGGTTCCAAAGCACGCTACCAATTGAAGACAAAAAAATTAGTCCCAAACCTACCAATACCTTTTCTGTTTCCTGCATGAATAATCCTTTATTATCTGTTGAGCATATGGTGCTTTAAGCCCCTGTTAAGACTGATTTAAGGGGGATGACGAAGAAATTCCGGCACCAAAGATAAGGATGACATTTATGATAGATTTTTGATAATAATTGCAAAAAGAAAAATATTTATTCCAAAATATTGATAAAAGGCAAACAGATGCTTGATAACGTGCAAGACCTGCTTTTGTTTGTAAAAGTGGCAGAGCTTGAAAGTTTTACAATGGCAGGTAAAGATATGGGATTATCGCCGGCCGTGGTAAGCAAGCGAATTCAAAAACTGGAAAACCGCCTGGGATGCCGGTTACTTGAACGGACAACAAGACAGGTCCGGGTGACGGAAGTCGGATATGACTTTTACCAGAATTGTGCAAACATCCTTTCGGAAATCAACACATTAGAGAACAGGATTAGGGAGCATCAGGAGACTATTTCCGGTGCGATCAGGATCAACACTTCCTCAATATTGGGTCGCATGCTAATCGCTCCCTTGATCAGCAGTTTTTTACAAAAATTTCCTGAAGTGCGTGTACAAATGGTCAGTACCGAAGATGAAGTTGATTTGGTAAAAGAAGGTTTTGATCTTGCGGTTCGTGTTGTTGAGTTAAAAGACCGAAATTACATCGTTCGCAAAATATCCGGTCATCGGGCCTTTGTATGTGCGACACCCGGATATTTACACAAAAGCGGAATTCCCAAGTCACCGCAAGACTTGAGACACCACAATTGCCTGGTAAGGAGTAACCATAAAGAATGGAGATTCAGCAGGAATGATAGAGAATATAGAATAAAGGTTTCAGGAAATTTTACCAGCAACGATGGAGAAGTCATTCGGCTTGCCGCCAGCCTTGGACTGGGAATAGCCCCCTTGGCCTCCTGGCATGCGAGAACGGACATCGAATCCGGCACTTTGCAGGAAATACTGACCGATTACGTCTTGTCATCCGAGGAATCGATTTATGTCATGTATTCCAGCAAGCAATTTCTTCCAATCCGGGTTCGACGGTTCATCGATCATTTGATTGCCAACCTGGAAGCCGCACCCAAAAAAACAAATTAAGCGTGTTTGTGAATCAACAGCCTCCGGAAAACCAGAGGTAAGTTAAAATGCTATCAAAATCAAAGCCAGGACTGCTGTAATCACTCCAATCCATTGCTGGAACTGCAGCCTTTCCTTTAGAAACAGTCCGGCGAGTAGTACTGTGGATGCCGGATAGAGAGAGGCCAGGACCGAGGAGATATCCAGTCGCCCCAGGCTGGCAGCCATAGCAAACAGCGCATTCCCGCTCGCATCCAGCACTCCGGCAAGTACGATGTAAGGTATCTGAATTTTTTGTACATTTGAAATGGAACCTCGTTTGAGTACAATACAGCCGAATAAGGATACCGAGGCCACTCTTGCCGCTATTAACGGGCGAATAATCGCCGTTTCACTTGCCTGGTCTATACAAACAAAGAATAATCCAAAACCCACACCGGCAGCCAGGGACAGGACCAGTTCTTTTTTAACCAGGGCAGACCCGTTTTTTCGGGCGGACAGAATCCAGACCGATGCCAGCGCTATCGCCATTCCAACAAGCTGAATCGATCTTGGCAAACCTTCCAGAAAAAATGAGAAACCAATGGGCACCAGGGCAGTCATGACAGCTGAAAGTGGAGCAACAATGCTCATCCTTCCGCTTGCCAGGGCTGTATAAAGAGCGACCAATCCCGTTGCTCCGAAAACACCTCCTGCAGCGCCCCAGGCAAGACTGTGAAAAGATGGAGTATTTTCGGGGATAATAAGACTTAACAGCAACAGGAAACCAAGTCCCACAAGTTGCGAGATTACAATAACAGATAAGACGTTCCCGCGTTTAGAGGCGAAACCGCCGCTAAAATCTCCCGCTCCCCAGGTGAAGGCTGAGCCAAGTCCGAAAAAAACCGCAAGTAATTCTGTTCCCAACATATATGTATGCCCTTTACCTATTTTGTTTGATTTATGAGATATACTTTGAAGCATAATCCTGATAGTTAACAAAAGTAAAATTAAATAAATTTACTTTTGTTAAGAAATTCTTAAGATACCTTCGCATGTTGGACTACAAATTAATAGAAGCCCTGGCAATGGTGGTTCAGGAAAGCGGATTTGAAAAAGCCGCCAGCAAATTATTTGTAACCCCATCCGCCATATCCCAGCGAATAAGGGTACTAGAAGAGCAGACAGGGCAGATTCTCATCAACAGAACCAATCCTCCTCAAGCAACAGAAGCAGGTGCAAGAATTCTGAAACATTACCGCCTTGTCAAACGTCTTGAGGAGGACCTGACCGACACTTTTGCGCCCCATGAAAACACACGATTTGTAACCCTGGCTGTTGGTATCAATCTGGATAGCCTCTCAACCTGGTTTCTGGATGCTGTCAAAGATTTTGTGCACAAGCACAACATCTTGCTGGATTTAAGACCGGCCGATCAGGACCAGACAGACCAGTTACTCAAGGAGGGCACTGTCATTGGCTGTGTAAGCTCAAAGGATAAAATGATTCAGGGGTGTCGTATGGACTACCTGGGGAGTATGGAGTACCGACTTTTGGCGACGCCTGACTATCTGAAACAATGGTTTCCGGATGGAGCGACTCTTGAAAACATCAGTCTGGCACCATTATTCATTTTTGATCGAAAAGACGAGCTGCACCTGCAATATTATGAAAAAGCATTTGCAGCAAGGCCCATTGAACTGTCCGCGCACTACCTGCCTTCGTCGGAGCAATTCCTGAAATTTATTTTGGAAGGACTGGGGTGCGGCATGTTGCCTGAGCAGCAAAGTAAAGACTACCTTGCCTCAGGTGAGCTTGTAGAATTAGTACGGGGATGTATAGTAAAGGTCGATCTTTACTGGCATTGCTGGAATTTAAAATCAAAGCTGTTAAAAGACTTTTCTACTCATCTTGTCAGCGGGTCAAAGCGGGGTCTTGGTTAAAGTTAAACATCTACCTGTTTGTTTCTCCCACCCTTGTCAAAGCCCATTTAAAGGCAATGGGTCCTAAGAGTTGATTGATGGTAATGGCGGCAATGAGCAGGCTTTGAATAGGCAGTCCGATGGAGGGAAAGCGCCGAACAATTTCAGTCAGTAACCCCAGGCTGACCCCTGCCTGGGTAATAAATCCCAACCAGTAATTTTTATAGATCAGCGGTTCATCCCCTGAAACAACCCCACTGACGATTGAAGCCACATAAAGCATTGCCAAACGGATACCGACAATAATCAACCCAAAGATCCAGGCAGTTCTTAAGATTTCAATGTCGATTGAAATCCCTGTCAGTGCAAAAAAAGCAACATAGATTATAACTGAGACCCTATCCATTTTATTCAGGAATTTATCGCCGAAATCTGAGAAGTTTTGTACGACAAAACCTGCGGTCATACAGATTAATAAAGGTTCAAAGTTAATTGCAATATTAAACGACTCATGCAAATAGGATGTAAACAGGTGACTGAATTTGATGATAAGAAAGCCGGCTCCGATAATAACAACAGGAAACTCCACTTTGACCGTTTCAATCAGATAAATAAATACGTGACCTAAAACGATTCCAAGAATGATCGCCACAATGATTTCAAAAATCAGTACCAGAAAGAAGGAATACTCAATTGTGGCTGAAGCGGAAATCAGGGTCTTGCTTACGGAAACGACAATCCCGAAAAGAACAATCACAGCAACGTCCTTAACGATAGTTACACTAAGAACGATATCGGTATATCTTCCTGCAGCTTTGGTTTCGGTGATAACTGCAATAGTTGAGGAGGGAGAGCGCGCAACAGAGATGATTCCAAAAATTAAGGAGATAACCAGACGCTTCGCGTTATCTATTTCCGTAAAAACAGGAAAATAAACCAATAAAAGGAATACTGCTGTTGAAACCCCGAAAAATACAATCAGGGTTTGACTGACAACGAGATTGACTATCGATTTTACTTGATGCTTTAAATGTGAGGTTTTTAACTCCCCGCCTGCACAAAATGCGATAAAAGCCAATGCAAGGCTATTGACAAAGGAAAGGTTAGCTACTGCTTCCTTTGGTACCAGGGCCATTACATAGGGCCCGAAAACCAGACCCGCTAAAATATAACCTGATATTTTCGGGAGTTTAAACCTTTCAAGAATATTACCGGCACAATAAGCCGACAAAAGCAAAAAACCTAATGCCAGTGTTGGTGTGATAGCAGACGTTTTTTCCAGGAAGTTTGCATTAACAATTGCAAACATGAATCCAACCAAAAGATTCAATACAATGATATTTTGCAACATATCCGGATTTTTTAAGGTTTATTGAGTTTGACAACAGTACATACTGCGTATTGTTCCTTAACTTCTTCGAATTGTTAATAGTTTGTCTTGCATCGTTGTGACAACATGAAAGTGATAACTTCTGCAGTTCTTTCTGTTTTCATGAATTAAATTACAGTGTACCATCAACATTTTGATCGACTTGGTGTTCAAAGAAAAGTATTAATATTAAATTTTTGATTATACTGGGTAATTACGACTCGCTTCGCTCCATTATTTTGAGTATCAATGTAAACGTACCGAAGGTGCTCAGTTTAAAGCCAAAAGCTAACTGCCAGTAGCGAATAGCTTTTATGTAAAAGTCATCTTCCTCAGTGAACTGCAGAGCCACTGACAGAATAAAACAAGGGTGCGAAACTTGAGTCTTAACTAAATGACATTGCCGCAGGAGGGGTCGACATGATTTTCCGTTTGAGTTCATTGATGAGCAAGTTAACTTTTTTATTGATCGTTGTGTTCATTTCACCCTGCCCATTATTTTCAAAGAACCTGACTGGAACGTTGTACGAAATTTCCCCTGAACCGCAAAAAGCCTTGTATCGTTGGGAAATGACCTTGACTCCCAAAGGGCTGCCTTGGAAATCGGTGTATAAAACCCTGGATGGCGTCGTCGTTGCCCGGGACGAAGTGATCTGGCATGGGGATTCTTTTCAGGGATATCGTTACGAACGCACTACAATCAATGACCAGGGAGTTGTCACTGTTGATAAACAAACCGTGCATTTTCTGCACACCATGAATGGCAAACAGAAAAAAAGTAAAGAGACTTTGGTTGGGAATTTTACAACCGGTCCCATGGTGATTGTTTATATACTCGATCATTGGGAAGAGCTGCTTCAAGGGGAAGAGCAGGCGATTCGCTATGGCGTGATTGATCAGACATCATCATTTGGTTTCGTTCTCAGTCATGACACCAACCATGTAAAAAATGGGTCCGGATATGTGGTCTTCAAAATGGATGCCGACAGTTTTTTGATCGGATTTTTTGTAGATCCTATCTATTTTATCTTTCGGGAAAAAAACAGGGAGATGACAGGTATGATTGGCAGGATGTTACCAGTCGGAGTGAACGAAGATGGCGCATATCCCATTAACGCAGAGTTAGTGATATCCAGATAAAAGAAAGTCCGTTTTCCTCGCCTGCCAGATCTATTCCAATCCTGATCCCAGGAATTCTATAGTTTACCAACGTTTAAACCCTGAATGGCACACCCGTTTATTAGCAATCAACGAGGATTCCCGTTTCGATTCAAAACAGCCCCGGATCTTTCAAAAACCTTGTATTTGCAGTCGATTAAGTGCTACACTGGTTAATAAACCCGGTCTTATTTTGAGAAGATTTGGTAGCTAAAATCACAGTATTTCCTCCCGAATTTTATCAACGACTCGATGGCGTTTTATGTTTCCGAGAAGGATATACAATGAAAAAAGATAAGCTCATCGGCCTGATGGCGTTAGCCTTATTGGCTGTTGTCGCCGTTTTTTTTCCTGATTTACGCACAAACTTCTTTCAGACGGAACAACACAAAGCTTACGACTTGGAAAAAGTCAGACTGGCTGTTCCCAGGGCAATGCTTATTACACCTGCCTGGATTGCGGTTAAAAAGGATTTTTTTCTGAATGAGGGATTGGCTGTCGAACTAACCGGTGAATTCAGCAGCGGCAAAGAAGCATTTGAAAACATGCTTGCCGGACATGCCGACATTTCAACTGTAGCTACCACGCCGGTTGTCGCTAACAGCTTCTCCCGGCAGGATTATTCGATTTTTGTTACTTTCACCACTACCTACGACGGTGTAAAGCTCGTTGCGCGCAAAGACAAAGGGATTACGACAAGCAAAGACCTGAAAGGAAAGGTCGTTGGGGTTGTGTTCGGTACCATTTCCCAAATCATGATCGATTCATTGCTTGCTATTGAAAAAATTCTGCCCTATGAAGTGATCTTCAAGGGCTATGCCGCCCAGGTTCTTCCCGAAGCTTTAGTAAATGGAGAAGTAGATGCCATTGCAGTCTGGGAGCCCTATGCTTATAATGCCAAACAACTTCTATCCAAGAATGCTGTTCAAATCCCCACATCCAAGGCATACCGCATGGCAATAAATATGGCGGTGATGAATGACTACGCTGCCAAACATCCTGAAATATTAAAAAAAGTAATCAGGGCTCTTTCAAAAACTATCGATTACATCCAGGCACACCCGGAGGATGCGCAAATAATTATGGCTGAAAATCAGCAAATTAAACAGGTTCTGGTAAACGAATTCTGGAGAGGTCTCAATTTTGAAATCTCCTTGGATCAGCTTCTGCTGCTGACAATGGAAAACGAAGCAAACTGGATCAAGAAAAAACGTGGCATTAGAGATGAAAAAATACCCAACTTTCTTGATTTTATTCACTACCAGGACCTGGAAGCCGTCAGACCCGATGCAGTAACCATTGTGAGAAAACGTCCATGAAAATTAGAACCCGGCTTTATCTGAACACCATCGTTACCTCTATATTGGTTGCGGCACTTTTGGTTTTGACGCTCTATTCTTCACAGGAAATTACTCGTGAGTTGCAAATTAGTACTGCCACGTCAATCCTGGTTAAAAAAACTACAGAATTGATTCTGCTGACCAACGATTATTTAAGGACCAGGAACGAACGAAGTCAAACTCAATGGCAATACCGACTGGATGAACTAAAACATCTGACTGACACTCCCCAATACCGGACAACATTTGCCAGGGCCATTCCACTGCTGGATCTGCTTGATGACTATTTTCAAAAAATCAAACACGAATTCAGGTTGGAGAAACGGATGATTGAGGGAGGTGCCGCTGACCTGGAGCTTGCCAGGATTACCCGTTCGACAGCCCTGCTGACCCAACAATTGCAGGTCAATTCCCAGGAAATTCTCTCAATAATGCATTCGATTACAACCAAAGCAAATTTGAGAATTGAAAACATCAGGACCAGAAATACTTACAGCGTTATACTCTTTCTAATCGTTTTACTCATCATACTCTCCATTAACTCGATTATTGTTTTACAGCGTATCGGTCTGCCAATCTTTCGACTGGTGGATGAGGTTAAAAAAATAGAAGTCAAAGATGAGGCTATCATTCAGACGAAAGTAAGCAAGGATCCGCCAAACGATCGAATAGATGATGAAATTGATGAACTCACCATCGCCTTCAGGGAGATGGAAAATCGGCTGAACGATTCTCTGTCCGAACTGCGCAAAGAGATAAAGGAGAGAAAAAGTGCCGAAGACAATCTGCTTAAAGAAAAGGAATTCACAGAGGCAGCCATCGATTCATTGCAGGATACGTTTTATGTTTTTGACCCTGGTACCGGAAAATCCATTCGCTGGAACAGTATATTCGAGTCCGTGTCCGGATACAGCAGCGAAGAGATCGCAGAAAAGCTAGCTCCGGTCGATTGGTACGATGAAGATGATCTTGAGCATATAAAAACCATGATGCCAGTTCTGCTTGAAAACGGTCATGCCGTCATAGAGGCTACTCTAAATGCTAAAAATGATATACGAATCCCCACGGAATATTCCGTTTCCCTGATCAAAGACGAAAACAACCAGCCAAAATACATCATTTCGATAGGCAGGGATATTACTGAAAGAAAACAGATCGAAGAAATAAAACAAAAATCCCATGAAAAACTTGAACAAAGGGTGAAAGAAAGAACCAGCGATCTGGAAAAGGCCATGGAAATGGCCGAAGTAGCCAACAGGGCTAAAAGCGAGTTTCTGGCAAACATCTCCCATGAATTGCGTAATCCCATGCACCATATTCTCAGTTATTCCAAATATGGTATTGAAAAATTTGGATCTGCCAATCAAGAAAAGCTTCAACACTATTTCAACCAGATTCACGTTTCAGGTCAGAGGCTCATGAATTTATTGAATGATCTGCTTGACCTCTCTAAAATGGAAGCCGGAAAGATTGAGTATGATTTCGCCAATCACGATATTCACCTCACTATTCAGGAAATAGTAACAGAGCTGCTTCCCACCCTTCAGGAGAAAGAGCTGACAGTGATCGTGGAAGAACAGTGTAAAAACCGTATTGTAAACTGTGATGCCTTTAAAATCGGACAAGTCATCAGAAACCTTCTCAACAATGCCTCTCGTTTCACACCGGAAGAAAACCAGATCACTATCGGCTGCAAGGTCGGAAAAACAACGAAAGCCGGAGAAACCATTAAAGGATTGATTGTTTCCGTATCTGATAAAGGAGTGGGCATTCCTCCCGATGAATACGATCTCATCTTCGATAAATTTACCCAAAGCAGCATGACAAAAACAGGAGCTGGTGGTACAGGCTTGGGACTGGCTATCTGCAGAGAAATCATCGACGCCCACAAGGGAAAAATCTGGGTGGAGAACAACAGCACTGGCGGTGCAACGTTCAGTTTTATCCTGCCCATTGATTCAATCGTTCAGGTTTGACGTCCCCACATTTGGTAAAAAGAATATCCCCGGTTTCAAAAAACGGATGTTGAAGTTCTCTTTGTGAGTGTTGACAGCATTTCAAAGTCAATAGCTTTGTTTAATCGGGCTGAAGGGAGTAAATTTCAGCAGGGCTACGTGAAGTTGCCCTGTGTATAAAAAGTGGAATTTAGACTGCTTTTTGTGCCGTGCGACCAGGAGTCTATACAATCAAGTAGATCAAAGGACCAAAGGAACCGCTTGCTAAAGTCAGCAAAAGCCAGGGCCAGGGATTTCGACCGTTTGTTGTTGCATCCCGCCACATCCAAACCAGGAATAGACCAAGTGCAATAACCAAATCTGCAAATACCTGGGCAGCCCCAAACGTCCGGAAAAGAGGTTCTATGATCCCCCAAACCCCATGATGCCAGAGAGCTACTGCCGTTAGTGCTGAAAATGCGATTAATGTGACCACCAAAAGAGCTCTTTTCATTTTATTCTCCATTCAAATCATTTAACTTGCCTTGTTGAAAACATTACACAGCTATTGTACTTTCTCAGGTAACAATATCCATTACCTCGGAGGTAAAACAAATGAAGAAAATTCTGGAGAGCAAACAAAATGAATCGGTCGGCGATATCTTGAGATCCTGGCGACAGTTGAAGCGAATCAGTCAAATGGATTTGGCTTTGGATGTGGGTATCTCAAGCAGACATTTGAGTTTTGTGGAAACAGGTAAATCACAACCCAGTCGCGATTTGATCCTGCGAATTGCACAGACTCTGAAACTGCCTTTAAGGCATCGAAATGCCTTCCTGAACGCCGCGGGTTATGCCGCTGAATATAGCGAAGAATCTTTTAACGGCCAAAAGATGGAAATGGTCAGGCAGGCTTTACAGAGAATGATAGAGGTGCATGAGCCCTATCCAGCTTTTGTTGTAAATGCAGGCTATGACATCCTGATGACCAATTCCGGTTTTGACCTGATGATGAACTTTTTCTTTGGCGGAGACTCTGTAAAAGAAGAGGACAATGTTTATCGCATCATTTTTGCCGAGAATGGCTTACGGCAGTATATACAAAACTGGGAAGTCGTTGAGCATTTTATGCTTGCACGTCTGTGGGATGAAGTCATTTCAACACAAAACAGTGAGTTGATTGCATTGTATAATGATATTTCTAAGCTGAGATCCGGCAAACAACCATTGGAAATTCAGCATGATAACAACCTTCCTATCTTAAGTCTGTCTCTTGAAAAAGACTCCGCAACAGTGAGTTTTTTTACTACAATCACTACACTAGGTACTCCACTGGATTTAACCACCCAGGAACTAAGAATTGAAGCCCTTTTCCCGGCTGATGAAGAAACCAAACAATTGTTTCACAGTTGATTCACGCATTTTACAACAAAACACACCGCTAGTCACAAATCTCTTTGGGGTCCGGATCTGTCACTGTGTCTTGGAACCAATAACAAAACAGATCTCCGGAATTTGCCTGCATTTTCGATCCGGAAACTAACGGCTGCCGGATCTTCGCACGATGTCACGTTGCACGATGCCGACCATCAACAGGACTATGGCGATTGTAATAACCTGGGTTATCGTCACCTTTTCATTATCAAACCAGCTCCAGATCAATGCTTCCACCGGTATGACGTAGGTGACCAAACCGGCAAACAAAGGACCTTTTGATCTGATAATCCGGTAGAAAAGCAACATTCCAAGTCCCCTGGAAAGGACAGCAATCAGCACCATGGCAACCGCGGCAGTTGTGAACCTGTCATTTATGGTGATTTGTTCCATTTTAACTGCCAGTGGAATCAGAACGGTCATGCTGATGGTCATTAAGAGAGCCGCGATGATAATAGGGGGAACCTGCTGAAAAGACTTCTGAATCCAGGTATTGGAAATGGCATAAAACAGGGGAACAGACACAGCCATCAGCAGATATACAGGCTTTGCATCACGCTCCAATCCATCAAACACCATTAAACCGATGCCGATGATTCCCACCAACACACCAACCAGTTGTACTTTGCTGGGAAGAAGTCTTAAAATGGGAATCGAGACCACAATTGTCAAAACCGGAACCAGGGACACCATCATTCCAACAAAACCATGACCGATTCGATTGACCAGAAACGGCTGTACTACAAAAGGAAAGGCATAGCCCATAAATGCAATGAACAACAAAGGTATGATGTGTTTCTTATCTATATTCCACTTTGTACGGTTGATAGCCCAGAATCCCCATAGAAACACAGCTCCACCAAAGGTGCTGCTGGCTCCTATAGTAATGGGACCGAATGCAAACCCGGCCAGCTTCATCAGGTAAAAACCGCTTCCCCAGACAAGACTCACAATAAGAAAAAACAGATAATGCATACGTTCCGGCAGACACTTTAACTATTGGCTAAAACACCGCGAATGAGATCTGCAGCATAACAAAGGGGCCGTATACTGGCTACTTCAAATGAATCTCTCCTGTACCTCTTGAATGTGAAAAAGCGATATCACTGGTCAGCTACAAGCCGTAACCATCTGAATTTAAGACTTATTCCACAACGAGTTTACAAGACTGCTTAATTTGCAGAAACTATAGATTAAATTATATGCATTCAGCGCACATCGTATCAGCTTGCAAAACTCAATATGGTATCAATTATTAAACTGATCTGCGGATTGGCCTTGATCGGGGTGACCATGTTAACCCCACAGTCGTTACCAGCTCATCCTCACGTGTTTTTGGACACGCAGGTAAAATTTGAGTTTGGCGAGAAAGGACTGGAAGGTTTCTGGGTCGAGTGGCTTTTTGATGAAATATTCACAGCTGCCATTAAAATGGATTTTGACAGTGATTACAACAACGCCTTTTCCAAGTCCGAGATTAAAGAATTGGAAAAAGGGGCTTTTTCCAACTTAATAAATTACGATTATTTCACCTATATCACCATAGAAGACAAGAAACATCCTGTCCGTGAAGTGAATTCCTTCTATGCGGAACTCAGAAACAACCGCTTGGTCTATCGCTTTTTCGTTCCCTACCAAGTTGATGCGGACAAAAAGAACAGAACACTCCGAGTTGGTGTATATGACAAAAGCTTTTATTGCGATATTGCTTTCCAAAAACGACAACCTGTTCAGTTAAAAGGAGGAGAACCATTTAAGATTTCTCATAAAATACAACAGGATGAAGACCACATCATTAGTTATGACAATTCCTATCAAACAGCCACCAGGGAAGGAGCAATCTACAGCGGTGTTACAAATCCTTTTGAAATCTTTTTAAGTTTCAGGAGGAAATAGTGGCATTGAAGGTTCAGTTTATATTGGTCTTTTCTTTTCTTGTGATGGGACCATTCGCTTTACAGGCAAACACACCCAACCCGTTTTTCTCCAATCAAGAATCTACGGCAGCCAGGCAAAACAAAGCAAAAGCTGCTGAAAAGCGTGACAGCCTGTTAAATAACCGTTTCACCAGTGGCATCTATCTAAAACTGATTCAGTTTCAGCGTTCATCCAATCAAAAAATATCTGAAATAATAACCAACTACAGGGATCAGAAATCGTCCGATCTATTGTGGTATGTTTTGATTATTGCCCTAAGCTATGGTTTTTTCCACGCAATGATGCCGGGTCATGGGAAGAATATCATTTTAGGCTGGATACTGAGTTCACAAAAGCGTTTCAAAAAAGTGGTATTTACATCTACTTTAGCCATGATACTGCATGTATTTTCAGCCGTTGTGATTGTATACGCGATCTGGTTTCTCATTGGCGGACGGATCAGTACGCAAACCACACAACTCACCCGGTATTTATCGTTTTTTGCCTGCGCTATTCTGCTTTATCTTGCAGTCAATCAAATAATTGAGGCTTTTTGGCGCGGAAGGAGGAGGCATAGCCGTTTTCATAACCATGAACACCAGCTGGAATCCATTCAGAATCAAACCACCTGGAAGGAATGCGTGTTTACAGCAACGAGCATCGGCTTAATTCCCTGTCCGGTCTCCAGCATTCTGATGGTCTTTATGATTTCCCAGGGATTTCATTATGAAGGCATATTGACCGGTCTGTTCTTTGCGATTGGAATGGCAGGAACAATGCTGATATTCTCTTCTTTGGCCTGGTATACGCGATCATTGCTGTTAAACAGACAAAATATGGTTTTTGTCCGGGTGGTTGAATACGGATTGCCTGTAATTGGTAGCTCTCTCATGATCTTTGCAGCTTTAATCCTGGTTCTTCCTCATCTTTGACCTGTTGCCCCCAAAGCCTGCGAGTCATTTCCGAGCGCAGCTATCCGACGGCTGGTATGGTTGTTTTCACGCATTCATGATCAACGATATCTACCACATCTTATACCACACATTTTAGGTTTTTAATAAAACGTGACAACATCCCGGTCTTTGCAAACCAAGCCCAAGTCACGTGACTTAGTTGTCAGTTATCGGTCTATCGTTTTCCCCGTTCCTTCCGGACTTGAATAATTGCTCCACGAACTGATAACTGACAATACAGTAAAAACAAAAATAATATCAATTGCCTGCAAATTAAGCAGATCAAAACCAAATCCTAAAATGTGTGTTTTATAATTCTAAAATTCATGTACTCTAATTGATGGGCAACGAGTTGCCCATCCTACAGCCACAGCCGGTTTCAGACTAGGAAGGAAGGTTCGGGAAGAGGATTCTGCAGGTTAATCTTGTTCGAAAATCTATGCAATTAAGTCACCTTCATCGGGTTCAGGCAATAAAGATTCACTATGTTCAAATTCGTTCGGATCCGGTCCTTCTTCCCCGGTGAGAACCACTTGTTCAGCACCTGGAGAGTTTCTCAGGGTAAACTGACCCAGCATCTCTTTCATCTCAACTGATCGATTGGTAAGTTCCATGGCAATTGAAGCGGTTTCCTGGGTGTTGGCAGCGTTGTTTTGGGTAATTTCCCCTATTTGATCCAACCCTTTGTTGATTTCCAAAATCGCCTCCGCCTGATCTTTGCTTGCTATATTGATTTCATTGACGATACTGGTAACAGTCGAAACATTTTCTTCTATTTCCCGAAGCACCGAGGCTGTTTGATCGGCTTTGCTAATACCATTGGCAACTTTCGGGATCGAATCTTCGATCAAAATTGAAGTGTTTTTTGCCGCCTCTGTGGCCCGGCTTGCGAGGTTACGGACCTCATCCGCAACCACAGCGAATCCTTTCCCATATTTACCTGCCCTGGCGGCCTCAACCGCCGCATTGAGTGCCAGCAAGTTTGTTTGAAATGCTATTTCATCAATTACCTTGATAATCTTGGCAATTTCCTGGCTGGAATCGTTGATATCCTGCATGGCAGAAACCATTTCCTTCATGTGTTGATTGCCCTTCAATACCGAGTTTTGAGCATTTTCAACCAATTCGTTGGCTTTAAAAGCATTGCCTGCATTTGCTTTTGATTGAGCTCCAATTTCATTGGAACTCACTGTAATCTGCTCGATGCTTGAAGCTTGTTGAGATGCCCCCTGGGAAATGGTTTGACTTGAACTGTTAAGCTCTTTCGAGGCCGTGGCTATTTTCCCGGCATGTATCACAATATTCTCAAATACCTGGTTGAGGTTTTCGGTCATCGCCTGTAATGCCTTCCCCAAGGTATCCGCATGTGATGCCAGGTCAATATCCGCCGATAAATCCCCTTCCGCGATCTGCTCTGCCAACTCCACTTTATTGTTCAGCGCAAAGGTCATATGGTCCATGGCAGCCAGGAGCTCACCAATTTCGTCATTATCCTCATTATCTCTGAAACGAAATTTGTTATCGGAAGACAAATCTCCTTCCGATATTTTTTTTGCCAGTCCGATCACTTTTCGAATCGGTTTAATGACAATGGATTTCAGGGTAATAAAAATGAAACCGGACAATATCGCCACGCTCAAAAGGGAAACAATAACGGCAAGAATCACCATAAAGGTCGCGGCTTTATCCTTTACCTCAGAAGTGTCAGTGATTATTTGTTTTATTCTGTCTGCAGAAGAAGCAATACTGTCTTTTAGAGTTTCGTCTTCCAGCCCGATTTCAATATGGCCAACAACCTCATCCCCGCTTTTTAACTCTGCTTTTAGAACCGTATAGTCTTTATCCTTTTTATTTACAGCGATTAAAGGTTGCATGTCACTGTCATAAAACATCACAAACGCGATTTCAGGATCAGCCTCGGTTGTTTCAGCAATTGTCTGCAGAGTATCAAAGTCATAACTATCTATGAGGCTCGTTCCGTAGTTTGATAGTAACCCCATCAAAGAGTTCCCCTTTCCAATCAAGGACTCGTTCAGCAGTTTTTCGACATTGGATTTTTCATGGTCCAGTACCTCAATAAACGCCTGCGCTTGATCGTTTTGGGATTTGTAAGCAAAAAATATGGTGGTTGTGACTAAGACTGCATTCAAAACCATAGTCACAATCAAGATAATTCTAATGAATTTGGTTGTTATTGTTTTTTTCATCGACTTCTCCCCCGGGACTCTTTTGCATATAGAAAATCACCCTGTTTTATCGGCAAATTGTTGCCTTTGTTTTTATCCACTCCGCCCAGAGTTCCATAACGTCAAAGATAATATTTCAAAAAGCTTTTTCGGTAAGACTCTTATGCACCTGCCTGACCGTGTAGATCGCAGTTGCAGCAAAACGAACAACAAGCGCACAAACGAATTGCTGCAATAATTTATAAAGTTCAGTAGATTAGATGAGACATCAATTATTTGGTTGCTCCTTTTGCACCGAAAATGCTCCATGCACCTTTGGACAGGAAATAATAGTTCTTGAAACCATTGGCCTCCAGATAGTACTGCAACCACCTGACCTGCTTACCAACAGCATCATACATTAAAATCGTTTTTCCTTTAATCTTCTCACGGAACTGGTCTTTGGAAAGGTTTTTGACAAATCTGTCCATATCGATCTTAACAGATTTCTTAGGGAAAGCCGGATTTTTTGCCCGCTGAATAGGATCTCTCAGATCAAACAAAACAGATGTGTCAGCCTTTGCTAAATCGGTGAATTTCTTAACCGGAAGCATGTGCTTGTTTAACTTTGACTTGGGAATCAAGTCGGATGACTTGACCGGGGACTTACCCAACAGAACTGATTTTGAAGGGTTTGCCTCCGTCCATGTAAATATGCCATCATCGTGAACTCTTGCATTTGTGTAGCCCATTTCATTTGCTTTCTTGCAGGCTTTGTAACTTTTAGCGCAAGTAATTCCATTGCAGTAAAAAGCGATTTTTGCAGATTTGTTTCCTCCGACCAGTTGCTCCAATAACTTTGGAAAGGAACGCTTTGAAATGGAAATATGCTTGGCCTTTTTGATGTGAATCACATCAAACTCAAAGCGACTGCGTACATCCACAATATAATAATTATTGTAGTCCCTGTTCAGTTCTTTTGTGGTAATGGGCTTTGCAGTTGGATACTCAGATCTCAAAGGATAATCCCCTGCAAAAACACCGGAAACAAACAAGAATGTAACCAGTAAAATACTTAACACCTTAAAATGTTTAAACTGTTTCATGGTACCCCCGTAACAACTTGTGATCAGTTCTAAAAATGCCATCCAGCAGCCGAATGCCAAAAGAATACTACTGGTATTATTATATAACGCTTTAACATTAAAGTAAAAAAAACTATGCCCCCGGAGACATCAACACATGCCGACTTGAAGCCTATCTGACATTATGCTGACAAAAAGCCATTCAAGTTTTTTTAAAACTTGTTGAAAAGAAACATACAATCACATTGGGGTTTGATTAATGCGGTTTGTAGGTATCGGTTTAGTTTTTTGGTCTGCAAGAAAAGGCGCTTATTTCGGTTTTAATATGGATTTCGGCAAACAATACGATATGATTATAAAAGTCTGTTGTTATTAGGAATCTTCAGACAAGTAACAGCACACATTGAGGAGGGACTAACAAAAGGAGAGACAGGTAGAGTTCCAAGTAAATGCGGTCTTGCAGACTCCACCTGTCGATGGGAAAGAGATTTCCATGTAACTTAGAAAGATGGGATCTAGTCTTTTTCGATCCTTAATTTTCTTTTGAAGGTTTCAAAAAGGGCTTCTTCTTCTGAGGTCATAATACCATCAGCCATCATTGTATCTTCCACCAGGTTCAGCAGGATAACTTTTTGAGCATCGGACATCTGTTTGGTGAGATTGTCAACAAATTCGCTGATCATCCCTTTGAAGGCGATCGATTCGATAAGATAAGGTTTAATCTCTTCTTCTATATCAGCTCTGACTTGCGTTAAATCCTGATAATCGGTTTTCCAGTGTTCATTCACAAATCTCAGGATAAGAGCCAGTTCCTTTTCATGCACCTGACCATCAATGTGTGACATCAGTAATGCACAGGTAAACGCCTTCTTTAAATTTAATTCATCAAACATTACTTTCGATTCATCAGGCATAATCAATCCATTAAAGTTGAATTTAGCTTATGGTCGTATTGCTAACCGATCCGGGTTACAACACATTCTGATCGGGCCATGTCTAGGTCGGGCCTCCGTTTAATATCTGGCTTACTTGTATGGACCCCATCTAGTCAAGAATAGACCGGTACTTTTTCCGTTTAATTCCGTACACCCATTATAGGTCCGGTAACACAAAACGATTGGTATTAAGCATATTTTAAATGATTCCGATTTGATATGCTACCGGTTGTGAAACAGGAATGATATTTCAAGTCCGGGGGCCGCTCCTTTAACTGCCTCCGGCAAGAAACAAGTTATTTTGCAAGGTGAACGTGATCGGGTGGATGCTCAAGGCATTAAGGCAGTGGTTAACGTCACCAGCTCCTGCCTTTCGCCACCATGTTGCGAAGTTGCCAAGTCAAACCGGGTGACAAAGTTCGTGTTTGGGATAAAGTAGGATAGTACTTAGGAGATCAACCTGTATCAATCACCCATTAGAGCGGTTACAGCTTTTTTGAAAAACCAAAGGAAAGAGCCTTTCCCCTTTTTTTACAAGCGGTGATGCATTCACCGCAGTTCGTGCAGTCCGTTTCCATCCAGCGATTGACATTTTTGGGATCAAAGCCAAGGGAACAAGCTTTATGGCAGGGGTGATTGGTGGTCTGTCGGCAGAGGCATTTTTCGGTGTCATAACAGACCCTCATCCGGCGCGGGTTGACCTGCTTGGCGAGAGTGATCAATACCGATTGCGGACAGACATAACGGCACCATAAGCGCCTTCCCATCAGCACTTCAATAACCAGAATTGAGCCCAACCCCAAAATGGCCAGTGAGACATGCCATTGCTCAAACCAGAATTGGAAGATGCGGGAATACCAGGCAGGCAACGACAGCTGGTTTAAGACGGGCGTAGTGGAAAAGACCAGAAAGCCGATAATTCCAATTATAAAAAGACCTGACTTCATTTTAAAACCGGATATGTTATAACCACTTTTTTTGCTTTTTCTTTTCTTTTTCCAGCGACGAGAAAACATATGCGCCCACTCAGAAAACAGGCCAAAGGGACAAATCCAGGAGCAAAAGACCGTACCCAAAATTGCTGCCAGTATCAGGGCAATTCCGGCACCAATGATAAGATCTGCTGAAAGGTAATTGTTTTTAAGAAAAATCTGCAGTACTGCCAGGGGATCCGCCAGGGGAATCATAAAAAAGCGAAAGGAGAGAAAGTTGCCGTACACAAAACTGATGCGAAAGTGATTAAGGAGGGGAATCACGATAAATGAGACGGCAGTTGCCACCTGCACAGTCCTGCGTACGGCATGGAGAGAGGGTTTTTTCATTTTTCCGCAAACCGGGTGGGATAAGTGACAATGGCTTTTTTTGGACAGACATGCTCGCACACCCCACACCCGGCACACTGATCCGTAATCACCGGGTATTCACCACGTTCAAGAACAATAGCCGTTGCCTTCAAGGGGCAACGCTCGTAGCAACTACGGCAAATCAGGAGTCCGGACCAGGTGTAGCACTCTTCTCTGTCCAGCACTGCATAGCCCATCCTTACCTCTTCGATGTCAACATCTTCCAAAGCATCTGAAGGGCAGATGGAACTGCAGCGCATACATAAAAAACATGGAGCTTCAGGCGGATCGATTTTCGGAGTTCCTGAAACAAAGAGGTTGAATCCGGTTTGCATTCGGATGCAATCATAAATACAAACCTGGGCGCACTGCCCGCATTGAAGGCAGCGCGCCAGGAAATCTTTTTCCGATCTGGCTCCCGGGGGGCGGAGGAATCTTCTCACATCAATTCTTATTCTGCGCTGGTTTCATCCTCCACGGTGACATAAGTCGTATAAAGACTTAACACACCGTCAATATCCTGAAGTCCGGCTACCACATCTTCTAATTCATCAGAGTGGGCTTCGGCCACAACCACAATGAATTGACCCTGATGACAGCCGTATGTGGTCATTTCAGGTATCTGTCGAATCGAATCTTCGATTCGGGACAGATCCTCTTTTAGGGCATGAACCAAAAGTCCTGCAACCGCCATAATTATACCTTTTGAATTTTTACAGCGCAGATCTTGTATTCCGGCTGTTTTGATCCCGGATCGATTGCATCCAGGGTCAAATCGTTGATCATTTTATCGGCATAGTGGAAAGGAACAAAGACTAGTCCTGGATTACAGACGTCACTAACCCTTGCCGGAAAATCCATGGTTCCCCGTCTGGTTGTCAGCCGGATGGTATCGCCATTTCTGATTTTAAGCTTTTTCGCATCTTTGTCGTTAACTTCCACATAAGCTGATGGAAAGGATTTTTTGAGTTCAGGCACCTTCATGGTCATGGTTCCTGTATGCCAGTGATCAATCACCCGACCGGTTGTGAGAACAAACGGATAGTTTGCATCCGGCTCCTCTGCAGCACCTTTGTAGGGCCTCATCCAGATCATCGCTTTGCCGTCCGGTTTGCCGTAAAAATCGTATTTGCGAGGATGGTCAGCCGGGATATTGGGATCTTTTCCCCTGACGTAGCGAATGTTGGTTCCGGGATGATCTTCAGTTGGGCAGGGCCATTTGATGCCCGATTCCTTCCTGAGACGTTTTCTGGTGATACCATAGAAATTGTAAGGCGTTGGTTGACTAACCCTGCGCCATTCATTCCAGATATCCTCGGCATTTTTGTAATCGATCAGTTTTGGATCCACACCGATTCGCTTTGCCAGGTCCATCAGGATATGGATCTCCTCCCGACATTCCCCGGGTGGTTCAATGGCCTTTCCTACCAGGGCATACCTTCTTTCGGAGCACCCATAGACACCTTCTCTTTCGCACCAGAATGCAGGGGGTAGTACCACATCGGCATATTTCATGGTTTCCGCGTCGGCAAAGGCCTCAATCAAGCAGATGAAGGTATCTTTGCGTGCCAATGCTTTTTTGTGCTTGGCAACATTGGGCAGGGAATGGGCAGGATTGGTGCACAACATCACCATGGCCTTGACTTTCCCTTCACCCAGGGCGTTATACAGGGCGACTGTGTGAAGCCCCGGCTTTGGGTTCAGAGAGTTTTGCGGAATGCCCCAAAGCTTTTCCATCTCATTTCGATGCTCTTTCTTTTTGATCAAACGACCGGCAGGTAATAGATGTGATAATCCACCGGTATCACGAACTCCACCACAGGCGTTCGGTTGACCTGTCAGTGAAAACGGTGTGGCACCAGGTTTACCAATATGACCTGTCAACAAATGAAGGTTACTGATCAGGTTATTGGCCCAGACACCACGTATCCTCTGGTTGACTCCCATACACCATAAAGACATGGAAGCGGGACTTTCGGCAAACCAAGTCGCCATTTTTCGAATGGTTGCAGCTGGAACACCGGAAATCTTCTCCGCTTTTTCCGGAGTGTAGTCTCGAAGAAATTTAAAATAGGTATTCAGGTTTGCCTTCTTTCCATCGGGAGTCATAAAATTGGCATATCGAGCGTGAAACCTGGGATTATCCAGCTCATCATCAAGAATGTGGTAGGCCATGGCATTGAGAATCGCCAGATCGGTGCCGGGCTTAAACGGAACATGCAGGTCTGCAATTCTCGCCGTGTTGGTTCGTCGCGGATCAACCACAATGATCTTCACATTGGGATCAGCCTGTTTACGCCTGGCAATCCGCTTAAAGATTATGGGATGACACTCGGACGTGTTGGAACCGATAATAAAAAAGCAACTCGCTGCATCAATATCGTCATACGTTCCCATCGGTTCGTCTTTTCCGAATGTGGTGACATAGCCTCCCACAGCTGATGCCATGCACAACCGGGGATTACCCTCCACATTGTTACTCTTGAGACCGGCTTTCCAGATTTTGCTTGCCAGATAGGTTTCCTCTGTCAAGGCTTGACCACTGCCGTAGTAAGCAACAGCGTTCGGTCCGTCGGTCTTTAAAACCTTTTTAAAACGATCGGCAGTGAGATTCAACGCTTCATCCCAACTGGCTTTGACCAGCTTACCGTTTTTGCGAACCATGGGATGGGTTACCCGGTCTTTTGAATAAATAATCGGAACCATCAGGGCGCCTTTCAGGCACAAAAATCCTTCGTTATGGTTGTTGGGGTCCCCTTTGACTTCAACGACCTTTCCTTTTTTGACACCGACCATGACACCACAACCGGTTCCACAAAAGCGGCAGACACCTTTCACCCACTTGTCTGCATTGCTCTTGGCTTCAACAAGTCCGGGAGCACCAATCGCCATCAAAGCAGAAGAAGCTGCTGATGCTTTTAAAAATTCACGTCTTGAAACTTTCATAAGATAGTCTCCATTTTTTGGTTTTTGAAAGAAGCTCTAGTCAAACGAAGTCACAGTCTTCGACTTTACATAGGCTGCATGATGTATTGAGTTGTTATGAAACGGATGACAGCTGTTACAGGTTGGTTCCAGGCCAAATTTCTCTTCCATATGGGCAATACTTGGATCATGGCACTGGCGACAGGTTGTTTCCGGATCAGGGTTTACCGCCCAGGGAACCGATCCTTTGCCGTCGGGCTGGCCATGGCAGACAAAACATTTGACCAGATTAACACCATGTTTACTTTCCAACCAATTCTGGGCAACTTTTGGAGTTGTTTTGACATGGCACTCATAGCAGTCGGATGCTTCCTCGCTACTTTGTAAATGCTCCACGGCTTCACACCTGACTTTCGGGAAAGCCCAGTTAACGTAAGTAACGGCTAATACACCAAGTACCACCAACCCGAAAACAAAACTCACAATTTTTCCGGTTCGAGATTTAAATATTTGCTTCATTATGGTTCTCTTTACAGACGTCTCAGCTAATCCAGGCTGAGAGGAAGGTTTTGGGAAAATTTACTGTTAAACGGAAAACGCCGATCGAAATCGGGTAGATGAGCGATATTAAAATGGCAACCAACACAAGTTTTACGGGTGCTGCCATTAATCCCCAAGTAGGCTTCATGGGCCAGACGACCTATTTCCGATATTTGCTCCCGGTTATTAGATGCATGAAAAAGGTCCTGATGACAGCTGCTACAATTATCATCCTGTATGAAGCGACGGGCCAAATCCTGCAGGTTGCGTCGATCAAGATTCTCCGGATCACCAAAGGTATGAACCAGTTGATCCTTGACTCCTGAAATCACCTTAACCGCAACATATTTGGGACCAATAGAATTGGGAATATGGCATTGATGACATTCAATAGGGTTGTTATCTGCATCTACTGCATGTGATGATGCGTCCAATTCAACCTGGTGTGTCACCATTTCATGACAGGACATGCAATAATCCGTCGATGAAGTGAAAGACATGGTAAAAGAAGTTGCTGCAATAAATAAAACAACCACTCCGCCAATGACCAACAGGAAGCTGGTCCTGGACAAGGTTTTGCGAATCACAAGAATTCTCCTAAACAAACGGGTAACATGTTGTTGCCTTGATAGGCTTTTGAGTTGTGAATCTGAACTGTATGCTATCTTCTCCCACAATTGCAGTTCACTGGAATCTAAGCCAAAAGCCTCAGCAATATCTGTTCCTGTAATATAGTGCTTATATTTTCAGATATTTACGAAGTTTTACGATGAAAAATTGTTACCGAAGGGAAACGATATGCAGGAGGGTTGTTACCGATTGGAAACACCTTTGGGAGTCTTCACAACCACGTCACAAATAAGACATCGGTGTCGTCCCCATGGGACTCAATTGATCCTTGACAATTATTAACTAAATATAAAATCGGAATTATTCATTCATGCCGGAAGGTAGGATGGGTAACAGAGTTACCCATCAACCGAATGTCAATGACTTTTGATCACAGTCCACCCGATGGGTAACAAAGTTACCCATCCTACGGTTCAGCGTTTTACAAACGATCTATTGTAGGCGTTACATATGGCGATGAATGGGTCGAAAACATTTTCCTAAATAATCAATAACCAATTGATAATAATTTAATGTCATTAACCTAAGGGGACTGTGGTTGTAAGAATGTAGGATGGGTAACTCGTTACCCATCAATCGGATGTCAATGACTTTTGATCACAGTCCGCCCGATGGGTAACAAAGTTACCCATCCTACGGTACTTAACGTCATTGTGATCAGGATCGAATGTTGTATAGAAAACATCCCGGCTAAGAGCTGTCCTTATCCGACATCCAAACACTAGACGCAAAAGGAGGTTACTTGTAGACTTACAAAAACAATACGTGCCAGGGTACAATTTAGTAGAGACAATTCACTTTCCCGGATCGAACTATGAATCATACAGGAGCTCAGTCGTTTTCCAAAAAATGGGTACTTGGCAGCATGGCAACTTTCATTATTGTGGAGATAATATTAGGAGGTTTGGTTGGCGGGTTTGTAAGCGGATATATCTCGATCAGTCTACGGTTTATGTTTCAAGGGTTACTGCATCTTGCCAGCTTTTTTATTGGGGGAGTTATTATAGGTCTGATTTCACCTGGTATCAGAATCCTGGAACCGGCTGTGGGTGCTTTTTTATCAGTCGCCATCATGTTGATTTTGACCATATTCACACCCTACAGCTTTATTCAATTCAGCCTCACGAAACTTCTGATAGGTGGAGCCATTGCTTTTGCACTGGCACTGGCCGGAGCACGTTTTGGTGAAAGACTTGCAGGTAACCAACCCTAATTTTTGTTACTTTTCCCTGATTGCATTAATGTAGTCACGCACAAACATCGCCACAGCAGTTGTCACCGGCACGGCTATTATCGCACCAAGAATTCCCAGGAATTGCCAGCCAATCAATAATACCAAAAGAATAATGATGGGGGACAGCCCGACGACTCGTTTCATTACTGCAGGCACCAATATATTGCCTTCCACGGTTTGGATAATCACGTAAAAGGCAATCAGTTTTAACGAAACAGTCATGGATATTCCCAAGGCAACCGGCAGAGAAAATATTAGAAACATAAGTGGACCAATATAAGGAATCATTGCTCCAATACCCATAATTAATGCCAGGGTAAAAGCGTATTTCTCCATACCAATAATAATCAATCCGATAAAAGTCAGCGCAAACATGATTAGCACTAGAAAAAAAGTGCCTCTTAACCATCCTCCCATCTGTATCTGAATATCTCTTATTCTTGTGGAAATATACTCGCCATATCGGCGGGGAAAGAGAGACTGAAAAAAATCCTGCAGATTATTGCGGTCCACGACCATGAAAAATACCAGGAAAAAAACCAGAACCAGGCTAAAGAAAAACTCGGCTATGGTCAATGTGATGGTGGTGACACCTGCCCCAACAGCACCCACAGTAGAACCCACACCAGAAGCAAGGCTTCTGATTTGGTTCATAAAATCTGCAAAATCGTCCAATAGCTGTTTAAAGATGATTTCCAAATTAACGGATTGAAATGATTGGATTATATAGGAGCGGGCAGCTTCCGGTAAAAACTCCATACCTGCTCCCGTTTTTAGGTTTTCAAACAGATTGCTGAAGTATTGACCGATGTTGGTTGCTATTAATGCAATCTGTTCGACAATAATGGGAACTGCCGATCCTATTACCAGAACAAAAACGCTGAAAAAAAGTAATAAAATGAGTACCACACCTACTGACCGTGGAATCCGCCTTTTTTCCAGCCAGTCTACGAAGGGTTCAAGGGCGGATGCAAAAAACAGGGAAATAAAAAACAGGATTAGCAATCCTTTGATTTCATATAAAAAATATGCCAAAGCAAGAATCGCTAAAATGACGATCGTAGCCCTAGCCACTGATTTAGCAGAAATTTCCACAATCTGATGCTGATCCTTCAATGGCTCCGTTTCTTTTTTGGCATCTGGAAAGGTTAGTTTTTCAACAGTCGTATTTTGTTTTAGATCTTCCTGCATTTGCTGCAGTTTCTTTAACGCAGATTTGGCTCTTTCTATAAAAGATTGTGGGTCCATGCCTTGTCCTCCGCAGATTTCTTTCTTCTCAACCAAGTCCCTGTTTGTTTATAAAACTCATCTGTATTTATTCACCACGAAGACACGAAGAACACGAAGTTTTTCGTTTAAAGGCTTTTAAGCCAGGAATCGGGGGAGCTTTGTGAAATTCGTGAGCTTCGTGGTGAATAGTTATACTCATCTTTTTATATTTATCCGCTTATTTCAATAGCGTTTTTAAACAAAGGCCCGTGAATCCGTCTAAAACCTGCCATTTTTCAGATTCGAATTCGAAATCGTTCTGCTTTGGTGAATTAACATATCTGGGCTGATATGATGAAACACTCAGGGAATTTCCGCTTCATCAAAGTCGCTTGTAGGCGGCCACGTAGGACCGCCCTACCGTTTGCCCTCGAACACAAGCAGATGTTGCCTTGAATAAGCGTTATAAAATCTTGATTGAAGCAGATTACAAACGGTAGGGCGGCCCTACGTGGCCGCCGGCGAAGGGTTGGCGAAGGTATTAATTATAGGTATCAGCAAATCTGTGGTATGTTTCAATAAGCCGGTCCCAGCCGGTATCCATGGCAAATCGTGAGGCGGAATATTTGTCATACATGTTCTGTTTTCTCTGTTCTGAAATTCTTGAAAGATCCTTGAAAAACAAGACCGATAATCCCGATGCCTTTCTGATAAAGTTGTTGGAGTAACTCTGTATGATTCCCAGCCTGGGAATTTCAAACGGTGTTTTTAGCACCGATTCCAATGTTGAGAAGAAATCTACTACATCATAGTAGGTCATGAGACGATAGCGACCCAAAGGTTTGAAATGGTTAGCATTATCCAAAGTGAATTTCAGAGCAAAAAGATAATCGTCCCTGGTTTTTTCGCTTTCAAGTCCTTTGATTAGAGTCTGTGCGTGTATTTTAAATAAGTCGATATCAAGGGACTTAAGATCAGTTGCAGACATCGTGGACTTATAATACATGGCATCTTTGTTACTGATTATTTCTATAAAATCGTTTACTACATCTTTGCCAATTGTAATTGCATTTGAATTTGGCCTTAATTTAGAAACCAGCCCTTCATAATCAATTCCGGGTCTGGAAGAATAGGTATAGTGGGTCGCGGCATCCATTGAATAATGCATTAAATCCTGGGATGCAACCATCACCGAAACAAGACCTTTGAATTGATAAGCAACCTCTACGGAAGCCATGTTGCAACTGTCAAAAATCAGGAGTTCCAAAGGTTTCTTGAGTCTCTTTTTTAACACGTTACTGATAAGCAACGGATCTTGCGGACTGTTGTAACCAACGCGTGAAAAGCCTGGTATGATACCCCAACCATGAGATTTAACTATGAGAATGTTTTTGTTTCCAAGATATCCGGAAAGAAACTCATCCAACACCTCAGGATCGCCCATATCCCTTTCACCCATGCTGATCGATTGCGAATGGATTCTATTTCGGTCATTATCTTTTTTGATGTCATAAATCCTGACCGTTGAATCTCTTGTCTTTTTATATGGCCTGTCGTAAACCGCACTTATGTTTGCAAAAGGAGAATCCGCCTCTTCCAGTTGATTGATATTGTATTCACAAATCCTCTCGAGTTCCGCGTTTTCCCCATCAAAGTACCCCAGGATGCTCCAAGGCTTTGTCAATCCGGTATCCGCAAGAGCATGAGTCGGAATTGAACTCCACACCAGAATGATCATCACTACAAACTGTTTCTTCATTGCCGGTAATTATAAAAAAGTTAATGCAACTTCGGGTTTGAAAGTTCTTTCTCACAGTTTTTTTCCGTTTGATTCTTTTTACTTCTATTCTATTTTAGCTGACAACCAGAGGCAAGGATTTGAATGATTTCTGATCAATAAATTCGAAAGCTAACATTTCAGCTACTTGAGCTCTTGTTGAGTTGCTTGACTCGGTTAGATGAAAACGACTACTATCACCTTCGAAATTTTGCGATAAACCGTAGATTGGTAATAAAAGCTTTCAAGGCTAATTTATGTTTCAAAAAGCAGTATCTTTAATGAATTCAAGACCTATTAGAGCTTTTGTTTCCGGCTCTGTGACAAAAAAGATAGTTCTTACTATTGTAGGTAGTACTATTGGGGTTGTAGGAGTTCTGACCATAATTTTCATACTATCTTCTACGCAACTTTGGAAAGAGGAACTCAGGAATGAACTGAACCTTGGTATTGATCAGGCTGCCCTGACAGTCGAAACATTCAAAAATAGCCAGTTCGATGAATTAGCCGGCATGTTTGATCTGCTAGTGAAAGAGGAACAGCAGGGATATCACGGATTGCACATCACTATTATGTTTTCGGATTTCATTGCCGAAAACCCGTGGGTTGAAAACATTTACCTCATAAAACCAAATCACAATATCTTTGATCATTCCGGGATCATTGACCTTTCACAAAATGGAGAAGAAGAAAGAAAGATCTTTTTTAACATGTTGATTGGCAGCAAGGATGATTTCTTTGTATCTGCTTTGCCGGATCCTGATGCCGGGGAACCTATGAGTTCTCTGATCGTAAAAAAACAGATGAGCAGGAACGGAGTTCTCCTGCCGGGTACCTACCTGGTTGAGATTATTGACATTGATGCCTTGAATCGCCACCTGTTCGGACACAAAAGAATCGGCAAGGAGGGGCCGTTTTTACTTGGAGGACTGACGCCTTCAGGTAAAATCATTCTGTCTGAAGCTGCTTTTGACAGCAGTTATCTGGATCAGAACTTTTCTTCGATCCAGAATTCATGGTCAAGGCTAGCTGATATTTCAGGCATCCATGATGATCTTTTAATAGCCAAACGCACTATCTCCGGCTCATCCGTTGTGGTCGTCGGTATTGCCTCGTTTGCAGATATCCAGGAACCGGTATTTCTGGTTATTTCAATTTCTATCGCCTTCAGCCTGATCGTTGCTATTCTGGGTATGGCGGTTGCTGCTCTCGCTTCGAGGAAACTAACCTGGCCGATCATCAACTTAGCGGAAACGGTTAAAACCATTGCACAAAAAGCTACAAAGCCTGAGTTTATAGATACCCTGGAACAAATCAGGTTTGTTCCCAAAGCGAGTGAGGATGAAGTCAGCATTCTGAATAGCTCATTTCAGATACTTGTTGAAGAACTGCTTAGAAGAGACAGGAAAATAAATGAACAGATATCTAATCTCAACAAATTAAACAAAAATCTTAAAGAAGCGGATCAATTTAAAGATGAATTGCTATCCAACGTTTCCCATGAATTGCAGACTCCTTTGCATGGTATAATTGGGATTGCCGAGTCATTAGTTGATGGATCATTGGGAGATTTAACGAACCAGCAAAAAAGCAATTTATCGATCATCATTTCCGGAGCATCTCGCCTGCACAATATGATTAATGATGTGCTCGATTCAAATCTCCTGAAAAACAACTTGCTGACGCTTCAAACCAAAGCAGTTGATATTTCCAAAACAACAGCAATCGTTTTTGCTCTTTTTTCTCCTCAGTTAAAAGACAAATTCGTCCATCTTATCGATGAGTTTCCTGTTTCTCTACCTGCAGTAGAAGCAGACGAAAACAGGCTGCAACAGATTTTGCATAATTTAATTGAAAACTCGATCAAAAATACAGCAGAAGGTGAAATAAAGGTCCTTGCTAAACAAAAAAATGAGTTTGTAGAAATTCAGATTTCAGATACGGGTTCCGGAATTCCATCTGACAAGCTGGCAAAAATTTTTGACCTTTTTGTGCAGATCGATGGTTCAGTCACACGAGAACGAGGCGGAATGGGGCTTGGTTTGGCAATCACCAGGCACCTGGTCAAGCTACATGGGGGTGATATCGGGGTAGATTCCGAAGCAGGTAAAGGAACTACCTTTACCTTTACTTTGCCGGTTTCAAAAAAAGAGGTTGACGCCAGTCCTGTAGTTACAAATGCTGTTAACCTGATTCAAGAGCCTGAAGAAGATGCTGATGCTGAAAATCATGACGATTCCGCAAGTACGGACAAACAATTCACAATATTGGCTGTTGATGATGACCCGGTAAACCTGCAGGTCATCGCTCATCACCTATCCAACAAAAACTATAAAATTATTACTGCCGAGAACGGATTGGAAGCTTTTAATTTAGTAACCCAACCTGAAAAACCCGATTTAATTCTTTTAGATGTTATGATGCCTAAAATATCGGGCTTTGAATTATGCCGACAAATACGCACGCTGTATCCTCAACACGAGCTTCCGATAATATTTCTGACAGCCAAGAACCAGGTATCAGACCTGGTCGAAGGTTTTGCATTGGGTGGCAATGATTATCTAACAAAACCTTTTCTAAAGCGGGAATTGCAAGCCAGAGTTCAAAACCAAATTCAAATGCTTTATGCCAGGGATCAGCTTAGTTCTTTAAGAAGGTACTCTGAAAAATTTCTTTCTTTCAGGAGTACAAGCCAAGCCATGGAATTTGCTTTTAGCGAATTATGCCAAAACGTCATCGTTGACGCCGGATTCTATTTTCAAGAAGGAAAAGCTTCCAAGACTTTTTTTAACGAGGAAAGGTTTTTTGAAGATGAATCAGAGTTTTCACTGTTGGAAGAAAAGATCTTTACCGTTGAAAGAGAGATTGTTGTTCTGAACAACCAGAATGCCGGTGATGAATACTTCCTGTTGAATGATAAACAATTAGCGCAATTGGCAAACGGTCATTTTATTTTTACCAGGGTAAAAGGTCTGGAAGAATATTGCATTTGTCTTTATCGAAAAACCAGCAGATCGATTTATAACAGTTCCGATTTTGAATATGTAAACTCCCTGGTAAAACAGATAAGACAATTGAGGCAAGGTATGCAATCACTGGTTGCGGATAAAAGCCTGGTTCCGATCATCCGTCACATTAGCAACAATCTTGAAAATATCCTCTACATTAACGTCAAATCACCCTATTGTCTTATTTTTCACGATTCGGACCAGCCCAATGACAGGGAGGAATTCCGTATTTCACTGCAAAACCTGACCTACTATTTTAAAGAAGAAGACCTCCTGCAGGTACACAGGTCCTACCTTGTAAATCCTTCCAAAATCAAATCCTTCCATCGCAAACCAACGTCTGCTTACGAAGTCGTCATTCAGGGAACATTTCATTCGGAAATTCGAATACCTGTAGGAAGGGGGTATACAGAAAAACTAAAAAGACATCTTGGTCAGAGTTTAGAAATTTAATGGCTGCTCAACGTCTCAACATGAGACGTTCACGACTTTCCCCTCGCTTATCCAATCAATTTAGTCTGCTGTAATTTAAACACTTATTTCCTCAAATTTGAGTCATTCAGCTTGTTCACAGGGGTGTTCGGGACTCCATTCTTGATCGCAAATTTGCATCGTGCATAATTCCAGTCAGTGGAAAATTGAACCCCATCATTGAACGTCTCCGGTTTATACCCGGAGAAAACACCTCAATAAAAAAGGAGATCTTAATGAAACGAAGAGAATTTCTCAAAAAAGCCGGTATTACTGCCGGGACAGCAGCAGCTGTTACCACCATTACTGCACCAAATATAATAGCCAAACCCAAGTATCGATGGAAAATGGTATCCACCTGGCCCCCAAAGTTTCCACTATTCCAAACGGGAGCCGAGAGATTTGCCAGGAGGGTAAAAGAGATGAGCGAAGGGAGAATGCAATTCAGTGTAATGGCTGGTGGTGAGTTAATCCCGCCCCTAGGGACCTTTGATGCAGTATCAAAAGGTACAGTGGAAGCCGGAACCGGAGCCGCCTATTATTGGGCAGGGAAAACAATTGCCGCACAATGGTTCACCGCGGTTCCGT
This sequence comes from SAR324 cluster bacterium, assembly GCA_028282825.1. Classification (GTDB taxonomy): domain Bacteria; phylum SAR324; class SAR324; order XYD2-FULL-50-16; family XYD2-FULL-50-16; genus JAHJTV01. The sequence goes on from JANQGZ010000101.1 coordinate 110,552, forward strand.
TTGGGATGAATGCCCAGGGAATGAATGCCTGGTATTATGCCGGTGACGGTATGAAGTTGTATGAGGAAACCTATGCACCATTTAACCTGGTAGGAAGACCATACGGGAATACAGGTGTACAGATGGGTGGATGGTACAACAAAAAGATTAATTCACTGAGAGACTACAAAGGACTTAAAATGCGCATTCCCGGGCTGGCAGGAAAAGTTCTTTCAAAAGTTGGGGGAACTCCTGTCCTTTTGCCGGCCGGTGAAATCTTCACCTCACTCGAGAGAGGCGTTATCGACGCAACGGAATGGGTTGGACCTATGCATGATTTAAGACTCGGATTGCACAAAGCTGCCAAGTATTACTATGCCCCCGGTTGGCATGAGCCTGGTACTGTTTTGGAAGTCATTTTCAATAAGCAGAAATATGAGAAATTACCAAAGGATCTGCAACGGGTATTAGATACGGCTGCTGCAGAAAATAACGTCTGGATGCTTTCGGAATTTGAAGCTCAAAACGGCGCTGCGCTGGAACAATTGATCACAAAATTTAAGGTCAGAACCATGGAATTTCCGGCTGATGTTTTGAAAAAACTAAGAAAAATTGCGATGGAAGTACGAGAAGAAGAAGCAAATAAAGACAAACAGGCTTTGAAAGTCCATCGTGCATTCAACAAGTTCCAACAAAAAATTGGTGCCTGGGGGGCTATTTCCGAAAAATCGTACCAGAATGTAATTGCCCAAAACATAAGCAAGTAGCTCTGTTTCTCCTCTTCGCTGGCATTAAACTCCCCCGTCAATAGTGTGGGTACCTTCGTTTGTCTTGTCTCTCCTACCCAAAGGTGCCTGTATAAGATAGAGACGGCTTTGTTTGCCCCTCCCGACGGAGTCGTCTTTATCAAAACTCAATGTCAATTTGATATTTGTGTCCATCGCCAGAATCCGGATCAGAGCACCGAAACAATCCTTGAGCCTGGGAGTTTATTTCAGCAAAGAAAACGGGTCTCCAGGCTCGAACCATTATTTAAAAGCTTTCCCAGCATGTGGAGTTTAAAATGAAAGTATTGAAACAGATTTCAGATTTAATCGATGAATTAAATGAAAAAGTCGGAATCTTCGTATCATGGATCACAGGAGTACTAGTCCTAATTATCGTTTTTGATGTGATCATGAGATACGCATTCAACGAGACCTTTGTGTTTGTGCAGGAACTTGAATGGCATGTGTTCTCATTTATCTTCCTGGTTGGTGCCGGTTACACCTTGAAACACGATCAACATGTACGAGTCGATGTATTCTATCAGGCCATGAATCAAAGAAAAAAAGCGATCGTAAATATCGCGGGTACTCTGCTCTTATTGATTCCTGGTTGTTTTATTGTACTGAAAAGCACTATTCCCTGGACGGTTACAGCCTTTGAAATTATGGAAACATCCCCTGATCCCGGTGGTATACCGATGAGATTCATTCTCAAATCGTTTGTACCTATCGGCTTTTTCCTGGTGTTTCTTCAGGGAATCTCAATGCTTATCACTTCAATGTCACAACTCATCGAAACCAAGGCTAATCAGCCGAAATGTTAAGATACTAAACTGTTACGGGAATCATTATGTTAATTGATTTTTTACCTGCGATCTTTGCAGACTATTTAGCCGGTTGGCTATTTCTGGTATTAACCATTCTTTTGATGGCTGGATATCCGGTGACGTTCACGTTGTTGGGAACCGCCCTTATATTTGGCATCATCGGTTTTGATTTAAGCTTTTTTGACCTACTTCCCTTAAGAATCTGGGGAGTGATGAGGAATGTAACCCTGATGGCTGTTCCTTTATTCGTTTTCATGGGAGTGATGCTTGAAAAATCGGGATTGGCCAAAGATCTCTTGGAGACTATGGGGCAACTGTTCGGAAGAGTCAGGGGAGGTCTTGCTATCTCAGTAGTTGTGGTGGGTGCGTTATTAGGGGCATCTACCGGAGTTGTAGGAGCAACAGTCGTAACTATGGGGTTGCTCTCCGTTCCCGTTATGTTGAAACAGGGATATAACAAAGAATTAGCTACCGGTACGGTATCAGCCTCCGGTACTTTGGGACAGATTATTCCTCCAAGCATCATCCTGGTATTATTGGGGGATATACTCGGTGTCTCCGTAGGTGACCTGTTTATGGGCGCAGTAATTCCAGGGTTGGTTTTAGTTACCCTGTATATAATTTACATTGCCCTTGTTGCTTACTTCAAACCGGATTTAGCACCAGCGATGAAGGGTGTTCAGTTTAATAAAGAATTTTACATTCATATTTTAAAAGTCTTGATCCCACCTTTGGCTTTAATGATAGCGGTTCTTGGTTCCATCTTTGCTGGTATTGCAACCCCAACCGAATCGGGAGCCATGGGTGCAGCCGGAGCGACTTTACTGGCAGTTTTTAATAAAAAATTTTCTCTGGAAGCGCTGAAAGGAACCATGAAGGATACGACCAAATTGACGTGCATGGTTTTTATCATTTTGGTGGGTGCTAACGCCTTCGGGCTTGTTTTCAGGGGATTGGGAGGAGATGAATTGATCAGGGAATTCATCAATCACCTTGATATGGAAGGTTGGCAAGTAGTCTTTATTGTCATGTGCCTGATATTTGTTCTTGGTTTTTTCCTGGATTTTATAGAAATCTGTTTTATTCACATTCCTGTGCTGGCTCCCATAATTGCTGATTTTGGTTTTCACCCGCTCTGGTTTGGAATTTTATTTGCGGTCAACCTGCAAACATCGTTTATGACCCCGCCATTTGGATTCTCATTGTTTTATCTGAAGGCTGTCTGTCCCGGGGATATAAAAACCATGCATATCTACAGGGGTATTATTCCCTTTGTTATCGTTCAGTTGATAGGTCTGGCTATCATAGCTTTTTGGCCATGGGCTGTTTTCTGGTTACCGGAACAAGTATTTGGAACCTTATAGGAAAAATGAAAAACCACATCAAACTGTCTTTATCGGGGCTATTCCTGGTTTTATCTTCTACTTCAGCAGCTTTGTCTGAGGAAGAAGGCAATCCCCAATGGCAAGCTTTCATGAATAGGGTTAAATCCGGCATGGATGTGCAGCAGTTCTCTGCTAGGGATAACAACCTAAATGAAAACATGATATTGATTAAAAAAGGCAGATTTTTAATGGGAAATCCAACAGGAAACCTTTATGAAAAGCCTGTTCATCACGTTGTTCTGGATTCATTTTATATTGATAAATATGAGGTAACTGTTAAAGAATACGCCGTTTGTGTGGCCGTTGGTAAGTGCAAGGAACCCAGGGCAATACATAAAAGCGATAACTGGAAAAAGGCTAGTCGCTTGTCGCACCCGGTCAACGGGGTAGATTGGAAAGATGCTCAGAATTTTTGTCTGTTCGTCGGAAAGCGACTCCCAACCGAGGCAGAATGGGAAAAAGCTGCAACCTGGAAGGATAATAAAAAATATACTTATGCGACAGGTCAATCAAAAATTTCCTGTGATGACGCCGTGATGGATGCCGGTGGACCAGGTTGTTTGGTCGGGACAACCTGGCCGGTAGGCAGTAAAATCAAAGAAATTAATGGGACATTTGATATGGCTGGAAACGTCTGGGAGTGGGTATCCAATTGGTACGGCAAATATAAAGCGGGAACCTTTATCAATCCAAAAGGTCCTACCCCCGGATCGAGCAAAGTGTTCAGGGGAGGAAGCTGGATTCTTTACTCCCATCTGATGCGTTCTACCAGAAGATACTTTGCTCACCCCCTAAGTCGCAGTGACAGTATCGGTTTTCGTTGCGCTGCTAATCCTTGAAAGATGATCCTTCAGCTGAACTTCAGCTCCAAGGGAGTATCTCAATGTTTGATTAATAATCGTTTATTCAAGACAAAATCCGATTGTATTAGAGGGCAAACGGTAGGGCGGTCTTACGTTCGCCGATAAGCCACTGCAATGCAAAAAACCTGGAAGATCATGCATAAACGTCATTCAGAGATACAAACCCGTTTAAGTATTTTGTTCATTCTCCCAACCCACTCCTCCGGCGGCCACGTAGGGCCGCCTTACCATTTGTAATCTGCTTCAATCAAGGTTCCGGTGAATTGATAGTCTGAACCAAATGACATTAGGCCTACGTAGCCGCCCAAGAAATAGCGTGTTGCAGGGGTGTAGCCATACAAGCACTTATCGGGGCTTGAGTTACAATATCCCCTGGCTGGCGATCATGATGACGCCTGCAACGATGATATAAAAGAAATCAATCGCAATTGCAGCATGACTCTTTTTTACAAATCCACCCATGGAGGCTGTAAACGCAGCCACAGCCGATATGGCCAGGATGGCGGTAAACAGTGCATTGACTGCCGCTGTCATGCCGATAACCAAGGCCAGTAGAAAAAGTGCCAATAATTGGGAAACCATGGCAAACACCGGCATTTTGTCTGCGCTTTCCAAGGATACACCGGAGCCATCTGCCCATTTCTTGCCGAACAGTTTGGGGCTGTACCAAGCCCAACCCGCCAAAAATGAAACCACGGTGCCGACAACTACAGGCAGCCAGTGAACATTCGCAAATTCCTGCATAGTTAAATCCTCTGAATTGATTTTGATTTTATTGATAAATTCTATCCAGACACTCCAGGATAGCTGCCCAACCTCCTTCGTGATTCGATCGCGATTCTTCACTTGGAAATTTCACATGCGTCAGGTCAATTTCCGTGCCGGCTTCCATTTCCTTCAAATTGATGGTCACTGTTGAACCATCTATCGAAAAAGGGGATTCCCAGGTAAAAACAATCTGGTTGTGAGGAGATAAGGTTAAATACTCTCCGCCGTGAGGAATTTCATTTTTATCCGGGGTTGCCATAATAATGGTAAATCGCCCCCCAACGCGAGCATCAACTTCAGCTTTTGGAACGGACATGCCTGCGGACGGCAGCATAAATTTGGCAAGCATCTCCGGATTGAGCCAGGCATTATAAACCGATTCGATGGACGCATTGATTGTGCGTTTCACGTTTAATGATAATTCAGTCATCTTTTTTCTCCTCTGACAGAAGTTTTTCCAAATTATCCAGTCGAAGATCCCAGATCGAACGCAGGTTTTTAAACCACTTATCTATCTCGGTTACTGGAGCCAGGTTAGCTTCAATCAAATGAACACGACCCAAGGTTTTTCGCGTAATCAAACCGGCTGCTTCAAGCACCTTTATATGCTTTGAGACGGCATTTAAGCTCATATCGTAATGCATGGCCAGATCAGACACACGAGTAGGACCTTCCTGAACGAGTGTCGTCAGGATCGAGCGCCGAGTTGGATCACTGGCAGCTTTTAAAACATTTGAAAGCTGTTTTTCATTTAATTGCTCAACCATATGGTTGAATATATCAGGCTCCATATAATAGTCAACCATTTAGTTGAATATTATTCAATAATATTTTATATAACTGATTTTTATGAATAAAAAATTTTGATTTGATCGCGAAAAGATCAATTGATCTTCATTGAAGCTTAATTGGCAATAAGGACTAACAGCCCTTTGCCACCAATTGACAAGCTAGATTGTCTCATTACCGGTCACAGCGGGAAGGCTTATGATGATCGAAGTTCCTTTGCCAACACCATCGCTTTCCGCCCAGATTTTGCCCTTCATTTCTTCAATGAAGCTGGCGCAGGTGTGTAGCCCAAATCCATTTTTGTCCGTTCTGGAGGAATAGCCGTGAGCAAAAATTTTGGTCAGATTTTCTGCTTCAATTCCTTCACCGGTGTCAGTTATGACAATCTGCACACCCTCTTCATTTCCTTCTAAAAAGAAAGCTATATTTCTATTTCCTTCATCTGTTTGTTCAAGCGATTCAATGGCATTTTCAGTAATCAGATCGATGGCATAAAGCAATTTGGTGCGTTGAGCCACAACTTTTGGGACCCGGGTGTAATGTTTAGAAACTTTGATTCCCCCTGCATCCAGGTCTTCTTTGCGAAGAGTGGATATTTCATCCAGGATGGATTTCGGGTCCTGTTCCATATTCATATCTACAGCACCGGAAAAGCTCTGATGCTGAGTCTTTACAACCCTGGTGATCGAATCGGCTTTTTCCCTAAGCTGTTTCAAGTGCTTTTGAGTTGACGTGTGATCTGTTTTAAACGAATCGCCCAAAATCAGGTAGTATTCGATCAGCTTTTTTGCCCGGGCATCATTCATCATGAATTCTTCGAGTGAATCCAGGTTTTCTTTTAGGACAGTATTGGCTTCAATTAAGGAATTCACTGCAGAATTGCTGTGAAGCTCGGTTAATAGATCAATTGAGGTTTTAAGGCTATTCAAGATATTGCCGATAACATGCATGGTATAATTGGCAATATCCGCCATACCGGCTTTGTGGGCTTTTTGCACGAGTTGCTTTTGAGCGATTTCCAGTTCACTTTCCGCCCGTTTACGTTGGATTGCCAAAGTGATTTGATCCGCCACTGACACCAGCATATCGATATGATTTTGATTATATTTGTCTTTGGACTCATAGTTGTTCAATACCAGGGCGCCCAGGGTTTCCTCCTTGCTTTTTAAGGGAATCCCTAACAAGGTTTTTGACCAGAATCCCAAAGGTTCTTTATGACCGCGTTTACCAACAAGTTTCTTTTGCTCTGCTTCATCAAGTAAAAGGATTTCTCCTCTTTTAATAACTTCATGAGTCAGGGAGGGCGATTGACTGGCATTTTTCACAGGAGAGATATTCCTAATAAAGTCATCACTTGAAAACTTGAAATCCAGAACATCCGTTTTTTCGTCATACAAGGCGAGGGAAAAGTTCGGTACATCAAACAATTTGCTGATTGATGTTTTGATTAAAGTATAAAGCTGTTCCAGATTATCGGCAGTATGGATCGCGTTTGAGATGCTATACAGCGTTGAAATCAAGAGCTCCCTTTGTTGCAACTCTTCCGCTGCACGCTTCTTGACAGTTATATCAATTGCATTTCCTACCAATCCTATGATTTTCCCTTCCATCCTTACAGGCACTACCATGTTTTCGTAGTGACGTATATTGCCGTCAACATCAAGATCGTATTCGGTACTAACAGTCTCACCTGCAAATACCTTGTTATTATTTTCAGTCCACTTGTTTACCAAATCCTCGGATACTCCCAAGTCACTGATATGGAGATCAACAACGTTTCCCACTGCTTTGCGACTCGCCGCATTTTGAATAGTATAATTATTCCCTGTATCCATGGCCCAGCACTCCAACGGCAGGCTATCCAGGATTGTACTGATATAGGATTCCCTTCTTTTATGAGCTGTCTCTTCGTTCTTTCTTTTAACGATCTGGTTACTCAAGCTCTGGTTAAGCTGTCGAATAGTATCAACAGCAACTTTTAATTCCCTGCCCTGCCTTTTCATTATCACCAACAACCAAACCGAAATAAATGACAGCATGGCAACCAGGATAATTAAACCGGCAGCAGCAAACGACTCGCCAACAGGTTTTGCCATCGGCCCTGTCATACTCTGGCCGTTTGCTGTTGAGAAAACAATGGAAACAGCCAGCAACAGCCAGCATATTAATACCGATTGTAACAATTCTGTTGAGAACCGTTTCATTATGTACCTATAATTCACATCATCTCCTGATTCTACTTGAAGTCAAAAAATCGAATGTAACTATTATTATTTTGAAGCAGCTTTGTCCTTCCAGTCCGCTTTTATTACCAAAGCTTAGTAGCGTTATATCGAAATTAGAACGGAACATAAAATTGTATTCTGTCCTTTTAATTAACAAGGTATCGGGCACAGCCGGTTTGACAGGCCCTGGACTTGGGTTTGCGTTACAAATCTGCAGGGATCGGTCCGTTTTTTTCCGGTGATCAAGGGGAAACCAGGTATCTTTGTATCGATCAAAATTAGAGCGTAAATCACACCTATTGATACAGCCGGGCTGGATTTCTTCCGGGATTTTAAAAGAAGCCGGATTGTCCTGTAATCACCCTGGCTGAAAATGAGACTTGGGGATAGGTTTACTTTTTAGCACAGCATTTTTTATACTTCAAGCCGCTCCCACACAGGCAGGGATTGTTACGTCCCAATCGTTTATGCTTCCGGGAAATTTCCTGAACTGAGTTTTTTACTGCTTCTGAAGGCTTTGGATTGAACTTCCCGGCAAGCTCTTCAAAAGCAGAATTTGTTTGAAGATAAAATTTCTTCCAGCCTTCGCATAAAACACTTAGATTGGCAGTTCGATGCTTTGGACAATCTCCCTGGCATAAGGATAGATATTCACAACTGGTGCATTCGCCATGAACGTTTTTCTTCTCTAATCCGAATTGACGATAACCGGCTTTCTTTCCCAGATCGCGCCAGCTGTCAGTTAATACATTCCCCAGTTTGTTGGAGTGATCCACATAAAAATCACAGGGATACACATCACCGTTGTACTCAACCACAAAATACTGACAGCAGTTTTCATCCATGGTACACATGGTTGAACTACCGCTGACTTTCTTCTCCACTATGGCATCAAACAAACGAACTGAAACTTTGCGAACATCCCGGGGATACCAGGCATGGAACAGCTCAGATAAAAATTTTCCCCATTCTTCTCCATTGATAGCATATGGTTCCGGCTCACCTTTTTGGTTGATTTCTACACAGGGAATGTATTGATGATAGTTATGCCCCCGGTTAACCAGGTATTGATAAACCTGTTTCGCCGCATTCACATTTGCCTTACTGACCAAAATCAGAATGTTGCATTCAACATGGTGATTTTCCAGTAATTCAATTCCCTGAATAACACGAGCATGGGTGGATTTGTTGTCAATAGTCTTTCGAAAACGGTCATGCAGGGCTGGTGGCCCATCCAGACTGCAACCAACCAGAAAATTGTATTGGGCAAGCAAGCGTGCCATCTCTTCGTCGATCAAGGTAGCATTGGTCTGTAATCCGTTGCCAACGACTGCCCCATCTCCACCATATTTCTGCTGCAACGATATGACACGCTCAAAGAAAGATGTACCTGCCAATGTAGGCTCACCACCCTGCCAGGTAAATGAGTAGAGGGGTTGCGAAGTGGACATATAGCTTTGGACCAGTCTTTCCAGAACTTGCTCGGACATCCTGTGTCTGCGGCTTTGTGGGTAGATTTTTTGCTTTTCCAGGTAGAAACAATATTGACAATTGAGGTTGCAATCTGCAGAGACAGGCTTTATCAGCAGTGAAAACGGTCTTTCCATTGATACATTCGCAGTTATATTTGGTCAGTTTTGAGCATGCCAACTGCCTTGGCAATTCATTTTCTCTGCTATAACCATTCCGGATTGGGCCGCATCATTTTAGCATCAACCTCTTTGTACCACCGGTGCAGCATTGATCTTAGCTCGTTTGTTTTACCAGGCATTTTTTCTGACAAATCTGTAGCCTCTCCAATATCAGTTGCCAGATCAAAGAGTTCAACATTATTGTCTTCGAAGTATTCGATCAGTTTAAAATTACCCAATCGGACAGCGGCCGCCGGTTTGCCTTTCTGGTTGCTATAGTGAGGGTAATGCCAGTATATGGCGCCTCGCTTAAAAGTTGTATCTCCTTTTAAGAGCGGCACCAGGCTTTTTCCATCCCTGTGTTGGTCAGGCATTGCAGAAAGCCCTGCCATTTCCAGCATAGTGGGGTAAAAATCTGTGGATATAACAGGTTCATTGCAGACAGAACCGGGAGTGGTGACACCCGGCCATCGGATCAGCATAGGCTCCCTGATTCCCCCCTCATAAAGCCATCCCTTACCTGCTTTTAAAGGAGCATTGCTGGTTGGGGTTCCCTCCGTAATGCTTAATCCTCCGTTGTCCGACATTAAAATGACGATCGTGTTTTGATCCAGGTTTAGTGCTTTCAGCTTACCCAAAACCCTGCCCACATTGTCATCCACAGATTTAATCATCGCGGCGTAAACGGGGTTTGACTGTTTATATCGTTCGACAATGATATCGTCGTCCGTCTCTTCCAATACCCTGTGATTTTTGTCATACGCCTGGGAGAGCCCCATCTTTTTCGCCTTCTGTTTGAAATATTGAACATCTTCTTTCTTGGCCATGAGAGGCGTATGGACCGAATAAAAGGAAAGATAGAGCAAAAAGGGATCGTTCCCCTGTTGCTCAAGGAAACTGATTGTCTCATCACCAAGGCGATCTGTCAGGTATTCGCCTGGCGATCCATCCGTCAGTTTTGGATTTCCATAAGGAGAAAAATAGCCTTTTTTCGGATGGCCGGCTTTATATCCACCTTTGTTGATCTCAAAACCGTTGTTTTCAGGATAATACGCTTCTGATCCAAGATGCCATTTCCCTGCGTAAAACGTTTTGTAGCCTGATGCCTTTAAGGCTTCAGCAATAGTTAGTTCTCCTTTTGGCAGATAATTGAGATAGTCGGCTGGCACCATCTTTTTCTCGTTTCGATTGGTAAACCAATCTGTGACATTCATGCGCGCCGGGTACTTGCCGGTTAAAATGCTTGCTCGTGTTGGAGAACACACAGGTGAAGCTGCATAAGCATTGGTAAACTTTACACCATCTTTTGCCAAGGCATCTATATTCGGACTTTCATAAAAGTCACTGCCGTAACATCCCAAATCCCGCCAACCCAAATCATCCACAAGAATGAAAAGAAAATTTGGTCTTTGCCCGGAATTACTTTTGCTCAAAAAAGGCGAACATCCGGGAATAGACATGGAGAGAGCGCCCATTCCCATAAGTTTCAGGAAATCCCTTCTGCTTGATTGATCCATTTTAATACGTCTGTTCTCTGGTAAAGGTAATAAGCGTGATTATTCTTTAACCCTTGTCCAACGCTCTTTTCGACCTAAAATTGATATTCCGATATAACCTTTCACATAAAGCACATTTTTACCTTTCATCCACATGATACAACTGTAGGTTTCGCCACTTGAAGGATCATAAATTTCACCGTCTACCCATTCATCGCCATCCCAGCTGAAATTTGAAATGATATCCAGGCCCCAGAGTTTATTGCTCCTTTTTTCAGGGTCAGGATTGTTGATATCAAGCTCATCCGGATCATTGGTCCAAACAATCTTTCCATAAAACTTGTCTTCTTTTTTATAAATTTCGATTTTTGCATCTTTGGAAGCCGTCCACCAAAGGCCCAGGGCATCTTCCGCTGATGAAGCATAAACACTTACCGTCGTGACCAATGAAAACAAAACAAAACCAATAACAATGAAAATCACTCGCTTAATCATGATTTATCTCCATTTGCATAAATTCGCGACTGCCGGTTGTGACACTACTAAAACAAAATTAGGTTGCTTTGGTTTGAACCCGGGCGTTTAAATGAGACACGTGTTTCAATAGTAAACATAGTTCTCTTTATGTCAAGTGGAAATTAAACCTGTAAAATCTTTAAAGGCTCTACCTGTGGAACCAGGGGAGAGATATCTCAGGATGTCGTTAGTTCTCTTGTTCGAATAAAAGCTCGGAGGCCGGTCAAAAAATAGATAGTGCGCAGGTTCAGGCATTTAAATGTTGGAAAGAAATAGGGAAGGACCAGGTTTTGGTTGGATCGAAACAATGCAATAACTCTATCTTCAAGAGAAGTCAGGACCGATGGATGTTGCTAAAACATGCTTTTCCATGATGATCATAATCACTCTGAATCCCTGGTTAAAATCGTCGTCAGGGTCAAAAGGAGGGATGTGCAAGCGATACATGTTTTCAACCTCTCCATGTGGTTTCAAGTCGTCGTATTCAGTCCCATCACGGCAAACCTCCAGCAAAACTCCCTTGATTGACCTGGCAGTTTCCCGTTTACCGCTCTTTAAAAGCGATTTCATGAACAGGATTGCTTCATCCAGGTAATTCAGTTTTCTATTTTTCGATTTTTTTTCCATACAACCATTTTTAAACCAAAAAGCTAAGCTGTCAATTTTTAATAAGCTATGGTTACACCTGGAGCCTGAGGTTTAAATACCCACAAATTCTGCCGGTAATAAGTGCCGTCCCTACACGACTCAATTTGGCATCACCCATTAACTCTCGCTATAGGGTTATCTACTGATATTACAGAATTTAGGGAGGCAGGAGGAAAATTTCCCTTATTTATGCTAAATGTTTTAAATTGAAAGACTATTCGTTCCAAAAGGCTGTGGATTTCAAAATAAAAAAAGGAATTTTATGAATCCGACTTCAAGACTTTTCATCAGGAATTGGATTCCGCAAATGTTCCTACTGGTTTGTTTGATTTTGCTTGCATCATGTCAGCAACAGGTTCTTCCAAAATTACGTCCCATAGCGAAAAACGGTGTACTGGACTTACGACAATGGAATTTTCAAAAAGATGGAATTGTTTCTCTTAACGGCCAATGGTCATTTTACTGGCAGGAGTTACATGGGCCGGCTGATTTCGAAGAGTCCGAACCATCCGGTTTTGTTGGACAACTATCCGTTCCAGGCCGATGGGATGGGTATGAAACTAAGCGTGGAGAACTTCCGGGTAGTGGTTACGCTACTTTCAGACTTCATATTATCACCAGTCCCGCAAAGGAAGCGTTTGCTCTGAAAATTCCGGAAATGGCCACTTCATACAAGATGTGGGTTAATGATAGTCTGGTAGCGCAGAATGGAATTGTCGGAAAAAGCCCGGAGACATCTAAACCACAATTTTTGCCTAGTGTATCTTCATTTTCAGTGGAATCCGAAGATATCTATCTTACTCTCCAGGTATCAAACTTCAGTCACAGAAAGGGAGGAGTCTGGTTACCAATTGAGCTTGGAACTGAAACCGATATCAGAAAAAAAAGAACGGCGAATATAGCATTTGATTTGTTTCTGTTTGGTGGTCTGTTGATCATGTCGTTTTATCACTTCGGCTTGTTTCTTTTAAGACGATCCGATCGATTCACGATCTATTTCGCCTTGGTCTGCCTGGTGGTTTCTGTTCGGACACTAATAGTCGGAGAACGTTTCATTATCTGGTTATTTCCCAGCTTTAACTGGGAGATATTTCAGAAAATGGAATATATGTCTTTATACTCGGGTATCCCGCTATTCTATCTGTTTGTTTCATCACTTTATCCTGAGTTTTCAAAGCAAGTAGGAGTGTTCCTGGTTTGGGTAAGTGCTCTGTTTTGCTTGCTTGTCCTGGTTACACCTGTCATTATCCACTCACATGCCATCGTTTTGTATCACCTGATGATGGCCCTGCTGGGTTTGTATATTCCTTACGCGTTAACCAAAACCATTCTCCACAAAAAGGAAGGCGCCATTTTGTTTTCAGCCGGTATCGTTATTCTGTGTGTATCGGTATTTTATGAAGTTCTTTCTGAAAACCAGATTTTATATACTATTAATCTTTCTTCCATAGGATTGTTTGTTTTTATATTGGTTCAATCGGTCATGCTTTCTATTCGATTTTCCAAGGCTTTTACCATGGCAGAGATCCTTTCCGAAGAATTGGAAGACAAGGTTGAAGAGCGCACCAGGGGATTAAAAAAGGCCCATGAAGAAATTGTGGCTGCCAGTGAAAAACTAAAAGAAACACAACATCAGTTGGTTCAGTCACAAAAAATGGAAGCAATGGGCACTTTGGCAGGTGGAATTGCTCATGAATTCAACAACATTTTAGGTACCATTCTTGGTTATTCCGAAATGTTGTATAATGAAGTGCAGTCGGAAGGAGCTGTAAAGGAGGGACTTCTTGCCATCACCCAATCGGGAAATCGGGCTGCTGACTTGGTTAGACAAATCCTGACATTCAGTCGACTGGATTCTCAAAAGCAAACCCCTATGTACGTTCAATCCTCGATTGAAGATATTTTGAAGGTGATTAGAACCACCTTGCCGAAATCAATAACTTTGATTGAAAACATTCAGCCTGACTGCAAACCGATTACAGCAAACAAAACTCAAATTTCCCAGGTACTTCTAAATCTCTGCACCAACGCTGTGGATGCCATGAGACATGAAGGTGGAATTTTAGAAGTAGCATTGTCAGAAAAAAGTCTGCAAAAAAACCAACTGACAAAAGATAATAAGGCCGGTCTTTACATTGAATTAGTGGTTGAAGACACCGGAACGGGAATTAATGAGAAGGATAAAAACCGCATTTTTGATCCTTTTTATACAACCAAAGAAGTCAACGAAGGTACCGGTTTGGGATTGTCAATTGTTCATGGAATTGTAAAAAGCCATGAGGGATTTATCAATGTTGACAGTTCTCCGGGTAAAGGAACCAAATTCTGTGTGTTATTCCCTGTTACCAAATCATCTCCTGAAAGCGGCCAAGCAAAAGAAGCAAAACCCAAAAAAGGCAAAGGACATGTTTTAATTGTGGAGGATGAGAAAGATTTATTAAATCTTTACAGAGTGATGTTGAAAAAGCTCGGCTATCAATCATCAATCTTTTTTGATGGAATCGAAGCCCTGAAAAGTTTTAAAGCACAGCCTGATCAATACGATCTGGTATTCACCGATCAAATGATGCCGAAACTAACCGGATTTGACATGAGCCAGGAGATGTTGAAGATCCGACCTGAAATTCCCATCATCATCGCTACGGGTCATAGCCCGACAGTTAGTTTGGAAGAAGCCAAAAAGGCAGGTATAAAAGACTTCATGACAAAACCTGTTCGATTTACCACCCTGTCACATAAATTATCCGAATTGATCTGATCCCTGAAACATCTTTCGGATACCTGATTCCATGCTTCTACCAATGAATCCATTCAACAACCAACTCTGCTGTTTAGGCGCTTATGCCAATGAATTCGGAATGATAACCGGATCATTCAACCTTCCAAATTCCTACATCAAAAATATATCGCCAATCACAATTGTACGGTTTTCCTTGATTATTCAACAACTTGGAGAATCGGCAGGCAAATTTCCCTTATTTATGATACATACATTCTATTCGATCGTAATTATCAATATCGTCCATTGCTTGCAGACAGCACTAAAATTGTAACTATCTGGTATAATTTAGATTCAAGTTTTTTAGACCCGTTCTGCAATTGAAACAAATTGCTACAAACCGTTTCACAGCAATATATATAAAAATGAATGAAACAAATTTAATCTTGACTTCAAACCACCTCAAAAGGAGATTGCTTTCGTATGCCTTCTTTTTGATCTGTTTGCTGCCACTTGTTTCATGTCAGCAACAAAGCCTTTTAGGATTTCGTCCTTTAGCCGAAAACGGTGTGCTGGATTTACGTCAATGGGATTTTCAGAAAGACGGCACCATCCCGCTCAACGGTCAATGGACGTTT
Source organism: SAR324 cluster bacterium (assembly GCA_028282825.1). Classification (GTDB taxonomy): domain Bacteria; phylum SAR324; class SAR324; order XYD2-FULL-50-16; family XYD2-FULL-50-16; genus JAHJTV01. The sequence goes on from JANQGZ010000101.1 coordinate 125,803, forward strand.
TACTGGAGGGAGTTGCTGGAACCGATCGATTTTGAAACAGGAGAGCCCGGAGGGTTCATTGGGATGCTCACGGTACCGGGAAGATGGGACGGTTATGAATCCAAGCAGGGCACCCTTCCCGGAAGCGGTTATGCCACATTAAGACTTCATATTCGGGTTGGACCGACCAGCCAGCCTTTTGCGTTGAAGATTCCTGACATGGCGACCTCGTATAAAATGTGGATCAACAACAGGGTTGTTTCCGGCAACGGTGTAGTCGGAAAGAGCAAAGAAACCTCTACACCTCAGTTTTTACCGAAGGTCATCTCATTCCCTGCCGATTCGGAAGACATCTATATCACCCTGCAGGTTTCAAATTTCAGGCATAAAAAAGGAGGAGTCTGGTTACCGATCGAGTTTGGCAGCGAAACCGAAATTAGACAAAAAAGAATCGCCAATGTAGCGTTCGAACTGTTTCTGGTCGGAAGTATGCTGGTGATGTCTTTCTATCATTTTGGTCTGTTCATTTTAAGACGCTCCGACCGGTCTACCATCTATTTTTCCCTGGTTTGTTTGTTAGTGGCAATCAGAACCCTGGTGGTTGGCGAAAGGTTTTTGATCTGGCTGTTTCCTGACTTTAGCTGGGAGATCTATCAAAAAATGGAGTACCTGTCGTTTTACCTGGGTGCACCATTTTTCTACTTGTTTATTTCGTCGTTATACACGGAGTTTTCAAAACGTGTCGGGACCATCATGACCGTGGTCAGTGCATTGTTCAGCGTGTTCACCCTGGTTACTCCCGTTATCCTCTTTTCGCATGGAATCCTTTATTACCAGGTGATCATGCTTTTGCTTTGTTTATACATTCCCTACGTTCTAATCAAAACCATAATCAATAAACGCGAAGGAGCCATTCTGGTTTCAATCGGTGTTATAATACTAACAACCACCGTGCTTTATGAAATTCTGGCAGAAAACGAAATTGTCTATAACCTCAGCCTTTCTTCAATCGGAATATTTATCTTTATTTTTGTTCAATCGGTGATGCTTTCCATCCGGTTTTCCAAAGCGTTTACCATGTCGGAGATCCTTTCGGAGGAACTGGAAAACAAGGTTGAGGAGCGCACCAGGGGGTTACAAAAAGCCCATGAAGAAATCGTCACAGCCAATGAAAAACTGAAAGAAACCCAACATCAACTGGTGCAATCCCAAAAAATGGAGGCCATGGGTACCTTGGCAGGAGGTATAGCCCATGAATTCAATAATATTTTAGGTACTATTCTTGGTTATTCAGAGATGCTTTCCAGCGAGGTTCAGGAAAATGGTATGGTGAAAGAAGGTCTGTATGCCATTATTCAATCCGGCAATCGAGCTGCGGATTTGGTGCGACAAATTCTGACCTTTAGCCGGTCCGATTCCATGGAATTATCTCCTATGATCATTCAAAGCTCCATTGAAGACATGTTGAAAGTGATTAGAACCACCCTGCCGGAATCGATGAGCATGGATATCAACATTCAACCGGATTGCCAACCGATCATGGCTAATAAAACGCAGGTTTCCCAGGTTCTGCTGAATCTCTGTTCAAACGCTGTGGATGCCATGAGGGAAAAAGGGGGGGTGTTGAATGTTGAGTTGAAAGAAAAATCACTGCACCAAAAAGTGCTGCCTGAAGGATTCAAAGTCGGATTATACCTGGAGCTAAGGGTTAGTGATTCCGGAATTGGGATGACAGATAAAGTTAAAGACCGCATCTTCGATCCGTTTTATACCACAAAGGAAGTTGATGAGGGGACAGGGTTGGGCCTATCTATTGTCCATGGGATTGTGCAAAGCCACTCCGGCTTCATCAAGGTTGACACTCTCCCGGGAAAAGGTACCACATTCAGTGTCTTTTTTCCGATCACAAAAGCCATTCCCATCGACACGCTAACAAGTGAAGAAAAACCCAAAAAAGGAAAGGGACATATCCTGATCGTTGAAGATGAAAAAGATCTGTTAAACCTCTACAGAGTGATGCTGCAAAAGCAGGGCTACAAGTCTTCAATTTTTAATAACGGGATTGAAGCCTTGGAGAATTTTAAAGCTCACCCGGATCTTTACGACCTGGTTTTTACAGACCAAATGATGCCCAAACTCACCGGGTTTGACTTAAGCCGGGAAATCCTGAAAATCAGGCCGGAAATACCTATCATTATAGCTACAGGCCATAGCCCCACTGTCAGCTTCGAAGAGGCTAAAAAAGCGGGAATAAAAGACTTCATGACCAAACCTGTGCGTTTCTCCGTATTGTCAAACAAAATAGCTGAATTGATTTGATTTCATGACAGTCCTTCCACTTACCTCCACTCTTTTTCCAGCAAGTTCTTCGGACTGAGTCAAAATTAGTATTTCATTCCCAGTCGTTTCGAAAAGTGCAGATTTTCTCTTCGTGTTCGTAATCGTGCACGAAAAAAGGACAACTTAAGTAACGGGGTTTAAGTCAGAATCGGAATTATCTATAGATGTTAAAAAAGTATTTTAATAGGGGGTCGGAAAGTCGGTAACCGGAATCAGTTTTTTCGATAATACCTTTGTTCCGGAATTTTCTGAAAATCTTACCTACTGTCCGGCTGGTCACTTGACAGGCTGAAACAAATTCTTTTGATTGCGGCTTTTCAATATAATTGAGTCTGGCCAGGTTCATACAGACTTTTTCCTCAGCAGCCGAGAATCCTGCCAGATAGGTTTCATACCGGCTTTTTTTATTTTCCAAGAGTTCTGCTATCGCCAGATTGATGTGCTCTTTCTTGATCTTTTTCTTTTGGTACGTACTGTATATTTGGTGACTTACAACATTGATTGGTTCCGGAATCCGCCAAAGCAGATCCTGAAGGTACTTCGAACAGTCCGGATCGATTTTCAATTCCCGCTGATCGAACCGTTCCTGAATATAGTCGTGGTATTCCTGATACGCAATAGGCTGAAAAGGTAGATCATTTCCCCAAAATGCCAGTGGTGCATGCGGTTTGGAAAAGATTTCAGAGAGAATGTGTTTCTGTGATCCCATAACAATTACAGGTACATCCCCCAGGTCTTCGAATGCCTGCCTGAACATAGCTTGTGCCTCGCTCACTTTGACAACGTCCTGGAATTCATCCAGCGCAACCAATACGGGAGCTTTAGCAGCTACCTGTTTTATAAGATGAAAAAGAAATGAAATCGAATATTCTTTGCTGCCGGGGGCGATCTTCAGGGAAATGCCCGTTTGAGATGTAACCGGATCAACGGTAATATCCGGCTTCAGACCTGACAGGAACCGCTCAATGTTTTCGACAAGATTTCTTATCGGAAAGGAATCGGCAAAAGAACGCTCAAACGCATTTTGTAACCTGGCAACCAGGGAGTCCATATCCCTGACTTCCATTAAATCAGCGAAAAGAGTAAATGAGGGATTGTTCTTTGACCGGAATTCAGGAATAACAACATTCTTTATGAGGGACGTTTTTCCGAAATTTCGAGGAGCATAAATGACAACACGGTCCCTGTTGACTATGTGTCGCTCTATGGCTGCTTTTTCCCTTGCCAAATTGCAGATGTTTTCAGCACTGACCAATTGATCGAATATAAACCGTTTCATAATACCAAAGGTATGATACATCAAGTATAATATAGTCTTAAAATCAGCGCAGGACGGATCTCCTTTCACACACTGTCAGGATTGCGCAAAGAGGATGTCACGGATAAAGAACTTTCTACACTTTGGTATAGAGGCGGATTACCTCCATCTTTTTTCAAGAAAAGCGATGCCGCCGGTAATCGTTGGCAACATAACTACATCCAAACTTTTTTGGAAAGAGATATACCAAATCTTGGCATCCGCGTTCCAGCCGACACAATTAGACGATCTTCCTTACACAACTAAATCCGACCCTTAACGTGTTTTGACAACAAGTTGGAATCTCCTCCTTACCTACATTCCTTAGATTGAAACTGTTGTCATTGTTTCCATTTCTTTACCTATAAATAAAAATCTGTTAGTATCTGTGCATCTGTTTGACCGCGGTTCAAACAATTAAAACATGAAGAAAACAAACTCAGTCCAACCGAATTTAACCATACAACTTAATTAGCCAAAGGTATGTCGAAACGATATAAGATCCCGTTTTTAATTTTAATTGTGTTTATTTTTCTTTTTTCCCCGGATTTGGCTGCCCGGACCTCCAAGAGTTGGAATGTATTGGTCCTGAACTCTTATCACAAAGGACTTCCCTGGACTGATAATATTACCGAAGGTATCCAAAAAGAGTTTGAGTTTTCGGAGCTTGAGATAGACTTCCATTTTGAATATATGGATACCAAACACTCGTTTGAAAAAGACTATCTTGATGCGTATAAAAAAACGCTGGCACTCAAATATAAAATGCATCCCGTTGATATCGTCATCACTTCCGATGATCATGCTTTCCAATTTGTGCGGGAATACAGGGATGAGCTGTTTGGAGCGATCCCGCATGTGTTTTGCGGAGTAAATTTCCTTAAGGATGAAGATCTGATTGGTTACAATTCCGTAACCGGAGTAGTCGAAAAAATAGATATGAAATCAACCCTGGAACTGGCCTTCGATATTCATCCGGATACAGAATCGGTTTTTGTAGTCGTTGATGATACCATGAGCGGCCGCGCCAACAAAACACTCATTTCAAGTTTGATCCCCATGTTTCAGCAACGAGCACAATTCACCTTTCTTGAAGGGATGACGATGAAAGACCTTCAAGAAAGGCTGGCTGAACTCCCCCCAAAAAGCTTTGTCGTGATGCTCACATACACAAACGATAAAGACGGTAATCATTTTACGCATGAAAAAAGTACCTATATGATTTCCCGGGGCTCTAACGCTCCCGTTTATTGCTTTTGGGACGTCAATTTGGGTCATGGTATCGTTGGAGGAAAACTCACTAGCGGTATTGCCCAGGGTGAAAAAGCGGCAAGCCTTGCCATTCGTATTCTTCGAGGTGAATCTACGGACAATATCCCTATCGTTATGGAAAGCCCGAATCCTTTTATGTTTGATTTTCAACAGATGGAGCGATTCAATGTTTCATTATCCGACTTACCGCCCGACAGTATAATCATCAACAAACCGATATCTTTTTATGCCGCAAACAAGCAGCTTATCTGGTCTATGTTTGCAGGGATCGTTGCGTTGATCATCATTATTCTAATACTGACAATCAGTATTTTACATCGCTTGCGCGCTGAGGCAGCACTCCGGGTCAACGAAGCCAGATGGCGCTCTCTTACTGAAACTTCTCCGGATCAGATTCTTACCTTGGACAATAACCTGGATATAGAATTCATCAATTTTGCCTTACCGGGAACAACAGTCGAAAACTTAATAGGAACCAAATTCTGTCAATATCTGGAGGGGGAGGAAAAACAGAAGGAAGTTAAATTGATTCTCGAAAATGTAATAAAAACCGGCCACCCAGGATTCTATGAAGCAGATTACCGAACGGCTGATGGTACCATCGAATGCTATGAATCGACAGTAGCCCCCAGAACCTTGGAAGGCTCAAATGAAATCATCGGACTAACTGTAAACGCACGAAGGGTAACAGAGCGCAAGTCTATTGAAAAAGCCCTGATCGAAGGCGAGCGCCGTCTTAGGGAAGTAGCTTCTACGGCAAAATTAGGAGGCTGGGAAATAGACTTTTCCGGCAATACGTTATCGTGGACCGAAGAAACTTTTCGAATTCATGAATTGGATGATGAAACCCCACCTGATGTAGCAGATGCAATTGGGTATTATCATCCGGAAGATCGTCAAATGGTTGCAGATGCCGTTAAAAACGCCGTAAAGATGGGAGAAGGTTTTGATTTTGAAGCTCGCCTGATAACAGCCAAAAAGAATCTGAAATGGGTCAATGCTATTGGCAATACAGTCACTTATCAAGGTGAACAAATTGGATTGCGAGGGATGATCCAGGACATAACGGATCGCAAGCAGATTGAAACTGAATTGGTTAACTCAAATCTATTGTTGAATGCTGTTATTCAAAGTCCAAAAGATATCATCATATTTGCCCTGGATAGAAGTTATCGATACACAGCCTTTAACGAAAACCATGCCAAAGCAATGAAAGCAGTGCACAATGTTGACATCACAATTGGCATGAACATGCTTGAGCAGTTAAATCATTCGGATACCTGCAAAAAGGCCAAGCTGTCTTATGATCGTGCATTGAACGGAGAATCATTTTCGGAAATCCATAAAGAACCGGAACTTCCCATCTATTGGGAGTTATTTTGGAATCCCATCCAAGCTGATACAAACGAAGTGATCGGATTGACCTGCTTTTTGCAGAATATATCAGACAGAATACAGACAGAAGAGCAAACCAAGGCATCACTCAAGGAAAAGGAAACCCTGCTTCAGGAAATCCATCACCGGGTTAAGAACAATATGCAGGTCATTTCCAGTTTGCTCAAACTACAAGCGTCAACGCTGGATGACGAGAAAATAAAGGAAGCATTATCGGAAAGCCAGAACAGGGTTTTTGCCATGTCGGCGTTGCATGAGGCACTTTACAGCTCCGATAATCTGGCAGAAATTGATTTTTACAACTATTTACTGACCATCACGTCCTCACTGGCCCAGGCCTACAACGTAGATCCCAACCATATTAAATTCAACATCGATTCCGACAAGATATTTTGCAATATAAAAATAGCCTCTCCGCTGGGCTTGACAATTAATGAACTGGTTTCCAACTCGTTAAAACATGCCTTTCCCAATAATAGCAGAGGAGAGATCAACATCATTATTAAAAAGGTGGGGCATGATTTAATGGAATTGATCATTGAGGACGACGGAGTTGGAATTCCGCCAGACAAAGATTGGAAAGAATCAAGGTCGCTTGGACTTAGGCTGGTCAGGGACCTTGTGGAAAAGCAACTGGATGGATCGATAAATTTGGATACCGGCAACGGAACAAGATTCACAATGAAAATAGACCTTGTCTCCTATCAGTATTGAATGGAAAACCCACTTAAGCTTTCAATCAAAGGAAATCTTTTCTGGCCGGACACCGTTGAAGCAGGGTGTAGGGAAATCATCTCCGGATAATGCCCGGCTTTGAATTTAATATAATCCAGGTAATAGAACTTGAAACGTTGTACCTTTTCCGACATCACTGGTGACCCTTATATCACCTCTATGATTCTTAATTATTCCATGTACCGTGGCCAGGCCCATTCCAGTTCCAATTCCTTTTTTCTTGGTAGTAAAGAACGGTTCAAATATCCGTGCCATGGTTGCATGATCCATCCCGTGTCCGCTATCGGAAACTGTCAGGGAGAGGTATTTACCCGGGGCTAGATTTTGGAAATCATTTTGAGTCTTTTCTTGGATTTGAAAATCTGCCAGCTTGACATCTATTTCCCCTCCATTCCCATCTATCGCTTGTGAAGCATTCAGGCACAGGTTCATTATCACCTGATGTATTTGATCCGAATTTGCCATTGCCGTGAACGCAGTGGAATCTATGCTGTGTTTGATCGCTATCGAAGAAGGAATGGAGACTTTTATTAACTTTAGCGCTTCGATAACGATCTGTCCGATATCGGTAGGAGATTTTTTTAAGTTTCCCTGGTGGCTGAAGTCCAGAATTTGGTGAACCAGTCTGGTGGCTTGATCACCAGCAGTGATAAGTTTATTGGCAAAGTTATTTATTTTTTGATTATCTCCGGAGTGCAATAAAATCAGCTGGGCATAGTTAATAATAGCCCCAATGAGGTTCTTGAAATCGTGTGCAATTCCGCCGGCGAGCGTGCCAAGAGCTTCCAGCTTCTGGTATTGAAGAATTTGTTGCTGTAGTTGCTTTGTCTCAGTAATTTCTTTGGTGACGGATTGAATATAGTCTTCATTATTTATTTTAATAATCCTGGCCGACATCAAGCCGTCTGCAATCTCACCGTTCTTTTTGACAAATTGTGCTTCCATGTTGACAACCCTGCCTGCAGACAACAAAAGATCAACCAGGCGTTGTCGGTCTTCGGGATTTTTCCAGATATTGATTTCAAGTGAGGTCCTGCCTATCACATCCTCACGGGTGTAACCGGTCAATTCTGTAAATCCTTCATTAATATCAAAGTATAATCCATCGGAAACCCTGTTTAAATTGATCGAATCGGGATTGGTATGGAAAGCAACACGAAATCTTTCTTCACTTTCCTCAAGAGCTTTTTCTTTTTCGACCAACTCACTGATATCGCGAGTAATACCTTCTACGCCTGTTATATTGCCTTCCTGGTCCCTGCAAAAATGTGCATTTGTCGAAGCCCACCAGATTGAACCATCTTTCCTTTTTAACCGTGCTACAAAATTATCAACCTTTCCCGTCTCTTTCAAAACGCTTAAAAAGATACGTCTTTCTTCCGGTACAAGATAGACCTCTTCCGCCATGTTCATTCCGACAGCTTCTTCTACGGTGTAACCTGAGAGACGCAAAACAGAGGGTGAGATAAAGGAAATCAGGCCGTTCATATCGGTTCTATATAAAAGATCCGGACTGTTCTCCACTAAAGAACGGTAAACAGATAATTCCCGCTCTTGCATCTCTATTTTTTGATTTAATTCGTAGTCGGTGTTCTTGTCAGTCATCGCACTTTTGTTTGGAATCTCCTTCAATGAAAACGGGCTTCCTCAGCTAGTATTTTGCCGTTAGCCTTTTCTGCCGGATAATGACAGCACCATTAAATCTATTAGGTTGATACTGAATAGTCAAAAATACACGGCATTTAACATTCAATATCCACATCGCTGGAACATGGTTTGGTCATTGTTCTATTCTATTCAAATATTTCCGGTTTGAGCCTATTATACCAATTTTCCGATAAATAACTACTCAAGTTTCGCACTCCACTATTTAATTGTCCTCTGTTGCGTGCAGATATCATGAACCATACAACCAGTAAAAAAGATTGATGAGAATTATACTGGAAAGCGAGGAGCTTTGGACCGGAAGGAGGCAATTCCGCCGATCAATAAAAGGACGGAAAAGAGATAAAAAGGGAGGTAATAGTTGTGTTGCAGATCAAAACAGATGGCCGCAAAGACAGGACCCAAGGCATTGGCTGTATATCGAAATACGCTGCTCAGTCCCAAGGCGGTTCCGGAAGAGAATCGACCAAAAAACTCAACCCAGATCAAAGATAGCAGCGGAAGTATCGCGCCGCGAATGAAACCGTAGATAGCTGCAAAAGCAAAAACCAGCCAGACGTTCGTAACCACCCAAAAAATGGAGACAAAAACAACTCCCAGCAAAATTAAAGAAACCCCTAACAATATTTTGACAGGCATTCTTTCGGCAAGAAAGCCTATGGCCAGTCCCCCAAAGGCGCTTAAAATCCAGATCACGCTAATAACCATCACGGCGATTTCAGGAGAAAGACCATTGTCGTTTAGAAACGGAAAAATATGAAAGTTAGTTCCAGCTCCCACAAAAAAAACGACACAGGATATAACAATCAGCTGCCAGAAGGAACGGGTACGAAGGATTTGCTGCCGGCTCCAGGTTACGTCTTCTACGGATTTTTTAGTTGATGATTCAACCTCCGGGTTCGAACCTTCCTGTTTTGTTGAGAGATTCTGGTCTTCTCCATCAGGCAACAATCCTACATCTTCAGGACGCCTGCGGAGAAAAATCAAAGATGGGACAGCCGAAATAAAAAACACAATCAAGCCCAGCATTGCCCAGGCCGGGCGCCAGCCAAACCCCGTTATCATTACTTGCACTATTGGTGGCAAGGCGGCCAGTCCGATTCTACTTCCTAACTGGGCTATTCCCATTGCTCTACCACGCCTCTTAATAAACCAGTTTGATACACTGACAGTAATCACCAGGTTTAAAAGACCGGCTGCAATCATACGACCGGTTCCAAAAAACAGGTACAATTGCCAAAGCGAGGACAACCAGGCCAAAGCCACCAACCCGGCACTAAGTATTGCAATCCCCCAAAAAGCCATCATCCTGGGTCCATGGCGGTCAAGCAATGGTCCAAGAACAGGGCCGGCAAATCCGCCAGCCAAAGAACCTACAGCTATCGCCCCGGTGATCAGGGATCGGTTCCAACCAAATTCCGCTTCCATGGGTATCATGAAAATGGAAAGAATATTCTGAAAAACACCAGCCTGGGTAATGCCCACTAAAAACGCTACAGACACAATAACCCAGCCATAAAATGAACCGAAAGGTCCTTGTTTAACCTTTACTCCAGTTGATGCCATTTAGTGTTTATAGTCGTTGATAGGTTTTGCCCGCGAGATAAAATAGAATCGTCATTACATCTTGAATCACTAATCCTGCAACTGCAATGATGGGAATTGAAAAACTCGGCAATTCCGATGAGAATGCTCAGTATGGTTTTTAACCGGATCAAAACCATTCAAGAAGAACGGGAGCTATGAACTCCTACTTTACTGTTTGAATCGCACCCAGGCTATTTCTTTTCCAAAAGACCTCTTACCAGGTACACAATCACACTTAATCCAATTAAAATGAACACAATGGGAAGAACAATATAGTGTGTTATACTGTCAACCAAAGCCACATTGGGATCAATCGGATTATAAAAAACCTTGATCTTTTCTCCTTTTTTAGGAGCAAACAGCCAGTGGGTTTTTGCTTTGCTTTTTCTTTCAAACTTGTTTCCCTTGGAATCCTGGTATTCTACAAATGGTCTGGCTCCAATATCCCTACTCCTGGAAGACCCAGCTATAACTCCCCATGCAGAAGCAGAATTCATGCGAAATACGCTATATAAATAAATTTTATAAGAAGCAGGAAGCAGAAACAGCAAACCCACGACTAGCATAATCATTTTGGTTGTTGTATTGCCAATACGTTGCGAATTCATCTTTATATTCCTCCCAGATCCAAGTGGTTGTTTTACTACCATAGAATTTTTTGAAGCACTTTCCAAGTCTACACGAATTCTAACCTTACGCTGCCTCAACAAAAATATTTATTAAATTATAACTCAAGTTTCGCACCCTTGTTTTATTCTATCAGTGACTCTGCAGTTCACTGGGGAAGATGAATTTTACATACAAGCTATTCGCTACTGGCAGTTAGCTTTTAGCTTTGAACTGAGCACCTTCGGTACGTTTACATGAATACTAAAAATAATGGAACGAAGCGAGTCGTATCAAAGCTAGTAGCTAATCGCTAATAGCCAAATGCATTTAACTGAATAGCTGATGTTGGTTTTACACCATATAAATTATCTACTGCAAAAACAGATGCGAAACTTGAGTGATAAAATAAAAATATTGAAATTCAATCAAAGATGTGAATTATTCCTCACGTTGATATTCTTGAATTGTCGAAAAAAACCAACCTGCCAGAACATCTTACCGTCGATTTACAGCCGAATAAAAACAAACAAAACTGCTTCCCTACAGTTGAAGAGATATCAAGGAAATCGCTTCATAAATAATGTTTTGAAATAGTTTGGCTTTTTTCAAACTTATCCGTTGGGTCAACTTCTTAATCTAACAATTGCGATTTTCGGAGGTTTTCAAACCGCTTCATTTATCCTAATTTTGCGATAAATTGATTCTATTTCTCCATAATTGAAAATAGAGGTTTCAAAGAAATTATTTGAAGAAAGGTACAACCATTTTAATAATAAAAAGACCTGTTTTTTTAATTTCTGTTTGAAAAATAAAAAGCTTCAGCGTAGTTTGTAAGGGTTACACACCATTTACCAATAACCCCAAAAAAAGGAGCATTTATGAGTCTTTCTTTACAATCAAGGCCAATGAGAATTCTTCTCTTCGCTGTAATGATTCCAATGCTAGTTATAGGTAGCTCTGTAACAATGTTGGCAAAAGGGAAAAACACCCTGAAGATGGTCAAGGTTTATACGACCACTGAGCAGTCGATCTTAAAACTAAGAAAAATGGGACTGGATATTGCCGCCATCAAACAGGTCAAGGCAGTAGACAAATCCCTGTTTAAATTCCGTGTTGATGCGGTTGTAACCGATAAAGACTTAAAGAAGTTAAAAGCATTGGGATACACGGTGGAAGACGTACCTCCCTATCAACCCAAAACTCAACTTCGCTCTTTATCTCAGAAAAGTGCGGCCGCGAATGAAACGGTTTATCACAGTTTTGATGAGCCCGGTTTGGGAATGCACGATCAGATACTAAAAGTAGCTGAGGATTACCCGGATATTGTCAAGCTTGAGACTTTTGGTCACAGTATTCAAAATCGACCGCTGATTGCTGTTCGTTTAACCGGATCCAAAAAATGGCATCGGGATGACGATGATGATGATGACGATGAAGACGATGATGATCGCCCTTTCAGAAGACCTGAAGTCCTGTTTGTAGCAACCCATCATGCTCGTGAGTGGGTTGCCGCAGAAATGGGTATTCGCTTGGTTAAGTACCTGGCTTCCGGTTACGGCACTATCCAAAGAGTTACGGATCTCCTGGATTCGGTTCAGGTTTGGATCGTACCTATAGCCAACCCGGATGGATATGAGTACACCTTTACCGATGAAAGACTCTGGAGAAAGAACCTCGCCGACAATGACGGTGATGGTGTCATCACCGGAAACGACGGTGTAGATCTAAACAGAAACTTCCCGGAACGTTGGGGGTTGGATGATGAAGGTTCCAGCCCGCAAATCACCAGCGCAACCTACAGGGGACCTTCTCCCGCTTCAGAGCCTGAAACTCAGCATTTAATCAAATTCATCAAGCACCATCGTTTTAAGTTTGTTGTTTCCTATCATACTTACAGCAACCTGATTCTATATCCATGGGGCTGGCAGGTGAAAACAACCTCCAACGATGATCCAATTTTTGTCGCCCAGGCTGGAACAGATGAGAACCCGGCGATTTGGGACAGTATTCTAAACCAGGGGTATGACCCCGGCCCGGGTGCGGATCTTTATCCAACCAATGGTGATTTTACCGAATGGACCTATGGCGCATTGAAGATTCCTTCCTACACCGTGGAACTGACCCTGGGTGAAGATGCAGACGGCAATGCCTACGGTTTTGAATTCCCGGATGATGAAGGGATGGTTCAAACAGTGTTTGAAGATAACCTGAATTTCGCCCTTTCCGTTGCCGAAAGTGCCAAAGATCCGGCACATCCTGTTTCTCCGGTTGGTATTGAAGTTACGGATGTTTACCATACGCCCATTTCCCAATCATGGGGAACCAAGCAACAGATCGAAGTTCTTGCCTGCAAACGTTGCAAGAAGTGGCCGAAGCTATATTACTCCGTTGATGGCGGGAGAGAAAGAAGAGGCTTTTTTCGCTGGGAGCGTGGCGAATATTATAACGAGAAATCCGGTAAGTACTTTGACAGATTACGCGCAACAGTTCGCGGACAGTCAGATGGAAGCACTGTTACTTACCGCATCAAGCATGGTAAAACGGAGCTCGGTCCCTTTACATACACAGTATCCAAGGCAACAGGTGCTGATGTATTAATCCTGGCTGCTGAAGATTATACCGGAAATTATCCGGAATACGCCAATAACACCGAACCCAATTACCTGGGTTTCTACACCGCAGCATTGGATGCAGCCGGATACAGCTATGATGTCTATGATGTTGATGCACAGGGCACAGCACCATCCAACCTGGAAGTTCTGTCCCATTACAAAGCAGTGATCTGGTATTCGGGTGATGACTATGCTATTACCAATCCCGGTTTTGAAGCTCATCAGGATATAACTCTCGCAGTTCGGGATTTCATTAACTATGAAAAAGGTAAACTGTTGGCTACCGGTCAGGATCTGGCCTGGTTATCCGCTGTTTACGGATTGTTCTCCGATGATTTCACCCAGTATTACCTCGGTGCTTTCAAGCACGTCGAAGGCGGTGGAATGGGGGCAGGTGATGTACCATTCGCAGTTAAAGGAATCGATGGCGATCCTATTCTCGGAGGCTTAACCTTCAATATTTCAGGTGGTGACGGTGCCAATAATCAGCATACTGCTGACACTTTCCTGGCAACCGGTGATTTCTTGCCCCACTTTGAAACTAATATCTCAGCAAAGTACGACAGAACTGAAGGACCTTACGACCCTCATTCCGGTTCGTATTATGTCTATAGCCAAACTGCCGATTCCAGTTACAAAAGGCTGATCAGAACGGTAACCCTGCCTGCAGGTACTCCAACCCTGACATTCTGGGCTTCTTATGACATAGAACCCGACTGGGATTATGCATTTGTAGAAATTCATGAAGTGGGAACCGATAACTGGACAACCCTGCCGGATGCCAATGGTGCGACTACCACTAATACAGGAGAAAGCTGTACCTCCGGTTGGGTGGACGAAATAAATCCGTTCCTGGCTCATTACATGGATGCTGATTGTAATCCTACCGGAACAACGGGCACCTGGAATGGTATTACAGGTAACAGCGGTGGTTGGCATCAGTTTGAAATGGATCTGACTGCATGGGCCGGCAAAGAAGTTGAAATTTCCATCACCTACGCCAGTGACTGGGGAACTCAAGGTTTGGGAATATTCCTGGACGACGTTGCGATTTCAGGTCAACCGGTTGAGGATTTCGAAACCGGGTTGGGAAGCTGGACACCGGATACTGCCCCGGGCAGCAGCGCTCCTAATAACTGGCAACATTTGGCAGGAACAGGCTTCCAGGAAGGTCCTGTCATCAGAACCGAAGATACCGTTTATATGGGATTCGGTTTTGAAGCTATCGATAACGAAGCAACCAGAAACACTCTTATCGATAAAATCCTGGATTACTTTGGATTGTAGATCAATCCATTAAATATCTCCTTAAGGCCTCCTTTGGGGGCCTTTTTAGTTCCTCTCCGGATTGTTCTCCGTTCCATCCCGAAAATGCTTTGGGAAGACCCCGAATTGTCTTTTAAACTGATTGGAAAACTCATATTGAGATTTGTATCCAAGGTTCACCGAGATCTCCGAAATTCTCAGGTCGGTAGATCTTAACAATCGGCAGGCTTCGTCCAGTCTTCTCCTTACTATGTATTTAACGGGTGATATGCCGATGCTGCTTTTAAACGATTTACGAAAGGATTCGTATCCCCAACCGTTTTGCTTACAATATTCCTTTAAATCAAGGCGTTGATCCAGGCTCATGTTGAAGTCCAGGCAACTCTTTTCCACCATGTCATTGATTTCCCGGTCTTGGTTGGCAAGGTTCCCCTGGTTGATAAGGTCGCGCACAAATCCCAAAAACATAAGGGATACATCAGGAAGTTTCTTCTCACTGCTTTGATCCAACAATCGCATCAGATTCTCAAATTCAGCCACGATGGAGCGATCAGGTGCCACCTGGTAGACTGGTCTATCGTTTTCCAACAAACCGATTGCCGTGAGCTTGTCATAGAATTCAGTGTTGAAATCGATATAATATTCATTCCAGGTTTGCTTGGGATCGATATAGGTAGAATGAACCATGCCCGGTCTTCTTTGAAATGCGCTCCCCCGCGACAAGGAGTGGGACCTTCCATTTTCATCTCTGTATTCACCACTGCCCTTCACCACATAAACCAGTGAGTAAAATGGGAATTGTATGGATTCGTGATCTGTTTCCATACCGGTTTTATCGATAAAACCACAACCAATCCAGTCACCGGAATTCCCAATTGATCTGGATACGTTGATTACATTTTTGTTTAAGCAAGATATTGCACCTTTGGTGACATTCTTGAGGACGTATTTATGAGTGTTCGGTTTCATTGGCAGGTGTTTTAATTGATTGTAGAATGGGTAATTCGTTACCCATCAACGTGAGCCTAAATGACATTGACGTGAAACCGCCGGTGGGTTGGCTGCGCCCATCCATCTTACGAATTTAAGATGCCTGTCCGATCTCTCAAATTCAAATTACCATTTAACATATCCTTTTTACCAGAACGACTATTTTATTCAAGTTTAATTTTGAGCTATGATTATCCTCAGATAACAATTAAAAAGGAGCTACAATGTATACACTGAATAAGGTGTTCTGTTGGAAAATAGACTTTTGGATTCTACCATTTAATCAAATGGTAACAAGAGCATCACAGAAAAAATCCCGATTAAAAACAAAGCTGAAACTGGTATTGGACAGCCTGGCAGAAAGGGAATTAATCCTGTATCTGGCGACACTATTCGGGTCTTTAATCTTGTTGGGGGTTCTAAGCCTCGTCTCAACCTGATCAAGTGCACCAAAATATGTCGGGCTCACCAAAGGCGGAGGAGGTGATGGCCAGAGAACGCTTGATATGGAGCCAGTCGCCCCTCATACAGTAGATTGGCGGGCCGGAAGATCATTTGATCATTCCAAAGGGAATATCAAACTGAATGTGGCGCCTTTATTGATGCCTTCGCTTTCAGCTACAATTGCGGCGCCCATTTCCTGCATGTAATTCGCACAGCTATGCAGACCAAATCCGAATCCATCTTTTCTTGTGGTATAGCCATGGCTGAAAATCCTGTCCAAATCCTCGGCAGCGATACCTATTCCCTTATCTGTAATTGACAGGACCACTTGGTTTTTTTCCCGGTAAAGATTAGTCACTACCTTTTTTTCTACCCCCTCGATCCCAGACATAGCTTGCACTGCGTTTTTAAGAAGATTGACCAGGGTATGCAAAAGTTTGTTTTTTTGTCCCTTAATAGCGGGAACCGTATCTATCTTTTTTACCAGCTTAATTCCTTTTTCGCCAAACGTATTAGGAATCAGGGTCAATGCATTGTCTATCATTACTTCCAAATCAATGGACTCGGTTAAAAAGTGTCTTCCTGCATAATTCTGTTGAGCAAGGATTACCTGTGAAATCGTTTCAATTCTTTCATCCAGTCTTTCAAAGTTTTCACTAACCCCCTTAAGAGAAGTATCAAAGGCCTGCTCTAAGGCTAGTAGATACTCAATGATCTTGCTGCCTTTGTCATCTTTTTGTAAAAACTCCGAAATATTATCCGAATTATCTTTTATTAGATGACAAGCTTTTGAAAATTCTTCATTGGGGAATTTTTTAATTATTTCTTTGATAACATGGGAAGAGGTCTTAACGCTATTTAGAACATTGCCAACATTGTGTAATGTATCGGCCGCAATCTCTGCCATCCCTGATCTGTGTGCATGCTCCACCAGTTCATCTTGAGCCGATTTTAGCGCTTCTTCGGCCTTGACACGTTCTTTAATCTCATTTTCCAGCTCTTTATTCTTGTTGACCAGTTCCCTGGTTCTTTGCCCAACCTTCATCTCCAGGGTACGACTCAGCTCCTGATTTTTTTTTGCCTCCTTTTCGGCCGCCAGGGTAGATTCATTTGCTTTGTTCAAGGAAACCTGATTGATGGACACCACCTGGTAGGAAATAATAGCAACCATTAGCAGCATTAAAAAATTGTCCATGAAGTATTCCATCAATTGGATCATGGTAAATCCGTAACCGCCCGCCAGATGATAACAAAAAAGAATAAGTGCAATAATATTTAACACCAAATAGACCAGAATTAGCTGCTTCTTTTTGTCAAAGACGAGGGATGTCAAACCAAATATTCCGATTACATAAACAATAGTATCTATTTTATAAATAAGATTCTGGTCGTCAAGAAACATGGTGATCCATGTGGCCAGCATGGCCACTGTTAGCAGTAAATGGCCGGAAAAACTGTAATATCCTTTTTTAATCAACAATAAAACAATGATGCTAAAAAATACCACAAATGTGGTGGGAATAGCAACAACCAAACCACTGCCGTCAAAAAACGTGTAAGTATATACCATCAGGCAAACACCGATTACCAGAAACACAAAAAAAGACAATATTTTGGCCTTTTGTTTAAGAACAAAATCGGCATCCTTATATTCTTCTAACAATACATCATCAATCCATTGCTGCATCATTTGTTTCATCAACACTCAATAGGAATTAGGTTATTATTGTGTTCACTGATGTTTCCATCTTAGCATATTAAAAAACTATAAAAATAGTTCTACCAAGTGTGGTAACTGTTAAAACTCAATCTGCTTGACCCAATAAGTTCCACTTGTTTATGATTTTTCTGCCGGACTTTCGATTTCAATATGCTAATCAAAAATGAAGTGCACATGGTTATAACCAACTATATTACAATTTATTTAATTGCGGTGCTTATTTTTTTTGCCGTGGATATCATCTGGCTGGGATTCGTTGCTAAACGTTTCTATCGATCCAACCTTAAGGGAATCATCAGCCCTGGTTTTGACTGGGTCGCTGTCATAGTATTTTACCTGATTTATATAGCGGGTATACTGATATTTGCTGTCATCCCTTCACTGAAAAATGGGAATCTTCAAACAGCCCTTGTTTGGGGAGCATTATATGGATTTTTCACCTATGCGACCTATGATCTAACCAACAAGGCCACCATAAAGGAGTGGCCATTAAAGGTCGTGATAGTGGATATCTGCTGGGGCACGGTGCTCTGTGCGATTGTTGCAACCTTGAGTCACCTGGCAGGAGTCTGGGTGAGCCAGCTTATTTCAGTTTGAAGGGATCGATGACGGATCGGCCCGATTTGTGGTCGTTTATTGCTTTTAAGATTGCCTTATGCTCGGAACCGTCGATTGGATATCGAAAAGCAATCGCTATTGCTGCCAGATTACAGATCGAAGGGACCAGTGCATACAAGGTCCTCAAAACCAATTTCACCTCTTCCGATTGTTCAACATTAGGCTCGTATCCCGAAAAACTCAGAAACGATAACGCAATGCCAACTCCCAGGGCCGCTGCAAGTTTTTTACTGATTGACCAGATACCGACATACTGCCCTTCATGTCGTTCACCACTGAGCAATTCATCATAATCGATCACATCTGCCTGCATGGATGACGGAATAGCGATTGTTGCTCCGAATCCAAGTCCGGAAAGTACCACCAGAATGCCGTATAACATCTCATCGCCTGGCCCCAGAAAGAACACGCCTATAAATGCACCGGTGTTGATTATCATGGCAGTGATCCAGGAATTTTTTTTCCCAAACTTTTTGGCAAGATAGACCCAGATCGGTAACAAAACGATTCCTGTCACAAAATAAAGCAGCAGAAACAAATCCGCCAGCTTCGATTCCAAAACATATTCAACATAATAGAGGATCAACGTTGCCGGCAGATTACTGCCAAAAGCCGCCACAGTGTAAGAGGCCAGAAGAACCAAAAATGGCTTGTTTTTAACAGTGAGTTTAAGGTTCTTCACAATCCCTGAAGATTGGTTCGTCTGTTCATGTTTTCTTTCTTTAACGACCCATACACACCACCAGGCAAATAAAACAATTAGGGGCGCGTAAAACACTGAAATCCAGAAAAATTTATCCTTCTCTCCCTGGGCATCAGCGTTTAAATCAAACACAAGGGTTACAATGGCAGGGGAACTGGCAGCCATCAAGGTGCCCGCGATCAGGGCTCCATCGCGAAGACCGAATAGGGTGGTTCGTTCGTTATAGTCAAATGTAAGTTCAGGTCCCAAGGACTCATAGGGTACCGTAACCAGAGTCCAGAACAAAAATATCAGAAAAAACCAGATACCAAACCAGGCAGTTTCAAAAAACCGGGAACCATCCAACGGATTGAACAGCAAATAAACGCTGAACGCCAGCAGCACCGAAAAAGAAGCAATATAGGGTCGGCGGCGTCCAAATATCGTTCTGGTGCGATCTGAGATAAATCCAATCACAGGATCAGTTACGGCATCAAAAACACGTACCAGCAGAATAAGAGTGCCCAGAATGCCGATATTGACCCCTACCACGTCGGTATAAAATTTTGGTATGTAAACATAGATCGGAATACCTATCACAGCCAGACTGAACGCCGGTGCTGCATAAGCAAATTTAATCCGAAAGGGCAGCTTTTTCCGGTCTTCATAAGGATGGGACTCAAGTTTCATTCTATTCACCGTATGTGGTTAATCCGGTTGAAAAACAGCAGTCTATTTTAATATGTTACTGTCATAAAGTTTCACAAACAACAATTAATAATCGATCATTGACCAATAGTGCGAAAAGAGAAATCGTTATTAAGCCATCCTCTTTTTCTGATGAGCTGGGATATGGAATCGATTAAAATGTTCAGAACAGCTGTCACAACGATTAACAACAGCGCTTTGTCCAGTTTGTCGTCATCAAGAGCGCTGTCTACGTAGAACCCCAGGGTATAGATTCCCAAAATTCCGAGAATGGATGATTCTTTCATCATTACTTCCCAGCGATAGAAGAGAAATGCCAGGAATTGACCGTATATTCTCGGAAGGAAATGATAGAAGTACTTGTTCGCTGCTTTTTGAGGATCATCCCTTTCAACCCGAATTTGATCTGCATGACCGGACATCAAATGAGCAGTAATAGCACCATTGTGCAGTACAATCGCAATAATGGCAGGCAGCATGGACGGGCCCCAAAGAAGAATGAATACGTAGGCAAATATATATTCAGGCGTTGTACGAACCATAACCATCAACACATTAACGCCTTGTCGAATAGGTGCAGCCAGAAATCGTCTGCTTAATGCGGGAAAAACAAATAGTGCAAAAATCCCAGCCCCAACCAGGGCCACCTGGGTGAGTATCACGGTGTTTAACGCCCCTGGTATTGCTTCATTCCCAAGCAATTCGGCAAACCATTGTAACATGCCTTCGGCGTTCAACCTCAGACTGCCGGTTCCATCGTAAAATCCATCCCTTCGTATCGGCCAGGGCACCACCTCATACAAAAAACGCTTGATATTGAGCTGCGAAAAAGTGATCTCTTTCGAAACAAATACAAGTGAAAGCACCGTGTATGGCAGAAACAATGGCGGCTTAAACCAATATTTCAAAGACAGGATCACCAAATAGAAGGCAAACAATATGAAAAATGCTTCGGAATATAATCCTTCACGAAAGGCTGTTTCCAGATAAAATCCTAAAGTCGGCAGACCAATAAATCCTAAAACTGTGCTTGATCTCAAAGCACATTCAAACCGGTAGGTGGTATAGTGGATCACCTTATCCCTGATCAGGGGGTAAATTCCGTAAAGGAATCTGCTGATTGCCGAGATGTTTTCGGGGAGGCTATCCACAGCGGTTTTATCGGTTTCCTCATAGATCTCTGCATATACTTTTGCAAATACTCCTGAGTAGGGAATGGCGATGGCAAGAACACCACAGATAGGATTCAGCCCAACCAGGGGGATGAGCAGAAATGCCCAGAAAAGCTCATGAACAGATCTGGCTGCAGCACAAAGCATCCTGACCGGTCTTTTATGAAAAAATAGAGTTAAAATACTTCCCCAAAAAACTGCCAGAAAAATTCCGCTGAATCCGAATACAAGTGTATTCAACAAAGCCTGAAAGAATTCCCGCAAGGAGGTATCGGTCAGAAACGGAGTGATTGCCCCCTTGGCCATTCTCCCCGTCTCAAGCCAGGGATCAAGGGTTGTTATCTCCAGATCTGCAGCCAAAAGACACAACAGGGCAATCAGTAAAAAAATCAGACTGGATCTAACCATGATGATACAGCCTGGAAAGCATCGTTTCAGTGACTTCAGCTGCAGGGCAGTCAAAAAAAATGGTTCCGTCGTGCAGCCCGACAACGCGTGGAAAATACTTAAAGGCCAGTTCGAGGGAATGCAGGGCAAGAATGACCGTTGGTGCCGATTCCATCATTCTCAGAAGAATGTCTCCGGTAATTCCGGGATCAATCGCGGAAAACGGTTCATCCCCCAGCAGGATGTCAGGCTCACGAAAGATTGACCTGGCAATGGCCACTCGTTGTTGTTGACCGCCGGACAATCGATAAACAGGTTCGAACAATTTATCTTCGAGAAACAGGTCTCCAAGAATTTTCTTGATCTCAGTATGAAATCGTTTCAGGGGTTTGATCAGGTTGAACACATTAAGCAAGGTATTGTTTTGATCCAACCTCCCGCAATAGACATTGTGATATGCAGACAAACGAGGCACAAGATTCAGATGTTGATGGATCATGGCAACCCGTTTTTCGCTTTTCTGCAGGATTCGCTCTAACAGGGTTGTTTTTCCAACACCGCTGGGACCAATCAAGGCAACTTTCTCACCTTCATCTATCTTGAGATTTATATCTGTCAATATCGGTTTTTGACCAACAGCAATGTTCTCGTTTTGGAAAGAAATCATCTCTACTTGTCAAAAATTCCAATCATCATTCCCGTTTTTAATATTGGTTCATAAAGCTCATTGGAGGCTTCAATAAAACCGGAACGTGGGAAGGATTCCAATAAACGTTTATCTTTCATGTTAATAAGTGCCAGCTTGACTTTTTTCGCAAATCCGTTACCAAAATGTTTGTCTACATCTCCGCGGATCGTCCAGTTATAATCAACATAGGCCGGTGTTTTCCAGATGATTTTGACCTTATCGGCATCAACGTTTCCGGCTTTTACCTCATTTTCCCAAACCTTGTAATTTAACGCCCCAACCTGGTAACTGCCGGATTGAACGAGCGCCAGCGTTTTTGAATGATCACCTGAAAAACCTACTCTCCTGAAAACCTGCCTGGGAGACTTTTTAAAATAATCACGGATAAAAAATTCCGGCATCAATCGCCCCGAGGTTGAGCCTTTTGAACCAAATGTAAAGGTTTTCCCCTTGATCCCTGTGGGGAACGCCTCGCTCCACTCAAGACCAGTACTCGTATTGGCAATAAAATAGGTAACAAATTCCTGATCTTCAACCCCCTGGGCAATCGCTTCAGAACCCGGCACAGCCCTTCTGGCTTTGACACCTGAAAGCCCACCAAACCAGGCAAGTTGGACCTGGTTGTTTTTGAAAGCGGCTACAGATGCCGCATAAGACTTAACAGGAACATACGACACAGAAATGCCCAGGTTTGAGGAGAGATATTCGGCTATTTTGCTGAAGCGCTCTATCAAACGGGCACTGTTTTCGTCGGGAATGGCTGTAAATTTAAACTGACCGGCATTTGCCGAGGAAATAACTATGAATTGCAATAGCAATAGAAGCAGGATTCTTTTCATCTGTATTTTCCTTGTAATGGTTTATAAATTGTGACTTTATACTTATGTTAAATTGATATTTTCTATTAATCCAATTAATAATATCTATAGTCAGTAAAATATAAATCACAAATTTCAATCAAACCTGTAGCCAACCCAGTTCATTGTGATCCTTTTATTAGGACAATCATAAACCATAGAAAACGTTTATCTATGAATAGATTACGAATAGACATCTATGCGGATAATTGTAATTGACTGGAATAATATTTTAGAATTATATTCTAGTTTTAAATTCTGTTTTTGTAATTCACATTTAAAACCGAACATGCCGAAAAAGAAAGGGATTCACTCAAAAACCGGCCAGCGCAGGTTGGAAATCATTCAAGCCGCCTTGTCCTGTTTTGATGAATACGGATTCAACGAGACAACCATTGAGGACATCCGGAGACGGTCGAATGCGTCCAGCGGTAGTATTTATCATCACTTCAAAAGTAAGGATCAACTTGGTGCTGCCGTGTACCTGGAGGGTATTAAGCATTATCAGCAGGGAATGCTTGAGCATATGGAGAAAAACAAAACACCGAAAGGATTAATTGAATCGATGGTTGGTTTCTATTTTCAATGGATGAAAGACAATGCTGCCTGGGCTCGCTATTTAATGCAGATGCGGCAGGAAGCATTTATGGAATTATCGGCCAATTCCATTGTGTTTGAAAATAAACAGTACATAGAGCGACTCGCAGCCCTGTTTACACCAAAAATCAAGGCCGGAAAACTGAGAAAGCTTCCGTTGGAAATATATATTTCATTGATACTTGGTCCTTGTGAGTGTTACGGGCGTTTTTGGCTGGACAAAGTAACGGACGCGGATATTCGGCTCGCGACCAAGGAAATAATTGAATCGGCATGGAATTCATTAAAAATGTGAACATAGTTCTTTCAATTGATATTTCAGGGAGGTTACATGAAAACCATTGATCAACTAAGCAGGGAAGAAATTATCATTGCCTTGAACAAGGATTGGATGACACACGATGGCATGTGGTTTTTTAACAGTGTAACGGAATTAGGGATCGAAAAAACCAACCAGCTGAACCTGGCAGCGATTGAAGGCATGACCCAGCTGGAAATTCATCGATTTAAAAAATTACTTGGGTTTAAAAAGGATCGGATCGAGTCCTTTGAGGAGTTTAAAGCGTTTTTTGGTGCTATCCGGGAATTATTCATTCCCGAATTCATGGGCAGTCATGTTGAATTTACCGACCACGACAGCGTTATCATGGAGATGGAAAAGGACAATTGTTTTGCTTACAAAGGCATTAAAAAAATGAATCAGTTGGATGAATACCGTTGCGGAGTTCTCTATCGCATTGAATTAATGTTTAAACATACAGGACTTCGTTACAAAGCATCACACACGGCAGGGAAATGTTTGATGCATCACCAGGGTGCCTGCAAAGTAGAGTATCAGTTTAATTTTTCGGATTCTTAGATCCCCGGCGGCCACGTAGGGCCGCCCTACCATTTGTCATCTGCTTCAATCAGAAATTCGATGAAACAATAAACTTAACCTAATAATAGTATAGTAAGATGTAGGATGGGCAACTCGTTGCCCAGCAATCAAAACAATAATGAGAAAAGAAACTTTTAGCCCTAAGTACTAAAATCAATTAGGATTTTCATCGCAGGTATGGTGATTATTTACAGATATTTGGTCATAAAAACACTGTTTGGATCATCACTATAGTCTGCAAACGGCTTGCAATGGCTAAAACCGAATGTTGAATATAGAGTTCGAGCCGGCTCGAACTCTTTCATGGCACCGGTTTCCAGACTGACCCGCTTGAATCCCTTGGCTTTTGCCTGATCCAGGATAAAACAAAGCATGTGTCTGGCTACTCCTTTCCTTAGATGCGCTGAAGCTGTCCGCATCGATTTTATCTCGGCATGTTCGGCATCAAGTCTCTTCAAAGCACCACATCCCATCAA
This sequence comes from SAR324 cluster bacterium, assembly GCA_028282825.1. Classification (GTDB taxonomy): domain Bacteria; phylum SAR324; class SAR324; order XYD2-FULL-50-16; family XYD2-FULL-50-16; genus JAHJTV01. The sequence goes on from JANQGZ010000101.1 coordinate 150,779, forward strand.
TTCAGATCCTTCCCACACACACCAGAAGCTTATCCCTGGTTGTTTCAGTGAATCCAGATCAAGGGCATGAATACTCTCCGGAGGAGTGATTTCATGCATATGACGAAGGTGTTCGTTGAGTAACGCTTTGATCTCCGGTCCCGATAAATCATCAGTTTTAATCTGCATAACTAATTATTTCTTTTGTGCTGCTTGGCCTTGCGTTCATTACCGCGTTTATAGTTTCCCGTGACCCTGGCCATCAGTTGCTGTTGATTTTCAAAGGAGCCACAAGAAACGTCTTCTATAAATCTCATGGCTTTTTTACCGCCTATTTTGGTGACAATTTTACCTTCACGTTTGATCACCACTTCACCGTTTTTACGGGTATCAAAAGTAAATCCAAGATCTTCTTGCATATTAACAGTCATGTTAAACAGCTATTACGGCCACTTATCGGTTTCATGATCGGGATGCTGGCGGTTGGATGTTTTTATGGCAGGCGTTCCGTCAGGATCAGCTTCTTCAGTCGTGCCGTAGTCTTTAAGATCCACAAGCTGGTCGATCTGGGGTAATCGTCCTTCCATTCCCAGCTGGAAATTCAACAGGATCTGCCTTGGTTGATCAAAAGAGCCAATAGACATCGATATGTGTTTGTTATGATCGTGCCTGAAAAACAGAGGTGTTCCGCAATCCGAGCAAAATCCGCGTTCCACCAGCTCTGAACTACGAAAAACAGATGGTGTGCCCCGGGTCCATTCAAAATCATCCAATGGTACCCCAACCAGGGCTGCAAAGAGATTTCCCACTGCTTTTTGACACATTCTGCAGTGGCACACATGTGGATTATCGAGAAGACTTTCAGCCTTGAATCGAATTGCTCCGCATTGGCATCCACCATATTTTGGTTCACTCATTTCCGACTCCGTAAGTTATCAATCAATTCCGCCATTTCCTACCGGATAACAAAATACAAAATCCCGTTGAAGCAATACCATAGTTCAATCTAAACACTTTGTAATCAGAAAATTCCCAGGGGTAATTCCGGTGATCAAAAGGCGAAACCGATAGACAGGATCGCAAATCCCAATGAGGAGTTCCATCGGCTGATAAACTCTCCTTTCATTTCAGCAGTCCCGGTTTGTCCTCCGGTACAACCGAAAAAAAGCCAGACACAATCCGGAGCTGTTGCTTCAATGACATGATTGATTTCCAAATTGCTGTTAGCCCCATACTCCGTACCAAAGAAGGTTTTACCGGATATACCATAAGCAATGGTTCCTGTCGGCGCCTGAAGAGCAGGGACCAGCTAACTACCTTTCCGAACTTCGGCTTGCCACTTTTCCACATCTACTCCTTTTATCAGCAGCCAGAACATCAGGCATAGTTCTGAAATGTGAGTCACTACAAGAGCGGGATTTGTCCAAACAGTAGCTTCTGATCCGGGAAACAAGAATGCCTGTAAAAAACGAATGAGGTAACCAAAACAACCGATCATCAGCAAAATACCCAGTATCCTGGGAATAAATCCCGATTTAAACACCAGATATCCCAGTGGAAACAGCCATAATCCCCAAAAGATACCAGTGATATGCTCTCCGTGCCTGTGAAGATCCAAAAATAGCATCATTTGGGCATGCATTTGGTCAGCAGCCAGTTCAATGGCGGCAATCTGATTCAATTGATTGAGCATAAAAATCGGGACCGACAGCAGCAGAAAAATGATCATCAACCTGGCATGGCTTTTGTTTACCGGCCTGAGTATCTTATACAAAATGACTACATAAAATATAAAAACGATTTGCGTGAACAAGCCGGCTACAATACCAAATCGAAACAAAGGCTCGGAATTTAACAGGTTGCTCGCCGTCGAAAACGCATCGCCCGGAATGATTACCTGGGAAGTTACAAAACCCGAAAACGAGCCTGCCACCAACGTTATCAAACCAATAACCCCCGCAATCCTTGCATACATTTGGGGAGATGATTCAATGGATTTTGATCCCCTGTTGTTAAGATTCATGCTTAAACTCCTGAATGTTTCAATTCCTTTGTTGTCATTTACACCTTTTGAAGAACGACATTGCACAACTGTCTGTTATCGCCTGATGAACGATACCGCCTGTGTTTGACTATGTCAAAACCCGGGCAAAATCTTCTGCTTTCATGCAAATTATCTTTGATTTTTCTGATTATAAATGGTTCGCAGTCAATTCTATAGATCGAATTGGAAGAACTGTTATTTGATTTTGGATAAACCACCGGGGGATTTATCCAGCATGATTAGCCACTCGCAATTATCATTTGATTGTTGATTATTAAAATGAAAACAATC
>JANQGZ010000001.1:0-37869 GCA_028282825.1 SAR324 cluster bacterium
AGAGCAAGAGCAAGAGCAAGAGCAAGAGCAAGAGCAAGAGCAAGATTTTGAATTGGAGACAATATACCTTAAGAGGCTGGTTAACTTATCACATTTAAATTCTTGATACTAAGGAGCCAAACACATGCTTTCCGGATGGATGGAACATATGATCAAGACCATTTCCGAATTGGGGAGATCATATCTTGAGAAGCCGATCAAGAAGCACACATTGAAAACAATCAGGCAACTTTGCCAGACCCTGTTAAACAGGAAAGGAGAAGCTTCCGGGACGGCATTGGCCAAGGATGTCGTTGATACGTTTAATCGTATGTCTGAAGAGGAACGGAGAGGGTTTCTACAGATCCTGACTGAGGAGTTCGGACCGGATGCCGAGGCCATATCGGAGGCAGCCGGCAAGTATTTGGAAGCACGGGACTTCGAGTCCATGCAGGTTTTGGCAAGATCCCTGAATTCTCCCAGGGCTGATTTGATACGAATGATCAATTTTGCCCCGGGGGGTATTGCAGCAATTATCAAAATGCGAGAGCTTGTGCTGTCAGATCTGAAACAAGACAAGACCTTTTTGCCTTTGGAAGCCGATCTGTTCCGCCTCCTGTCATCCTGGTTCAACAGGGGATTTCTGGATTTTCAGCAAATCAACTGGGATACACCGGCCGCAATACTTGAGAAAATCATTGCCTATGAAGCCGTTCACGAAATTAAGGACTGGAGAGACTTGAGAAGGCGATTGGCTGAAGATCGCAGTTGTTTTGCCTTTTTTCATCCCGCGTTGCATCATGAACCGTTGATATTTGTTCAGGTAGCCTTTACCAAGGGAATTGCACGAAAAATACAACCGCTGCTCAGCGAAGCCGAAGGAGAGGTTTCCGTTTCACAAGCCGACACGGCCATTTTTTACTCAATTTCCAATGCTCAAACGGGTTTGAAAGGGATCAGTTTTGGTAATTTCCTCATCAAACAGGTCGTGGATCATATCTCCAAAAAAATGCCTGAAATTAAAACCTATTCCACCCTTTCCCCCATTCCAAAATTCAGAAAATGGCTGGAGAAGTATTATATTCATCGGAAGGATTCGGTAATTACTGAAGAAGAAAAGGCACAGCTTTTAACACCGAACTGGTTTGAAAACGAAAAGAAGCGAAAGCAGCTGATGAAAACATTGACCAGGGTTTGCGCCCTCTACCTGGTGCTCGAAAAAAAAGGACAGCAACCTTATGACCCGGTGACGCGTTTTCATTTAGGCAACGGAGCTGAGATCGAGAATATTAATTGGGAGGCGGATATCTCGGAACATGGCATTGAGCAGTCTTTTGGGTTGATGGTCAATTATAAATACACTCCGACCCATATTGTTTCCAATCATGAAGCCTACGTGAATGAAGGGAAGATATGCTGTTCATCAAAGGTAAAAAAGTTGATTGAGTAGCCATTTTTTGATGAACGCCTTCAGCGTTCGAAAGTGCTGGGGCGTGGTTACCCAGGGTTACGCTCGTAAACTCGCTTACCCTGGGCTAGTATAATTATCCCTTTCAGGGATAAGGGCTAATCAGGATCTATTTGTATTCAGGTTTTTGTTCTTCTGCTGTCGGGCGGTGGATTTTGATGGTGGCTTTGGCGGATTTGGATTCGTCAAACACTACAAACCCCATCAGTGCCTGTAGAAAGATTAAAGGAAACAGGTAGTTCTCTACGACGCGATTGGTGATCAAAAAGAATAGAGAATAAGTGCTGGCATAAACAAGACTGGTTGAGAGGGACATGTCGCTCTTCAGGTATTGGACAAACAGCACCAGGAAGAAAAAGATCTGCAGGAAATAAAGGCCGTAACCCCCAATAATCGGAACCAGCCAGTAGGAAATATTAAATCCGTTCCAAAAAAAAGTGTCCAGCCAGTAACTTACAGTACAATAAAGAAAGGTATCCTGAAATCTCATGCCAAAGGGAAGCAATTGCATGGTTCCAAATAGAATTCCCAGGGCAAGATAAATGATCCAGTATTTAAAGGGTTGTTTTTTTAATAAGAAACCCAGGGCAAAGGGAACCAATAAACAGGAGTACAAGGAAAGGCTGACACTCCAACCCAATGCTGCTACGCCCAACAAGTAGTATCCCCTGCAAAACAGAAAAAAAATCAGACTGACAACCAGAGGTAAAATACCGGTATAACTTGCCTCGACTGAAATCTGATAGGGAGAAAGCAAATACAGTGACAACAAATATGCTGTTATATGTTTTCGTTTTTTAGGAATGGCAGTGTATATCAAACAGACAGAAGCCAGCTGGGCCAGGCTGCCCAGCCACCTGGGGTCCAGGTTTAAAAAACGGAAAAGGACATAGCTGAGCCAGTGTCCCGGTAAAACCGTAAACGGTCTGCTTCCCGCCGAATCGTAAACCTGGTACGGGTCCAGTCCGATAAAAAACCGGTCAATGGCCTCGTAGTATAGTGAAAAAGGCTGTCTTGTATCTGATTCAAGGGAAATGGCATTGATATGGAAATAATTGAGGAAAAGAAATCCCCCAATAGACATCAGAAGAATGGTTGAAGGATAACCGGGCCGCTGGATCATTATCTGGACTACAAAGAGTATGATAAAGAAAGTTGTGGCCAGCCAGAGTGTTGAGCTATCCGAATTTAACTGGTCCGGTTCAAGCTCATTCAATCTGAGCATCAAAAAAGTGGCGGAAACAAGAAATGAGACAAAACAACCAAAAATAGCTATCCGATGGGTGGTGAAATTTATTGGTAAAGGAATAAAGTAGGTAAGGCGTTCGGAAGAGATGAACAGTAAATGGAGTCCGATCAATAGCATCGCTACAATGGCTCTTACTATGCCAATAAAAAAACTGGTTTCTTCAAAAGTGGGATTATGAGTTGCCACTGATCCCAGGCTGATAGCCAGGCAGATGCAAAAGGCCAGAAAAATGGAGGCTTGACTGGGTTGTTCTCGTCTCTCGTTTATAATCATTGCGAATGCATGGTTCTCTTTTCATTCATATCAGTAACAACTAGTGTTGAATAAACCAATCGTGTTTTCAACGACTAATTTACCAAGGATCATGATCAAAGGAAAAATATCATGTCAAATTCCCAACATGCAGCGATCCAATCCCAAACCAAGTTTCAGGCTACTAGACCAATTGCACAGAAATCAATAGACTGAGGCAGATATCAACTACAATCTAACCCCGGGAGAGTGAATTGTCAGGTAAGCAGATCAGGAAAGAGCTGAACATTGGGGCGATTCACACCCTGGTATATTTGCAGCAGCGTTGAAATAAATAACAGGACTTATTCAGATGACACCGGCAGTAAACCTGGTAAAAAAACAGAAAATTGATTATTCCTTGCATAGTTATAAACCAGGGATGTCATCGACTGAATCATACGGAGAGGAAGCAGCTGAAGCGCTGGGATTGGACAAGAATCAAGTCTTCAAAACCCTGGTGACGGCATTGAACGGGAATAAAAGGACACTTGGTATAGCATTGGTGCCGGTTTCAACCATGTTGGATTTGAAACAATTTGCCAAGGCAGCGGAGGTAAAAAACGCGGAAATGGCTCAACCCGCAGATGCACAAAGAACAACCGGCTATATTCTTGGCGGCATCAGCCCGCTGGGACAAAAACAAAGACTTCCCACGGTTATTGATGCCTCGCTTAAGAATTTCGATACTGTTTTTGTCAGTGCAGGTAAACGGGGGTTGCAACTGGAGCTTGCTCCCGAAGATCTTATTAAGCTCACCAATGCCAAAGTTGGTGTAATTGCCAAATAATTCACACTCAAAAAAGCGATCATGTCTGATATCATTCACCTGGATCAATACAAACGCAGGCAACAAGCAAAACAATGTTTTAAGTTCTGGAATGCCCAATTTCGTGATTCTTTTGATGAAGCCACTAAGGTTGGGGATTTACCGGATAATGTCCTGTTATTTGTTGCTTCTCCGGGTGAGAAAAGTGCAGGCGCTGTCTATCAGCTGATTGAGCAAGTCAAATATCCGCAAACAAGGTTGGAGGAAAAAGACGTTCAAAAACTGGAAATGGATCTGATGGATGTCCATCTGCATCTGGCAGATATTTTCAGATATGAAATGATGTATCGATTGGGCTGGATAGAGTCTTATCCAAAAATGGATTGTCCGCTCCTGGATTTGATCGAAGCAATAGAACCCGGTACTAAAGATATGTTTAGTAATCCCCCCAATTTGAAACCTGACCACCCTCAATATGCAGAGTTCGCAAAGCTAATTCCCAGAGAGAAGGAACTCTTCATTCGGAAATTGTTTGTCAATGCCCTGATAGAGTTCAATAAGAAGGTAAACAAATAGCTGGTTGTTCTCGGACCTGCCTTCCCATATACAGCACACCTTCCTTCGAGTTTTGGATTGACGGGATTTATGGATGATGCGAGAAATGCATCACTTGCCGCGTGTCAACGTCAGGCGGATTTCCGTGCCTTGCTCATCGGCCGATGGTGAGTTTTCATTGGATGTTATGGAAATGGAACCGCCGTAAGCGTTGATAAATCTTTTAACCAGTGGCATACCATACCCGGTGCCTTTTTCTCCGTTGGTACCTTTGCGACTGGTAGCCTTGTTAAGATCGTAGATATCCTTGATAATCGATTTCGGAATTCCAATTCCATAATCCCTGATCGAGATACGAACCTGTGTCTGGGAATAGTCGGATTGAATATCAATAGTGGATTCGGGATAAGAAAACTTGATGGCATTGGAAAGTATGTTATTAAGCACTGAATTGACAAAGGATGTTTTTTCCACCATCACTTTAATTTTGGGATCAACGGAAACCTGAAGTGACAACTGTTTTTGCTTCAGTTTCTGAGTCAGAATATCTTCCGACTCTTTAATCATTTCGTACAGTGAATGTGCCTTCATTTCCTGACTGATTTTTTCATCTTCCAAATCTCGCATCTTTTTTACCATTTCAATAATCGCGATGCCGTTTTTAATTGAAGTGTTTATATAACCACTCAGGTCATTAAAATGGCCGGGATTGGTCTTCAGGATCTCCATGATACTGTTCAAGCTGGAAAACGGATTAAGCAGGTCGTGACATAATAGATGCAGAAATTGTTTCATCTGGTCATTTTTGACCGAAAGCTCACGGGTTCGCTCCGTAACCCTCTTTTCCAGCGATTGATTGATGACTTCCAGATTGAGATTCAATCGTACCAGTTCCTGGGCGTATTTCTGGAGTTTAAGTTGATTTTCGATGCGGCTCAGTAATTCCTCCTTGGCAAAAGGTTTGCCAATATAATCATTGGCACCGCAGTTCAGGCCCTTAATTAAATCACCGACACGATTTTTTGCCGTAAGGACAATAATTGGCAGTTCGGTTGAAGAATACGATTCACGGACTTTCAAACAGAATTCATAGCCGCTCATTCGTGGCATCATCAGATCGAGAATAATAAGATCCGGTTTTTCCTTTTCCAGTTTTTCCAGGGCCTGAAAGCCGTCCATAGCCGAGGTCACGCCATAGTTGTTCATGGAAAGCTGGTTGTGAAGCACCTGAATGTTCACCAGCTCATCATCGACTACGAGAATGGTGGATCGTTGGGAAACATCCATCGATTTTTCCAGAATGTCTTCATTGACAAGCTCTCTAACCCTCGAAATAGTCTGCGGTAACGTATCCGTGAATACGGCGGTGGGAGGTGTCTGCTCGGTAAACTCTTTATCTGCGATCGGCAAATTAAACGAGAAGGTGGAACCGGTACCTTCCGCACTGGAAACGGTAATCTTACCGCCATGAAGTTCTACAAGTTTTTTCGTTAAAGCCAATCCTAAACCTGATCCGCCATATTCTCTGGCTATGGACCCATCCACCTGTTCAAAGGATTCAAAGATGGCTGCCTGCCTGTCTTCAGGAATACCTATGCCTGTATCCGAAATGGAAATGTTGATCTGTTCGTTGTTTCTCTGTGCGCTGATCACTACCTCACCGACTTTGGTGAATTTAATGGCATTGCCCACCAAGTTCATCAGTATTTGCTGAAGCCGGTCTCCATCAGCATAAACGGGTGGCAGTTCTTCCGAAATGTCGTTTCTTAATGAAACCTCTTTGGAACCTATCAGAACGGCTGAGAACGAAATGATCATGTCGACAACCGGCTTAAGGCTGATAGTTTTTTGAGATAAGGTGATATCCGAATGTTTTAGCTTTGAGAAGTCCAGAATGTCATTGACCAGGTTGGCCAGTCGTTTTCCGCTGGCGACTACCAGGAAAAGATTGCGCTCCACCTCGGATGTAAGTTTTCCTGCAACCCCTTCGAGAAGGGATTCAGCGATACCAATGATTCCGGTTAAAGGTGTTCTCAATTCGTGAGATGTATTTGTAACAAATTCGTCTTTCAGCCTGTCCAGTTCCAATAATCGTTGGTTTCGCTTGTCCAGTTGGTCTGATAATACTTCAACCTCGTTAAACGCCCTGGAGAATAAAATGGATAGCACAAACGATTGGGCAAAGATAAAAATGAACAACCCGAAAGGAAACAACATGGAAGTGGAGATAATCCGCTGGTTATAAAGAATGTCATTCAGCATGGTAAGGAAAAGCACACACATCCCGATTAAAAATGCCAGGCTTCCCTCCCTTTTTAACCAGGCAGCCTTGATCAGCACGATAGCCATGAAAAACGATGCAATGAGCAGGAAGACCTGGTATGGTGTTGAGACATGAGTGAAAAACCAGGTCGGGCCAATCATTGAAGCAGACAGTAACAAGGTGACACTAACGATGGTCTTCAACATCCAATCAGGAAAATCCACGGGGAAAACGGATTTTATAAAAAACGCTATGACAGCAAGAGGCATAAAAAAAGAAAGGTACTCAATTCGAAGTAGCAGCTCCCAGGGAATGTCCGGGAAAATTTTGAAGATGAAGTATTGCCCGACCGTGGCGCTTCGAATGCCTATCAGAATACAAAACAAACTGAAAAAAAGCGGGGCCCTGTTTTTACGTCGCAACAGAAACAAGCCGAGATGATAGATCGACATGATCAGGATGGCACCTAATAAAAACAGGTCAAAATTACGCCTGTTTTCCCATTGATTCAGCACCTGGTAACTTTTGCCCAAAACAACGGCAGACTCCAGACCTCCTTTTCGATGGTCAAAATTAGATACTTGAACAACAATATCCAGAATGGATTCGCAGGTTACAAATTGTGCTACATGAGGCCGATATTCCGGTCGAGAGGTTGCCTTTGACGTGCCGACCTTACCCACAGAAGTGACCAGTTTATCGTTGATATAGAGACTGAATGCGGTTTGCTGAAAACGGAATTTCAGTCCTAAAACCTGGCAGTTGTTTTCACCAAGAATGGTTTGAGCGTCATCATGGAAGACGGTGGTTATGCTTTTGGAAAGTGTCGGATTTTCCGTGAATCGATTCTCGCCAAGCAATACTCTTAGTTGATAGGTAGCATAGCCAATCCCGGACAATTCCCTGTTTTCAATTTTGTATTTATTCCAAATGCCAGGAACAGTGATCAAAAAATCAGGGATTACATTTTCAGGTTTTGAGGAAAACAATTGATGCCAGAAAAACTTCCATTCGCCCTGCAGGAAGACAGTCCCATCTTTCTCAAACTGCCATTCTCTTAAATCAAGCACTCCATTGTGTGCAGTGGGTTGATTTTTGCCTGACCTGTTGAGACCACAGGACGAGAGACTGCCAATTAGTATTAAAATGGTGAGGATCCGGAGAATTGATCTATTCATGTGCAAGTCAACAGCAGTCCTGAAAAAGTAAAATAGTACAACATTTATAGTATGAAAGATTGATAACCGAACATTGGATTCCCGAATATCATTCGAAAGTCGATAAACTAATAATTTAGATTTCGAATTAGAAAAAGTCCATTGTTTATAAACTTAATTTTCGCATCTGCAAACTTTTTTTGTTCAAGTTTCAGAGGGCTAGCAACATATCGAAACGCTCTAAAGGTTATCAGCAGTTAGCAGGTGGCAATTAGCTTTATTTAGAGTACCTGGGCCTCCATAATTTGCTAAACTGAGTAATGAAGCAAAGCGAGTCGTTAGACCGGTCTTCCGGTATTTCCCGGCAGCACCATATCATGTTATCGTTCGGTTCCACTGCCACCGGGCTTTGTTGTTTTTCAGCAGGTGTAGCCATGATGAATCCTTTTCATGATATACCGTTCAGACTGGCCTGTGTCTGTACATTTCAAAATTAATCGGCTAAAAAAAACAGTATAATTTAGCTTAATTGTAACATCTCATCCGGTTACTCTCAAGATTATTGCAAAAGAATGAAAGCTCGGCTTTTGGCTCTAAACCAAAAATCATCTATACAAGATCTCCGGAAAGCTTTGGATGTCAAATAATAGTTGAGGTGTAGGAACATTGATAGCAAAATAGATAATTCAGGTCATTCATTTTTCATCTAATTTGTTTATACTTTAAGTCGCGATTGAAATCTGTTACACTTAACAAAAAACAGCTAAAAATTAAAAAGAATTGCCTTTCTAACTTGCTATACTCCGGAGTTATGAAATGAAAACACTGATTGTAGATGACAATATAGTAAATCGATCCAGCATACAGAAAATTATTGAGGATATGGGGGTAAACGAAAGTGCTGTAAACGGGCAGGATGCGATTGAAATGTTTAAACTACATTTAGTTCATAGCAGACCGTTTGACCTTGTCCTGTTGGATATTGTCATGCCGGGAATGGATGGTATAAAAGTTCTTAAAGCTTTGCGGGACATAGAAAATGAACACAATGTTGAACCGGATAAACGCTCGCGGATTTTAATGGTAACGTCTCACTCGCACAAGGATGTGGTATTGGCAGCTTTAAAAAGCGGATGTGACGGATATATTGTAAAACCTTTTCGCAGGGATGTGCTGATCAAAAAACTGAAAGAACTAAACATGGCTATTCCCGTTACCAGATGATTTTCTTAACGATTCATTTCAGGTTCAACTTCTCTTAAGTCGACTGGCAATATCACCCTGAATGTTACCCCTGCCTGTTGATTGTTTTCCACCAAAATTCGTCCCCCGTGATCCCTGATAATTCCGTAACTTATTGAAAGGCCTAACCCGGTGCCTTTCCCTGCTTCCTTTGTGGTGAAAAAAGGATCAAAAAGCTTCTGTTGGTCTTCCTCTGAAATTCCCGCACCATTATCCTCAAAAGCGACGGTAAGCTCGCCTTTAAACTCCGTCAGCTGAAGAAAGCTGGTTTTGATTTTGAGTTGGGCATCGGCCTGCCCTTCCATGGCATCTCTGGCATTAGTCAGAATATTGATAAAGACCTGTTCCAATTGCTGAGAATTTCCCAGAATATTTGGAATTTCTTCTCCATATCGTTTTTCCAGCTCAATACTACGGATTCTCAGCTGTTCAGATATCAAAATCAGGCTGTCGTCCAGAACATCGTGCACATCTATGGGAAACAGATTCAGTTCATGATGTCTTGCAAAGTCTCGCAGATGATTAATGATGCTCATCATACTGCCGGTGCTTTTTTCGATATCCCGTAACAACTCCGTGACAGAGTTTTTTTCCATGTTTTCAGCCCCTTCCATCAAAGAAAGTTGGGCACTGTTGCGGATATACATGAGGGGTTGATTCAGTTCATGGGCCATGCCGGTTGCCAGCTCTCCGATTGATGCCAGCTTGGCTGATTGAATTAACTGGGATTGCGTTTCCAGCAATTCTTGATTGGAACGCTCAAGCTCTTCGTTAATAAAAAGCAGCTCATTTTCAATTTCCTGTCTTTCATTGATTTCCCTTTGCAATTGCTCATTAGCTGCTCTTTGGTCGGCATAAAGCCAGGCATTTTCCAGGGATATGGCTGCTTGCGAAGCAAACAATTCAAGTATTTCAAGTCGCTGCGGAGTAAACACACCGGCTTTATGATTGTTTTCAAGGTAAAATATCCCAATTAGTTTTCCCTGGTGAATGATCGGCGAGCAAAATACGGATTTTGGCTTAAGGTTGAGGATGTAACTGTCTTTGCTGAAAGTCTTTTCACTGGTCGCATTTTTTATTACCAGGCTTTGTCGGGTCTGCTCAACATATTGAATGACTGACAGGGGTAATGGAGTTTCGTTGCGCTCATTAAAATCAAGTTGGTAAGACTTGAGACAAATCTTCTTTTCCCTTTCAAGATCGCCTTCAGCTTCCACCATCCAGTCTTTATCTTTCTTGAGAACTAAAAAACCTTTGTTAGCCCCGGAATTCTCAATCATTGTTTGCATCAGTGTTTTTTGAAGTCTATCCAAGACAATTTCACTTCCAATCATCTGCGAGGTTTTAATAATCGTTGATAGATCATGACTGCCTGTATAGGACACCCGGTTGGATTCCGGATGTTGATGCCCGATTTCCAATCGTGATATTTTCTGAGACAGATGGGTGGCCTTGGTTGTCGCCCCCCAATTAAAATAGGCATTCTGGGCTTTTTCAAAGAAGAACATTGCCAGGGTCTGCAGCCCTGAGTTCATGCAAAAGGCAGCCATTCGTTCGCAGGCAACCCCTGCATGCATGATGAATCCGTCGTCAAAAGCTGTTTGAATCGCCTCCATAAAAGCGGATTTTGCTGCCTGCTGTTTGTTTTTAAATCCCAGGTATTCGGCTTTCATCAATAGGTATTTATGCCGATGGTTTTCAGGACACGTCCGACTCCAGATTTTCATTTTCCCCAGAAAATTTTTTATGGATTTGACTTGCTTTCGGGAAGGTTTTTGGTGATCACTGTTAATCCGGGATATAAGCAGCAAAAAATACAGGTAGTAATAATCAGGCAGAAAAGACAGTCCCACGGAATATTTAATAGACTTGTAAACCGACTCGATTGCTTCTGTCGCTGCAGCATACTCCTCAAACAAAAAATGAAGCTGGGCCTTTTTTAAAGCGTACCACAGTGAAGGAATCGGCTGATCGTTTTGTTCCAGCGTTTTTAGAAGGCTATTTTCATCTACCTCGGAATTACTTAAATTAGTCGGCGCCAACGTTTTTCCCTGTAAGGCTTCAGTGAATTGCCTGGTTATTACCAAAGCTGATTCTACATCCTTATCTTTTGTTTTTCGCGCAAAGAGCAGACACTCATCAATCTTGGAACGCAAGGAGAGTAAAGGTTCGGTTTGGGATAGATTAAACACCAGGGTTACAGCCGCATAACCCGCGTAAACGAGGGACCCGCATTCATTCAATTTCTTGAAAGCCATCCCCAGGTAACCATTTGCCATTGATACCGGCTGGGTCCAGTTATTGATAAGGCTGCCAAAAATAAAAAAATTAAGACCGATCAATTTGTCATGGTTTTGCTTTTCGGCAATATCAATCCCCGTTTTTGCAAGATGATACCCTTGCCGATACTTATTGAGACTAAAACTGATTAAGAACCCGAATCCCTGGTGGGTAAGCGAAATTGCGTGGGATTTATTGCCAAACCTTAGCGAAAGTATAAACAACTTCAAGATCAAAAAAATCAGCAGCTGCCTGTTTGCAAAATAGGCAGCTGGGTGGAGGTTCATAAACAATTTAAAAACAGTGTTATGATTGGAGAGATCCGATTCTTTGAAATTGATTCGACTGCCATGGGCAAATCGACGCTGCTTCCACAATGCCAGCAGAAGAGCGGCAAATAGCCGGAGCTTTGAAGGCTTTTTTGATATTTTGATTCCCAACAGTTCCAGTCCTTTCAAACCGGTTTTGATTGCTTCTTTATTCCGGCCTGAAGCTGTGTGTAATGCTGTTAGAAAGGAATAGGCAGTCGCTTTTTCAAGGGGTGAGCGAACTTGGGCTAACAGGTAGTTGAATGTACTCAATGACTCTTCGAATTGTCCTGTCAGAAATTCACTTTCAGCTTTTTCCTTCACCAAAGACGACAAAAGATCATAGGACGTCTCCCATAGCTTTGCGGATAAATCTTCAAAGCTCTCAAAGTCAGGATAAGCTGCTCTTAACACATCAATTCCCAGCTTGAAATAGTGGGCCGAAATATCGTAGGAAGCCATCGCCTTTGCTTTCAACCCTGCAGCCAGGTTTAACTTCACGGTTTCAAGAAGCTCATCGAAATCGGAGATTACATCCTTAGCTGAGTTGAAGTGATTCGCAATGATGAACTCATTGGTGCCAGAGGCCTCAAATACTTTGTTTTGCAGTATGTTTCTGCCGGTTTCCAGGTGGAGCATGGCTCTTTGTCCGTTTCCCATATAGGACCCGGCAACTTTTTGCACCATTTTGTCCTTGAAAACAAATGCATAATTATCTTCCCATTCCTTTTTGATCTCCTCCGTTAACTGCAGGGATTGAGGGTGATTGTGAATGGCGTATTTAAATTCCGGAATGATCAATCCATTTTGTACCAGTTTTGCCAGTAATGAACTTAACTCACTTTGTTTGTAACCGGCCTGCTTTAACGATTGTATGTCAAATTCGTAGCCCATGCAGGCTGCCACCCAGACTAGCCGCTGGGAACCGGAATCCAGGTGCAGTAATTTTTGGCTAATAAGCGTATGTGCTGTCAGGGATAACTTCCGGTTGTGCAGGTCTTGAGCTTTCCACATCCATTGCGATTTTTCCGGGGCAAAGCAAATGATGCCACTTTCGTATAAATAAGCCAGAACCTGATGCAGATGATAGGGATTACCCCGACTTTGTTCAAATATCAAATCGGACACAGGTCGAATTTTATCAAGAGGACAGCATAGAGTATCAGCACAAATCCTCTCAACGTCATGGCGGGATATGGTATCCAGTTTTATTTCACTGTATGCCGGACCTGACTCCTGAACGGAGCCAATAAGTTTCTGCAGATACAAGTTACGATCTGCTTCATCAGATCGTAAGGAGCTGATTACACAAAGGTATTGAACATCAGGATTGGATAACAATAGTTCAACCAGTTTGATGGAAGAAGGATCAGCCCATTGCAGGTTATCCAGTATTAATACCAGGGGATACTCAGCGCTTGATAAAGTCCGGATGAACTGCATTAAAACCAGGTTTAGTCGATTCCGCAGCTCCTCCGGTGTCAATTGCTGAGCTTGCCGGTGTTCCTCCAAAACTATTCGCAACTCAGGAATGAATTCTGTCAAAACGTTGGCATTGGCACCTAATTCCGATTGCAGGGCACGCTGCCAAAATGCGGTTCGACGTTCATTGTTTTGCAGTATCCGCTGGGTTAGTTCCCTCAGCGCCTTAATCAGGCCGGAATAAGGTATGCTTTGCGAGTCTTCAGAGAATTGACAGCTGATGATTCCGGGGGCTTGCTCGGACGAAGGCTGCATTGCAGCATCGATTATTGCTGTTTTACCAATACCTTGATCTCCGGAGAGAAAAATAAATTCATTTATCCCGGTTTCAGCCACCCGATTCAAAATTCTGTTCAACGAATCCAGCTCATTTTCTCGGCCATAAAGCTTTTTAGGGATGTGAAAGTGCTCTTTGATGTTGTTACTGCCTGGAAAGAAGAATTCTATTTTACCATGTTTACCTATTCGCTTCCGGCACTCTTCAAGATCGTTCAATAAGGCCTGGGCGCTCTGATACCTTTCTTCGGCATTTGGATCCAGGCACATCATGATCACATCAGAAAGCGCTTCGGGGATGTCGGGGTTATACTTTATGGGAGACACCAAAGGCTGGCGATCCGGGGTCCGATCCTTAAGCAGAGAATAACTGTAAGGAGCGGTACCTGTTATCATCTGGTAGAAGATCAATCCCAGTGAGTATATGTCTATCCTCCAATCTATCAAGCCTTCCGGTAATCCCCTGCATTCGGGTGCTTGAAAAAAGACCGGGTTTTTGGCATACAGGGCATCGTCGTTTCTAATAAAACATTGTGAAAACGCGCAGACTGACGTGAAATCCAATAGAAGAATATCTTCCGATTCGGAGTTAATGAAAATGTTTGCCGGTTGGATATTGAAACAAAACAGCTGTAAACGGTGGAGAGACCTTAAAGTTGCAGTGATTTTCAGAGCTAACTTTAAAAACAATGACGGCTCCATTCCCTGTTCCGGAATAAGAGAAGTGAGTTCATAGCCCTCAATGCTCTCATAAACAGCAGCGGTATTATTTTCGAATGATTCAAGGCAAAGCGGTGTTAAACTAAATTCGGTATCTATGTTTTGCAGAAGGTTAAATTCGATTTGCAGCAGTACCTGGGAAAGATGGTGGCGGGAGGGGAGGTGTATTGTTTTTAAAACAACACGTTGCTCATCTAACAGGCGAGTGGCCCTGTGGAATTTGTAGAATTCATTTTCATGGAGAATCGCCTTGATTTTATAACCGGCGGTTGTAACCATTAAACCCTCCCTTTTCCTTTTGAAGCTTCCGTGCCCGATATTCCAAGAGTTTGAGTTGCTGAAAAGGGCTGTTGGAAGTGATCCGTAGCTGTTTAAACTTTTGAATATCAACTTATTGTGATCATACTACAAAAAAACGGAACTTTCTAGAATCCTCTATTATTTTACCTCTATTTGCAGAAAGGCTTAATCCAATATCTTAATAACATTACAGATCACCGCAAGTTTTCTTGAAATAAGATACCATGACTTCTATTGTTTTATACCTTTTCATTTTGTATAAGGGTATACAAATATCGATGAAAACCAATGATAACAAGGTAAAATCGATCGTTTCCTGTCTCCGGAATTGCACGGTTAAGACCATTTTAATTATGTCAGCTAAAGACGAATATCAAAGTGCGCAGAAATACTGATAAGGGGCAACAGCCTCGGTTCTATGGCTTTAAAGATTTATTTACATTGCTTTGATTAGTTGCTAACATTATTCCAAGATCTTAATTTGAAGTAAAGGAGATTCAGGAAAGATCAAACCTGGCCATCAGGCTGAATGGCCCTTTAATTGTGAATGTTGTTCAATGCCAGGATTTACGAAACAGATTGAATCATAAAACGGTCGGGAAATTTAATGGATCCGGATAAGGATTATCAATCAGGTCACCGCTTATTGATAGTTGATGACGAGCCGAATATCCGCAAAATTCTGAATAAGATTTTGTCGAAAAATTCTCCTCATATAATTGAGACGGCTTTTGACGGTATCAATGCCCTGGAAAAGCTTTCAGAGCAAAAATACGATCTTATGATCATCGATCTCAAAATGCCGCGCATGGATGGCGAAACCCTTGTTCATGAAATCCGAAAACAGCATCACGAAATACCTCTAATTATCCTTACCGGTCACGGTGAGCTGACTGGTGCCTATAAGCTCCTCAAAGAATATAGAATTTCCGATTTTCTCACCAAGCCGTTGCAAAGTCCCATGCAATTGCTTTTTTCCGTGGAAAACGCGCTGGAAAAATCCCGTTTGCGCGGCGAACTTCAGGAAGAAGTCAGGGCGCGAAAGCAGGTGGATGAGGCCCTGCATGAAAACCGCAGGGTACTGGTTAACCTGATGAGTAACTTGCCGGGCATGGTTTATAGACGTCAAAACGACGCGGAATGGAGCATGGAATTCGTTAGTGAGGGATGCTACGACTTAACAGACTGTCAACCGGAAGAGATGCTGAGTGGAGATCCACGGTTTACTTATACCAATTTGATTCATCCTGACGATCTACCAGGAGTAAAAGCCGGCTGGCAGGAAGCAGTGGCAGCAAAAACGACCTGTCGCAAAGTGTATAGAATTGTTACCCCGAAAAACCGTCAAAAATGGGTGTGGGAACAGGGACAGGGAGTGTATGGCGTGAATGGCGAATTGTTGGCTGTTGAAGGATTTATTACCGATATTTCGAAGCAGAAGGAAGCAGAGCAGAAACTGGAAAAAGCCAAGGAAGAGGCAGAATCTGCGGACAAGGCTAAAACTGAATTTATCGCTAAAATGTCCCACGAGATGAGAACCCCTCTCAACGCAATAATCGGATTTAGTGAACTCAGTCTTACTCCCGAGTTGTTAAATACGGATCATCCTTATACCAACTATATTCTGGTCGAATCTAAAATCTTGCTGGAGCTGATTAACAGCCTGCTTGATCATGCCAAGATTGCCACAGGCAAGTTTCAACTTGAAACAAGGCCGTTTAATCTGCACTATCTAATGATGGAATTGTCAGCCATTATGCAGGCCAGGGCAGGCAAAAGAAATCTCGATTTTTTCTGTGAGGTGAATTGCAGCGAGCCGATGGTGGTAGAAGGTGACCCTGCTCGTCTTAGACAGATCCTCCACAACCTTCTCAATAATGCCATTAAATTCACGGAATCCGGCTATATCAAGATCCAGCTGGATATTGTCGATGAATCCGATGAGATTGCTTTTGTGAAATTCTCTGTGGAGGACTCAGGGATTGGGATACCGCTTGAGAGGCAACCGTACATATTTGAAAGCTTTAACCAGGCAAACCCGCTGATGACCAAGGAGTTTGGAGGTACCGGACTGGGAACAACGATAGCCAAGGAACTCACCGAACTGATGGATGGTGAAATTGATTTTGACAGTGTCGAAATGGAAGGCAGTACCTTCTGGATCAAAGTCCCTCTGAAAAAAGTACATGATACGACCATTGTCAGCCAGGTTGTTAAGCAACAGGAGTTGGAAAACTCCAGGGATTTGACGAAAAAATGGAATGCCAGGGTTTTACTGGCTGAAGACTACAAAACCAATCAAATGGTGGCAATTAAAAACCTGGAAATAGCCGGTTGTGCCGTTGAATTGGCTGAAAACGGTCAACAGGCCATTGACATGTTTGAAGAGGCGGAATTTGATCTGGTTTTGATGGATCTGAACATGCCGGTAATGGATGGTTTTGCTGCCAGCCTTTTAATTAGAGAAAAGGAAAAAAAGAAAAGCACCCGTGTTCCCATAATTGCTTATACTGCAAATGTGTATGAAGAAGATCAGGCAAAATGTGTCAGCTCCGGAATGGATGATTTCCTGGGCAAACCAATTCAGCAGAGAAAACTGTACGCAGTCCTTGAAAAATGGTTGGATTCCAGCTTGATGACATACTCAAAGCCGACAACATATCAGATCCAAAAAAAGGCGGATTCAGCAGCACACACCAATGAATACCCGATGGACAGGGAACGTGCCCTGGGTGCGTTTGCAGGCGATGCCAAAACTCTTGATTATGTTATTGGCGAATATTTCAAAGCCATGGAAGAGCAATTTATTCTTATTCGCCAGGCAATTGAACAACAGGATTTTGAGACGGTCAGTGCAGAGGCCCATTCCATTAAAGGCGGTGCTTTAAGTCTGGCTGCCGACGATTTGGCGCAAGCTGCTTTAAGGCTGGAAAAGACGGGTAGTGATGTTGACAGTGAAACAATCGCGAGTCTGCTGAAAGAGGTCGAAAATCAAAAACGTAGATTAAAGACCTTTTATGAGACCATCCGATCTGTTTAACGCTCCCCTTCCAAACAACTGATCCCGCTTACCGGAGATTGGAAAAGGCAAAACGATTCGTTTGCATACATCTCTCGCACCTTATCCGCAGAATATTAATCTTCAGGCAGGCATAGGGAACTTTTGTGTGTTTGATACTCCTGCCAGATCTCTTTGACAATGTCTCCTGCCGGCTTTATATTTGCAATGGCAGCGGAAATCTGTCCGATTTCCAGTTCTCCTTGTTCCATATCGCCTTCAAACATGCCCTTTTTGGAGCGCCGCTGACCCAGCAGATCTCGCAATTTGTCTACTCCATCTCCACGAATTTCCGAACGGTACACGTCTTCATAAAACTTGTTTTTGATAATTCTGACAGGGGTCAGCTGTTTCAGGGTGAGTACAGTCTCGCCCTCTGAGATGCTGATTATCTTTTCTTTAAATTCCTGATGTGCTGAACTTTCGAGGCTGGCAGCAAAACGACTTCCGATTTGAACGCCATCTGCTCCCAAAGCTAGTGCTCCCAGCAATCCCCTACCGTTTCCAATCCCCCCGGCAGCCAGCAATGGCAGTGAGATGGCCTCCCGAACCATTGGAATCAGGCAAAATGTTGTTGTCTCTTCCCTGCCATTATGACCCCCTGCTTCAAATCCTTCGGCGACAACCGCATCCACTCCGGCTTCTTCACATTTCCTGGCAAATTTAACACTGGAAACAACATGAGCGACTTTTACTCCATGGTCTTTCAGCACCTTTGTCCACGTTTTTGGATTCCCGGCTGAAGTGAAGACAACCGGAACCTGCTCATCCAGAATGATATCAATCAGTTTTTGAATGTCAGGATAGAGCAAGGGGACGTTAACTCCAAAGGGTCTGGATGTAGCTGTCTTGCACTGCTGAATGTGTTCACGGAGGATGTCGGGATACATGGACCCTGCACCTATTAAACCAAGACCGCCAGCCTTACTGACAGCTGCAGCAAGCTTCCAGCCGCTACACCAAATCATTCCGCCTTGCACGATGGGATAGTCAATGCCAAACAAATCAGTAATTCTGTTTTTCATGATTTTACAGTCTCCGTTTTAGAAGGTTGAAAGAAACTTCAGCAGATAGGTGAATCGTTTTTGACTTACCAAAAACTCGGGTGTTATAGTGAATGAACTATTCAAATACTAACTGTTTCATATTATCAATTAATTGCGATTGTTTTTCAATAGCACTTGTACAGGAGACGTATTGTGAAACATATGGGAGATATGCTGCTGACGAAGCCGGCTTTTTCTGAAATTGTGATGGGGAATACTTCCCTGGTGAGAGCCATGGTTGAGGCAGGAACGCGCGTAGTTTCCGCATATCCGGGATCACCAACCCCGGAGATAGCGACAGCTATTCGGTCTATTCCCGGGGAACAAAGACCTTTTTATTTTGAGTTTTCCACCAACGAAAAAGTGGCGATGGAAGTGGCATACGGGGCTTCCATTAACGGTCATCTTTCTACGGTATTCTTTAAAAGTGTGGGATTGAATGTGGCAGCGGACACATTCGTGCAGCTTAGCCTGCTCAATTTAACAGGAGGAATGATCATTGTTCTGGGTGATGACCCGGGAGCAAATTCGTCACAAAATGAGCAGGACAACCGGCATTTTTCCTACCTCAGTTACACACCAATGCTGGAACCTGCCGATCCCACCGAGGTTTATACCTATTATCTAAAAGCGGCTGAGGTCTCGGTAAAAATGCAAAAGCCGGTCATTCTTCGTTTAACCACCCATGTCTGCCATATGAAAGAGAAGGTGTCGTTTCAGGGCTGGTCTCCTAAAGAACATGACGATACTCCCAGGTTCAATCCGGACAATGGCGATTATATTCCTTTGGTATCCCGCGTGTTGCCGATGAAGCATGAGGCATTATCCAATCTTCCGTTTTACGAAAAATGGTCGGATGAAGTTGGGTTAAACACCATGGATGATCATGGAAATACGGAGCAAGGTGTCATTGTTTCAGGTTTGCCTTATTTGTCGTTAATGGAGGTCCTGGAGTCGGTATCGAAAAAACCCGATGTGTTGAAATTGGGTTTGATTTATCCACCGCCCAAAGCTGCTATCAGGAACTTTTTAACCTCCCATAAAGAAGTAAAAATTCTGGAAGAATTGGACAACGAACTCGAAAAAGATATCAAGATGATGGCCTTTGATGAAAAAATAAACACAGCCATTATCGGCAAAAACGGTGTTGAGGATTGGATTGGAGAATATACACCCGATAAGGTTCGAACTATCCTGCATCAAACCTGGCCAGAAATGATCGAAGCCAAAATAATATCCGAAGAAAACAAACCTGATGTAGCTAAAAGACCTGCTCAATTGTGCCCTGGTTGCGGACATCGCAGCGCTTTTCATGCTGTGAAAAAGGCCCTGAAAGATACCGATATCACGGTTGCAGATATCGGATGCCATACGCTTGGTTTTCAGGAGCCTTATTATATGGGTCAGGTTTTGCTTTGCATGGGGGCTTCAACGGCGATTGCTTCCGGTCTGACTCTGTTTAACAATTCACGAAAAGTGGTTGCCTTTTTAGGTGATTCCACCTTCTTTCATGCCGGTATCCCTGGAATTATCAATGCTCTGTTTAATAATCACAACCTTACCCTGGTTTTGATGGAAAACGGAACCACAGCGATGACAGGTCATCAGGATCATGCGGCAAGCGGAAACAATTTTAATGGTCCTACAGATAAAATTCCTGTTCGTCAGGTGCTGGAAGGGTTGGGTGTGAAAAACATTCACGATGTCGGTGCCTACAAGCAGGCAAAGTTGATTACAACAATACAACAGACCATGGAAGAAGATCAGTTTAGTGTGGTTATTGCTCGGCACCCCTGTATGTTGCAATTCGTTCGTAAACAACGGAAAAAAGGATCTTACAAACAGAAATCTGTAACCATCGATCAAAATACCTGTGATCGTGCAAATGAATGTGTGGAAGTCTTTGCTTGTCCCACGTTCACACGTAAAGAAGACGGTCGCATCGAAGTTAACCCCGATCTTTGTATTGGCGACGGGTCCTGTATCCAGACTTGCCCGGTCGATGCCATAACAAGACCCAACTGATAGCCTTTGAAACGTTTTGAAATGTCTGTTAGCCTGCTGAAACTTGAATAAAAAGAGGCTACAGGTTCGAAGTTTAAGTTATTGATACAATTGAAAAACTACTTGGGGTATACAATGGAAAAATTTGATATATTTCTAACCGGTGTCGGCGGACAGGGAATCGGATTGATCAGTGAGGTTGTATTGAGGGCTGCTGATCATGCCGGGTTGCCGGTAAAAGGAGTTGACACCCATGGATTGGCTCAAAGAGGAGGTATTGTTGTTTCGCGCGTAAGAATTGGCCCAAAAGTCAGAACTCCATTAATTCCGAAAGGAGAAGCCGATATGGTAATTGCCTTGGAACGGCATGAGGCCTTGAGGGGCATGAACGATGCTCTTAGAGACAAAGGAACGTTAGTTTATTACAACACCGTCCAGCAGCCGTTGGAAACCAGATTGAACCAGGCTTCGGAAGTGGATGAATCCTTGGTTTCCAAAACCTGCAAGGCACGGGGAGTTAAAGAATTCAAGGTGTCGGCGGGTGAACTGGCGGACGCCAGAATGCAAAATATTGCTGTCCTGGCTACGATCAGTAAAAACAACTTGATCCCGGGAATTAAAACCGAACACTACAAACAGGCAATGAATGATCTGTTGCAGGGAGGTGTTTTGGAGAAAAATTTGCAGCTGTTTGAGAGTCTTTGAATCAGCTTTCTTTAGTGGGATGCTTTTCCAGGTATTGGCGGATCTGCCTTTACACCAGCAGGATGCTCATCGACACTTTTTTCCTTTATACATGAAGCAAGCTCACAGGGGATTGAGGTTGCATCTGTTTTCCTTGGCGGGGCTCATATTGGTATTGGACCTTTGCGTTTTTTACGTGGATTTAAATAGATCGCTCCGAAGCTGATGCGTTGAAACAACATGAATCAAAAACCTGAATGGTGATAAATAACTTGGGGTATAATACGATTTGTAATTGGTGCTGTAGAAAATAGTTATTACATTTGCTAGAATTTGCCATCGGCTCAATGAGCTGCCCGGGTGCTCCCGGAATTACTTACAACAATCCCTAACCCTTAACCCTATATGAACTCAAGAAAATTACTAATCATTCATGATTCGAGAGTTATTCGAAACCTTTTGAAGGGCTTTGTATTGGCGGAATTAGATGATATTACTCCGTTGGAAGCTTCATCAGGTAAGCAGGCCATGCAACTTGTTGAAGAAGATAAAATTGATATAATTTTAAGTGCCTACATTTTAAGGGATTGTGAGGGGCATGAGCTGTTTCAAAAGTTAAGAGAGTCGGAAAAGGGAAGGAACATTCCATTTATCATCTTTACTTCGACCTCTTCGGATGAGCATATAGCGGAGATTCGCCAGCAGGGCATTCAGCATTATCTGGTGGTGCCTTTTTCATCCGTAAAACTGCGGAACAAGATCGACGAAGTATTTGATCCCCGGCAAATGCGGAGACAACAGCGATATAGTATCCCGGGAACTCAAGCCATTATTCACGCAGAATCTCAAAATATTAACGCGGACGTTATTAACTTGAGTATGAGCAGTGCCTTTTGTGAATTTACCTTGCCTTCCGGAGTGAGTGATCTTCTTAACAGCATGTATATTTCTGTAAAATTTCCAACAGAATATGACGAAGTGTTGATTGGGGACATCTATTGCAAACCTCTGTCAATCAAAACCGTTTCCTGGCTTCCGAACGATGCCTCTGATAAAGTTCGTGTTGTCTGGTTGTTTAAAAACCTCTCCCAGAGAAATGAGTCAATGTTTTCAGAGGTTTTAGACCGGGTTGAGAAAAAAATCAAAAGTCTGCAGAATATCTAGCATTTTTAAGCATTATAGTGTACGGTGTAGTCGACATCTGAATCAAACGTTCCGGTGCTTTACCGTGAAATCAACGTGTTCGAATTATTAATTACGCAAAGTAAGGTCTAGATACTTTGAAGAACACTAAGCTGATTTACTTAACCCTTCAACAGCTTCCATCCAGCCTGTGTCAGACAGCGCCTCGGTTTTGCGGTCCTTTGTTGTCTTTTTCCACCTGTTTTTTTCTGTCTTGTTTTAGAATTCTTACAGTCTTTTTTTTCGGTCGTGTTTTTATAATAAACGTTTTTCAACGGAACGATTATGCCAAGAAAGAAGAACCTGATGGTATTGGATACCAATGTCATCCTTCACGACAGCAAGTGTATCCATCAATTCAAGACCTCTGATATCTCAGTGCCGATCCCGGTTTTGGAAGAGCTGGATCAGTTCAAAAAAGGAAATGAGTCGATTAATTTTCATGCCAGGGAATTTACCCGTTCACTGGATTCGCTAAGCGGAGATAAAATCTTTGATGGCGGAATCAAAATTGGTAAGGGGCTTGGGAAGATCAGCATTTCTTTGGATAGGGAGATCCATGAAGATTTGGCCAAAAGCTTTTCTCCTAACAAAAACGATCACAGAATTTTAAACATCGCTTATCACCTCTCCAAGGAACACAAAACGAAAAAGGTTATTCTGATCTCAAAAGATGTTAATTTAAGGATGAAGGCCAAATCGGTTGGACTGAATGCCGAAAACTATCGAAACGATCAGGTTCGCGATATTGCAACACTATACAATGGTCACCGCACGGTTGAAAATATTGATAGCGGATTGATTGAACAGCTTTTTAACTGTGTCGCTTATTTTGATGCTGATGCGCTTAAAAACGGCACCAAATTAAACCCGAATGAGTACTTGATATTGCGCAATGGCACCCAATCAGCCCTGGGAATGTACGATGGTGAGTCCAACCAGGTAAAAAGGGTGGAAAAGCCTACTGCGTACAAAATCAAACCACGAAATGTGGAACAGACGTTTGCCCTGGATGCCCTTTTAAGTAACCATATCCAGCTTGTAACCATCTCAGGAAAGGCAGGTACCGGAAAAACCTTGCTGGCCCTTGCAGCAGCCTTGCAAGAGCGGAGGCATTATAGGCAGATATTCATGGCAAGACCGGTTGTGCCTCTGAGTAACAAGGATATCGGTTTTCTTCCGGGCGATATTCAATCAAAGCTTGATCCGTACATGAATCCCCTCTATGACAACCTGGGGGTGATGCAAATGATGGAAGAAAAGGAAAGCAAGGCAAAAAATATTACTCAATTGCTGGAAGAGGAAAAACTGGTGATATCTGCTTTGTCCTACATTCGGGGAAGATCTTTAGTGAAGGTCTTTTTTATCGTGGATGAAGCCCAGAATTTAACTCCTCATGAAGTTAAAACCATCATTACTCGGGCCGGGGAAGGGACAAAAATTGTTTTTACCGGTGATATATTTCAAATTGATCACCCTTATCTGGATAGCCATACCAACGGGTTAAGCTATTTGATCGAGAAGATGAAAGGGCAAAAGCTTTATGCCCATATCAATCTGGAAAAAGGCGAACGTTCCGAACTGGCCGAAATAGCAAGTGATCTGCTGTGACATCCAGCTCACTGTTATTGAATGTGATGAATCAGGGACCTACATGAATCATTTCCCATTCCATGGTGTCATGCTCATTTTGCCTGGCATGGTCCGCTTCGGTTTCCAATATTCTGGCATGCCCGGTTTCCATGGTCGCCAGATACAACAGACTATCTCGCACTTTTGCCAGTCTTTGTTGGGCTTCGGGAGATTGTTGTTTGTCGTCTGAGAATATGGAAATCATGGATGAGTAAAACGTGGCAGCTACTGTTTCTGTTTCTTTGGCCTGATCCAACAAGTCGCTCATGGCAATGGATTCGTTTTCGATATCAATCTCCGGCAGAGGTATGACTCCTTCGTCAGGAACCTTGGCCTGCTCTCCCGGAAATTCCGCCTTGAAAAGATCCTTTAAAAAAACGGCATGATACTTCTCTTCCCGGGCAAGAAATTTCAATCGATCAGCCAACATAATGTTCTTAACCCGCTTTGCCAGCTCCAGATAAGTTCGTTCAGAATCGATTTCACTTTTTAATGCGGACAGAATGATGTCTTTTTTTGAGTATTGTTTTAAATCCATGGTCGGCCTTTGTGAGTGGTTAAGAGTATAGTCAAAATACCATTGAAGACTTAAGGTCATATAATGGTCGGAATGTTCGCGGGATCCATTAAGACCTTGCGCTGCCAAAAGAGTATGAATAGAAAAACTTTGTTCCCATGAAGCAATAACACTTATCATGCCAAATCACAGGTGTTACCCAAGTTGAAGTCATTCTACAGAAAAGCTGTCTGGACTTCAAGGATTGAAACAATATGAGGAATTAGTTTTGATTGGACGTTTGCGGTGTGAATGAGTTTAATTTGTCTTGTTTGTAGGGAAGGGTAAATGTAAAAGTCGCTCCGCCGTCTGCATTGTTTTCCGCGTATATAACACCGCCGTGGGCCTCTATAATCTCCTTGCTGATAGATAGTCCTAATCCTGTTCCTCCGGCTCCAGTTCTGGTTTTGCTACTTTGAACGAATTTATCAAAAACAGTTTCCAGTTCTCTCTCCGGAATGCCGATTCCCTGGTCCCCGAAAAAAATGGAAACTGCAGATACCACCTCGGTTGTGTCGTGCACAGTGGGGATTGAAAGCACCGAGGGCTCGAAGTGAATAGATATGTTCTTTCCATCCGGAGTAAATTTAATAGCATTGGACATGAGGTTTTGAATGACCTGACCAATTTTGTTGGGATCGCATTCCAACCTGGTATTAACTTTGGTTTCTTTGATATCAACCGTCAATTCCTTTTTATCAAGCAAAGTTTGCAGCTCTGATACACGCTCGTTAACCAAATCAAAAAGATCAATCTCATCAATGGCAAAATTGATGTTGCCTGTTTCCATTTTGGACAGGTCCAGCAGATCGTTCAAAAGCAACATTAATCGATCTCCTGTTTTTCGAATCTGGGTGAAGTAATGAAGCAGCTTTTCCTGGGTTGTTTTGTGAAACTTAGTCATGCCGTATTTTGAGTAATTCAAAATATGATGCATAGGTGTCCTGAGTTCATGAGACACATTGGCCAGGAACTCTGTTTTGGCGCAGTTTGCCTCTTCAGCATGCCTTTTGGCAAAGATCAGCTTTTCCTCCATTTCCTTTCTGCTTCTTATCTCCTCTCTCAATAATTTATTGCTGTCGTTTAACTCGGCAGTTCGCTGTTGGACTCGTAGTTCCAGATCGGCGTATGCAAGTTGGAGAGCTTCTTTAGTGCGTTTACTTTCGGAAATGTCTTTGATGGCTCCGTAAATCCTTTTGGCGTCGCTGTAAAATGTCAATTTGGCTTGATCCCTGAGCCAGACGATCGATCCGTCTCTCTTAATGATGCGATACTCAACGATCCCCGAATGTTTTGTTATCAAGTCGTTCATTTGCTGGTCGATCAAGTGGAGGTCTTTGGGATGGACCAGCGAATTCCAACGATCCTTTAACTCACTGATTTCATTCTGCGTGTAACCGGTAATTTCGAATATGGCATCAGTCACCCATTGGAATTTTAAATCACCCTCCTCCGTTACTTCATATGCATAAGCAAAATCGGAAGTGATTTCCGAAACAGCCCTGTATCTTTCTTCGCTTTCTTTAAGGCTTTCTTCGGCCTGCTTCCTTTTGGTAATGTCCTGGGAAATAATCTGGGCAGCATATACTTTGTCATGAATGTTTCTCAAAGGTTGTACATTTGTTATCAGCCACTTGGGACCAGTATTGAAACTGACTATGTCTTCGTAAATTCGACTTTCCTCAGAATCGATCACCAAGCGAATTCGATCCATACATGTGTCGGCTTTATCCTTCTCGTACAGATCATAAAACGTTTTACTTTCAAAAGTTTCTTTGTCGCCTCCATGGTATTCAGCCATTTTATCATTCACTAATAAAAGGTTGCCGTCTCGATCGACAATAGTGACAAGCAGTTCCGCGTTATCGATCAGCAGTCTGAATTTCGCTTCACTTTCCCTGTATGCCGTTTCGGAAAGCATTCTTTCTTTTATTTCTTTTTGTAAGCGTTTATTAAAAATGTACAAGATCACAGCGACAAATCCGACTGCCACCAATATCAGGAACATTATCCTGGCAAGCCACTTCAACCGGCGTGATTCTTTTGAGGAAACCGGCTGATAGATAAAACCTTCCATGTTGTAATCCTTCGGGATCATATCAAATTGCATGAAGACATTGGCGATAGATGCCCACCGGCCCTTATTCATATGT
The DNA here is from genome assembly GCA_028282825.1 of SAR324 cluster bacterium. Lineage (GTDB taxonomy): Bacteria > SAR324 > SAR324 > XYD2-FULL-50-16 > XYD2-FULL-50-16 > JAHJTV01. Next base: position 26,655 of record JANQGZ010000001.1, read on the forward strand.
CCAATTTCAACAAGATCGGGAACGATCAGTTTTTTGATCGATTCTGCTTCGTAGCGCATGTGCTCAAGGCTCTTGCTGGAGTTGTATTTGGTTCTGATGATATGGATTAATTCTTCAGGATGTTGCAGGGCATAGTGCCATCCTTTGATACTTGCAGCTTTAAACGCTTCAACCCGGTTGGGATTGTCGTTGATTTCCTTTTCAGATGTAAAGAAGCAATCGCCATAAAAATCGATCCCATAACTGGCTGGTTTGATGACGGAATACGGCCTGTTTTCAAGCATCAGAAAATAGGGTTCGTTTGTGATATAGGCACTGATGGCATCTAAATTAGAGTCAAAATAGTCGCTGTAGGTAATCGGATAGTCCAAAATATTAATTTGGTTTAATGACACGCCTTCATTGCGGAACATGGCGTGCAATTCAATGTCCCTGGGGTGCAGGCTCATCTTGACCGTCCGGTTTACCAGGTCTTGAGGATTCGTTATCTCACCAACTCTTGGAGTGAGCAAAACAAGAGGTGAATGTTGAAGAATTGCCGCCAGTACAACCAAAGGTTTGCCGTTGAGACGGTGCAGCAATATCTCACTGTTGGTCACCCCGTATTGTGCACGGTTCTCGATGACTTCCTCAACAGTATCAATGTTTAACCCCCCCTCCTTGATCTCCACATTGAGTCCTGCCTCTTTGTAGAATCCCATTTCTTTTGCCGCATAATAACCGGCAAATTGGAATTGGTGCTTCCACCTTAACTGTAATACGATTGTGTCAGAATTGAATGAAGGTGATTGAGCGACTTCCACAGCGCTGATTTCAATGAAGCTGTTGGATAACAAACCAATCAAAACCAGTATTTGAAACAACTTTTTTAGACACATTTTTGGGTTTAGTTTTGACCTGCTTGATTCGCAAGCAAGTGATTTTATTCCGGCTTTGACTGTGTTATCAGTTATCAGTTTGTGGAGCAATTATTCAAGTTTGGAAGAGAATAAGGAAAACGGTTTATTAACACCCTGAAATGTATGTGTTTTAGACACAGTGGCATCTTCATGTCACTGTCGAAGTTGATTGAAATCCAGTTCATGGAATTCAAGACGATAAAATATGAAACAGGATTGTCCCAGGAGTGTTTCAGAATTCAGAAAAGTCCACAAACGAGTGATAAAATTTATCGAGTCGCCTGTCATTAAGTCAAGAGAAGAAGCAAAGTTCAAAAAATTGACAAAACACTAAATTCACTCTTAATAATGAAGGAGCAAATCAGATCCAATGGGGCAGTGCAAATTCTGTTAGCAGACATTCATTTGAGAAATTGTCTGCAGTCTGTCATTCGAGGTCATAGCAAAAAGGAAGGTTGGTATGGCCACAATTCATCTTTTTCAATCATGTAGAAATCAAAAAGGGAGAGCCATGGCTGTTATTCCTGTATTAGTAGGGGGGGTAATCCTTTCCGTCGCATTCCTTATCAAAGCGGAATTTCTTGAGCAAAGGAAGCAGGTCTATTTCTTCAAACCTATATCCACATCACTTATTATCGTCGTGATCATTTTGTCTTATTTTACAAATAGTCTCGACTATACCTATAAAACGATTATTCTTTTAGGGATGATCTTGAGCCTGGGCGGGGATATCGCTTTAATGTTTGATTCAGCCAAAGCGTTTTTAATAGGACTGGTGCTGTTTTTACTGGGGCATGTCGCTTATACTTTTGCGATTCTTGACTTTGGAGGATATGTGTTGTTTGGCGCCCTGGAAACTTCAATCGTGGTTTTGATCAGTCTGGGCATTTTTATTCTGCTTTACCCCGGCTTGGGAAGTATGAAGATTCCAGCCTTTTTCTACATACTAATAATTACCCTCATGGTGAATTGTGCCCTGCTGACTTTCTCAGTGGAAGCATTTAACCTAACCCAAGCGGGATATCTGGCTGTTGGAGCCTTATTGTTTTATGTATCCGATGTGATGCTGGCAATCAATAAATTCAGATTCCCATTTAAACTAAACAGAATCAGTCTGGCTTTTTACTTCTCCGGACAGCTGTTAATCGCATTAAGCACGCACTATACGTCTGCAGTTTAACTACGATTGAAGGAAAAGCCTTAAAGCAAATCAACTTGTCCTGTTCTCACAGATGTTCTTTAGTCTTTGGCATCTAAGCTCCAGCGGTTAACACCGCTGGCTACTGCTGTATTATCCTTCCGTTGCCCACAGTGATAAATCCTTCGCGATTCTCAATTGATAGCAGTTCCAATACAGCCCTGGTATATTAAATCAGGTCGATGGCAAACTTCCCGTGAGCGAAAGGTATTTGCTTTTGTCATTGGGGGTCCCGAAAATCTTTGGTGAAATCGATTAAAAAGGCAGGATTTTTGAAGAAAACAAACAGTTTAATGTTAGCTTACGAGTCTGGTTTTAATATTTATTGAATTGAAAGTTTGCCGGCATTGGTTCTCATTGGTGATAAACCAAAACCGATCGTTTGATGACTTGGGAAGTAAGCAGGATCATTACTAATAAACAGTTTCAAATAGTAGGAGATAGTCATGGATTCCCTAAAAGTTAACCACATAACAGGCTTGATAGGCAATACGCCGGTTGTCAGAATTAACTCCCTGAGCCGGCTCACGGGATGTGAAATTTTGGGAAAGTGTGAAAACATGAATCCCGGGGGGTCGATTAAAGATCGAGCTGCATTGCAGATGATAACTGACGCCATTGAATCAGGAAAACTAAAGCCCGGCATGACCATTGTTGAGGGAACGGCAGGAAATACGGGAATTGGGTTGGCCCTTGTCGGTAGATCCCTAGGGTATGATGTATTGGTTGTTATGCCTAAGGGACAAGCTTTTGAAAAGGAAAGACTTGTAACCCTGTATGGTGCGGAATTAAAACTGGTAGACCCCTGCCCTTTTTCCAACCCAAATCATTTTTACCATACAGCAAGACAGATCGCTGAAAATGAACCGGATAAATACTGGTGGGCAAATCAATTTGAGAATCTAAGTAATTTCCGAGCCCATTACAGTCATACAGGTCCTGAAATCTACAATCAAACCGGTGGTTATTTGGATTTTTTTGTATCCGTTTCGGGCACAGGCGGGACGATAGCAGGAGTGTCCAACTATCTGAAAGAGAAGATTTCCGGGATCAAGATACTTTTGGCTGATCCTGAGGGTTCCGGCTCCTGCTCTTATGTACATACCGGAAAATTCGAAAATGAGGGATCGTCTATTACCGAAGGTATTGGGATCATGAGGCTGGTTGAGAACTTCAAACAAGCAAAAATTGATAATGCCTTCACTCTACCTGATCAAGATATTGTGACCGTTGCCAATTATGTTAAAAGCAATGATAACATAGTGGTAGGCAGCAGTTCGGCATTGAATCTGGCGGGGGCATTAAAAACAGCAGTGGATGCGGGACCGGGAAAAAGAATATTGACTATGATTTGCGATAGCGGGGAGCGGGCATATTCCAAGCTCTATAATCCGGAATTTCTGCAATCAAAAGAGTTGGACCCGGAAAGCCTGGATATTGAAACCCTGGTTGAAAAATATCACCAAGGATAATCAACTGCTGCCCTAAGCAGCGCTAACTCATCAATCACCAGAGTTTAAGATAGCTTCCACAGTAGCCGGTTCTGTCCCCTGATGAAGGACCGGGTGTCTCTCATTTTCTCAACAGATTTCAGTCGATCCGGTTGTACAATAATAAACTGAAGTTTCGCACCCTTGTTTTATTCTATCAGTGGCTCTGCAGTTCACTGAGGAAGATGACTTTTCCATAAAAGCTATTAGCTACTGGCAGTTAGCTTTTAGCTTTTTCAGGGATTGTGACAATTTTGTGGGATCAAAGCTTCGATTTTGTCATTCAAAAGCAGGTTTCCCAATAATTTTCAAACGCCGAAATTAACTAAATTATTGTTATAAAACAGGTAAAAGAAATCGGAGCAGTTTGGCTCACAATTTGAAGACTAGGGAAACAATCTTATTAAAGGTTTAAGTTTTCGGTTTAATTTTCCATCAATCCGTAAAAAGCAACGCTTGATGACAGCGTTGTCAGAGTTGATGGGAATTTATGTTTCAATATCGATTTCTTCCCCAACGATGTTGAAACAGCAACCACCGTGGAGAACCAGGCGGTGGATTTTGAAGTAACAAGCATTTAACTCCTTCCCGTTTAATTCCTGCCCCGGAAGTCAGGCACCGGGTCAGGAATTACGGTAAATCCTCTCCTAGTCTCTCACTACATTTATCTCAAAGCTCTTTTTTAGAGATACAACGTCTGTTTGTTGAATCGAAGATTTTTAGGGAATAGTTGTCTCAGCCCATAAGACCCACAAAAACGGGAATTGACAGCACTTTTCTGTTTTGGCAGCCTCTGATGACAGATTGTTTCAAAACAGTAATTGTGCCTGCAAAGCAAACCAGCTGTTGATTTGATCTCTTTTCCTTTGTGCTACCCGAGTTGTAGCATTCTTAAAGATTATTGCCTGATTATTGCTATTAGGATACAGCAGGCCACAAATCGGCTTCAAGTCACTAAAAATTTCCGTATTCCGCATCTTTCCTGGAATTCGGAAATTGATTCCTGCGGTATGACAGGAATTAAGCATTACAGTCACCAATCGAAAAAAGGCTATGGATTTAATTGCACTGCAATCAATTACGATTGCAATGGTTATCGGGGTATCTTCTTATATTCTGTCCAGAAAACTCAGAATTCCGGCCATTCTGTTTTATCTCTTTTTTGGTCTTGTTGTCGGAAACATCGGACTGCAATGGATAAAACCAGATTCTTTAGGGGGTGGTCTTCATATTTTGTTGGAGATTGTGGTTGCCATAATTTTGTTTGAAGGGGGATTATCACTCTCTTCACACAGTTTTAAAGCGGAGTCTTCGGCCATTCGCAGAATTCTAATAGTGACTCTTCCGCTGACGGGCATTGGTGCTGCGTTGCTGGCACATTATATACTGGAGTTACCTTGGAACATTGCGATATTTTTTGGAGCCTTGATTGTGGTAACAGGTCCCACTGTTATTGGCTCAATTTTGAAAAGTGTTTATTTAACCCGGCGCTTAGAGACGTTGCTGAATTGGGAATCGATCTGGGGAGACGTTATTGGAGTTCTCTTAAGTGCTGTTGCGCTGGAAATGGTTGATTTGAATTTGTCCGATTCCTTTGTAAACGTATCGTTGATATTTTTGCTGAGAATTATTGGTGGAATAGTTATCGGTATTGCTTGCGGTTTTTTACTCACCTATGTTTTGGAATGGACGGCAAAACTACAGGATTCCACTTTGCTTGGTATCGCCAGTGTAACAGGGGCAATCGCCACATTCACCGTTGCCAATGCAATGCTCCATTCTTCAGGACCGTTGGCTGCAGCAATAGCAGGTTTTTATCTTTCAAATACCCGCAAAGCGTTTCTGCCGGAGGTCCGCCATTTTAAAGAACAGGTTTCCAGCCTTTTTATCAGCAGCACTTTTGTGCTGCTATCTGCTTATGTGAATCCGCTTCCTTTAATGGACAAGTGGTGGGCGATGTTGTTTGTAGCCGCTGTTTTGGGTGCCCTGGTCAGACCGCTCTCAATATTGATTGCCTTTGTTAAAACCAATGTCACTATTCGTGAACAGATATTTATTGGTATAATCGGACCCCGGGGAATTGTTGCTGTAGCCACCGCATCTTATGCTACCCTGGTGGTGTCAGGGTATGATTATGAAATGTCAGTCGTTCTAAACCTCACCTTTGCCATTATCTTTTTTTCAGGCGTGTTGGCGACTGTGGCCTGCAGACCCTTGGCCAGCGCACTGGATGTGCGGATACCGGCTTCCAGAACCGGTCTATTGCTCGTTGGTATTAATCCCTTCAGTTCGGCATTGGCAGAACAGGCAAGTCAATTTGTTCCGGTATCCTTTTTGGAAACGGATCGAACAAAATGTCTGCTGGCCGACCATCTGGGCCTGGAAACTATTTGTACCGATTTGCTTGATGCTGAATTGTATGAAGAGGCTCTTGAAGACGGGTTTGCACGACTGCTGGCTACCACCAGGAATGATGCTTTAAATGAATTGATTGCCAGTAAAGCATCCGTTTATCTGGACTCTCAGAATGTATTTCAGGTTCCCTCCAACTCGGATGAAGAAACCATTCGCATGGTTGCGGGATCATCCCATAATTTTGCTTTTGACGAGGATTTTTCTATTATCGAAGCAGAAGAAGCGATCAAATCAAAAAAGGCGTGTATAAAAATCCTGGAACATGAGGATATCGAGAAGAGCAATGCCATTCCTCTCATTGAAATCGTTGATGAAGGAAAAGGATTAAGGATTATTTCACCTGAGGATCAATTGAAAAACAAGGCGATGTGCCTCGTTAATGTTTAGTGCTTGCCTGAATAATTCCAGAGCTTGTTAATCCAAATCTTTTAAACTTTCTTCTCTTTGTTGGGAAATGATATCGCCGTCATTGTAAGCCCGGATAAAAGCATTCAGGATTTTTACGTCAAATTGCTTGTTTTTGTTGTTTTTCAGTTCCTCATAAGCAATTTTATTTGATAATCCCTTGCGGTAGGGTCGGTTGGAGGTCATGGCATCCCAGGTATCCGCCACACAAATAATCCGGGCCAACAGCGGAATTTCCTCACCTTTCAGACCTGCCGGGTATCCCTTCCCGTCCACACGTTCATGGTGATGTTTCATTCCCGGAATCGCCGGGGTCAGCTGTTTAATATTGGCCAGGATATCGTGACCGTAAATGGTGTGTTTTTTCATTTTGGTGAACTCTTCATCAGTCAGTTTGCCGGGTTTGCGAAGTATGGCATCGTCTACTCCTATCTTCCCAATATCATGCAAAATCGCAGTGATTTCCAACAGCTCCATGGCATCATCATCGAGCCCAAGTTGTTTTGCAATGGCCAGACTGAAGTCCCTTACCCGTTTGGTGTGACCCCCGGTGTAGGGATCTCTTTTTTCGATGGCTGCTGCTAACGCTTCCGCCGTTTCGAAGAACATTACCTTTTGCTCTTCGTACAATCGGGCGTTTTCCAGTGCAATAGCCACCTGATCAGACAGGCTTTCCATCAACTTCAAGTCTGCCATATCCGGTTTTTTCCCTTTTTGTTTGTTCAGGGCTTGTAACACCCCAATTACTTTATCCTTTATTTTTACCGGGACGGTAATCATGTTTCGAGTAATGAATTCCGATTTTTCATCCACATGTTTTGCCCAGCGTGGATCTTCGCTGGTATCGGGAACCAGGTCACTTATTCCCTTTTCCGCTACCCAGCCGGCCACTCCTTCACCCATCTGCAGACGAACTTCCTTCACGACTTCACCTTTTTCGCCCAGGGCTACTTCAAAGTATAGCTCGTTGCTTTCTTTATCTATCAAATAAAGAGAACCGGTCTCGCATTCCAAAAGCTCAACAACAGATTCCAGTGCTCTTCTCCGTACCAGTTTTTGATCCAGGCTGGAGTTAAGAATGGCGGAAAGTGTGGTAAGCTTTTCAAAATTCTGAGCCCTGAATCGTGCAGAATCCAGCAACCTTGCATTTTCCAAAGCTACTGCAACTTCGGAACTAAGACTTTGCAAAAGGACTACATCTTCATCAAAAAACAGGTCGCCATCCTTTTTGTTGATGATTTCAATAACTCCCTTGGCCTGACCTTTAATTTGCAGTGGAACAGCCAGTAGATTAAAGGTCTTGTATTGAATCGATTCAGCTATTCTGGAACTCCAGGTAGAATCGTCCTTAACATTCTGAGCGATGTAAGGCTGGTTGGTGGCAAGGGTTTTTCCTGCGATACCCTCGGTATGGGAAATGGTTAAGCCTTTTAATTTTTCCGAACTGGGGCCTTTGACAATTACAAACTCAAGATTTTTTTTCTCTTCATCCAGCAATAGCAGGGCGGCCGATTCTGTTTTGGTTACTACCATCACCCAGTCCATTAACTGATCAAGAAAGACCTGCAATTCAAAATGTTTGCTGTTGATGAATTCAACAGCCTTGATCAGATTTACATGGCGTGATTGTTCCTCGTATCGGCGTTTTAAATCCTCATATTTCCGGGAAAGGACTTCCAATTCTCTGGAGATCTCCCCTGTTTTCATACTTTCAGCTGGTTTCTGAGAATTTTCTTTTTCCATAATTCCAACCCTGCCTGTCGCTTAAAACGATCGTAATTAAAGGCGTTAGATGAAAGGATAGCATGTTTTTGTGCTGAAAAATGCAAGTTATCTGCCGCTATTGGCTTGGAACAGGCTGATTGGAAAGGTTTTAGGAGTATGTATCCTCGGTTTGGTGAACCATAGTTTGTTTCTAACTCAAGTTTCTTACCCGCAATCTGCTATTATTCAAATTTCAGAGAGCTAACAGACATTTCGAAACGTCTCAAAAGCTATCAGTATCTAGCTAGTAGCTGGCAACTAGCTTTATTTTGAGCACTTGCGGCGTCATATTTGCTAAACAAAGTAATGGAGCGAAGCGAGTCATTTAGTATCCCAGGTTTTCGTTTATAAGTATTACCGAAATATCTGTCAGCATCGGTTTTCTGTGCAATATTACCGTGATTCTGCATAAACGCTGCGGTGAATTGCAGTCTACGCAGATACCGGTTTTACCACAGGGAGTATCCATACCCAGACTTTTTGCGCGCATGGGGGCTGCTATTTCATGAATTCTGTTTAAAGCCGAATCAAGATCCTTGGTTACCTTGTTCATACCAGCTACAATGATGACTTTTTGAGGTCCAAAGGACATCCCGTTTGTCCTGTTCCCGATACCATCTACATTTACAATTTCACCAGTCATTGCGATGGCATTGGCACTGCAAAGGAAGCAATCTGCCTGGGACTGCTTTTTTCTTATTTCCAAACTTTCCTCTGGTGAAAGATCGGGTACCCAGTGGTCATACAAGGTTTTTCCTGATTCTTTCAATTGATCAATAAACCCAAGGGATCTTGTAGTGTCCGAACCGGCAAACCCAAAACTTTTGTAATCCTTAGTCATCTCAATAAGCAATTTGTTTGCTTCTGTTGAGTTATCGACCAGTTGGGCGTGAAATCCGTGTTTTTCAAGATTTTTTATTGTTTGTTCTCCTTTCTTTTTGCCGAGCCAGGTGCTGATGTTGTTTTTCATGTTAACTCCGTTTAGTCTAGTCAAACCTTAATCTACGAATTGTAGAGGAATCCAGCCTAATATTGCTTTCTATTAACAGCAGGTGACTGTGTCAAGGGGGGCAGGTCAGCATAAGCGCTTATGGGGGCAGATCAAGAGGGTGCAACCGGAAAAATCGGATGCCCCATCAATACGATGGGACGAAAGGCATCAGTGCCGTTCTTAGGGAATTCAATTGGTTTTTGGTGTCGAATCCCTAGCGGTTAACGCCGCTGGCTACTGCTGTGCCACACCTTCGGGATTTTGCATGCAACTGGTTGATGGGCAACTCGTTACCAGTCAACCAGATTGATAACCTGTCAAATAACATTGGAGTCTATATGGGTAAGGTGAAGGTGAAGATTGAACCACCTTCCGGATTGGGTTTCGTATAAATATGACCTTTTGGGAACCCCGCTGGAAGAATAACACAGGGAACTTGAATTTGATTATGGGGAAAGGCAAAGCCATGGAATTTGAGATCAACAGTAAAGCGGAGCGAGCGAGGGGTGCAGGATGCAAGTCAGCCCAAAGGGTGGGCAGACATGGATGGCGATGGAATGGGCTTCGCCCTGGCCGGCATCAGCCGGACTCTGATCGTGAAGGCAGGGAAGCCTGAACACCTAGTAGAGGAGGGAAAAAGCTAACTTTGGGTAATTCTTCGACTGTATCTATTTTTAAAAACTCTTAATGTTAAAATAAGTCCGATTATCTACCTTAATTGAATTGGGTTTGTTGTCATGTATAACAACTGTTATCTTCTTTCGCTGATTCTTCTCGTTCCAATTGTCGGATCGAAGTATTTGGTGACCCAAGACTATAATTTGGTTATTCTCTTTGCTATAACTGGAAATTTTGAATACTGAGTCTTTCATGTAGTTGATTTTCCCAATAGGTTCGCCTGCAGTAGCTGAACTAAAGAAAAAAATTTGATTAATAAAAAACAATCCTCCGTTAGCACAAGATGGATATAGCCTTAATTCTGTTTTAGAACATGTACTCCAATGTCCTTTTTCTAATATTTCATATTGATCGAATAGGCTTACACTCGAAAGTTCTTTTATATATTGATCGAAATCGAAAAGTCCTTCGTTTATAAAAGAGCCGTGAATCCACCCCTTTTCTCTGCTCTGATTAATGCAAAAGTACCAGTAATCGCTTTCTTTCCCAAATTTTTCTTTTTCAGTTGTTTTCTTTCTGATCCAGACTTTAGTACCTATAAAAGCATTTCCAATAGCTCTGGATTTTATTGATGGGGCTTCTCTTACAATAACATTTGTTTTTGAAACATAGCCATCAAGTTTAATGTTAATAAATGAATCAGCAACTAGGATTTGGTAAGAAAAAGTGAAAAATACAAATAAAAAAAGGATTTTTTGTTTCATGGCTCTTTTTTTCAAGGTGTTATAGTCAAATGTGTATGATGCCTATGCGGATAATGAAAACCATCGACAAAAGTCTCATCCTCCAACCATTTGTTAGGATTATCACTCCCACCACTGATCATTCTCCATGGCGTCAAAACTTGACTGATTCTATCATCGTTTTTTGCCCAATCTGTAACTTGGATGATCAAAGGCTTTTCGACCATGTTATTTCTATTCCTATTGTCAAATACTTCAGATGTTGTCCCAAACTCATCTGTTAAGACAACCTTAGTGACGTCGATGCCCCTACCGTCTGTATGGGCCCCGTTTGTGAACCACCCAATGCTGCATTTTCTGCTGGTGTTCTGTACAAACTTGAAAGGGTTATTTCAGCAAGACCGTTTTCCGTTACAAGATCGCTTAGCACCTCCAGTGTCTTATCTTTGGTTTCTTCAATATCGGTGACTGATATAGATGCACCCATAATAAGAACAGCATCCCCAATAATCGATGTAAAATCCCAATCAAATGTTCTAAGATTATCAATTATTCTTCTTCTTATTTCTGCCCCTGTAAGAGTTGCAGGGAATAACCTTTTCAGATGCTGCACAAACGCAATCGGGTGGAAGTGCCAGAGTTTTTCGTTTTCGGTGAAGCCGTCGACCTGGTGTAGGAAACAGGTTTTGGTC
>JANQGZ010000033.1:0-5994 GCA_028282825.1 SAR324 cluster bacterium
CATTGTGTTACCTTCGATTTGTTAGCAAAATCTGAGATTTGCCTTGGTTTTCAGCAACTATTATACCCAAATCAGGCGATTGTGTACTGCCAAAAATCCAATAGGAAATTTCTGAGCAGATTCGTCATTCAGCTTTCAGCAATAGATAGAATACTAATCCCGTTTTTCAGCAACTCCTTCAATCAATCATTGCTTAAATGGGCAAATGTCTGAATTGCCTGCGTATGTTTCAGGTTGGAAATAAAGTAGGAGAAATTAGATTTATTTGCTTTGCAAACGTTGAACTAACCGGCAGCTTTGACGAGTGGTGTATAGTGGTGGTCTTGTCAAGATCCTTGGGAAAAGAACAATTCGCGGGCTATTGCCGTCCGGTTAAGTGTCTTGTTCGGTTTTTCGTTTTCTCAGCTTCATTGCTTTTTTGCTAATTTCTTCAATGGATAAGTCTTCGTCCAAATCCTGTCGCCATTTTGTGTAATCAAAGTGCTCTCTTTGTATTAAAGCAATAAAGCGTTCTGTTTCGATATCCCCTAAAGTTTCAGATAATACTTTTATTCCTTTTAGCTTGATCTCAGTATCGGTAATCATGATATTTGCTCCTTTATAAAACCAAATGGGTCAATTATTTTGATTTCACTTATTTTTTCAGATTTATTTAATACTTTGTCATCCGTTGTAATAAAGTATACACATTTAGTTTCAATCGCACACGCAATATGCAAAGAATCCATTTTTTTCAATCCATTGCGGTTGAATTGCTTAGCTAGTTTTATGATTTTAGGCTTTTTTTGAATATCTTGTATTGAGTACTTTTTCCATCCTTGAATTTGTATCCTCCGCTCTTCATACGGATTTTTGCTGTTTTCATAATCTAAAATATAAGACCAGACCATTTCTAGATTTCTTGACCTTATTTCCTCTTGGATTTTTAATTTTGCTTCAGCCTCAAGTTTAATTCTAAGTTGAGATTGGTCATCAAAAGGCCGATTGAAGCAACAATTGTCTAAATAAATTCTCATCAATATTCTTCTATTGGTTCATGGTTAAGCCTACCGAACTACTTGTTAAACAGAGCCGGTTTTTCGGTTCTGATTTTAATAAGTGTTTCCAACGCCTTTTGGTGTTTACAAGTAACCTACATGAGCGGATCGATCAAGTCTAAAAGCAAGTGGTTTATTGAGAATTTATTCTGAACATGTAGGTTTACAAAGAATATTCTGATTATAAATCCTTCGCAGCCAGTTCTATGAACCGGACCGATTAATAGCTCCGGAGGAGCGGCAGATAGTAGCCAGTGGTGAAAACCACTGGAAGAGAATTACGCCCATCAGCCAGAGTCCCGTAGGGACGGCACAAAAACCTATCGAATCCAGATCTTGTGTCGTTCCTCTGGAACTCCGGAAAGTGCGTGATTGACCTACCAGCGGTTACAACCGCTGGCTATTATCTGCCGCTCCTACGGAGCTTGATACCATTTGGAAGAATATCAAAGGAGATAAACCCGAACCTACAAGCTTTCCAGATTGAGATGTCAACCATTTATAATCAGAAAAAATATTAAATATTTATTGAACTTCTGATGGGCAGTGGATTTCGAGAAACATTCATTCTTGTCCCAATTTCATCGTTTTTATGCAGTGGAAGTTCCTATTTGACCGAGGAGTAATGGCGCTTTAAGTATTAGGGGTAATAGAGATTTTGTTTCTTTTGGGGAAGTTTGTTTCATTGGGTTTTGAGAGTTTTGTCGAAACGGAATTCGCCGGACTGCCAATCTACAAAACTGCAGGTGAAATGAGATGGGCCCAAGGGTTTGGCTTTGGATTTTATAATCAAGGGTTTTGCGGCTCTTGCTACCGAATCAATCGATGAAAAGTTGTGGCTCACCGATTTTGAAGCACATCAGGTTGCAGAATGTGGTCGGGACATGGTTGACCGCATGATCAAAAGGGTAGAGGAGGCTTTTAAAGAACAATTTTCCAAACCGTCCATAAATAAGCTTTAGTAGTAGCCAGAAAAATAGAGTCTAAAAGGCCTTTGGATCTTCTTTTGACTATGAATGTTTAATTCTTCAATAGCTCTTTACGAAAAACAAAAGAAGAGCTTAAATTGATTGACTTCTTCATACATAGCGTAGAAATCGCTTCCCCCGCTGTGAAAATCCCTGCGGCTGTCTTCTCTTAGGAATCCCACCCCCAGTTTCATTCCCACGGTAATATCACCCATAATATGCGATGATATACGAGGAGCATAAATGATATGATCCACCTCTTTTAGAATGTTTGGCAGCCAGATTGGCGTTTTCCAGTGGTGTGCATTTTCCGGTCTGGTTTCAAAATATCCATCATATCCAGCTTCCTCGAAAAATACGGGTTTTGCGTTATTGTCTGCGATGGGTCTCATTAATTCTGCCGATTTGCAAAGCTCTCGTGATGATCCTTTCTTACTGTCTGTGGTCCAGTGCACATCTGCGACACCACTCTGATCCCCTACGAAGATGACACCTGCTCCTTTTTTTTGCAGAATCGATATCAAACCGTTTAACATCCAGGGATCAGATGTAGCGGGAAAAACGTTGCCAGAGTTAATCGAAAGTTTGATTAGCACACGATCGCCCTTGGAAAGCCACTTGAAATCCGTTGCTGCCGATAATGTCCTTTCGATGAGATCAGAAGAATTCACATGTTCTCCTTTTCCAATCCAGGCACTCGTTACATGCGTTTTATATCCATTGGCCACAGGAAAAGAGAGTGCAGAGTCATCTGCATTTAAGTTGGGCGGTTTCATATTTCCCGGTATCAGCGCAGAGCTGGCAAAACCTGCTGAAAGACCCAGAAAACGTCTACGACACATTGGTTTTTGATTTATCATCTTTTATCCTTTCAAGTGTTGAAGTTTTGTTGTTTACCAGTAATTAAAGGAATCCATTGATAGCTACTTATTCCTGTTCTTTTTCCATCTATATCTCTTCTAGTAAACGATTTATACATTAGCGACAATAAACTGTATTTTGGAAGATCCCAGCGATCAATCCTTTTGTATCGAGTTCACCGGCACCATTACCCGTCGTTGCTGCATTCGTATTCCTTGCAATATCCGCAATTGCTTTTTCGTGTATAGTGGAATCCTGCGATCGATTAAGTGCTTCGATTTTTTTAGAGATGCTTTTCGAAAAACGCAAGCAACTCTTCTGGATGATCATTAAACCAGTTATAGGCCATAAACCTATGCGGTTGATCTTTTTTGTCCAGCCAGAGAGCCTTTTTCTCCGTGGGAATCAAGCTGTAGATTCTCCTGATATGATCCATGTCGGACCAAACGTCATTGACGTTCTGAACAAACAGGGTTGGTACGAGTATTTTATCAGCGAATAGTTCGGGATTCTGCCGTTCCATATCGATGCCATTTTTTAGATAGACTTGTTTCAAAGCATCAATTACAGGTTGGGGCATGCCGGTTTTTCTGTAGAAGACTTCAATGGAAATTGGCTGGAGCGCTACCATGGCTCTTACTCTGTTTTCTTTATATACTTCCGGTCTTTCACTCATGCCCACCATGGAAATATAGGAACTCTGGCAGAAACTGAGCAGTCCGATAGATGCTCCCTTAAACTCAGGATTATTCGCTATGAACTCAATAGCAGATACATTATCCAGATGAGCCTCAAAGGGATCGTGAATACCATCCCTGGGGCTGAAATCCGATTCTCCGTGATTTCTGTTATCATACATAAGGACAGTGTAGTCGGCTTCTACAAGATGCTTAGCCACAGGAATGAACTCAACATCCTTGTCATAACCTGTTTTAACATCGCCTTCATGAGCAACAGAATATCCATACTTTGTAAATGCACCGGGATGAGACAAAATAACAACTTTATCGGATCTCTTCCTGAGAAGCCAACCTACATGGTTAACACTGTCTTCAGACTTAAAATTAACCTCTTCAAAATTCAGTCCGTAAGCATCGGGTCGTTTTACGATGGGCTGCACCTTTTGTGGATAAAGAAACGTTTTTGCCATTGCTTCAATCTGTAACTGCGTCTCTTCTTTTTGATTTGTTGACATTTGTGTCTCCTTTGTATTCCCAACTTTATTGGTTGTGCATGAACTGATTAACAAAAATGAAATCGGAATAACTGCCACAATCAGACTTTTTGTAATTTTTCTCATAGTCGCTATTTAAACCTCCTGTAGTCGATTGATTTTTTCATTCAAATTGGCATTCAAAATTCTCTTTTGTATGGCGTTTCAAAAATACAAATATAAGCGCCATGAGTTACTAATGCTTAGAATATAAGTTTAAAAAAGCGGAATTAGAATACATATAAATTCTGTTTCCTTGCACATTTGTCCTATAGTTTGGTTGCAAATTGACAAATTTAGGCATTTATTTGTAACAAACTACTTATGATGAAACAAATTAAAATTGACAAACGGAAGCAAAAAAGGACAGCTGACCTAATTCTGAAGGCAGCCAATCAGGATGGGATCACTGAGACAAAAATCAGAAATTTATTCTTATTTAAGGATACAACCCCTGAAAACAGGACATTACAAGTTTATGATCCCAGCATCGTCATTGCGGTTCAAGGGAAAAAAGATGTATTCATTGAGGAGCTACAATTCGAATATGGTGAAGGTATGTTCCTGGCAACGTTATTACCTGTACCTTTGGAATGTGTAGTTACAGAAGGAAGCCCGGAAAAACCGTTGCTTGGGTTGGCTTTTGCTTTAGACAAAACCAGGTTGTCCAAACTCATGGTTAAAATGAATATTCAGAATGAGCCCGAAATAAACTTAGACAAAATCAACACTTCCAGTATTTTCTCTGCTCCTTTGAATAATGAAATATTGGATGCTGCTTTTCGACTGATGACAATCTTGGCTGATCCTATGGAAGCCACTGTGTTGGGAGATGCCATAATGGATGAAATCTGTTTCAGGGTTTTAAGAAATGAACAAGAGGGGGTACTGACTTATCTCCTTCAGCAAAAGGGCCAAATCCATCAGATTTCCAAGGCCGTCGAAATGATCCATAATAATCTGGAGAAACCATTGAATGTTGATGATCTGGCAAATTTAGTGAATCTCAGTCGCTCCCGGTTCCATACGAAATTCAAGGAAGTAATGCATCTTTCTCCACTTCAGTACGCCAAGTCTATCAAGCTAACGAAAGCCAGAGACTATATTGCGAAAGGTAAGAATATCAGTGAAACCGGATATCTCGTTGGATACAACAGTCCGGCACAGTTCAGTAGGGAGTATAAGCGATATTTCGGTATGTCTCCATCAGAACACAATAGGGGAAGTAATTGAAATTTGATTTCTAAAAAACGAAATTCAATATTTTAACTACGTACACTTTTACTTGTTACGCAGTTTTCACTCTTCGAAAGAAAACCCAACTGGATGCTCGTGAAAACCATCAAAGTCACCCTTTGTTGCCGGTACACCATTGAGCCTTGCGATGGCATACACCATACTGTACTGACATGAAAGAAAAAATTAGGTAGTGCAAATTGGTGTAAAAACTCAGAAGTCAGTAATGATATTTTAGCAGCGCCTGCAATGTCTGAAACTTGCCCAGTTGATAAATCATACTCCTTTACATCTAAATTCCGCAGAAACTCAACGGTTTGTTTTAATTGAGATTGTATACCAGAGAATGACCTGTTTTCATTTTCAAATGATACTATATCTACATTTGCAATAGGACAGCATGATCGCAAGGAAAAATCAGCGGCAATTTGCACTTGTATAACAAGAGGGAACATATCATCGGCTAGTCTGGCCTCAAGAATTGAAGGATCACCACCAGTACAAGATTTAATCTTCTCAAAGAATTCACTCAACCGATCCAAGTAGTCAGTAAATATCTTTATTATGATAATTATTCATTATCGAACTGCTTTTTTCATTGTGTTACCTTCGATTTGTTAGCAAAATCTGAGATTTGCCTTGGTTTTCAGCAACTATTATACCCAAATCAGGCGATTGT
>JANQGZ010000089.1:0-20065 GCA_028282825.1 SAR324 cluster bacterium
TCGTGCTCGTGCTCGTGCTCGTGCTCGTGCTCGTGCTCGTGCTCGTGCTCGTGCTCGTGCTCGTGCTCGTGCTCGTGCTCGTGCTCGTGCTCGTATAAAAAGGATTAAGTTATTATATTCAATTCAACAACCCTTTTTTGAATTGTCCAAAAGTTCTGCGGTATCTCTTTCTTATTTTTACCTCTTTAAGTATCAATGGCTATTTTCTATTTCCTCTTTTTAAGTACTCTTTTGTATTTATTAGTTTTATAGTGAGTGTTGTATTCATAATTTCCGAAAAATCAATCCGCATGGGGCTCATCGTGTGTCGGATACCTGAAACCAGAGGTTGAAACCACTGGCTGCTATATGTCGCTCCTACAGAGCCAGAGGATTGTTTAGCTGAATCAAGAATGGAAAAATCCTCTCATATCCTTTGCAATTTCAAGAGATGTAAAATCCTTCAAATTTGAGTTAAAGATGGTAGTTAATTAACAAAAGAATCTTGGAGGAATGTTTTATTTTTTGATTTTTGCCTGACGATGGTTCATAATATCACGAAAATACCTTGTTCCTTTGAAGGTAATTGTCATCCGACATTACCGTTACCAGTCCATGTAAATAGTTACGTTGCCGTCAAGGAGAGTTCATCATGATTACCAACGTTCGCATCAGAACAAAACTAATCGCCACCTTTGTCGCCATGGCTGTGATAGTCAGTTTAACCGGAGTCTTCGGAGTCTATTTTACCTCTCAAACCGGTAGCCAGGGAGCCACAATCGGCAAGGAACTGTATCCTGTCGCAGCGGCGACAATGGAATTACAGGTAAACGCTGTTAATGCTCACCTTGCTCTTGAACAGGTGTTGAATGGAGGCCCTGCTGCCAACAGCGATAACATCTGGTTATTGTTGGACAAGTCCATGGAATATTGTGACGCTATTATTTTCGGCAAAACGGTTGATGGCTATAACGTGCCGGCAACACAGGATATGCGTATTAAAGAACAGGTTGAAACGGCCAAATCAAGCATCATCACCTTAAAAAACAGCCTTCAATTGAGATATAAGGAAATACAGGTATCGTTGGCTGCTGCTGTTGAATCGGAAAATCAATACAATACCCAGTTTGCCGCTATCCAAAAAGCATTGGATCGTGTTCGTGAAGACTACGGTAAAACCAGAAGACTCACCCTTGCCAATATCTCCGGGGAAATCAAATATCTGCTGTCAGAAAGTCGGTTTTTATTAGGAAGGTCCCTGGCTGATGTTAAGGTAAATAATATGGATCAGGTCATAGACAACCTCAATGCGGGCAAACAAAAAGCCGAACAGATCGAAAAGATGGTCGGCATTGATAAATTTCTGCAAAACGATATAGAACGGCTTGAATTGGAGTCCAAAAAACGTTTTGAACTGGCTCGTTTAAATCAGGCCGGGTACCAGGAAACCCGACGGATTTTCAACCAGGAATTCAGCAATTTTATTCATCATGCCCAAAAAGCAGAAGAGCTGACTATTCAGGATGTCCAAAGCAACCAGGACAGCTTGTTACGACAGATTTTCAATTCCAAAATCATCCTCGCTGTAATCACCCTGGCCGGAATTGTAATGGGACTAATTCTTTCAATTGTTTTGAGTCTTTATCTTGTCAAACAGATTGCTAATCTGAAGCAATCAGCTAACAGCCTTGCGGCCGGTGATCTGGAAGTTAATTTACAATCACCCTATCAGGATGAAATTGCGGAGTTAAACAACTCTTTTCAGAAGATGGTGAATGCGCTTCAGGCTAAAATACAGCTGGCCGAGAAGATCGGAGACGGGGTATTGACAGATGACGCCGAACTTTCTTCGGAAAGCGATATGTTGGGGAAAAGCCTCCAGAACATGATTGAATCCCTGAGAAAGAAAACAGAACTCGCCCAGGAGATTGCCCGGGGGAATCTGGACATCGAAATTAAACTAACATCCGACAATGATGCGCTGGGAATTTCGTTCCAGCAGATGATTCAAACACTTAATGACGTACTGCTGCGGGTTGCTTCCATTGCCACGGAATTAAAAGACGGTTCAACCCAGATTTCCACATCCAGCCAGGGGCTCTCCCAGGCTGTCAACGAACAGGCTGCATCGCTTGAGCAGATCAGCAGTTCAATGGAACAACTGGACAGCCAGACACGGTCTAACGCTGAAAATGCCAAGGCTGCCAATTTGAAAGCAGTAGAATCCAAGAGCAGAGCTGAGAACGGTTTTGAACAGATGCAGGAGATGGTTCAGGCTATGAATGAGATTAATACCACCGCTGATCAGATATCCAATATTATCAAAACGATAGACGAAATAGCATTTCAGACCAATGTCCTCGCCATTAACGCAGCTGTTGAAGCTGCCAGGGCCGGTGAGCATGGAAAAGGGTTTGCTGTTGTGGCGGAGGAAGTCAGAAATCTTGCTCAACGCAGTGCCCAGGCTTCCAAAGAGACCACTACCATGATCAATAATTCGATCAAAAAGATCGAATCGGGCGTGAACATTGCCCAGGAAACGGCACATTCACTTGATGCGATTATGAAAGATGCCAGTGATGTGACAGAACTAGTCGAGAAAATTGTGGGCTCCAGCAATGAGCAAGCTCTCGGCGTATCACAAGTCAACCAGGGAATCACCCAACTTAATTCCGTGGTACAATCAAATGCCGCTGTTGCTGATCAGACAGCAGAAAGCAGCGAACGGCTGGATTCATTCGCCGATCTCCTGAAACAGCTTGTATCCAGGTTCCACCTGAAAGGACAGGCTTATCATCCTGAATCTGAACAAAAACTTGAGTTTAACACTGGCGCAAAACAACTGACCTCAGGTACATTAGAAAGCTTTGAAGCACAAAATGAACTGAAACCTGAAGAACCTCCGGCACAGCAAGTCGATCTCGATGAAAACATCATCCTGTTCGAAGATGAGGATCTGGGCAGGTTTTAGTTGGTTTGCCATCTCTTGAATCAGCAATTTGCTTATTTCTGCAGCCAGTCAATTCATGTTTAAAAAAGAGATCTATCAGGAGCGGCGTGATAAATTAAAAAAACTTGTTCAATCAGGTCTAATTATCCTTCCCGCCAATTCGGTTGCGCCATTCACCAGTAGAGACGAATGTTTTCCTTTCCGGCAGGACAGTAGCTTTTTATATTTCACCGGAATCGATACCCCGGATTGTTACGTATTGCTGGACATCGATAACGATAAGGAATGGGTTTGCGGCGCTGATGACCCGGCAGAAGCCGTATTCTGGACCGGAAAAACGCCTTCTGTCTCCGATTACGGTCAAAAATCCGGAATTAACAATCACGGACCACTCTCTATCGTAACCGACCTGGTTGATAAGGCTGCGAAAAGCGGACAGTCAATTCATTATCTGCCTCCCTACCAGGCGAGTGTTTGCCTTAAACTGCAGGAGTTGTTCGGATTCAACCAGACACAACTGCAGGAATCGGTATCGACCGAACTTATCAAAGCAGTCATCAAGCTCAGATCTGTCAAGGATGAGCTTGAGATCAAGGAGATCGAAGCTGCCGTTAACATCGCACACAGGATGCACAGCACCGCCATGATCATGGCAATGCCGGGGGCTCATGAACAGGACATCAAAGGTGTGATCGAAGGGATTGCAGTATCCAAAGGCGGGGCGTTGTCTTTCCAGCCAATAGTGACCATCAGGGGTGATATTCTTCATAATCCGAAGTACACTAACACCCTGGAAAGTGACAGCTTGTTGATAGTCGATGCCGGTGCGGAAACCGCCATGCATTATGCCAGTGATATCACCCGAACCATTCCGGTAGGCAAATCATTTACCCGAATGCAAAGAGCAGTGTATGAGGTGGCTCTGAAAGCAAACCAAGATGCCATTGCCGCAATTAAACCGGGAATTCCTTTTTTTGAAGTTCACTGGCTTGCTTCAGTTACAATTGCCAGCGGTCTAAAAGACCTGGGGCTTATGAAAGGTGATCCCGAAGAAGCAGTCAACCAGGGTGCCCACGCCTTGTTTTTTCCTCATGGACTGGGTCACATGCTGGGACTGGACACCCACGATATGGATTCATTGGGAGAAGACGCAGTCGGCTATTCTGCCGAGTTTACCAGAAGCGAACAATTTGGACTTAAAAGCCTGAGATTGGCAAAATCACTGGAAACAGGAAATGTAATCACTGTGGAACCCGGAATATATTTCATCGATCCTTTGATTGATGCCTGGAAACGGGAAAACATGTTTGTGGACTTTATTAACTACAACCAGGTCGAACTATATCGAGGAATGGGAGGCATTCGTATCGAGGATGACGTCCTGGTTACCGAAACCGGAGTGAGGATTCTTGGTGATCCCATACCAAAAAGTGTCAAAGAACTGGAAGATTTTTGATGATTAAACGCTGGCTGAAAATTCTATTCAAATCACTGCTTGTCGTCCTGTTTGGTTGGCTGGCCTGGCTTTTTGTAACAGCCAAACCGGCACCCGACCATCCCTTTCATGCAGATGAATCATTCTCCACCATTGGCCACCGCGGTGGTGGCGGAAAACTCCCGGAAAACACACTTCAGGCATTTGTCAATTCAGATAGACTGGGCACCGATATCCTGGAAATGGATATCCGCTTGACAAAAGATCGCCACATTATTTTATTCCACGATCGCACCCTTACGAGAACAACTGATTGCGACGGTCTTGTATCAGAACACACTCTGAAGGAACTGCAACAATGTAAAATGCGCAACGGTTCAGCCACGGCCGATGCTCATCACAATCAGCAACCTTCCGGAATATCCGGTATTCCTCAAGGAATTCCCACGCTCAAGGAGGTCTTTGACTATTTTCCCAACAAGAGGATGATTATCGAAATCAAAGGTAGTGAACCGGAATTGAGCGCAGATTTCTGCACCATGTTGCACCAACACAAAAAGGAACTTCAGGTGCTGGTGGGAGCGTTTCGCCAGGCAACACTGGATCAGTTTCGTCAGCTTTGCCCAACGGTTGCCACAGCAGCAACGGCCAGGGAGGGATTCCGTTTTTACCTGGTATCAAAACTCAGACTGACCGGGCTGCTTTCACCTACCGCCACATCCCTGATCATGCCTTGGCATTTTACCTCCAAGGAAAAGAACAAATTCTTTTTTATGGATATCATCACCCCATCATTTATCCGGCAAGCCCACAATAAAAATCTTGCCGTTTACATTTTTACCGTTAATGATCCTGAAGACATGAAAATGCTGATCGATTTGGGTGTGGACGGTATCATGACAGCCTCCCCCGACGTTTTGTTGTCGATTGCACAATAATCTCCTAAATCCCCACCAATTTAAGGCTTACACAACGAAAGCTCCTTTGTTAAATCACTTTTCCGGCGATCTGCATTTGACAACAGAATTAGTATCAGTTAACGGCATTCCACCTTGGAAATTTCTGTTTAAAGCCAACAAATTCAAGATTTCAGAGAGACTTGAAGTTGCACTTGTATAATTACTCATAAACAGTGGATTAACTCCAATCGGATTAAATCGGTAAAAGCAGGTCAAAGGGGAAGAATCCTATTTCAAACAGGAGAAAAAAAGTTTCAAAGCTGGTTTTGACACCTGTGAAAAGAGTCGGAAAACGATCCAAAAAGCGAGGTTAATTATTTTTGCATTTCGCTTAGAACACCATTAATTGGACTTGTACGTATTTTACCAATGAAATAATGCCGCAGCATTTAAAAAAAACCAGGGGGTGCCGCGTTGACAGCAGTTTTCATGTTTCGTAGTGTGTTTAGTATTCAGTTCCTAGTTCGTTGTCATTCATTTTTAGATGATACACAAAGTAGGTTTTTTCGTTCTCTCAACTCAATTATCAATGGAGCTAAAAATGAAAAAGTTTTTTACATTTTCTTCTATCGTCTTGATGTCGCTATTTCTTATGGCTTGCGCCCAGCAGACCCAAAAACCGGAAGATACGGTTTATTTAGACGAGCTTGAAAAGGAAAAACAGCTTGAAGAAGAACAGCAAAGTTCTAATTACAAAATCGAAGGCGACTTTGCAAAAAAGAAGAAAATCATCAAGCAGATAGAAGCTGAAGACAGAATCGAGCAGAAAAAGCTGGCAAAAAAACAGGAAGCTATCGAAGCAAAAGCCGCTGAACTGGAAAAAGAAATTGAAGAAACCATTGGGGGTAGAACTTCAGAAATTGCTAGGAAGGATGATAGAATTCAAGAGCTCATTAACATGAATTTGCCCCCGGAAGAACTCTCAAAAAGACTATCCGAAGAAACCAATCTAAGCAAAACGGAAATTGATGAGGTCGTCGACTCCTATAAACTGCAGCGAATGATCGCCACATCTCAATCTCAGGAAGAACTGGAAAAAACTCTTAAGCAGGAAACCGAACTTGCGGACGATGAGATTAAAAAGATTGTAGAAATCAAGCAGCAGGTAATGGACAACGAAAAAGAACTTCGCAAGGAAACTCTCAAGAAAATTCACGAACGCTTGGTAAGAAACCGCGAACTAAATCTGGAAACAGTTTTCTGCTCCAGGGCCACAAAGATGGATCAGATTGTTTTGAGCCCGGTATATTACCCGTTTGATGTCCATGTTGTTGGACAGGATTCCTCCAGCCAACTGTTAAATGACTTCGAACTCATATCAGAAGAGTTACAAAACTACCCCGATATGGTGCTGCAACTGGAAGGGAATTGCGACTATAAAGGTTCCAACAAATATAACAAAGCACTGGGTGATCGACGCTGGAGTGGTGTTTTACCATTGCTGACCTCGTTAGGTTATTCAAGAAGCAGGGTAAGAGGAATCAGTAAAGGTGAAGAATGTCCAACACCTAAATTAAGTGATGATGAAGATTGGAGAGCTCAAAACAGAAGAACCGATTTCGTCTGGGTACTGAAGTAGGATTTGGTTTTACCAACCATCTTTTTTTTCACAGTGAGCTAACCGCATACCAAGGGCCGGAACCCAGTTTCGGCCCTTTTTTATCATCTACAATTCATGGGTATTAACGTATTTATAGATGCCTTCTATGTATCAGGACCCATCAACAGTTTGGTTTTTCTGGTTCTGATTGTCATGTCCATACTTAGCTGGGGTCTCATCCTGGCAACTGCCGTGTATTTTAGAAAACTAGCCGCCGCTGATCTGAATTTTCTCCAAAGATTCAATGAAGCAGAAAAACCCCTGGATCTCTATAAATCAGACCTTGAAGATAAGGAGCAAAACGGGCAGAAAATTGCCGGCGTGAAAGCGATCTTCAGGGAGATCTACAAAGAGGTTATTGAGATCGAACAACACGTGGTTGGGTTGAATTTCATCGATCCCAGGATGCAAACCATTAAGAACAATTTTGATGAAATCATCCAACGAACCCTGGAAAAGGTAAAAAGCCGGGAAAACAATAAGCGGGAACGCTTTTTCGGATTCTTTGCAACAACCAGCAACATTGCCCCTTTTATTGGATTGCTTGGAACAGTCATTGGAATAATCGATGCCTTTGTTGCAATCGCCAAAGCCGGCAGTGCTGACCTGGGATTTGTGGCGCCTGCCATTTCCGAAGCGTTGGTAGCAACAGCCCTGGGTTTGTTTGTTGCGATTCCCGCCTCTGTTGCGTTCAATTATTTTAAAGCCAAAAGCTTCAAGTTCAGGGAAACGTTCGACCATTTTACTCTCGACTTGCTGAATCGCATTCAGCAACAGTATTTCTTTGTAAAGATTTACAATGAACCCGGCAGTCAAGAAGGCAATTAAACCATGGCAGGCGGAAACAAGGTTCCAACAGAAAACAACAACGATTCCTACTTAACAGACATCAATGTGACTCCCTTTGTGGACGTCTTGCTGGTATTGTTGATTATTTTTATGATCACGGCACCGGTTATGACTCGTTCAGTTGGTGTCGATCTCCCCAAAACAAAACTCCTTCACGAAAGCGGAACAGATAAAAACAAACAATCAGAAACCGCCGTGATCGGTTTGGATAAGAAAAATCTTGTTATTTTCGAACGCAAGCGCTTTAAATTCGAACACTTTGCCAGTCGTTATGACGAATTAATTGAAGGCAAGACTATCAAAAAAGTGTATATCCAGGCTGATAAAACCACTTCATACGACAATCTGCTGCGTTTGATGGTGTTTTTGAAAAACCAGGGACACGGAAATATCGGGTTGGTATTTGACCAGGATGAATAATTCTATTTTATCAGGAAGGCATATCATCCGTTATGGTGTTTTGGCTTCCCTTTTCCTTCATTTAATCGTCGGAACACTCATTATCTATTTAAAAGACAGCCGGTTTTCTCTCATGAGCCTGTCTGAATTGGAGTCGAGGAGCCTGGATATCGATGTCATCAATGAGGAGGAGTTACGCAGACTGCTTCAGCCCCCTGAAGAGCGTGCAGCCGAACCCGTTGAGACGATCATAAAAGAAGAGCCCGAAATAGCCGAGGAAGAACCCGGGGCTCAAGCTGAAGAACCGCCTCTTGAACAGCCGGCTATTCCCGAGGATGAGATTTTTGAACCACCATCCCAGGAAGCAATCAAATCCGCTGACGTTGTCGAAATAGAAACAGTAGAAAGTGCCATTGAAGTTGAAAGAATCAGCAGGGAGGAAGTTCGCAAAAACTTCTCCTCCCTGGTTAAAAACCTGAGAGTGGATTTGGGCAATCGCTCTCGATCCGTTCAAGCCAGAACCAAGTCCAGGGAGGAAGAAAGAACATCAAAAACCCGTGCCGAGAAGGTACAGACCATTGTAGCCAGCAACGAGGAATTGATCAAAGAGAAGAAAATCGCTGCCAAATGGAAACAGTTTCCCATGAGTCGAATCATGAAGTTGGAATACATGCCAAAAGTAGATGAAGTGATCAAAGCTCATTGGAAACTGCCCTTTGAAATGGATCACAGCCTGGAAGCACAGGTACGGGTCATCATAGCAAAATCCGGCAATATTCTGGATTTTGAGATTGTAGAATCATCCAGCAACAGGTTTTTTAATCACACCGTTCTGCAGGTATTTAAAAACCTGGATTATCTGCCTCCGCTTCCGGAGGACTTTTCCGGTGAATCAACTGAAATTGGCTTGCGATTCACCTCAAAACAATTTCAATAAGAATGAGGTGCAATATGAAAACGATCATGAAAACAGCAGCCCTGTTTTTCGCGTTACCCATATTTTTTAACACAGCAGTAGCCCTTGAATTTTTTGATGTCAGCAAACCATCGATCAAAAAAGCAACTATTTACGTGTCTGCAGAATCACGATCCAGCTTAAACCGACAGTTTGTCTCCAAGTTAAAAAGCATGTTGGAGGCGTCACTCCTTTTCAAAACTGTCAACTCAAGAAGCAGCTCAGACTATTCCATCACCCTGGGAAGCAGGGTAGAATCCAAGGATCTCTTGGTTACCATTCAGGGAGAGAAGCAAAGTACCTACAGAACGAAACATTTCGGCATTCGATTTAGAAACACCGATGAAATATACCTGGGAAAAAAGACAGCCCAAATGGCAAACCGCATCCTTAAAGAATTCTTCGGCATCAAGGGATCTATTGGCAGCACTCTCACCTGGTCCGTGACCGAAGGACCTCGAAAAGTCATCTATAAAAGTGCATTTGGCATTGACAACAACACCCCCACACAAATCACCTATAATTTTTACTCGAATTATGGTGCCAGTTGGAACAAAAAAAACGACCATATCATCTACACATCCCATACCGATTACGGAACCGTTATTAATATCCAACAGATCGAACCGCTGGTATTCAGTTCCACTGAAATCTACAAACAATCCGGCAAAGCCAGCAGTCCTATCTGGGCGCCCGATGGCACCTTCTTCATGACCCTGCATGTGTCGGATCAAAATTCAGATATTTTTCAGTTCAAAATGGACGGGAGTATCGGCGGTAAAAAAGCTCCAACACTAAAAAAAATCAGGCAACTGACCCACAATTCCTCCATAGAAACAGAACCATCGATCTCACCGGATAACTCCCTGATGGCTTATGTTTCCGACCAGACATCGGAGCCACAAATCTATTTGATGAACCTGAGAACTAAAAAATACAGCAGAGTAACCCGTAAAGGCGGCTACAATGTATCACCGGCATTTTCTCCAAATGGCAGGTACCTGGCCTACAGGTCGATCAGGGAAGGTATTTCTGCGGTTTATCGCTATGAGCTGGCCACCAAAAAGGAGATTAAATTATCTCCGGATTCGATTATCGCTGAAGAACCAACCTGGTCTCCTGATGGCTCATTAATTGTTTTCGCCGGTAGACTCAACAGAAGAGCCCCAACCAAAGTCTATTATATGCTGGCAAGCGGCGGCGATTTTTATCGGTTAACCAAGACAAAAAGCAGCGTCACCGAATCCAACCCCGTCTGGGGACCTGCCTTGCGCTAGTAGACTTTGGCGGTCAAACAGGGGACAATGTCGTTTGTATAAGAGCAGAACTGACCAAGATGTCATTCTGAATTAGACTTGCAGGATGGGCAACTCGTTGCCCATCAACCATACCAATCAGGAGAAGCAACTGTACAATTGGCACAACACTGGATTTGGAACTATAGGGTGAATCAAGCACAGCGGGTCCACCTTTCATATGTATACAATCCGTAATTACTAACATACATTCGCAACCTTTATGCATTCAAGAACCCAGCGTTTTTTTCTCAACATTCTAGTCACAACATTACCTATCCTATTGGTATTGGCACCGGGAACACTCAAGGCGCAGGATGATGCCGAAGTCATCACTCAATTCAGACGAACCGTCTTCAAATTACAACAGGAGATGCTGGAATTAAAAAACCAGATCGATAGCCAGGGGAGAGAGCTAAGAGCGCAAAAAGAAGAGCTTGGTTTGCAGGTGGAACGCTTGAACCAGGAAAATGCCAAGATGCGAAAACATCTTCTGGAAATGGACAGCCTGATGTTGCAAATGGAAGATCGCCTGGCATCCAGCTCACTGGTTAAACTGAGCAAGCAGCTGGAAAACCTCAGAAACTTCAATAAGGCAATGATCATGGATAATATCGGCGGATCTGACCAATCGGAAAAGATCCTGCTGGACATCCTCAACCAACCGGAAACAAGCCTGCCAAAAGACTTACTGGTGTTACTGCTCGCGCAGCAAAAAAAGCGACTTCAGCTATATGATGAAAGTATCAGCTATTACAGCACACTGCTGGCGGAGTTCTCAAACAGTATCTATTTTTCACAGGCTATCTTTGAAATGGCGGAAGTCTTTGGTGAAACAGACAAGAAGGAACAACAGTTAACCCTGCTGGCACAATTGTCTTCTCTTTCCGAAACTGATCCCTTCAGCAAAAAAGCACAGGAAAAGCTGAAAGAATTAGGCGCAGATGAACTCTTTGAGGAAGCAGCGATTAAACCGGATGCTACTGCTGATGCTTCCTCAGAGGAGATCGAGTTGGCGGCAATCGATGCAACCGCTGATGGTAAGATTGCAGAAGATGATAAGATAATGACGGATGCAACAGGAGATGCAACCACCGATACCGCTCCCATCACAGTAGCCGAAGAGACTACTGATTCCGGTTCGGAAGATACTACCTCGGATACGGAACAAACTATTTCAGATTCCAAAGCAGCCACAGCTCCGGAACAAGCTATTGACGCTACATCAGACAGCGCAGGAGCAGTTTCCGATCAGGCAGTATCCGATTCAACAGCAGATAGTAAGGAAAACGAAGCATCAGCAATTGAAGAAGAGCAACCTGAAACCACTGAATCAGCAGCAATTGAGGAGGAGAAACCGGCACCAGAGCCCGATTACGATCCAGGTAATCAACAACCCGAGCAAGCAGAATAACATATTTTAAACCAGGAGGATCATGATTTTAAAAGGTTCTTGCCATTGCCAGGCTGTCTCATTCACGGTCGAATCAAAACACCCGTACCCTTTCAATCTTTGCTATTGCTCTATTTGCAGGAAAACGGCCGGTGGCGGCGGATACGCTATCAATCTCAGTGGTGATTTCCAAACGCTGCACATTCAAGGGAAGGAACATATCTCCGTTTACCAGGCTCGTTTGAGTGATGAAAAAGGCAACGGTCCTTCGCTTAGTCCTGCTGAAAGAAGTTTTTGTAAAAAATGTGCAACTACGCTCTGGGTTTGGGACCCCCGCTGGCCGGAACTGGTGCACCCTTTTGCTTCGGCTATAGATACCGAACTCCCCAAACCACCGGAAAGAACTCACTTAATGTTAGGCTCAAAAGCCGGGTGGATTGACGTAAAAGCAGATCCAAACGATAAATCCTTCGAAGAATACCCCGACGAATCCATTGCCCAGTGGCACCAGAGACTTCATTTGGAAATGTAGGATGGGCAACTCGTTGCCCATCAATATGTCATTTAATTCCCAATATTCACCGTATAATCTTCCACTTCTCCATACGTAAAAGATCCGCATGAACTTGGATTTGCATTGTAACGCATGGACACCCTCATCCTGGTGTTACCCGTGTTGGCTGAAGCCGGAATTGCAATGGAGCCACTCACATCGGAATTACCATTTTGTGAGAATACTTCTTCTCCCGAATCGGCAAAGTCACCATCTTGATTAAAGTCTATCCACACCTTCCAGTATTCCAAATACGAACTTGATGCAAAACCCGGTGAGAAGGTAGCTGAATAGCTCTGTCCCTTGGTTACGTCGATCACCTGCGAAGTAAAATCACTGTACCCCGCAGCTCCGGAAGTATTGGAGAAAGTGCCTACATCGACCCTATCCACCCACTCATACCGAACACTATTGCCTTGAGAGGTGCAATACTCAGGTGGTGGAATGTCATCACTGATGGTGAGATACCCTGCGGAAATAGCACCCCAGGCATTGCTGGTATCTTTTCCTCTGACAAAGATCATGTATTTGCCATTTGCCCAACCGCTCGTGTCGATCGTGGCCGTGACATCCTCGGTCTTTTCATTGAAGGAACCATCTACAGCGCTCATGGCATTAGCCACAGGAGTTGGACTGCTGACCCAGGGTGGTGTGGTCACATAGTATTCGACCTCTGAAATATTCTGGGTAGACTCGGTGCCGCCTCTAGTGCTGAACCGGGCGTCACTGACCGTGGCGGTTAAGGTTACTGCAGTTCCTGAAGTCGCGGTGGAAGGACTGAAAGATACATTTTCCACATTGGGGCCGGACGGAATTAAATAAGGCGCCCCGACAACCTTGGCTGCATAGATCAATGCAGGCATGTTATCAGGAAGAATTGTATTGGTGTAGGTGCTGCAGCTTTGGAAAAAAGCCGTTCCCAATTCAAATGTATAGGCGGGAACACCAAGCTCACCATAACTCACACCTTCGGTAGTTCCATCTGTAGGATACAGACCAATAGCTTGTTGAGGATTATATCCGTTCCAGTAAGCAAACTTTCTGCCCAGGGTTTGCATTTGGATACCATTGGGAGCAACCGTGGATGTCGTTCCCCAGGGCCATAAAACCAATTCGCTGTAGCTGTGAATGTCCAGATGAATACCGGTGGTATCATCCGGTGCGGCATCTGTCGGATTCGGCCCCCTGTTATCAGCATAAATACTTCGTACATATGCTTCTATTGCCTGGGTTTCCGGTTCCGAAGCCGGAGACGGACCTCTATAGGTCAGGTTACAGGGATTGCCACTTGACCCACCTGCACTGTTCCATCCAAATGTAAAATTACGGTTCAAGTCTGCTCCGCGATTATTGCTCGTTGCCCCACAATAATTCTGATTGGTGTTTTTACGCCAGGAAAGTCCTGTTTCAGCTTTTTTCCTGCCGTCCGGATTGGCAATCAGCAAAAGATGAACTTCATGGTAATCCAAAATCCAGGTTGCATCTGCATCAACCCCATAATTGTTTACCAGGTGCTTGGCAAAATTAAGAACCAGGGGAGCTGTGGTATATTCTCTGGCATGAAGTGCGCTGTTTATGAAAAGGATGGGTTTATCCCCGGTAATTGCTGAATTGGTGAGTTTCAGCACCATCAGGTCCCATCCGCCCAAACCATTTGTTTTTTCCCAGGAGTCACCAATATCAAACCAGGTAGCGAGGGTTGGGTGATCAGTTGCCAGCCCCTGGGCCACGGAAAAAGTTTCCTCTACTGTTTCATAACAACTGTAACCGGGAATCGAAGCTGCTGTCGCTTGAGGAACAGCTTCCTGCTGCAATTGATTTAATGCTTGTTGTTTTTTGACTATCCAGTTCATAGCCAGTTCAGATGTGAATCCGAATCCCTGCAGTTTTGCCAACTCTTCGGAATTAAGCTGCATATACATGCATTTTTTATCCTCACTGGTTTCCAACAGATTTGCTTCAAAGCTAATATGTGCTTTTATGATAAGATCTGCATCTGTATGGCAGATCTTATAAACCTGGTTCAGGTCAGATTTTTCTTGCTCCGCAAGAGCAGAAAAATCGGAGGAAAATGCAGTTATGGAGAGGGTTACCATTCCCAAAAAGGGAATAATTACCCTGACTAAAGACCAAAGTGTTTTCATAAGTACTCTCTCCTTTACTCTGATTTGTTTTTATCAGTCCATGCCGCTTTGCGTATGATCGCATTTCAAGCAGTATTTGGACGTTTCTGTAACTTCGGTAGTCAGCAGCCGTGCAAAAGAATATAACGTACGAACTGGTATCCAATTGCTACATGCTGATACCTTTTGTCAAAGTTCGTGAAGCCAGGTTGGTTTATCGCCCTTTTCAACAATCTTCTCCCTTACCAAAAACCGGGATTCACCATGGGTGTATCTTTGAACCGGTAACCAAAACTGCCTTTTGTTGAATATTACCTGGAAGTCGGAACCTTTTGGATAATACCGGTTGAAAGATCAGAAAACTTTAGGTGAATAGCCTTTTTTTGGCAAGAATATATTAAATAAATCAAATAGTTTGAAATCGATCTTTATTTAAAATGTCTTCTTTTGGCCGTAATGGTCTTTTTAATCGCAGATCGCGGATATTAAGTGACTAATCGATTGCGAATCAACAATCAAAATGTCACTATTCAGAAATTTTCACATGGTTCACTTTATGGCTTCAAAGAAAGCTCACCGGTTTAATTGATCTCAAATAAGTGGTGATCGCTTTACAGATTCATCGTTGCACACAGCTAAATATAATACCGGAGCTAAAGGGAGAGTTTGCGAAAATACGAAATAAATCGGTTATGGCATGGAAATTTTTAAACTTTTACATCAAAACATTACACATCAATTAAAGACCTAAAAATCTCTCCATTCATGCCCTTGATTGGATTTATAAAAACTTGTGTTCGCCTTTTCCCTTTTTTATAATAAAGGCAAGACTATTTTGACTCACCTGATCGCAGGCTGGTAAAACACATTCATCCCGACAAAGCATTGCTAAACAATTCAGGCTCTTCCGCCTTTAAACCGGAAGCATATCATTGGTTTTTCTCCTCTGTTGGATTCCTGTTTGTTACCCACTTATTCCTGCAACTGCCTAAGCTTTCAGATATACCGGATCTTTATCTTTTCATCCTGACACCCATCACCGGCTTCGCCCTGGCAGGATTGTTGTTATTCGGCAACCGCTTTATTTTTATTGTGATTGGTTCCCTGCTTATATCCGAACAGGCACTGGTATACTTGCCAATACCGCAGGGACTACCCCCCGCAAGTTGGGAATACTCAATTGTCTACACCTGTAATACTTCTCTACAGGCATTATTAGGCGCTTATCTAATACGCCGTTTTATCGAACTTCCATCCAGACTCGGATATTCAGGTGATATCTTCAAGTCGATGCTTTTGGCCGGTCCATTAGCCTGCCTGCCTGTTTCTATTCTGACCATTTCAATTGGTGCGTGGCTATTTGATTTTCCAGACCGGCCGGGAATCATCACCTGGTTGTGTTGGTGGTTTGGTAACAGTTTCAGTATTGTTTTTATACTGGTGCCTGTCTTCACATTTTTGACCGATCCCCGGGAACTCACGTATAAAAGCCGTGCTTTAATCATTCTGCCATATCTGGCCGTATCGGCCGTTACAATTTGGATTTTCATCGATGCTTACCAAAATGAAATTACCAGGTCTGCGACCGACATAAATTATGCTTTCCCTTATTCACACCATCAAAGCCTGGTGATTCTCAGTGCCGGTCTATTGACTTCTCTAATGCTGTGTCTCTTGCTCTATATCACTGTTAGCCAGGGCGCAGTAACAAAAAAAGAAGTTCAGACCAGGACCTTGCAGTTGTCTGAAGTTAGAAACGCGCTGGAATCAGAATTCAGGGAGCGCCAGGTTGCAGAAACTGAAGCCCTAAAAAATTCGATCCGGATTAATGTAATAATGGACCATGTTGCTGATGCCATCATTACCATGACCCGGGATGGAACAATAGAATCCTTTAATCGTTCCGCAGAAAGGATTTTTGGGTATGCGGAAGCAGAGATACGGGGGAAAAACGTGTCACTGTTGATACCGGATTCATATCTCAATAGGGAACAAGATGCCCTGCAAAACTTCCTTAAACATGGTAAAACAAGTCCGATTGGGATGGGAAGGGAGTTTACCGGTCAGCGAAAGAACGGTACCTTGTTCTCCTTGGATCTGCTGGTCAATGAAATGGAGATAGACCAAACAAAGATATACGTGGGCATTGCCAGGGATATCACCGAGAAAAAACAGGCAGCGGATAGTTTACGCAAATACAAACAAGCCCTGGCAGAAGCAGGACATGCGATTTTTATTACCGATGCGGAAGGTATTATCGAATATGTGAATGCTGCTTTTGTCAGTGAAACAGGATTTTCCGAGGACGAGGCAATCGGTCGGAACCCAAAGATTTTAAAATCGGGTAAGATGCCGGAAGAATACTACAAGGATTTCTGGAATACCATCCAGGCCGGGTTTGCATTGGAAGGCGAGGTAATTAACCGGAGGAAAAACGGGGAGCTGTATTACGCTCAGCAAACCGTGTCGCCAATACTGGATAAGGAAGGAAATACCAGCGGTTTCATCGCTGTTCAGCAGGATATCTCAAAAACCAAGGAGATCCAAAAGCTATTAAAGAAGTCAAAGGAGGATGCCGAAGCAGCCAACAAGGCAAAAAGCGAATTCCTTGCCAACATAAGCCATGAAATTCGCACTCCCATGAATGCAGTTCTCGGATTTAGCGAACTGCTTGCCACAATTGTTGATAATCCCCAGCAAACCCGCTATCTGGAATCCATTCAATCCGCCGGAAAAAGCCTGCTTACATTGATCAATGACATCCTGGATCTGTCAAAAATAGAATCAGGCAAGCTGGAATTGCAATTGGAGCCTGTCAATATCGCAGCCCTGTTGATGGAGATCGAACAGGTTTTCTCAGCTAAAATCCAGGAAAAGAATTTGGAGCTTCAGCTGAATATAGATCCCAAGCTACCGCCCAGTCTGTCACTGGACGAAAGTCTATTGCGACAGGTTTTACTCAATTTGGTCGGAAATGCGGTCAAATTCACAGATAAAGGTTTTATCAGGCTCAATGCAGCCTGGGAGCAGACG
Organism: SAR324 cluster bacterium; assembly: GCA_028282825.1. Lineage (GTDB taxonomy): Bacteria > SAR324 > SAR324 > XYD2-FULL-50-16 > XYD2-FULL-50-16 > JAHJTV01. The sequence continues at coordinate 17,524 of JANQGZ010000089.1, forward strand.
GCTGATGAAAGCCGGATAAACCTTATTCTGAAGGTAGTGGATAGCGGCATAGGAATTCCGGAAGATCAGCAACAGGTCATTTTCGAATCATTCAAACAACAAGAAGGACAGAGTAATCGCATTTACGGTGGTACAGGCTTGGGCCTGACCATTTGTAAAAGGCTTGCAACCATGATGGGAGGATCTATCCAGTTGGAGAGCAGCGTGGGTGTTGGCAGCACGTTTCAATTGAAATTGAACCGGGTAGAGATCGCCGACACCGCATTGTTCAGTGAACTGGAGGATTCCAGGTATGACCTCGGCAATATCTTTTTTGAGCCCGCGACCATTCTGATAGTGGACGATGTACCCTCCAACAGGGAACTTCTCAAAGCGTCCATGTCCCAGGTCGGATTCGAGCATGTTGAAGCACAAAACGGGAAACAGGCACTGGACTTCGCCATCAACAGCTCACCGGATATTATTTTTATGGATATCAGAATGCCGGTAATGGACGGCTATGAGACCATCCGTCTTTTAAAAAGTAACGAGGCAACGCGAAATATCCCTGTAATTGCAATGACCGCTTCGGTACAACCCAAAACCCTCTCAAAAATCCATGAAAAGGGATTTGATGGTTATCTCTCAAAACCGGCACCAATAAAAGATGTCTTGAAAGAGCTGTCGAGATTTTTACCCCATAAAACCACAAATCAAAAAAAATCACTGGAAAGAAACGAAATCGCGCACATCTCGCTGGATTCCGTAAAAAACAAAAGCCGATTGCATGCCAGACTTGAGTCGGACTTAATTCCAGGTTTGAAGAACATTTCCGGTGTGATGGTAATGGATGATGTGATAAACTACGGGAGATTATTGAGTGATATTGCGGATGAGCATGAAGTCAATCCTTTGGAAAAATTGGCAGCAGATCTGGTTGAACACGCCGAAACTTTTGACATCTCCGGCATTCAACAGACAATCACCAAACTCGGATCAGTGTTTGCCTCAATGCTGGGAAAACTTGAACAACTATCTTCTTAGCCAGACTTACTTAGCTCTTATCAGAAACTGATTTACCAAACAATATGGAAGATCCGGAAAACAAACCTGTTGTTCTCATTGTCGATGACAATCCAAAAAATCTGCAAGTGCTGGGTAACCTTTTGACTCAAAACAATTGTAGAGTCATTGCTGCGCAAAGCGGTCAACAAGCCTTGGATTATCTGAACAGCCAGCTGCCTGAAATAATACTTCTGGATGTGATGATGCCCGGTATGAACGGTTTTGAAGTGTGTGATCGACTTAAAAACCAAGAAACCACCAAAGGTATTCCTGTCCTTTTTATTACCGCATTAGATGGGGTAAAAGACAAAATTAGAGCCTTCAAAGCCGGTGGAGTCGACTACATAACCAAACCATTTGTTTCAGAAGAAGTACTGGCGAGAGTAAACGTTCATCTTCAGAACGGCCGGTTGCTTTCCAGCTTGAAGATATCCAATGACTATCAAAAAGATCTGAATGAACTGAAAAACCGTTTTTTAGGCATCGCAGCACACGATATTAGAAGCCCGCTGGCAGGAGCTATGGGAATTGTTCAATTGCTGCTGATTGAAGAACTCGGAAAAATCAACTCCGATCAAAGAGAAGTGTTGGAACTTGTAAAATCATCCGGTAATCAGATCTTGAATCTTATCAGTGATCTCCTGGATGTTTCTGTTATCGAAAGCGGAAACCTGAAACTAAACTTCTCGGAAACGTCCCTGACGACAATGATTCGGGATAAAGTCCGCCTGCATCAGTTTGCGGTTAAGCAAAAAAATATCCGGATTACAACCGAACTTTCTGATGCACCGAATGTAACCATCGACCCTGAACGATTCGGTCAGGTTTTAGATAACCTGCTGTCCAATGCCGCTAAATTTTCCCCGGAAAATTCTCATATCCTGGTTAAACTGGAAATGGACGACAACAATATCCTGACCAGTGTGGTGGATAGCGGTCCCGGGATCTCCGATGAAGACCGGGAGCAGCTTTTTGGATTGTATCGAAGACTCACAGCCAAACCGACTGCAGGCGAAAAGAGTTCGGGGCTTGGTTTGGCAATCAGCAAGAAAATAATGGATGCCCACCAGGGAGATATCATCGTTACCAGCCCACCGGGAGAAGGTGCTACATTCACTATTGTCCTGCCTCTATCACGCAAAGCTTAAATTAGTTTAGCACAATCCGTGTGCATCTCTTTGCCGCGTGCACATATACACATAGGTTGCTTGTAAAGCTACACCCTGCTCTAATCAGCCTGTAGAGTGGATCAAGCGTACAGACTGTATCATAATAGAAAAATCTGTGATTTTTCTAAGTTTAACTGACGTTAAGTCACACTTGTTACTCCGGACGTAATCCCATAAGCGCTTAATTAACAGAATTTGGAATATAGATCAAACGGTAGGGCGAGGCTACGTCCCCGCCAACAGGCTAATCCCTTGGCGGCCACGTAGGGCCGCCCTACCGTTCGTCAACAGAATTTATCAAAACTTTACCTTATTTAAGCGCTTATGGG
>JANQGZ010000122.1:0-92840 GCA_028282825.1 SAR324 cluster bacterium
ACAAGTCTATCAACCGGGAAAGGCCGACCATTCAAAATGAATAATCGGCCTTTCCTGTTGTGTCTCAAATCTGGGGGTTATGAGACTCACTTGTTACATCATCGGCGCGTTCATTTTTTTTAGATTTTCAGCAAATCCCTGGACCAGTCCAAAATAGCTCTCAAGTTTGTTCCAGTTTAGTGTATAGCAGGATTTGGGTCCGTCGATTTCGCTACTGATCAATCCGTACTTTTTCAATTCCTTCAAATGCTGCGAAACGGTTGATTGCGCCAGTGGCAGCTTCTCCACGATTTCACCGCAAATGCAGGTCTCCTGTTTTGCCAATGTCTTCAGAATTTCAAGCCGAGCCGGGTGAGATAGCGCTTTGGTAAATTCTGAAAGGCGAAGATTCGCATCTTCGAAGTATTGCAGTTTTGATAACGCCATTTTTACTCCTTATCGCAATCGTTCATTACAATTATGTGATCTACTCATTAATCTTCAAACAGACAGATCGAAATTTGAACTTCAACCATTTAACAACAATTACAAGCAGATGTTTCCCAGCGATCAACTACCTCTTGTATATAATGTTTCAAATCTATCCTTGAGTCCTCATATTCACCGGACAATTCACCTGCGAACTATCAACTATTACATCTCCACTACTTTGCTTCAGCAGGATTATGGAGATTATCCTTGGTTCCGAAAAAGACATCTGGGCCTAACTAGCTGATAATACTGAAATAAATGCTGGCCAGAAAACTTCTAAAGCTAGTCACCCTTCTTACTTAGACAGCACCATTTCATATTTTTTTTCTTTAAAATATCTTTTTTATTTTTTTAAAGTAAAAATTGCACTTTTTTAGTATTTCGACTTGCGCATCGATGGGTTCAAGCTATAGAAAATAGTGGGCTAACTATTTGTAATATAACAATTAACACTCGGAGTTGTAACGAACAAAGCACTTCATTCTAAAGAAAAAAAACGCATGATAGTAATAAAATTCATCAGGTTGAAATGTGCTAAAGCTTGGTGAATTAATTTGTAGAATTACCGAGGTGTTTTAAGTAAGGAAAAGAAGTGGCAATACCTTACTAATCATCGATTTAATAAATGAATTTTGGAAGTGAACGTGTTGTGAAAAGGCTTGTTTGCACCGGGATCTTATTTCGCCTTAACGCATCGGAATAGATATATTGAATGTCGCTCCTTCATTGACGGTACTTGATACCGTGATGTCTCCGCCATGAATTTCAAGAATGTGTTTTGTGGTAGCTAAACTGAGACCTTGCCCTTTTTGGTGGTGAACAATATCTTTGACAGAAAATTCATTAAATATCTTATCGATCCATTCCGGTGGAATACCTTCTCCATGGTCAGTAATCGTCAATACCGCCGTATTCTCTTCCGTTGCCAAGCTGATTTCCACCTTGCTCTTTTTTTTGGAAAATTTCACGGCATTATCCATGACATATCGAACTGCCTTTTCCATCATTATCCACTCAGCTTCAAAAGCAAATTCGTCGTTACACTCAAAATTGAGTATCACTCCTTTTTCTTTCGCAACAGTTGACAACGATTCAATGACATTTTTGACCATTTGTGTGTAAGACTGCTTAATCATTTTCAAGCGCGGCATACTTTTCAACTCGCACAAAAACATGGTTTTATCGATGAAGTCCAACAGACGTTGACCACTTTCGGATATCAATTGCACGGTTTGATGGATGGACTCATCCAGAGAATCATCAAGCAGCAACAAGTCTGATCCTCCAATAATTCCATTGAGCGGCGTACGTGTTTCATGGGCGAACAGCACCAGTAGATCTGTTTTCAATTGATCGATTTCCTGTGATCGTTTTAAATTCAAAAACACTTTAATTTTTGCTTCCAGTTCTCTAATCACAAATGGCTTGGTCACATAATCATCCGCACCCACCTCATACCCCTTCAGCCTCTCGTCAACCAGTGCTTTTCCTGTGACTAGAATTATCTTTATATAGCTTAAATGCTCATTCGCCTTAATTTTGCGGCAAACCTCATACCCGTCGATTCCCGGCATCATGATATCCAGCAAAATCAAGTCAGGGCGAAAAGTAGGTATAATTTCAAGGGCTTCTTCACCGCTGCCGGCTGTAGCCAGGATATATTTGTCTTCAAGAGAGGTTTCCAATATTTCCACGTTGTGGGGAATATCATCCACTATCAGAACACGGTAGTTTGTCTGCATGAATTCCTATTGGTGAATCGTGTTTTGCACCCCGAAAATGTCTGATATTGCTGTTGCTTTAATACTTCACCACTAAAACAACTTTTGCGGGGATGGGGTTAATCGTCGATCCAGGATTCTAACACTCCATAAAATCTGGATTCATACAGTGTTAAGTATAGTTTATATTCAGTTGGTCGTCAACGTTTGGATAAAAAGGCAAAATCGATGCTTTCCGGCTTTCATCTTGACTTTGATATTTAATTTCCTCCAGTTTGAGGCGATCCCGGACGATTTATATGCAGCACTTTGCTATCCATCCAGTTTAAGCTGTAGATAGTCAATTTCAAACAATGTTGCCAACAAGCACCAACCAATGATTTCAGGCAAATGGTGTTGATTCATGAACTGCATTGTCCAACCATAAAACTAACATCTTTTAGGTAATACTTTGAATATTACCTAAAATTGGGCTATTATTACGTTATGATCCCATGATTTAAATTTACTGGAAACTAGTTCCAATAAAAGACCTACTTTCATTAAGACCACTAAAACAATTAGCGATCGGTTTAAGACGACGATGCAGTTATGGCAGAAAAATACAGCATAACAAAAAAGGAAGAAGTTTATAACTTGCTGAAAAACAAACGTAATTTTGAATATATGAGCGAATCCTTGTTGCGTCAGCTGATCGATGTGATGAAAGTTGTTCGCTTCAGAAAGGAAAGAATTTTGATCAAACAGGGCGCTGAAAACGCCTTCTGCTATATTATCATCAGGGGAAGTGTTTCTGTTTACGTTGATGGGAAATTCCTATACAAGCTTCGACGTACAGGAGATGTATTTGGAGAAATCAGTTTTGTGACCCAAAGTATCTCTACAGCAACAATTAAAGCTGAGAAAGACCTTGGTGTTATGGTGATTTCATATAGTTTTTTTAACAAGCTTAAAAACATTGAGCTCGCACTTTGGATCGCAAGAGTCATTGGCGAAAAACTAGTTAGAACTTCAAAGATTAAAAGCGAAGGAGCGGCTCCAGCCGTTAATGAACCTGTCATTCCGGTTGAAGCGCCTCTGGCCGAAGCAGCTTCAACAGAAATAGTTGATGAGACTGCATCTGAAGAAGACGAAAACATCACCGAACCGGAAACTGAAGCAAGTGAGCAAAATGAACCTGCAGATTCAGCCGAACCGGAAACTGAAGCAAGTGAGCAAAATGAACCTGCAGATTCAGCCGGAGAACCGACTTCTGATCCGGAAACGAATGCTGAAGAATCACCTGACTATCTCGAAATCGGTTCGTCTAGCAAACAATCGGAAGAAGGCGAGTCAATTGAGTCTGAGACCGAGGAAATACTTGCTGAAGAACCTTCCGATGATCAAAATACGGCTCTTGTTGACAATGGTGAAATCGAAATCGGACCTGCTTCTGAAGAAGTTATTGATCTTGATCCCGAATAATCCACCATTGCTAGCCAGTTGCCTCTTTCAGAATTCCAACAAGTTAAGTATCGAACCTGCAATTGATTCTATGGGGAGCTTGCTGTTGTTATATACAACATGAAAACTTTCCTGATCGAAATTGCAATTCAAAAAATCACTTAGAAATCCGGCCCTGTTTTTTTCTTTTTCAGCGATAATACCACGCGCTTTCTCTTCAGCAATTCCCGTCCGACGGGCATATGAATTCACTCGATAGTCTAACGGTGCTACCAGCCTGAAGTGAAAACAATTTGGCAGATCTTTGGTTATGGCAAATGCGCCTCTCTCCAGTATGATTGCATTTCCCTGCTGAGCGATAGAGTAGATCGCTTCGATCATTAGCTTGAAGGCGTCAGGCTCGGATTTCCAATTTGGCAGCAGGGTTGCTGTGATATAATCCAGATATTTCACCCTGTCTCCAAATGATTTTACAAGATGTTTGGAAATCTCTTTATCCTTTATTAACCGATCAACAAATCGATTATCAAATATAGTCCAAGACTGACCGGTTATAGAAACCAATCTGGACTCGAGCTCAGCTACCAAGGGGTAGCCCTCACAACCAAACTCCCGGGATACAGTTATGGTTGTCTTTGGCTCTTCACCGGCCATATCCTGTTCCTGACGTTTTTTCTGAATTTCAATCCAGGATGATACTCTTTTTTCAACGGAAGGGATCAGTTGATGTGGCATGTCATCCTCCTTATCAAAAGGTTTTAACCCAAGATTGAAGGAAGGCACTACCCTCAGACGCTATTACCACTACCTTCAACCAAAATACGAACATGATTTACGGCAGCTTGCAAAAGCAAGTGGCGGATAAATAACAAAAAACAGCTGAACGCCAATATTCATCGGCAATTAGCAGTCAACATATTTGTGGTTATTTTCTCATAAAAAGCAGTGGTTTTCCACTTAAAACCAACAATTACTTTCGGGTTGATAAAGCCTTATAAACTAAAGAGTTATGGAAGTATACCAGGTGACGAGCTTAACTACTGGCCTAGGCAGATCAATTGTAGTAAATCCAAAGTGACGACACACGTTTTAGGATTCAATGCTACCTTGCCTGGTTCGCAGGCAAACTGCATGGACGATGATATTGTCACATTTTGATAACACCCTGAACTGTGTGTTAAAACAAAAGAACTTTTCACTGAAATCATAAACAATTGCATTCTGCCATGAAGTTAAAAACCTCTGTTTTACCGGAAGGTCGTTTTTGTTATGGAATCCATAAACCGAGTTTTGAAGTCAGAAACCTTCGTAAAAACAAAACAATTCGAAAATTAGGATCCACTGAGGGTCAAACTGACATCAACAACCAGGGAAATTTTCCGGATGGGAGCGTTGAGGAGCCCCAGGCCGACTGGATCTTTGAAATACCCAATCCGTTTCCCTTTCGAGGAACCACTTTTATAGCCAGAAGATGGGCTGAACAGAAAGTCAACCAGCAAAGCTCCATCTATCTGCCGGCTCCTGGCAGAGTTTCCTATTTTGAGTCCTTAAACATTGGTCACAAATCGGAAAAAGAGCAACAAGACATACTGCACGACTCAATTACCAACCTGCCTGAACCTTTGCAATTTGCCCTGGCCACAACTTCAACCGATTTCAGAGATTTAATTGCTTTGGCCAAAATCAGCTGTGAGCTCGAATTCAGTGAATCAGCAGACCATCCATCAGGAATGATGTTTAGAGAACCAGGAAAATCCAATCCCAGGCCTGCGATTCACAACTACGCCTTATTTGAAGCCATTGCCAACAATCCACATCTCCCTGACACCTTTAAAGATGCAATGGTGTTAAGACCTGGTATTCAAGGTTCCAGTGAGATCGTGGGAGAGTGGAATGAGCAGGAAGACAGTCATATCTTCGAATACCTGAGAAGAAACAGTTATATTCCCTGGGGGCATTACGCAGCGAACATGGCTAATGATGCTGTGAGATACGACATTAAACAATTGAGTTACACAGACATGAAAGGTCTAAGGCATCTTTATTACCAACGAACCATAGTACGTTTGGCTGAATCGCTCAGTATATCATTGTCCGAAGCTCAGCAAACCATTTCGGATTCGAAGCTGGAGGCAATTCGTCTGCAAATCCTCAATCAGCTGAACAAACCGGAAGAAAAAGAAAACATCGCATTTAATCGCACCCTGTGGGGATGGAATTTTGGTTTTGATTTCGCCCCAAGCCATTACAGGCTGCATGCCTCACACCAGCAGATTCATCAACAGTACGCCATGATACCAAAAGCCATATCCGGCTGGCATCAAGGGACTGAAGACAAGGAAAGCTTTGAAGAATTTATTCCCTTTGCTTGCGGCGATTTGATCGAAGATTATATTGTCCGCTATCAGAAAGAACACGGAGTTTCATTTTTCCAGGCTTTAATAAAAGCGGTTAGATCCAACAAAAGGCTGGACGGGCGTGAAGATCAGCCTCAGCAATTGATAGTTTTTGATAATGACGATGTCATTGTCTTTGTTCCCAAAGCCCAGACCTCTCAATGGGAGCTTCAGCTAATGACAACAAAACCAATAGGAAACGTAGTCGAAGCAGATCTTAAAACCAGGAACGCTATCGATCAGGCCATGTATGTTGCAGTAAGTATTTTGGCTGAGCTGGGAGCAAGAATGATCACCTCAATCGAATTTTCAAAGAAACTGTACCAGGGACCGGATGACCAACACCTTTTATATTCATTCCTGCCCAAACTCCCCGAATCCCCGGGTGCCTTCAGTGAAGCACAGCTCCGCTGGATTAACGGACATTATCCCGAAGATTTTGCAGAAGCCTGCAGGTTGAAGCTAGGTAAAGTGCTAAAACGAATGTGATCTAACTCGAACGAATCTTTGAGCAGTTCCATTGACTTAAAACAGGAAACTCTTAAAAATTCATCGAGAACACAAAAAAAATGAATCAATCTAAAAAGACACATCGCAACACCCTTGCAACCAACCTCAAACCGAGCAGACAGCACTATGGTAAATAAAAAAAGCGGAATGATGAAGGCCATGAAATATAGCGTCATTGGAATCGAAATGGCTGCTTCCGTCACCGTGGGAGGCTTGATTGGGTACTGGCTTGATACCAAGCTGGGTACTGACCCCTGGATGTTTATCTTCTGGCTGATATGCGGTCTTGTTGCTGGTTTCCGATCGCTCTACCGTATGTCCAAGCAATTCTTAAAAGAGAGTAAGCAAAATGAAAATCAAGGATCCGATTGAACGACGAAAAGTACTCGTTCTTAACGCTGCTTTATTAACAGTTTTTGGTGTTTTTATCGCCGGGAGTTACTGGTTTCGCGGGGTTGACTTTGCCAAGGGAACGTTGTTAGGATGTGTAGTCGTAGCGATTAACTTTTTTATTTCACAACGCCTGGTAGGGCAGCTCATGCTTGAGCAGTCTTTAAAACTGGGTCTTTTATTTATTTATTTGCTCAAGTTTGGTATCTCCGGGTTGATCATATTTTTGGCCGTCACACGATGGCAAATTGATATTCCGGGAATCATGCTTGGACTTTCGTCTATCCTGGTTGCGAGCGTTGCTACAGCTTTTGTAAGAAAGCAAGCTGAAACCGGAGACGAGTAAAAGAGTTGAATCGTTTTTTATTCATCAATCGATAACCTAAACCGATAAAATAATATGGCCGATGCAGGTGCGTTTACCTGGGGATCAACAATTACACCACTGGAACATACCATGGTGGAATACGGGATTGACCCCCATGTAGGTATCGATGTTATGGTGACCTCCTTGTTGCTGATGCTGCTGGCATACTTCGGCGGCAAGAAATTCAGGAAGTCCCAGATGGCAGAACCAACCGGAAAACTGGATTTTGCCACGTTCTTTGAAATTACGATCGGCGGACTTTATAAGTTTACGAAGAATAGTCTTGGCGACAAAGCTAAAACTGTGTTTTTTCTCACAGGTTCTTTCGCCGGATTTATCTTCTTCAACAATGCTCTCGGTCTGATACCGGGATTCAATCCCCCAACAGACCAGTTCAATACAACCATTGTTTTAGGGCTGAGTGCTTTCGTTGCCTATAATGTTCTTGGAATCCAGGAGCACGGCATAAGCTATTTTAAACAATTCCTGGGACCTGTCTGGTATTTGTACTGGCTCATGCTCCCTATTGAAATCATCAGCCACATTGTAAGGCCTATTTCATTGGCTTTACGTTTATTTGGAAACATTACCGGAGACCACAAAGTAGGTGGAGTATTCTTCAGTCTTGTTCCGTTGATCGTTCCTTTGCCATTCTTAGGCCTCGGGTTGTTTGTGTCAGGTATGCAAACTTTTGTATTCTTGTTATTGACCCTGGTTTACATGCAAATGGCAATCTCACATGATCATTAATTTATTGTAATTTCAAAACTAATTATTTAAAGGATTCATCATGAAAAAACTTATCGCAAGAATCAGCATATTTTTCGTAGCTTTCATCGCTCCTGTTTCCGCTTTTGCACAAGAAGTTGGCGCAGACGCGTACAAAGCTCTTGGTCTGGCAATTGGTGCTGGTTTCGCTATTGGTTTCGCAGCGTTTGGTGGTGCTCTTGGTCAAAGTAAAGCAGCTTCTGCAGCTCTGGAAGGAATCGGAAGGAATCCTGGCGCTGCTGACAAGCTTTTCACACCGATGATTATTGCTCTGGCTCTGATCGAATCACTCGTTATTTACGCTCTGCTGATTGCTTTCATGCTTTACGGTAAGATCTAAGATATTTCGCATTATGCGAATTTCAAAAGCCCTGCAACATTTTGCAGGGCTTTTTTTTTGCCTCAAACTTATCCCCCTTCAAATCAATTTGATGGAAGAAATTGATTCAATTCCGGTTTTGTTAATTTCCGAGCTTTGTTAATAATGGAATCAGAATACCGACCCAGTTGTCTAATCGTTTCTGTTTTATGCAGATACTCTTCCCGACTAAGCAGTTCTGCAAAGTAAAGAACTTTCGGAAAAAGCAAAGCGTTGATGAACGGAATCTGTTGTTTTAAACAAAATCTTGCTCCCTGCTTATCATCAAGCATGATGAAATCGCCTTGGCCGGATAAATAGTACGTGATGGTATCCGCTTCTCCGATATCCATAGCTGCCAAGTCAAGTATGACTTTTCGTTCCAGATCAATATCTGTTGATAAGGGCTGAACGTCAATTAACGATTCTTCAAACATGGTTTTGAATAGACTGGCACTAAGGTACGAATTCATGGTGAGTTCGTTGTAAACTGCTTCGGTGAGAACGACATGGTAGGCGTTGAGAAGCTCATTCAACAATTCAGATTTTTCCAATAGAATCGCCGAAGATGAATCCAAAATCACTGTTTTTTTCACAGACATAGAATAGGATTGTCAGGTTATTGATTCCCTTTCTGAAGGTCTTATGCATAGCAGATGTATTGATCTTGTTTACTTGTACAATAACTTTTTAGCTTGCTTGACCAATTGCGAGGAAAATTTATCCAGAAGTGCTGATTTCAAATTCCAAAAATGCCAATAAAGATCGACGAAAACAGGGCGTTGTGGAAACAAATTGACCAGTTGGTTGTCATCCAACAGCTTTTGACATTCCTGCTCGGGTAATAAACCGTATGCCAGTCCTGAAAAAATGAAATCGGCATAAGTCCTTGTTGAAGGGACATAGTGGATTGGCAGCTGTCCCGGAATTTCCTTCATTACACTTTGAAAAAACTGATGGTGCATTTCGTCCCTGCGATCAAAACAAACCAGTGGTGCCTCCTGAATGCTTGATACATCTATTCCCTCAGAAAACCATTGAGAAGCAAAAACTGGTGATGCAACCAGCCAATATTTCATGCGTCCCAGGTACTCGACTTTGCACCCCTGCATCGCTGTTTTTTTGACACTTATACACCCCATTACCTCCCCATCTTTCATGAGTTGATGTGTTTGTTCCTGATCAGCGGCTCTAAAGTCTATCACAACTTTGTTTTTGACCAGGAAACTCTGCAGTGCGGGCTGCAACCAGGTGGCAAGGCAATCCCGATTGGTACCTATGGAAAGAGTAACAAATTCCTTTTGATCTTGAGGGACTATGGAATCAAATAAATCACCTTCCAAACGGTCGATCTGCAAAAAATGCTTGACGATTTTCTGACCTATTTTAGTAGCCTGCGGCGGATTCGTTCTGGCAATCACGACATGTCCGATCTGTTCTTCCAATTGCTTAATCCTTTGGGAAACTGCAGATTGGGTCAGCCTGAGACGTTGCGCCGCTTTATCAAATCCCCCTTCCTGCACTACCACAGCCAAAGCCTCAAGTAATTTGTAATCCAACATCTTTTATAAGTTCCATTAATTAATTATAAATAAAATTAATTTTACTTTATATTAAAAGTAAACTATATTGATTGCAGTATCAATAGGTTTTGGGGAGTTTGATACTATGCGAAGGGTTGATAGATCATTGAGGCTATTTCCTGCTAAAAGAAGACTATATTTTCCGTATTTAACCAAATTTTATTTAGACTATTTTTGGACATAAACCCATGTACAAAACAGTGATAACCTGCGCGATTACCGGGGCTGAGACCACGAGGCAGGACAATCCCAACTTACCGATAACACCGGCTGAGATTGCAGACGCTGCCTACGATGCTCACCAGGCAGGCGCAGCCATTTTGCATCTTCATGTAAGGGATAGAAATGGCGACCCAACGCAAGATGTAGCGGTGTTTAAAGAAACCATCGATCTTATTCGCAAGAAATGTGATATCGTAATTGAGGTTACAACAGGAGGAGCTGTAGGAATGACTTTGGAAGAAAGGCTGCAACCTCTTCAGTTGGAACCGGAAATGGCATCTTTGGACTGTGGCACCGCAAATTTTGGAGATGATTATATAATCAATACACTCCCCATGATTCGTGAAGCGGGTCAATTGATGAAAGACAAAGGGATAAGGCCTACCCTGGAATGCTTTGACCTATCCCACATCGATACCTCACTTTTCTTTATCAAAGAAGGTATGCTCAAGCCACCTTTTCATTACGGATTTGTCCTGAATGTACCCGGATGCATCCGCTATGATGCAGAAACCCTGGGTATCTTCGCCAGCAGGATTCCAAAAGACAGCTATTGGACAGTTATGGGCATTGGCGGCAAAGCAAACTTGAGTGCTATTTACGGAGCAATAGCCTACCAGGGATTTATCCGGGTCGGTTTTGAAGACAATATTTACTACAGCAAGGGCGAACTCGCCAAAAGCAATGCGCAACTGGTTGAACGTGCAGCAAAAATCGCAAACGATGCAGGGTGTTCAATTGCGACCCCCGATGATGTACGCAGTATGTTTAATCTGCAATAAGCTTTGAGTTTACTTAAGTCAAAAACCAATTTCAAAGGAGCAAACAATGGTAACAATTAACAAAAATGGCAATCCTTTTGGCAGTCACCGTGTGGTAGAACCTTCGGGAGTTCTGCCTCAACCATCCGAGAGAGTGAATAACGATTTCAGCAGTATTTGGGACAACGAAATCCTTATTAATGTAGAAGCCCTTAATGTGGATTCAGCCAGCTTCACTCAAATAAAAAACTCCGTGGATGGAGATGAACAAAAAATAGGTGCAAGGATTCTGGAGATCGTGGGAAACAGGGGAAAAATGCATAATCCCGTAACCGGCTCGGGAGGTGTTCTCATCGGTGAAATTGCTGCCATTGGTGAAAAGCTTTCCGATCGGGATCTTAAAGTAGGCGATAAAATCGTAACGTTGGTCTCCCTCTCACTAACCCCTTTGAGAATTGATGAAATTCTTGGTGTCAAAAAAGACATCGACCAGGTTCAAGTTAAAGGTCAGGCTGTGATTTTTGAAAGTGGTATTTACGCCAAATTACCGAATGATATGTCTGAGACCGTAGCAATGGCAGCCTTGGATGTTGCAGGTGCTCCTGCTCAAACAGCCCGACTTGTTAAACCGGGAGATACTGTTGTCATCATTGGAGCTACCGGAAAGTCCGGTATCTTATGTTCCTACGAAGCCAAGAAAAGAGCTGGAGTAACAGGCCGGGTAATTGGAACCGGAACATCAGATGCGAGCTGTGAGCAACTGAAGGAGCTGGATCTCTGTGACGATGTTATCAAGCTTGATGCTACGAATGCCTTAGCCTGCTACGATGAGATTTCCAAGTTAACAGATGGAAAACTGGCGGATGTGATTATCAACAATGTCAGCATTCCTAATACGGAATTGGGTTCCATCCTCATGTGCAGAAATCATGGTACCATCTATTTCTTTAGCATGGCTACATCATTTACCAAAGCTGCATTAGGCGCTGAAGGTATCGGTAAAGACGTTAACATGATTATCGGTAACGGCTATACCGAAGGCCATGCGGAAATAACCTACAGTGTACTGCGTGAATCCCCGGTTATCATGCAACTATTTGAAAAACTGTACTGCTAAGAGTGATCATGCAAACCTATTCAAGAACAGACTACAAGGATATCTCACTGTTCAAAGACGTGTCAAAAGCACAGTGGAACGATTGGAAGTGGCAATTCAAAAACGTCATTCGGGATATCAAAACACTTAAGAAAGTAATCCATATTTCAAAAGCAGAAGAAAAGGATCTGGAAAAGTGTTTAAAAAAATTCCGAATGGCTATCACCCCTTATTACGCATCGCTCATGGATAAAAAATATAAGCGTTGTGTAATCAGGCTGCAGGCTGTCCCTAAAATTTTGGAGACAGAAGACACTCTGGAAGATGTTGATGACCCTCTTCATGAGGATGTCGACTCACCAGTCCCTGGTTTGACCCATCGTTATCCGGACAGGGTTCTGTTTTTGATTACCCATATTTGCTCCATGTATTGCCGACACTGCACGCGGAGACGTATGGTAGGGGTGGAAGATGCTCATTTCACAAAAAAGACGACTGACCTGGGATTGGAATATATTCGCAGCAATCCCACTGTCAGGGATGTCCTGTTATCCGGTGGCGACCCCCTGGTGCTGCCCGATGATAAAATCGAGTATGTATTGAAGGAATTGCGCAAGATTCCCCATGTTGAAATCATTCGAATTGGCAGTCGAATGCCAGTGGTACTTCCGCAAAGGATCACAGATGAGTTTGTTGAAATGCTTAAGAAGTATCACCCGATTTATCTGAATACCCATTTCAATCATCCCCGAGAAATCACGCAGGAAGCAAGGGAAGCGTGTGAGAAAATGGCAAATGCCGGTATTCCCCTGGGCAACCAGAGTGTTTTACTCAGGGATGTAAATGATTGTCCTTACATCATGAAGCAGCTGGTACAGAAATTGATGGCAATCCGTGTAAAGCCTTATTATATTTATCAGTGCGACCTTTCCAAAGGCATTTCCCATTTTCGGACTTCCATCACCAAAGGTATGGAAATCATGGAAAACCTTCGCGGACATACCAGCGGGATGTCTATCCCAACATTCGTCGTAGACGCTCCGGGTGGTGGTGGTAAGATTCCTTTAATGCCCAATTATCTGCTTTCACAATCAGACAGGAGGTTGGTACTCAGAAACTATGAAGGAGTCATTACCACCTATACCCAACCCGACAATGTGTTTTCCGATTGCGGACGATGCCACATCTGCGATAACGATCAATATAAACCTCTGGATGGAGTGGCAAAACTGTTGAGTGGTGAAAAATTGTATCTTGAGCCGGAAAACCTGGTAAGAAGAAAGCGTTAAGCCATGAGAACCCTTTCGTTTATTGGCTCAGATAAAAATGCAGGTAAAACAACCGCTTTTACCTATTACTATTACCAGCTTTATAAACGGATACCCAACCATAGTACCATTTGCCTCACCTCTATCGGAATAAACGGTGAACCCGTTGATTCCTACGAGAATGAAGAAAAACCAGCGATCAGGATATTTCCCAATACCTTGTTCATAACGGCAGGAGAGCATCTTAGCGAACTAATCGGTCTGTACCGAGTAAATGCCACCTTTACCGAACGATTATTTTCCAAAATATATGTCCTGGCCACGGCTTTGGATAGCTTCAATGTTATATTGGAAGGCCCCAACGACAAAGCTGCTATTCTTGATATGAAAGACAGACTTGAACAGCTGGATAATAAGCTGCACTGCCTGATCGATGGGTCAATTGACAGACAATTTTTAGGTCACCCTGATATCAGCGACGGTATTTGCTTCGCCTTGTTACTTTCCGACAGACAACAACAACTTAAAAAAGCTTCCGACCTGCTCACAGCCTTATTAATGGAACAATGTAATTCTGATATCAGTACGTTAATAAAAACTCATCGCAATGAGAGCACAAAATCCTTGTTGTGCTCGACGAATGGCGCGCTCATCTACCATGGACACCAAATACCTTTTTTAGATGAGGAGTTAAAAAAGTCCTGTCTTGATGCAAAAGACGATCACTGCATTCTGTATCTAGGTGGATCGCTTGCCGGCAGCCTCTATAACTTTCTGGCACCGTTTAGCAAACTGCAGGTAGTATTGGATAATTACACGTGCTATCAAAACATTTCAGTACAGAAAGCTCCCGGTAAAACATTTAAACCAGGTTTGTTCGTTTTTCATTCGGTGCCCCTGGATTGTCTTTTCATCAGGCAAGAGGCTAATCATCAGTCATTTAACTTCCCTGTCAACATTCCTGTTTATGACTTGTTTCGAGATGAATCCCATGAAATTGGAATTTAAAAAAGAGTTCATTCCGAAGCACCTTTTCAAAGAATTGGATTTTGAGGGTTTTTTAAATCTATTCAAAACCGATCTGAAAATAATCCCTCATGTGATTCTCCAACCACTGGGTAAAAGCGATGCCGAGCTACACTATGGTCGATTGTCTAACCTGAAAGAGCAAATCTCCAGACTCCGCCTAAATTTGGATTTTCTATTTGATCAGTGCAAGCAACTCCCCGCAGTAGATTACCTGCTACCTTTTTTCAAAGACAAACAGCTTGAGGGGTATCACTTGTTTGATTTGGGCAGATTCATCACCGAAGACCAAAAGTTAGCCTCCCGGGAGGAACAAATTCCGCTAGATTCCCAAAAAGGTATTTGTAGTAAGATTCGGAAAATACTACTTAAACATCTCGCTGAAGATTATAGCAGCCTTAAATTGAATGCTGATGAAGAAAAGTTGCATCATGCAATCCTGGACATCAACCAAACACTCAGCGCCGAACTGCAAAATCTGGAAAACAAAATTTTCCAGGAAACCGGGATAAGGATAGTTTACCCGTTTCCCAAGAAGATCAACAAATCAGATAAGAGGTTGGGGAAAATAAAATCTTCAAGCGATCTAAACTTGAAAGAGCAGGGAGACGCCATTCAACTGGAAATCAATCCACAAGAACCTGTTGTTTTGCTTCAGGAAAAAAAGGAAGAACTTTCTCAACAGTTAAAATTAAGTCTGACTTCAACCTTAAACCAAGTAAACGAATCATTATCAGACTGGTTTGATTCATTTAATGAATACTACAAACAGCGAAAGCAACGAGTTCTCGATTATACCCTACTAAGAACGGCCAAGATACATCATTTGCAGCTGCCAAAGCTATCATCTTCCACAATCGTAACACTGAAAAAAGGCATCCTGCCGGAATTACAACAAAAGGAAGCAGAACGATACAATCCCCTTGATATTCACCTGAAAAACGGTGTGAATGTGTTGTTTGGGGCCAATATGACAGGCAAAACCACTGCATTGAAAACGCTGTATTTTCACTTGGTTTTGGCCAAATTTGGCTTGCCTGTACCTGCAAAGTCATTGGAGCTGGGTTTCCCGGAACAGACAAAACTTCAGTTGAGGAGTTCAGGGCGGCTGATTACCGGTTTATCAGGTTTTGGGGATGAATTAAGGTTATTTTGTGAGTTATCAAACAATTCATCCGTCTATTTGATCGATGAATTGTTTCACTCTACCGATCCAACCAATGGAGTTAAATTAACAAAAGCATTCTTGAATGGTTTGAGTGACTCCAACTCGATATTTTTATGTACATCCCACTATCCTGAGATCCTGGAGCTTACAAACATAACGCTTTATAAAATGAAAGACATCGAAAAAATGTCTACTACAGATGATCTTCAATCTCTCCTGGAAAACATTCCTTATGAGGTAGAGCCGATTTCTGCCAAAGATTTGCAGGGGAAACTTACCCACTCAAATCACCCACTGGAAGTAGCGCTGCAATTCCCTTTACCAGAAAAAATACTAAAAAATATTCGAAAAAAACTGGAAAAATAACATGGCAACCCTATCACTTGATCAAAAGCAAATAGAAAGAGTCAAAGGCTCTGCATATGACATCGCTGAAGGTATTCAGAAACATATTGACTCCCACTCTTCGGTTTCTGTCGAGCGCACGGTTTTAAGGTTATATGGCGTCGATGGAACCACTGAAGACGGAACGCCGCTGCCCAACAAGATTGTTGATCAAATTCAGGAAGAAGAAGGTCTGGGTAATGGCGTTTCAGCCTTTTTCTCCAAAGCAATGTTGATATCCGGAAGAGATGCCCAAGTCACTGCCGAGCTTCTCAGCCAGGGTCAGTTGGATGTGAAAACCAATGTCTCGATTTCAATAGACGCGATCAAAACCAAGGAAGAAGAACTGGCACGGTCTGCTGTCGACGTCTTAAAAAAGACTAAAAAGCGTAAGGAGCAAAAACAATCCAAAACCCCGGTTCCACCCCAACCCTGGCGTTACATCATTGTTGCCACAGGAAATATATACGAAGATCGCACCCAAGCGCAATCTGCAGCCTTTAGTGGCGCAGACATCATAGCGGTTATCCGCAGCACTGCCCAATCTCTTTTGGATTATGTTCCTTTTGGTGCGACCACTGAAGGATTCGGTGGAACCTACGCCACCCAGGAGAACTTCAAGATAATGCGGCAGGCCCTGGACGAAGCCGGAGAACAACAGCAGCGTTACATCCGTCTGGTTAACTACTCTTCGGGGCTATGCATGGCGGAAATTGCTGCCTGTGCGGCTTATGAGGACCTGGACATGCTGCTGAATGATTCCATGTATGGTATTTTGTTTCGGGATATTAATATGAAGCGTACTTTCGTGGATCAGTATTTCAGTCGTCTGATTTGTGCACATGCCCACATTGTTATCAACACGGGTGAAGATAACTATTTAACCACTTCGGACGCCATCGAAGCAGCGCACACGGTTACCGCCTCCCAATTGATCAACGAGGCAATGGCTAAAAAAGCAAAACTGCCGGATCATCTATTGGGATTGGGTCATGCCTTTGAGATCAATCCAAAACATGAAAATGCGTTTCTTTATGAACTGGCTCATGCCCAACTCTCACGTCAGCTGTTCCCCAACGCTCCGCTAAAATATATGCCGCCAACCAAATACAAAAGCACAGATATTTTCCATGCCCACTGCCTGGATACCATGTTTAATCTGGCTTCTGTCACAACTAACCAGGGCATTCACCTGGCAGGAATCCTCACGGAGGCAATCCATACACCACTGATGCAGGATAGATTTCAATCCCTGTCGAATATTAATACCGTATTTAACATGGCAAAAAATCTGGGTGACGAAATTGAGTTTAAAAAAGATGGCTTTATTGAAAAACAAGCCCGGTCAGTGCTCAATGAAACAGAGACCTTCCTAAATGACATCGTTGAAATTGGTTTGATGGAAGCCATTGCAGCAGGGAAGTTTGCTGACATCTCCAGGCCAATTGACGGCGGAAAAGGACGGAACGGGGTATTTGAAAAAACTGGAGACTATTCTAATCCTATCATTGACCTGTTGGAAAAACAAAATATATAAAAACCACTCACTATCCCAGGGAAAAAAGATGACAGAACTGATCAAACCATATGGGGACACATTGAATGACGGCATAGTGCAGCTTACCTTCACACTTCCTGTGGAAATGGGGGCCAAAGCACGAAAGGCGGCAGAACAATATGTGCGGAAACTGAATTTCGAGCAGGTGTCATTAGCCCATGCAGAAAAAGTAGCTGAAAACTTCACTTATTTTGTCGTTTTTGCCAAAGCAATTCCGAGTCTCGATTATTCAACGGTGGTCGCCAGTGAAGTGGTGACGGCTGAAATGGACTATTACCAAATTAATAACCTGATCAAATCAAAACTCAACCGCAAGCTTTCGGTTGTGGGAGCAACCATAGGAACAGATGCCCATACTGTAGGGATTGATGCCATCATGAATATGAAAGGCTACAACCAGGATTATGGACTGGAACGATATCCTGAAATCGACGCACTAAACATGGGGGCCCAGGTTACTTGTGAAGAATTGTTAAAAAAAGGATTGGAACTCAAAGCTGATGCATTGCTGGTTTCACAGACCGTTACACAAAAAGATGCCCATATTCGCAATTTCACTGAATTGATCGAATTGCTTGAAGCGGAAAATCTACGACGCCAGTTTCTAATCCTGGCAGGGGGGCCACGAATCACGAATGACCTGGCCATTGAGTTGGGCTATGATGCAGGATTTGGCCCTGGAACACTGCCGTCCAAAGTGGCTTCATTTATTATCACCAGAATCTTGGAAAAAAGGGGGTAAGGTATGGTCGAAACAAGTATCAAACTAAGAATTAGTCAACATGATGCCCACTACGCAGGCAACCTGGTAGACGGAGCTAAAATGTTAAACCTGTTCGGCGATGTAGCAACGGAACTACTGGTCCGTTTTGATGGGGATGAGGGCCTCTTCAGAGCCTATGACAGTGTCGAATTTTTAGCCCCCGTTTATGCGGGAGATTTTATTGAAGCAAAGGGAAAAATAACAGAAGTGGGAAACACCTCCCGAAAAATGGAATTCGAAGCCTGGAAATACATCACTCCTGATCCTGATTTGGGTGAAACAGCGGCGACAGCACTCAAAGAACCGATTCTGGTTTGCAGAGCCCGGGGGACTTGTGTAACTCCTAAAGACTGTCAGCGAATTCAGCATTAACTGATACTTAGTTCAAAACAGAAGGGCGTTTCAATGTTGATTGGGACGCCCTTTTTTATTTGCAAAAGTCGATAAACAGGGATACATTTAATAATCATTTGCTTATTAAATAAACTTTTACTTATATCCCCAATGACCAACCGCGAACGTCAAATTTTAGAGATCCTTCGGCGGAACCCCCTGATTTCCCAAAAAGAGCTGGCAGACACTTTAGGTATTAAGCGATCCTCTGTTGCTGTGCACATTACCAATCTGGTTAAAAAGGGGCATATCAAGGGAAAGGGATATATCCTTCAAGAAGATGACTATGCCGTGGTTATCGGTGGTGCCAATATGGATATTACCGGTTTTACGCAACACAACCTGATCGACAGGGATTCCAATCCGGGCAGAATCACTATGACTCCTGGCGGTGTTGCCAGAAACATAGCACATAATCTGGTTAATCTGGGAATCAATACCAAACTGGTAACTGCTATTGGTAACGATGTATTTGGCAGTCAATTGTTGGACTCCTGCACACAGTGTGGCATTGATACCAGTTTGATCAAAAAAATTGAAAACCACTCCAGCTCAATCTACCTGTCAATAATCGAAAACAGCGGTGATATGAAACTGGCCATTTCAGACATGGAAATAACAGAACGTTTAACCAAGGAAATGCTGGCCAGTCATCATCATATAATTGACAATGCATCCTGCATCATAGCCGATACAAATTTGGAGAAAGGGCTGCTTGAGTATTTGGCAACCACATTTAAGGACAGGGTGATTCTTGATACCGTTTCTACTGCTAAGACAGAAAAAATTATCGATTTTGTCGGTTCTTTCAAAATGATAAAACCCAATCGTCAGGAAGCGGAACTATTGGTTGGCTTTTCCATCAAAACTAAAAAACAGGCTGAAAAAGCAATAGAAATTTTGCTCGACAAAGGTGTTCAAACGATCATCCTGACAATGGGAGAGGAAGGTGTACTATATGGCTCTTCCCGTGGTCTGGCATCCCTAAAACTTCCAGGCAGTTCAGCAGTTAATACTACCGGTGCCGGAGATGCTTTTCTGGCAGCGCTGGTTTATGGACAACTGCGAGGATATAGCTTGAATGAATCTGTCAAAATCGCATCAACAGCCTCATTGCTGACGATGAAGAGTGAATTCTCTTCTGATCCTTCCCTTTGTGAAGACATTTTAATTAACACTTATCAGACAATATCATGATGACTAATCCCTATTTAGATGTTTCGCCCGAGGTTCAATCCGCATTACAAAAAAATCAACCCGTTGTAGCCTTGGAATCGACCATTATTTCGCATGGCATGCCTTACCCCAAAAACATAGAAACAGCCAGACAGGTTGAAGAGGTCGTTCGAACAACAGGAGCTATCCCTGCTACAATTGCAATTTTAGGGGGACGATTAAAAGTAGGTTTGAATGACGAAGAATTGGATTATTTGGGAAAGGAAAACACTGTTTATAAAGTCAGTCGCAGGGATTTACCCTATATTGTGGCGAAAAAACTGGACGGTGCCACGACAGTCGCCTCGACGATGATCATTGCACAATTGGCGGGAATCAATGTGTTTGTGACCGGTGGAATAGGCGGAGTCCATCGAGGTGCTTCCGAAACATTTGATATTTCAGCAGATCTCAGTGAGTTGGCCCAAACCAACGTAGCAGTTGTCTGTGCTGGCGTAAAATCGATTCTTGATATCGGCGCTACCCTGGAATATCTGGAGACACAGGGAGTGCCGGTGTTTGGATTTAAAACCATGGAATTTCCTGCATTCTACACCCGTCAGAGTGGATTTGGAGTAGATCATACCTTCGATTCAACCGCTGAGCTGGCATCAGCCATAAAAATCAAATGGGACTTGGGACTAAAGGGCGGATTCGTCATCGGAAATCCCATTCCTGAGCAGTATGAAATGGCAGCTGACAAAATTAATGACGCCATATCCCAGGCTCTAAGTGAGGCAGACAATAAGGGAATCAAGGGGAAAAAAGTGACACCTTTTTTGCTGGCCAGAATCGTTGAACTGACAGGATCAGAAAGTTTGAGGGCCAATATTCAATTGGTATTAAACAACGCTGAAGTCGGTGCCTGCTTAGCAAAGGACTTGTCTGAACTAAATCAATAAGGTTTTTGGGGGGTTTTATCTTCTAGAATCACTGTGTATACTTTGAACAATATTCTTGTTTTTCTCTGCCTCTTTTCAGAACTGTATGTTTTTGACTATCCATGAGTGATGTCACTCCAATGATAATCTCGCCAGAAAGTCTGCACGCCAGCCTGCAAGACGAAGAAGACATTGCAAAAAAAATTGATCATCTTTCCGACACGCTAGTTTCCATTTTGATGGAAATTGGAAATGTGAATGACATCGAAAAGATACGTAATGTGGTCGGTAGCCTGGTTAACCAAGACGAGATTTTCGACCGTATTTACCAGATCTATGAGGAAATATACACTATCTGGCAAAGACTCAGAGCGGTAGTGACAAAATCCAGTCTTGATGACGGTGGAAAAGAGAAAATAAAAGAAAGAGCTGCTCAAATTATCAGCAACAATATCCACAATCTCCAGCGGGAGGTCTTTTTCAAAATCGTAAACGCAAAAGAAGTCGCCGAAGGAGAGAAAAACGAAGATGGCCCGGCAATGCTGTTTCCGGGGATTGAAAAAATAAAAACCGTCATTCTCCGCAATATCCATGCGCAGACTCAACAGTTACGACCCGCCGCAGCCAACATCTGCAAATCATTTCAGGGAATTGCAGAGAAGTATGTGGAGACGGAAGAATATAAAGCAGGAGAAAAACCCGGATACGATACCATTGCTTCAGTTTACGAGCAGGAAAAAGCGCTGGATGAAACTATCGGTGCTGATATCTCGGCAAAGAAAATTGATGAATCGGAATTCCTTGATACCCTAATCAAGAAATTCGGCGAACTCATCAAATCCTACAAACTAAAAATCCTCTCCTTACATGATAAACGCAGCTCCGGGGTAGTCAATTTTGAATACAAGCTTGAGATATTAAAAGAAGGCTGCCGCCTGGTGGATGAAACACTGAAACCTCTAAAAGTATTGAAAAGTCTGGTACAACGCTTTCCCAGCCTGGAAAAGCAACTGGACTACTTTGCTGAAAGTCATTACCAGGCCAAGGCCGTCATGCAGTTCATGGAAGAGGTTAACCAGGAAATGTCCAAGGTTTTTACCCAATACACCTTGGAATCGTTCACCGTTATCAGCTTGCTAAGATTTAAGCTGAATGGCACCTCCCACATGTATGAATCGATTTTTTATTATTATGCTGTTGTACAAATCGAAGCAGACATGATTTCGTCTCTTCAAAAAAGGTATGCCGGGGAGACAGAAAACGGAGGAACCGATCTTATATCAAAAGAAATTGAAGATTCCGGAATTACCACAATTGTAAACAGGTTGCATGATTACATAGCAGAAATGAACACGACCAACAGTCTGATTCATCATAACTTCCTGGATTACAAAGAAATTCCGGATCTGGGCAAACTAAAAGCCGAACTGAGTAAACAAACTGAAACAATCAACAACCTACACAACAAAGTAATAACTGATTATAAAGCCGCTCAGAAAATCTTCCTGGAATTTCTTTCCAATGACTTGGGATCTACTGATTTAATTTCCCAGTTCAACGGTTTTTTAAAAAATACCCGGTCAGACGAAGCAACCCTGATACGAAAAAGTTTCAATAAACTACTGGCAACGAAACGCAATGAACTGGAGACTCTTGAGAAAAAGCTAAAAGTGCAATTCGAAAGCAAACTCGAACCGGATAAAATAGCTGCCATGGCTGTTCTGAAGGTGAGGATGGATTTTCAGGCAGAGCTTTTAAAAGAGGTTCAGGAATATCCAAGAGCGCAGGATGTATTTATTCATATATTAAAGGAATTCATTAAAACCCAGGATGAGCAAGACAGCTCGCATGAAAGCGACAACACCATAATCTGGTTGGTCCAGAGAAATTTTACAAACGAACTCAAGCAATTCAAATCACTGGAAGCCAACACGTTTAAGAAAATACTTCACAATCCTTATTTATCGGATAGGGATTTCGCAGTCTGCTTTCTGGCTGCCAACATTACGCCCCAGGAAATTGAAAGCTTTTCCAGGCTACTGCCTGGTCTGCCTCGAAATGAGTTTCAATTAGACTCCCCGTATGGTCGTATTTTACTGGATATTAAATCCATGTTTAAAGAACGGTTGCAGGTTCGAGGAGGGTCCGGTGCTCACATAACGGAAAAAGTCTATGAAAAACGTGAGCGTATTAAGCTGATCAACAATATATCTCTCTTTTTAAAGTCCTCATCGATTCCGTTTTTTAAGAAAATTGATACTGAAGAATTGAAAATTAACCATCTGATATCCCTGCAAAAGCGGAAGTACCAGAAGGACCTGAACGAAATTATCAAATACTGGCAATACCTGATACAGGAACAGATCAGTCCGGGCCAGGGGGCAAGAGGACGCTTCCGAAAATATACTCCTTCAGAAAAAGTGCTGATGATGAAGTATATCTCACCGGAACAGCTCAACGTGATTGAGCGTCAGCTGGAATCCAGTTATGACTTGGAAGCGGAATCACGGTTGTTTGAAGTTGAAGCTTTCCTTATGGAAATCATTGACGGTCTTTTTAAAAACTTCAAACAGGACTTAAGAATCAAAGCAACGTTTGAAAACTACGAAAAAGGCAAAAAAATCCGTCAGGCCCAATTTCAAAATGAAGAGTATCAAAATATCCTTGAAAGTGATTCTTTTGTACCAAAAGTCAGAGAGTGTCTGGAAAAGGTGATGAGAGTCACCAGGCAACGGGTTATTGATCAGTTTCTTAACTATTGGGAATACCTGATCGATCAACGTGTGCCTGCTTCCGAAAGAAGAAAGATAAAACCGGCTCCCAAAAGTTCATTACCCGCCGACTCTGATAATGCCCTGCATTATATTTCCACGGAACAGCTAAATAACATCTGGAGAGACCTGGAGCTAATTCAGACCATTCGAGACCAAACTATAAAAAACCAACTACTTAAAACTGGTCTGCCGGTTATAAAAATTGCACAACAAGCTATTAATCTGTTTAAGGAGGGACAAAAGAAGTTAGTGGTAAAGGAAGTGAGTCTGCAGAGACAAAGCAAGATGAAGGAGTTTTGTAATAACAAAGCTTTTCAGAGAGCCATTAAAACAGTGCTCCCGAATTAATTATCATATCGATTTTGCCGACATGAGATGTCGGCAAAGTCTTATTTAATTATTTTTTATCCTCAATAAAGTCCTCTCGTGCTTTTACCCAGCGTTTGGCTTTCCAGTCTGCCATTTCAAAAAGCCAGTTTTCGCCAAGATTGTAAACATCCCCCCATTTCTGTTGAGCTTTGGGATCATTCGGCGTAACCAGGCTGATATAGTACTTCTCTTCCTCTTCGCCATCTGCTTTCTGGACTAACGGTTGGCTTAGTACTTTGAAACTTAAATCCGGAGAATCGTAAACAGAAACAGTAACAACCGACTTCAACTCCAGAGCTTTTTCCTGAGCCTGGCTTCTGGCAACAAGATCATCAATCTTAAAATTCTCAAGATCGGAAAGGATTGAGGAAACCTCATACTCAGCAGTTTTTTGACCGCCCTTTAATCCTGCCAATTTCATATTTTTTCCCTTTTCCTTCCTTTCCAGTTTGATGCGATCTCCTGAAGTTTCGAGGACCACAGAGTTTACTTCTTTCTTATCCAGCTTGAAAAGAGAGGCTTGAATCCATTCAACCGGATCTGTTTCCATGGTCAAATTTTCCTTGATTAAATAGACAATGGGATCATTCCCGATTCTTATATAAGCACCATCGGGCTGGCCTGATTTTGATTGCCTTTGTTTTCCTACCATCATTGAGAAAATCTTTTGTCCCTGACTGTTCAATGTGAGCTGGGTTCCCGAACTTTCAGCACTAGCCACTGCATCGTCCCAATAAACCACCTTGAAATACCCCAGACGTTTCTCATCTTTAGTCACCAAAGACCCTACCTTGGACCCGGTCAGCTTTTCGGCCAATTCCAATAATTTTTCCACATTAGCCGGAAACGAGTTTTTTTCTGCCAGGGTCCACCTGTTGTCCTTTTTCTGAAGTGTAATCTTCCCTGACGAATTTTGTATGATCACTTCATCAAATGCCTCCACTTGGCTGGAAGCAAGAATAGGATTGCCAATTTTTGCATCTTGTATATTATTTCCAGAGCGGCCGAACCACTGACTGACTAAAGCCAGTAAAACCAGAACTGCCGCGGTAATAACCAGATTTCGTTTAGACATAGTATTTTCCTGAGTAGTCAAATTATTTGTAGCCGGTAAATAGATAATTACTGAGTCCAAGGTGGAGCCTGAAATTGCGGCTCCTTTTGATGAAAACCGTGTTAATTGGAACGACTTCTAACTCTTCTGTAGTAAAGCACCAATCCAATTATAGTAAGCAAAACAGGTATAACCAACAAATTTAACAGGGTCAGACTGGTCTTTTCGAATTCGATATCCTGTCTTAATAATTTGCGAATTTCACGGAGGTTTGCTTTGGTTTTCTTTTCTTCTTCTCTGAACTGCTTTATCTTTTCGATCTGTTCTTTGGTCAGCACGACTTTATTGGTTCCTTCTTCAACCTTCAGTTTGCTAAGCTTTTCCTGAACGTCCTGCAACTGTGCCGAGAGTTCAGCTTCTGCCTCCTGATACTGGGCCTGAGCGACTGTTTGCAGTTCCTCAAACCTGGTAAAAGGCCTTGAAAACCTTCCCCGTGACCTAATCTGCATCATTGCTTCAGCTCCACCCAAAAATTCGATCATGTTCACCATGAAATTGACGTTGTCATTCTTAGGCTGCACTATGGATTGTCCAAATAAGTTGATTCGATCCACGGCAAAGGTGTCAGCAAGAAAATCCGCATCTGTCACCAGCAGAATTTTTGCACTGGCTGCGCTTTTGGCAACATGTGGCAGTGGATTTTCCGGTGGTTTGACTTGCTCTCCTTCTTCGGGAGCTGGCGGTGCTGGTCGTTGACTAAAAGCAGAGGTTAATTCTCCGGTGAGAATTCCTGCCATGGTATAAATTTCCTTATCAACCGCAACCTGTTTATTAATCGAGTCCGGATTACCAAAACGCGTCATATAGCTGCTGATGAATCCTGAATTCTCTGATGTTTGAAGGAGAGAGTTCAGCTTTAAGGGACTTTTTTCTTCCATGGAAAATCCACCAGGTTCGATCAAAAGCATTTGTTCCAACTCTTTGGTTGCGATCAGTTCTTTATTAAACGAATTCCCGGATAAAGTGTGCCAAAGAGCATAGGATATAACACCCATCTGCCCACCGGCATTAACCTTAGTAGAGTGACTTAAATCTCCGATTATTTTGGTAGAGTCATACTTGATGCCCCAATGCTGGAAAAGTTTATTGAGATCGCTGTTGGCAGCACCCATCTGTCCCATTTGCATTGCCATGGCAGCTGCCTGATCCATTCTGGCATTTGGATCAACCAAAAGCACCAGTTCTCCGCCTCTTAAAACAAACTGATCAATTGCATATTGAGTGGTATCGCTTAGATTTTTAGGATGGATAACCAATAAGATATCTATGTTTTTATCAATATCGTGAACATCAGAGGGTATTTCCTTTATATTAAAACTGTTCTCCAACTCTGTAATAAACGCCCACTTTGGTTGAGGCCGTTGCCCCTGCATCTGCTGAAAACGATTCGGTGTGCTCCCCATCACCGGTAGCGTGCTCATCAAGCCGACTGTTTTTTCTTTGTCCTGGTGGGCCTGCAACATGAGTTGGGTGATATCATATTCCAAAAACTGTTCCCGTCTTGGATGCATAAACGGAATACCCAGTTCATTGTCTTCCTGAATGACGACGATACCCATGAATAGACGTTCACCTGTACCCAGGTCTATTCCGGAAAGACCATATTTTTGGGCCCATTCCTCTTCATCGGAATCCGGTTTGGGATCGTAAGACTCATAGGTGATCATCTCAGTATTCAGATTTTTATATTCATTAAGCAATTCATCGATTTTTTTCCCATAGGTTTTGTAGGTTATAGGAAGCCCTTCCAGATTCTTTGTAAAGTAGTATTTCACTGTAATAGGCGTCTTAATGCCTTCTACAATGTTTTTTGTCCCATCTGACAGCGTGTAGAGGCTTTCTTCAGTAATATCCAATCTGAAAAAAGCCCCTGCAGCAATAATGTTGACGGCAATAACAATGATAATAATCAGAAGGATGTTTGTCGCCGTGGACCCAAATTTCAATTTGCTTTTCTTTTCCTCAGTCATTTTTTTCCAAAAGTTACAATGTTCAATTGATCGATATGGTGTTTGAATGCACGGAAAAACTAAACAGCTTTTTTCGAATCAAGGATAACTGCGTTAATCAGCAGGCCACCAATGATAATGGATAAAAAGAAGATTAAATCCCTGCTGTCCACAATACCCCTGTTAATGGAAGTAAAATGGCTGGAAAAACTAAAAGACGAAATAATGTCTACCAACCAAACCGGAAACGCCTGGGTCAGTATATTTGTGAATACCCCCCAACCCAACAGTACCATAATAAAACAAATGATAACGCTAAGAATAAAGCTGATCACCTGGTTACGACTCAAAGCAGATGTAACGCAAGTTATAGAAAGGTAGGCGCCTGCCATTAAAAAACTTCCCAGGTAACTCGTGAAGATCATTCCGTTATCCGGATCTCCAAGATACCAGACAGTTAAAACGATCGGGAAGGTCAGTAACAATGCGATCCCAATAAAAAACCATCCGGCAAGAAACTTGCTGATGACAGCCTGAATCATCGTTACCGGCAAAGTAAAGAGAAGCTCGATTGTCCCGGAATTGCGTTCTTCAGACCATAATCCCATGCCCACAGCCGGGATTAAAAACAAGAACAGCCAGGGATGAAACACAAAAAATACTTCAAGGCTGGCTTGGTTCGAGTCGAAAAAATTTCCAATAAAGAAGGTTGTCCCTACAGTTGACAGCAAAAATATTACAATAAAAACGTAAGCAACAGGAGAATAGAAGTATTCCATCAACTCTCTTTTTATCAGTGCTTTTACCTGTGTCATGCTAGCTCCTTCCACCTAAGGTTAAATTCCAAAAGACTTCATCCATATACCCTTTCTCACGGTAGATTTCATTGAAATCGATGCTTTGTTGGTTTAGCAGGTTCTTGACCTCCGGGAGAATATCCTTCTTCTCCTTTGGTTTAACTCTCACTTTGAAAGAATCATTGAATGCTGAGTCGGTTTCAATTCCCTCTACGTGTTCAAGTTGTTTAATAGCTTCCAGCAGTGTGTTATTGGGTTCCTGTGGTAGATTAAGTGTCAGGACATTATACATTGATGACTCTTTTAACAGATCAGAAGGAGCACCATTGGCAACAATTCTTCCCTGGTTAATGATGATTGCCCTTGTGCAAACCGCCTCCATCTCTTCCAGGATATGGGTAGATAAGATGATTGCTTTTTCTTTGGACATTTTCTTGATCAACGTCCGAACTTCCTTTTTTTGGTTTGGATCAAGCCCGTCTGTTGGCTCATCAAGGATCAGTACAGGAGGGTCATGAATCAAGGCCTGGGCAAATCCTACCCTTTGCTTGTAACCTTTTGAAAGGGTATCAATAGTCTGAAATCGGGCACTATCCAGGGATGTGGTTTCGATAATTTTCTCGATACTATTTGCTTTTTCACTTCCTTCAAATCCTCTAACAGAAGCAATAAATTCCAGAAATTCAAGTACCGTCATATTTTGATAGCTGGGCGCGCTTTCGGGAAGATAACCGATATGCTGCCTTACTTCCAAAGAATTCTCCAGGATATCTTTGCCAAAAATATTGGCCGTTCCGGAGGTTGGAGTAATAAAACAAGATAGCATTTTCATTGTCGTTGACTTGCCAGCGCCGTTTGGTCCCAGAAAGCCAAGAATTTCTCCTTTTTCTACCGAAAAAGAGACGTTATCAACGGCAGTAAAATTGCCGTATTTCTTGCTTAGTTGGTTAACTTCAATCATAGTTTTTTTTGATGTCTGGTGGATTAACTTCCAAAAAACGAGAGTCTAATGAATCAAAACCGGAAAATTTGGAGCAACCTCGCTTCCAGTTTTTGTTGAACCTGTTTGTAACACGTAATTTTATAACGTTTTTATGCCTTTTTTGGTTCAACAAATAAAAATATCTTAAACCTTCCCCAATTAGTCAATAGCCATTCCCAATCTTCGAAGCCACCGGAATGAAATAAACATCATAGTTAAGGTTCGATCGAAGCCCGTGGATCAAGCATTTGGGGGAAAACTCCTTGACGCCTGGAAGTGAAGATAGTACTTAATCATCTTATCTGCAGGAAAACTAACGATTTTATTATTCCAGTCAAAGCTGAAACAGGAGCACGATAGTGGGATTTGAAACCTTTGTTGCCAAGAGATATCTCAAAAGTCCTCGTAAAGATCGCTCTATATCTGTCATCACTAAAATTTCGATTATCGGGGTTGCGATTGGTGTTATGGCCCTGATTGTGGCTCTGTCTGTGATGAATGGATTTGAAAGGGATCTAAAAGGTGCCTTGCAAAGGGTCAATGGAGATCTCACTATCTATTCGCTCTCTCCTAATGGCTTCAAGTGGGAAAACAAAACCCCGTTGATACAAAAGGTTGAAAACTCTGATTTAGTTGACGCCTACGCTCCCTTTACTCAGCACCAGGCATTTATTATGGGTAACCACAAGCCCAAGCTGACGCTTATTAGAGGTATCGATATTAACCTGGAGCCTCGGGTCACCCCTATAGAGTTTTTTGTCAGAACAGAATCTTTCGAAAGCAAACGAGATAACACACAGGTTTCAAAAAGTGACCTAGAGGAAAAGAGAGAAATCCTAAACAAGTTGATTCCCTATCACTCTGAACAAGACAATAGAAAAATCACCGGTATTATCGTCGGGTCTCAACTGGCCAAGGAACTGGGCGTAGATGTTGGTGATTGGGTCACTATTATGTCTTTGGAGGCCAGAATCACTCCCATGGGAGATATGCCAAGGGCCAAAAAATTCCAAATTGTCGGTTTTTTTGAATCCGGCATGCCGACAGCAGATGAATATTTTACTGTGATAGATATAAGGGTTGCTCAGAAAGTATTTAAGATGGGCAACAAAATCAGCGGATTAACTCTTAGCGTAGAAGAAAGAAGTAAAGCGGATACATACAAGGAAAAATTAAAGGAAACGATCGGTTTTCCCTATATTATAACCACCTGGATCGATCAGAATCGCAATCTGTTTGCAATGTTCAAAATTGAAAAATTTGGGCTTGCCGTAATTCTAACCATGATAATTCTTATTGCTGCATTCAATATTATCAGCTCCCTGATCATGCTGGTAATTGAAAAAAACAAGGATATAGCGATTTTGAAAGCGATGGGTGCCAAAGACAGTTCGATTCGCCAGATTTTTATGATGCAGGGAATCATCATTGGATTAACCGGCACTGTCATTGGGGAGATCCTGGGCCTGGCAATCTGCTGGGTAGTTTCAAAATTTGAAATCATAGAGATCCCGGCAGGGGTTTACGTGGGAAATCGCATTCCTGTCCACGTGGAAATCTGGCAGATCTCACTAATTGCATTGATTTCATTCCTGATCTGTTTTGTAGTTACCATCTTTCCATCTCGCAAAGCTTCTAAACTTGATCCTGTCCAAGGATTAAGAAACGACTAAATACCTGAATTTATTTATTCCATGAGCACAGTCATTCAGATAAAAAATTTATGCCGATACTTTGAGGATGGAAGTGGGAACGAAATTCAAGTTCTAAAAGGCATTGAAGCTGAGTTTATTTCAAATCAAACCGTATCTATTGTAGGCAGCTCCGGGAGTGGGAAGAGCACCCTACTACATTTGTTGGGGGGGTTGGATCACCCGACAACAGGTGAGATATATTTCAATGGCGAGAATATCTTTGACTTTGATACCGACAGGCTCTCTTCCT
The DNA here is from genome assembly GCA_028282825.1 of SAR324 cluster bacterium. Taxonomy (GTDB): domain Bacteria; phylum SAR324; class SAR324; order XYD2-FULL-50-16; family XYD2-FULL-50-16; genus JAHJTV01. The sequence goes on from JANQGZ010000122.1 coordinate 30,672, forward strand.
GGAGATGTGACAATGTGGGTTTTGTATTTCAGGCCCACCATCTACTGCCCGATTTCTCCGCTCTGGAAAACATTATGATCCCTGGTTTGATAGCCGGTTTGGCAAAACAACCGTCCATAAAAAAAGCGGAAAGCTTGCTGGATCAAGTCGGTTTGAAAGACCGAGCCAGTCATAAACCCGGGCAGTTATCCGGTGGAGAACAGCAACGTATTGCCATTGCCAGGGCATTGTTAAATTCGCCGGATATTATACTAGCCGATGAGCCAACCGGAAACCTGGATGGAAAAACAGGAGAGAAAATAGCATCCCTGCTGCAGCAGGTTTGTCGTGATCAAAATGCAACGCTGATTCTGGTTACCCACAACATTCAGCTGGCTCAAGCAGCAGATCTCCAATTGACTTTAAAAGAAGGGATATTAAAAAAAACGAAATAGATCCTTAAATAATTTCGTTAACAAAAGAGACAGTTGTCTACCTATTCATTCGTTTCATGCAAATCAATATGCAATTACTCTAGATCTTAATTTTTCTGAAACCTCCTGCCATTTTATGCAATCCATTGTTTCACGTTCAATCTTATTAGATATAACTAGAACTATAATATTTGCCTCGATCTGTTTTGTCTGGACGGCAACAGTATTGAGAGCGCAGTCGCTTGAATCTTCAGCTTTTAGATATCAAGGCACTATCGCTTCAATACAGGTGGAAGGTCTCCAACTTATAGAAAAAGGTCTGATTTACGCGACGATCAGTTCACAACAGGGACAAAAACTCTCTCCTCAAACCATTTCGGAAGACATCAAATCCTTGTACAGACTCGGACACTTCAATGATATCCAAACCGAAATTGAACCGGTAACTGAAAGACAGTTTAAACTGATCTTCAAGCTTGTAGAAAAGCCCAAGATCACTTTGATCGAAATACAGGGCAATGAGCTATTATCAGATGGAAAAATAAAAGGAGTCATCAAGGTTTTTCTTAACAATATGGTAAACCTGAAGCGGATCAAGGCCGATGTGAAAGCCATTGCAGATGAATACAAAAAAAGTGGTTATATGCAGACCATGGTCGATTACGAAATCGTTGATATCGATAATTCATCGGTAAAACTGGTCTATAAAATAAAAGAGTCCCCCAAGGTCTTTCTCACCGATATAAATATTACCGGAACCAAGGTTTACCCGCCTTTAGATATAGAAAGGATCATTGCCTCTGCTGAAATAGACTGTTTTTCCTGGGCCAATGAGTCGGGGGTTTTCCACGCACAAAAGGTAAACCAGGATATGCAGCTCATTACCCAGCATTACTTGGTAAACGGCTATATCAAAGTTAAAATCGATAAACCAAAAGTAGTACTCATCAGAAACCCGGACTATTCAAGGGTCGTCGTGGATATCAATATCACGGAAGGAGATCAGTATTTTGTTGGTGATGTTGACATCGTGTCTGCTGATGGACATCCATTGTTGTTTGATAAAACGGAAATGTTGGAAACGTTGGCATTACAAACCGATGAAATTTATAACCCTTTTAAACAAAATGGAGATCGCTTTAAAATCTCTGATTCTTATCTGGAACAGGGATATGCATTTCAAAGAGTTCGGGTCACCAACGATATAGACGATAAGACCAAAAAAGTTAATGTCACCTTTCATGTTACAAAAGGAGAGAAAGCATACATTGGCAGAGTAGAGATTCAGGGCAACTATGAAACAATTGACAAGGTTGTCCGTCGTGAAATGGAAATCCATGACAACGAACTGTACAACGGTGTCAAACTAAGAGCGAGTCAAAGAAATATTTCCCGGCTTGGTTTTTTTAAAACAGGAACCGGTGTAAAAATGGAGAAAAGTGAGGGAGAAGAAGCTTCTACATTGGATTACGACGTAGTGCTTGAAGAAGGGCAAACCGGCACCTTTAATGCCAGTGTTACTTATTCCGGAGAAACCGGATTCGCATTGATTCTCAGTATTGCAAAAAAGAATTTTCTTGGCACAGGCAGAACAATCAGTTTTTCCACCGAAGCAAAGGACCAGGGTGACAGCCGCTTTGATTTTGGGATTACAACTCCTTACTTCCTGGATACAAAATTCACCAACAGGTTTAGCGTATATTCCGTGTTTGAAAACGGAACATATTACGATACTCAATCCAATGGATTTAGCGTGGGTATGAGCTATCCCATCTGGAAGGATTGGTCACTATCCTCAACCTATTCATATCGAGAAGAAAACTACCAGGACATCTCCGACACCGGGGAGACTTTGTTGGATAATGCAATCAAAAACTCTTTTCGAACTCTTGGTGCCGGAGTGACCCGCAGCACCGTAGATCATCCCATGTTTCCTTCTGACGGCAGTGAAATTTCCATGTATATGTCTCAAGTCGGTGGACCGTTGCTTGGAGGAAATACAGAATATCGAACCAGGAGCTTTAATTACAAGTATTTTAAACGGTTAAACGAACAAGGTACTATCGTTTTCGGATTAAAATTTAACTGGTCCTACCTGGAACAATCCAATCCCGATAAGGAAATTCCAAACGGAAAGCGATACACCCTTGGCGGCGTCACCACTGTCAGAGGATTTGATTGGAATGAAATTAAAGGACCTTCCAGCGAACATGAACTGCCGGATGGATTTGATATTGAAGAAAAATATCCCTATCAGGCTGACTACATGGCAGACAATGGCTTAACAGATCAGGCAGACTGTAATGTCGATCCTCTTTGTGCTAGTTTACCCGTGGATAAGCATGAAACCAGGGAATATTACGAAACCCATACAGGTGGGAATGAAAAAAGGCTGTTGAATTTGCAGATCTATTTTCCTCTAACCAGGGAAGGCCAAAACATCAAAGGCCTCATTTTTTACGATGCAGGGAATGTTTGGGCTGAAGACAGGATGTATGAAATCACAGGACTGGAAAGAAATGACTGGTACTACAGGCAAAGCATAGGGACTGGAGTAAACCTAATTACCCCAATGGGAGTCTTGCGCTTTGAATATGGATTTAAGCTAAATAAACTTGAGGGAGAGAGCCCCGGAAGATTTGATTTTCATATTTCAGGGCTGTTCTAAGCTAGAAAATAAAAAAAAGGGAATCTTCTTTCAGGGTTCCCTTTTTTGGTTATAGATCCATAAATCATTAATATCGATAATGATCAGGTTTATAAGGTCCTTCAACAGGGTAGCCAATATAATCAGCTTGTTCTTGTGTTAATGTTGTCAATTTCACTCCCAACTGATCCAAGTGTAAACGGGCAACTTCTTCATCCAGTTTCTTAGGAAGGACATATACCTCGTTTTTGTATTTTCCTTTATTTTTATGCAGTTCCAATTGTGCCAGTACTTGATTGCTGAATGAGTTTGACATTACAAAACTTGGGTGACCAGTTGCACAGCCAAGATTTAGCAGCCGGCCTTCAGCCAGGATCATCACGCTATGTCCATCCGGGAACTTCCATTCATCGTATTGCGGCTTAATATTGATTTTTTCAATTCCTGGAAAATCTTTTAGTCCGGCCATATCGATTTCGTTATCAAAATGCCCAATGTTTCCTACAATGGCCTTGTCTTTCATCTTCTCCATATGATCAATGGTGATGACGTTGAAGTTACCGGTTGTTGTGATAAAGATATCGGCAATATCAACCACATCCTCAACAGTCTTAACTTCATAACCTTCCATCGCTGCCTGTAAAGCGCAAATAGGATCAATCTCGGTCACAATTACTCTACAGCCCTGGCCTCGAAGAGCCTGGGCAGAACCTTTTCCCACTTCTCCGAATCCACAGACAACAGCTACCTTTCCGCCCATCATTACATCGGTAGCCCTGCAAATCCCATCTGTGAGTGAGTGACGACAGCCATAAATATTATCAAATTTACTTTTGGTTACGGAATCGTTGACGTTAAACGCCGGAAACAATAATTCGCCTTTGGATTGCATCGCATACAATCGTGCAACACCGGTAGTGGTTTCCTCGCTGACTCCGATGATGTTTTCTGCGACTTTTGTCCAGCGATTCGGATCTTTATCTAATTCTTTTCTCAATAAATCGAGGATCACACCCCATTCTTCCGCATCATTGTCAGGATCAAAATCAGGAACTTTGCCAGCTGCTTCGTACTCTTTACCTTTGTGAACCAGAAGCGTGGCATCGCCCCCGTCATCAACAATCAGGTCCGGTCCCGAACCATCTGGCCATTTCAAAGCTTGTTCGGTGCACCACCAGTATTCCTCCAGGGTTTCTCCTTTCCAGGCAAAGACCGGTGTCCCTTTTGGATTTTTTGGAGTTCCATCAGGACCTACTACCACTGCAGCTGCTGCATGATCCTGGGTGGAGAATATATTGCAGCTTACCCAGCGAACATCGGCTCCCAATGCCACCAGTGTTTCGATTAAAACTGCTGTCTGAATCGTCATATGCAGACTGCCCATTATCTTCGCGCCGTTTAACGGTTTTTCTGCAGCATAACGTTCTCTGATAGCCATCAGTCCCGGCATCTCTTGTTCGGCCAGTCGCATTTCTTTGCGACCGAATTCAGCTTCATTTACATCAGCAATTTTAAATGCCGGTCTTTCTTGATCTGTGGAGACAAGAATCTGATTCATTTTAATACCTTGTTTAATTATTATAGCTAGTTGCAAACAAAATTATAAAGTCGGTGTTAAACTTAAAGTATACGTTTGAAGAAAGTTTTTGTCACCCATGGTCATGTAAATTCCCTAATTTTACTACAAATTTCTTCAACGATCCAATCCGATGTGGAAGCACCCGATGTTATTCCAATTTCTTTCTTGTTCTGAAACCATTCCTTTTCAAGCTGGTCGGCAGTTTCGATGTGATAGCTCTCTACGTAAGCACTGGTAATTTCTTTCAGTTTCTTTGTATTGGAAGAATGATAACCACCCACAACGATCATGATATCAACTTGCTGTGCCAGTGACGCGGCTGCTTCCTGACGTTTTTTGGTCGGTGAGCAGGTCGTGTTTCTGATTTTTGCTTCCCGTACTCTGCTTTCTATTTGTAAGGCAAGTTTATGGAATTTCTCCTCTGAAAATGTACTTTGGCAGATAATCCCAACCTTATCCGGGAAAGTGGCAGATTTAATATCGCCTTCATCTTTGACAATGACTGGCTGATGCATTCTGGAAGCGATTCCCTTAACTTCCACATGATCTTTATCACCGATAATAACAATATGATAACCCTGTTGCTCAAGACTTTCACCCACGTTATAAATTTTGCTAACCAAAGGGCAGGTAGTGTCAACAATATCAAGCTTAAGCTCTTCGAACATCTTGAGGTTTTCGATTGTCGTTCCATGAGCGGTAATGACAACCGGGCGTTTTTCATTTCCTGTAACCTCGTGAATGATCTGTTTTCCTCTTTCTTCCAGTTGGCTTACGACTTGTTTGTTATGAATCAAATCCCCAAAAATGTAGACTTCGTCATACTGTTCAACTATATCCAGGGCTCTTCTGACTCCCCAACAAAATCCCTGGTCATCCGCAACTATTATATTCTTCATCTTTGATTCGATCATTCTCAGTTAATAGATGGACATAACTCATGATATCCCAGATTTGAAAGACCTTTGCACATTATGGTTAAACAGCAGGTTCAAATCCAATTTTCCTCCGGAAATATCTATTTTGCATTATGATATGAAGGAAGAAATCCTTTTCATTAATTTAAAGCAAAAAAGATCGTCTTCATCAGTAAAATGGCAACATTTTAATCCTGCAATTACAATGAAAAATACCTCTGTCAGCTCAATGAAGCCAGATAAAACAGCATCAGCGGGAACAAATTGATCGGATAAATTTTTCAGCTAATTTACCAACCCTTGAAATTTAATATTTACTTTTTATATTACAATAGGATAGCTCCAGCTATAGATTTATTTTCCTAAAACTGCTATCGCTTAAAAGATATACAAAAAACCGAACGACTGTTTAGTAACATCCATCACTTAGCAAATCTACAAATCTCAAATCCCATTGACTCACACCAGAAATAAACAATGCTAAATTATCTAAAAAACAAAATTGTCGGTTCTTTTAGTGATCGTGAACTCAAAAAATACAGACCATTACTCAACAAAATAAACAACCTGGAAGATAGTATAAAAGGTCTAACCCAAGCTCAATGCCTGGCAAAAGTTGAGGACTTAAAATCAAAGGTTCAAAATGGTACCGATTTAGATGAAGTATTGCCTGAAGCATTTGCCCTGGTTCGAAAGGCGGCTCAAGAAACTTTAGGGGAGCGACATTACGACGTCCAGATTTTAGGTGGAATCGCCCTGCACAAAGGTGAAATTGCTGAAATGAAAACGGGGGAAGGAAAAACCCTGACAGCAACGCTGCCCCTTTTTCTGAATGCATTGACTGGTAAAGGTGTTCACTTGGTTACGGTAAATGATTACCTGGCAGAAAGAGATGCCAATTGGATGGGGAAAGTTTATGACTACCTTGGGATGAAGGTTGGGGTAATCAAACATGGTCTGAATGATGATGAACGGAGAGAAGCATATGGATCTGATATCACGTACGGGACCAATAATGAATTCGGATTTGATTATCTGCGTGATAACATGAAGTTCGACCTCCAGGATTACGTTCAACGCGAGCATCACTATGCCATTGTTGATGAGGTGGATAGTATCCTGGTCGATGAAGCTCGAACTCCCTTAATAATTTCAGGGCCGGCACAAGCATCCACAGAATTGTATCATCAGGTCGATAGGGAGATGTATGGATTAACACGTGAATGGCGCGTTGTTGATAATGCTGAACCTGAAATGATAGCAAAACACAAAGAGATTGAAGTTGGTGAAGTAAAAAGTTTTTTAAGGGAATTGGAAGATTTGACCACTATTATTCCGGGCGATTTTACGTTGGAAGAGAAATCCAGAAACATTCAACTTTCCGAAAGAGGAGTCGAAAAGATGCAAACCAGACTGGCAGGTTTGCTAAAAACACCCAATCTGTTCGACTTTGAAAACATCAACATCCTTCATCATGTCAACCAGGCTTTAAAAGCTCACTATGTATTTAAACGGGATATCGACTATGTGGTGCAAAATGGCAAGGTTTTGATCGTTGACGAATTCACAGGCCGGATGATGGAGGGAAGACGTTTCAGTGACGGTCTTCACCAGGCCCTGGAAGCTAAAGAGAGGGTTAAAATAGAAAAGGAAAACCAGACCCTGGCTTCCATTACTTTTCAGAACTATTTCAGAAAATATGGAAAGCTCGCCGGAATGACCGGTACTGCCGAGACTGAAAAAGATGAATTTATGAAGATATACAACCTCGGCGTTATTGTTGTTCCTACAAACAAGGATATGATCCGTAAGGACCAACCTGATACAATCTACAAAACAGCCGATGCTAAATACCGGGCTATATTGAACCAGATTAAAACACTTTATCAAAAGAAGCAGCCTGTACTGGTGGGAACAGCATCCATCGAAAGCTCTGAGCGATTGAGTCGAATGCTCACCAAAAATAAAATTGAGCATAAAGTTCTCAACGCAAAATTTCATGAACAAGAAGCTGAAATCATTGCCAAAGCTGGAGAACCTGGTGCCGTCACTATCGCAACCAACATGGCCGGCAGGGGGACGGATATTAAATTGGGTAATGGTGTAAAAGATGTTGGAGGGCTTTATATTCTGGGAACAGAAAGAAATGAATCACGCAGGGTTGACAATCAGTTGCGTGGACGATCGGGGCGCCAGGGTGATCCAGGCGAAAGTCGCTATTTTCTTTCTCTTGAAGACGATTTGCTGAGAATATTTGGTGGTGAACGGATTGCCAATCTGATGAGTAAACTGAAAATTGATGAAGATGAATCCATTGAACACATTCTGATTTCACGAGCAATTGAGAACTCCCAGAAAAAAGTGGAAGCGCATAACTTTGAAATCAGAAAGCATTTACTGGAATACGATGATGTAATGAACCGCCAGAGAGAAATTATCTACAGGCAACGTCGTGGTATTCTGGGTGAACATGCAGAAGATGTATTTTTGGATTTGCTGGATGATGCCATTGAAAAACTGATGGAGCAATACTGCAGTGAAAAATATATCGATCAATGGGACCTTGAAGGTTTGCAGGGTGAACTTCATACCCGTTTCAAAGTAAAGTCTTCATCGGAAATCGATAAGCATACTGCAACCCGGGAATTGCTGCATCAATGGGTTTTGAAGCTTGCCGAGGAACGATATCAGCAAAAAACCAAAGAATTCGGTGAGTTCAAGGACATAGTCCTGCGCCAGATATTGCTGGAGATCACGGATAACATGTGGAAGGATCATTTGCTCTCCATGGATCATCTGAAAGAAGGAATCAGCATGCGCGGTTACGCACAGAAGAACCCCTTGAACGAATATAAAAAAGAAGGTTATGAACTGTTTGCCGATTTAATGGAGCGCATCAGCGAAGAAACTGTTAAAGCTCTATTTAGCATCAGTATTGTCTCCGAACCTCCAACCGAAATTGCTCGAAAAAAGCAAGAAATGGAAATGATTCATGGCGAGGTAGACAGACCGCAAGCCAAAGAAGCTCCCAAACAGGCTCCTGTTAGAAAAGCAAGAATTCCCGGGCGGAATGAACTGTGTTATTGCGGAAGTGGTAAAAAGTACAAAAACTGCCATTTAAAAACAGACCAGGCCAAAGCAGCAGTTTAATGCTGCTGAGCAAGAAAACTCCCTCTAAATCTGATGAATTTATGAGTGACACTTTGGGTAGTTCAAAAGCAGAAAGGGTCCGTTCATTCTTTCTTTATGTTCTAATGCTGTCTATCCCCTTCAGTATTGCAGGAGACGATTTTGCTATAATTGGCTTGTATTTGGTCACTATCTTTCTGCTGATTACCAAAAAGGAAGAATGGATCTCATTGAAGATCCAGTATGGGGTAATTATTTTATTTCTTGGAGCTTTGGTCGCTACGATCGCCTCAGCCGAACCTTTATCCGGTTTTAAGTACTTTCGGGCCTTCTGGCGATATGGTCTGCCTTTTTTAGTGTTTTTAGCACTTAGAAAAAGACAGATACACCCGTATTTGAGGGTTCTGGCTATCGTTTCCATCATTATTGCTATTTATGCCTGCATCCAGTCTTTTACAGGTATGGATTTTCTCCGCTCCGAGAATCTGCAAGGCAGCTACAGACCATACGGAAAACTTTGGAATGCGGTTGGTGCTTTTTCTCATCATCTGACCTATGGTGGGGTGTCCCTGGTTTTATTTACCTTATTTGCCCCGGCAGTTTTCGAAACAACCTTAAAAAGGTCTGACAGACTATTATACGCTTTCGGAGCCCTGTGCAATTTAACAGGTCTGGTTTTAACTTTGGGGCGAAGCGTCTGGCTTGGTGCAATTGCAGCAATTGTTGTCATGGCGCTTATTACCCTGCAAAAAAAATCGTTAATTATAATCCTGATTTTAGTATCAATAGGATTTGGAGCCTATTCACTGGTGGATCCTGGTATCAAAAAACAGTTTTTCCAAAACAGCACCATTGGCAACCGAATTGAGAGTATAACAAGCATGCAAGCCAATCGGGACAGACTGATGATGTGGCAGGCCGCCGTGAACATGATCAAAGACAACCCAATTCTGGGACTTGGCCCCGAAAACGATTCTATGAAACAACCGTATTACGATAAGCTTTCAAAAGAAAAAAATCATCGATTCCAGCATCCGGCTTCAGTAGGTGTTCATAACATTTATTTGCAGACTTGGGTAGATTTTGGATTAATCGGGATTATTGGTTATCTGTTCTGGTGGCTGGTACTTTTATTCGCAGTAATAAAAGCGATAAAATCGAAACTGCCAAATGTCAATGGGTCCAATGCTTGGCTGACAGGTCTTTTTGGTGGATTTATCGGAATAATGGTTGCCGGGGTCTTTGAAAACAATTTTAGAGATGGTGAAGTACAGACGGTGATCTTCACTGCAATGGGCCTTGCAATGGCACTAATCCATCAGAAAAGATGTGCTACCCAGCCCCCTCCAGTAAGGAGATAAAGAAGCTACCTTGGTGTCACTGGTTGTAATGCTATGAAAAGACACTGGATTTGCTAATAGTCTTGCATGATGACATATTGACGTGATTTGGGTAGGATGCAATTTTGGTTTTAAAATGGGATGTTGTGTCCTCCCAGGGAAGGAAAAAAACAAAGGCTTTGTACTAAAAATTTAAAAACGCCTTCTATTGGTATTGAAACACAATTCTTTTAATAATTAATATGGCTACTGATCGCAACGGAATTACTTCTGTAAATATTGAAGACACAATGCAAACCGCCTATCTGGAATATGCGATGAGCGTCATTGTTGGACGCGCTCTTCCTAATGTCAGGGACGGTCTAAAACCCGTACACAGGAGGGTTCTTTATGCCATGAGCACCATGAACGCTGCCCACAATCGACCTTATATGAAGTCTGCAAGAATTGTTGGGGAAGTCATTGGTAAATATCATCCTCATGGCGATCAGGCTGTGTACGATGCTATTGTGCGTATGGTCCAGGATTTTTCCTTGAGAAATCCGTTAATCGACGGTCAGGGTAATTTTGGATCTGTTGACGGTGATTCACCTGCGGCTATGAGATACACTGAAATTCGCCTGCAACGAATCACCCAGGAATTTCTGGAAGACCTGGACAAAAATACCGTCGATTTTATTGACAATTACGATGGCAGTCTTCAGGAACCCCTGGTTTTACCGACAAAGGTACCTAATCTTTTGATCAACGGTTCGACAGGTATCGCTGTTGGTATGGCCACAAACATCCCCCCCCACAATCTCACGGAGGTAGTAAACGGCCTGCTATATTACATCGATCATCGAGATACTTGTAGTTTGGAAGAGATTCTTCCCTTCATTCAGGGGCCCGATTTTCCGACAGCGGGACTGATTTTAGGCCGGGAAGGCATTGTTAACGCGTACAAGACTGGTAGGGGCATTATCAGGGTGCGAGCCAGAACGGAAATTGAAGCCATCAAAAACAGCTCCAGAGAGGCTATCATCGTAACGGAGCTGCCCTACATGGTGAACAAGGCCCGTTTAATCGAAAAAATAGCGGAACTGGTCAAAGAGAAGAAAATTGAGGGTATTCAAGACTTGAGAGACGAGTCAGACAGAAAAGGCATGCGCATCGTTATCGAACTGAAACGTTATGAAAATACAGACACTGTTCTCGCAAACCTTTTCAAACATACAGCATTGCAGAATACCTTTGGCACCATCATGCTCGCCGTCGTCGATGGACAACCCAGGGTTTTGCCACTTCTTGATGTTTTGAAACATTTCCTGAGCCATCGAATTGATGTGGTTGTTCGCAGGACGAGATTCGAACTCGATAAGGCGGAAAAAAGAGCACATATTCTGAAAGGCTTAAAAATAGCTTTGGATAATATCGATGCTGTCATCCAGCTCATCAGATCGTCTCAGAACGGTCAGATCGCAAAAGACAGGTTGATATCGGAATTCGCACTTTCTGAAGCCCAGGCCCAGGCAATTCTGGACATGCGGTTGCAGAGGCTGACCGGACTGGAGATTGAAAAACTTGAAGCAGAATTAAAAGAGCTGTTGGAGAAGATCGAGTGGTTAAAGCGCGTACTATCTGATGAACAGCTGGTACTCGACATTATCAAAGAAGAGCTGATCCAGATAAGAGATACTTACGGTGAGGTCAGACGCACTGATATCACAGAAGTACATGATGAGATCTTACAAGAGGATTTGATTCCTGTTGAAGAAATGGTTGTGACCATGAGCCAGAATGGCTATATCAAACGCTGCCCTGTCAATACTTACCAGTCGCAAAATCGCGGAGGAAAAGGCAAAATTGGTATGACAACCAAAGAAGAGGATTTCCTGGATCAGCTATTTGTCGCATCCACACACGACACATTATTGATATTTACCAATCACGGCAAAGTATACTGGAAAAGGGTATTTGAGCTTCCGGCCGCCAGCAGAACATCCAAAGGAAGGGCCTGGGTCAACATCCTCCCGCTGGCCGAACATGAACGAGTGATGTTCTGTACTCCCATCTCAGAATATTGTGAGGATAGCTACATCGTAATGATTACAGAAAAAGGTATCATCAAAAAAACGGCGTTACCAGCCTATAAAAATCAAAGGCAGAGCGGCACTAAAGCAATCGTTATCGATGAGGGTGATAGCCTTACCGCCGTAAGGCTATGCAAGGAGAAAGACCTTATTTTTATTGCAACTAAAAACGGGATGGCATTAAAATTTCCTTCCAATTCATTGAGATCACAGGGAAGGGTTACCAGGGGTTGCAAAGGCATCACCTTGAAACCGGGAATGGATGACAAGGTTATCTCCATGGAGGTAATTCCTGAAGAAGGCACAATTCTTACAATTACCGAAAAAGGTTTTGGAAAGAAATCCGATATCACCACCTATCGACTTGGCAAACGAGGTAACATGGGTGTCATGAATCTAAAAATCAGTAAAAGAAATGGACTGGTGATCGGTTCGGTGTTGGTAACGGACGAAGATGAAATCATGCTTATTACCCAAAAAGGTAAGATTATTCGATTACGGGTGAACCAGATACGTAACACCGGAAGGGTCACCCAAGGAGTTCGGTTGATCAATCTTGATTCTGACGAATCAGTTGTTTCATCTGCGAAAATCGTATCTGAAAAAGATGACGAAGAGTTTACGGACGAATAAGGCACCATGAAAACAAAGTCCCTTAGTTCTTGTATTTCAAATTCTCACAGTTCGATAAGTAATTGCCATCTTGTGGTGTTCATCCTCTTAAGTATTGTGTTTTCTGCTTGTCAGAAAGATGAAGCCCAAAAAATGTTTGACGGCGGTATGGCACTCTGGAATGAGCAGAAATACGACGAATCAATTCAAAATCTTGTTGCCTTGACCAAAGCTTTTCCCGATCATCATTTGGTAGATGATTCCCTTTTCTGGATTGCCAACATATACGAACACTATCTGAACGATCCAGATCAATCGGTTCGTTTTTATCGATCCCTAACCAATAAATTTGAGAATTCGGAATATCACACTCGCTCTATGGTTGGTTTAGCCAGAGTGAGAGCCCATCAGGGTGATGAAGGCAAACGACGGGCTATTCGGATATTGATGAAATTGCAAAAGCAGGAATCTGCCAAAACCAATGCTGATTCCTGGGAGCAAAATCAATTACAGTTGGCACAGCTTTTTTTTGAATTAAAAAATTATGAACAGGGAAGAATTGAGCTAAAACGATTGATTTACGAATTACCAAAGTCGAACAAACTGCCTTTTGCCTTTTACAAAATTGGAAACTCATACAGGGAGGAAGGCAACCTGGAGCTGGCTAAGCTTACGTTTCAGGAAACTGACAAACGATTCAATTATAAAAAGAAGTCACTCTCTTCAGCCCTAAGCCTGGCAGATATTTACGAAGAAACAGGACAGCTCAACGAAGCAATTCAGGTCTACCAATCCGTATTGAACAGATTGGAACAAAAAGAAGTCGTTTATCAGTTGGCAAACAATCGCATTCAAAAACTCAAACTCAGGGTAAAAAAGACCAAGACTGGCTGACAAAACAGTCTGGCTTTTATCAAACCTAAATGCCGCGATGATTAAAAATTTTAATAAATCAATCTGTCATTGCCGGGTTAAATGCAGATTTACGGTCTAATTAAACTGGAGTAAACATTGTTATGGGTAAAGTGATTGCCGTTTCCAATCAAAAAGGTGGTGTTGGTAAAACCACGACATGTATCAACCTGGCTGCTTCGCTGGCAATTCTGGGCAAGGAAGTACTTTTGATAGATTTTGACCCTCAAGGCAACGCAACCAGCGGACTGGGATTGGTACCCAAAGAATGCCAGAGAAGTGTATATCAGGCATTGATTGGCAACGCTTCCATCAAAGACCAAGTTTACCCGACAGTTATCAAACGTCTGAAACTGATACCAGCAAACATCGATTTGACCGGAGCGGAGGTTGAGCTGGTCGATTCAGGTTCCAGAGAAGTCAGATTACGCAATGCTTTAGAAGAGATCAAAAGCGAATTTGATTATATTTTTATCGATTGCCCTCCCTCTTTGGGTTTGTTAACGGTTAATTCACTGGTCGCATCCGACAGTATATTAATTCCACTGCAATGCGAATATTACGCTATGGAAGGAATGTCACAATTATTGGTAACCATCAACCTGATCAGAGAGAACTTCAATCCGGATATGGTGATCGAAGGCATTCTTCCAACGATGTTTGATGTGAGAAATAACATTTCACGACAGGTTATAGAGGAAGTGAAAATGCATCTGCAGGAATATGTTTTTAATACCATCATTCCCAGGAATGTAAGACTTTGCGAGGCACCTTCATTTGGTAAACCGGTATTTTTATACGATAGGACCAGCAAGGGAACCATTAGTTATTTGCAATTAGCAAAAGAGCTGATTCAGAAAAACCAGGCAGGGGGATAGGAATGACAGCAAAAGAAAGAAAGGCTTTGGGTAGAGGTTTTGGAGCTTTATTGCAGACTGTGGAAGATCCCCCACCTGATGAAACCAAAAAGGAAATTCCCCAAATTCCTATCGAGGAAATTGCGTTCAATCCCAAACAACCGCGTTTAACGATTAATAATGAGAAGCTGGAAGAGCTTTCCCAATCGATTAAAACCAAAGGAGTCATCCAACCGATACTTGTCCGACCGCGAGACAACCTTGGTAAAAAGTATGAGTTAATAGCCGGGGAACGAAGATTAAGGGCATCAAAACTTGCAGGTTTTGATAAAATTCCAGCGGTTATTAAATCTGTCAAAGATGATGAACTCCTGGAAATTGCTTTAATTGAAAACATCCAGCGCGACAATTTAAATCCCATTGAAGAATCCAAGGCCTATCGTGACTTACTGGAAGAGCATGGGTACACGCAAGAAAACCTTGCTAAACGAGTCGGTAAGAATCGATCGACCATAGCAAATTTTATCAGATTGTTACAATTGCCTGAGGTTATCCAAAAAGATCTATCCGAAGCCAAACTTAGTACCGGGCATGCTCGAGCACTTTTATCCCTCGAAAATGAGGATCAACAGGTCGAGCTGCGAGATCAGATTATTCAGAAAAACCTTTCCGTCAGAGAAACTGAAGAAGCGGTGAGAACAGCAAAACACCCTGCACCACAAAAGCCCTCACCCAAAAAAGAGGAGATCACACCTCAAATGGCGCTTAATCAAGACCGATTGCGAGAAAGATTAGGAACAAAGGTAGTTATCAAATCCAGTGGCAAGAAAGGAAAAATAGAGATCGAATATTACAGTGCGGAAGACTTCAACAGATTATTCTCCCAATTGCTGAAATAAGAGTAGATAAAGTTATGGTCAAACTCGAAAAGGAACACAAAACAACCAGTTTTCTATCTGAGTCTTGTGAACTGAAAGGTCATCTGCATACCAAAGGCGGTATTCGCATAGATGGTAAAATAAGCGGTTCAGTGAATTGTGAATCTGTACTTTATGTAGGTGAATCCGGGAAAATAGAAGCAGAGATTGCCACAAAATCCCTGGTTTCCGGGGGTTCCATCGTAGGGAATATTACAGCTGAAGACACGGTTCAAATAAATGCGCCCGGGTCTGTGGAAGGAGATATCCGCACCTGCCACCTTGGCATTGAAAAGGATGTATTCTTCAACGGAAGATGTCAGCTTCTGAAGCCCAAAGACAATAAAAAACCTGAGTTGAAAAAGCCAAAAGTTCCAAGGAAAGCAATTCCCCATCGAGACTAATGATTGTTTTTATCGTAAGGATAGTGATCAACCATCTTGTTTCATCTGTGTGACAATATCCTCAAGTACTTTAGGCCATTCTTCCGTCGCAACCTGACAGGTGCCAACCCTGGCATGTCCACCCCCGCCGAATTTAAGCATCAATTTGCCGACATTTGTATTACTGGTGGAATTTAATACACTATGCCCACATGCAAGCACCACGTTTTCCTTGTTTTTACCCCACTGAATCCGAACTTCAATATTCTGCTCGGCAAAGATTCCATAAACCAAAAACCGATTTCCACAATAAATGGTCTCTTCTTCCAGCAGATTGGTAATAATCACATTCTGATCTATCTTGCAGCAACGCTTTAACATATCCTTGAAGAGCTCCTGCTGCTCAAAATACAAGTCGGCCCGTTCTTTGACATCCGGAATTTCAAGAATCTCATTCACATGTTTTGTACGGCAATATTGGATCATATCCAGCATCAGCTGGTAATTGCTGATACGAAAGTCCTTGAAATAACCCAAGCCCGTTCTTGGATCCATAATAAATGCAAGAAGAATCCAACCGTTGGCATCCACAATTTCTTCTTTGTGAAGTTTTGCAGAATCGACTTTGTTTACCGCCTTTAACAGCTCATCAAATTTGTCTCCAAATGTCTCCTTGCCGCCATAATAATCATATATTACTTGAGCTGCACTATCTGCCTTGTGGGAAGCTCCTTTAAATTCCAAATCCTCGATTTTGACTCTATCTTCTTCGCTGAGATGATGATCAAACCAGATACCACAATTTGGGTGATAAGGAATATTTGCCAGTACGTCATCAGATGTTACCTCAACAGTCTGATTTTGGATGTCCTTAGGATGCACAAACTTGTAATTATCGATTATACCGATCTCTGAAAGAAAAACCCCACATACCAGGCCGTCAAAATCGGATCGAGTCAAAAGTCTCATTTATACCTCTTCAGTGTATATTTATCAGCGTTCAATGGTTCTTTCCTCCATACGGAGCAAAGTAGGAATCGTCAATAATCCCAGCTTACTTGCAGTTTTTTTTGAATTTTTTTTTAAATTTTACAGCTTTAACTGTTTTTGTAAATGAAAAGCTCTTTAGGCATTGTGAAGCTTTCAACTGCCTACCTGTAAATAATAGCATTTTCTTTGGTGCTTTCAACACCCTCAATGAAATTCCGCCCGAACAACGGTATATAAAATCTTGAATAAAGATTCAAGAGCCTTTTATAGTCCTGCTTTGGTGTTGCAATTCCGCTCGATATTATGTAATCAGGGATATCATGACCACTTGAATTTTATATCCAGGTCCGACAATCCTGTATATAGAATATAAGATAGAAAATGTAATTCCAAATAATAGTAACAATAAAATGACTCAGTTTTTTAAAAAACCTTATTCATATTGCTCTAATTTAGCTGTAGCTTTGGTTGACAGGGCCAAAATGACAGAGCATACCTTCATGATCATTGTCGCCATAATCATTGGCGTTCTTGCAGGCTTCGGTGCTATCGCCATTCGCTTATTGATTATGGAAATCTCCAGCCTGTCTTTTTCGGGCGATAAGACGCTTTTGGAAAATATAATTGAAGCTCCCGTTTATATAAAGATTTTAGTCCCCATGATCGGCGGCTTGATCGTCGGTCCGTTGATTTACTTTTTTGCACCGGAGGCCAAAGGTCATGGCGTACCTGAGGTCATGCAGGCAGTGTTGCTCAAAGGTGGCTTAATCAGACCCAGGGTTGCCCTTGTGAAAGCCTTGGCATCTTCCATTACTATTGGAACCGGCGGCTCTGTTGGACGGGAAGGCCCTATTATTCAAATTGGATCAAGTTTAGGTTCCACGGTAGGCCAATTTTTCAATATTTCCAGAAACCGGATGAAGACATTGGTAGGGTGTGGAGCCGCAGCGGGCATTGCCGCAGCGTTTAACGCTCCCATTGCCGGAGCTTTATTCGCTGTTGAAATTATTTTAATGGATTTCGCATTTGCCCAGCTATCTCCCATTGTCATCGCATCTGTGACCGCTACCATCATCTCACGATACTTCGAAGGAGACCTGGCAACGTTTGTTGTACCCAGTTATCAACTAGTGACACCATGGGAGCTTCTCTTTTATGCAGGCCTTGGAATTCTTGCAGGTGTGGTTTCCTATATTTTTATCAAGGTTTTGTATGCATTCGAAGATTTCTTTGAAAACAAGGTCAAAATTCCGGAATATCTTCAACCGGCTTTTGGGGGCATAATCATTGGACTGATTGCCCTGGTTTTTCCGCAAATAATGGGAGTCGGATATGATTCTATTAACAATGCACTGCATGGTAATACCCTGTGGTCCTTAGCTTTAGGTCTTATTTTTATTAAAATCCTGGCTACTTCGATTACCTTGGGGTCTGGAGGTTCGGGAGGAATTTTTGCGCCCTCCCTTTTTATTGGAGCCATGCTGGGTTGTTTTTTTGGTTCTTTTGTTCACGAGTATTTTCCGTCCATCACAGCCGGTCCGGGCGCCTATGCGTTAGTTGCCATGGGAGGTTTGGTAGCAGGAACAACTCGTGCCCCAATCACGGCAATAATTATTGTATTTGAATTAACCAAGGATCAGAACATTTTCCTGCCTTTGATGATTACCTGCATTATCAGTACGATTCTTTCTTCAAAACTTTCTCGCGAATCGATCTACACTCTCAAATTGTTATTGAGAAAGATTAATCTGAAAGAAGGGACCGAAATAAATGTGATGAAATCCATTTATGTACGGGATGTATATTCAACTAAGTTTGAATCGATTTTAGAGACAGACAGTTTTATAGATGTGGTCAATCAGGTCGTTTCAAAACGTGATCCCTATTTTGCTGTACTGGATGGCAATGAACATCTTACCGGCATCGTGTCAATCCACGATATCAAAAGCTTTCTGTTTGAAGGCGAAGAGCTGCAGAATATAATAATCGCCAAGGATATTGCCTCAAAAGACTTTGAATCTGCCACATTGGATAACAATTGTTATGACATTCTTGAGATGATGAATCAGTCTGGTTTAATCGCGCTCCCTGTGGTGGACCCGGTTAATAAAGGGAAAATTCTGGGAATGGTTTGGCAAAGGGATATTCTGGATGCTTATCAAAAGGAAATTGAAAGGAAGGATATGGTGGCTACCATGGTGGATAAGATTCAATCCAGCAGTACTCAAAATGAAGTTCACTTTCTGGAAGGCTATTCCATCTCTGAGATTCAAGTACCGAAGATTTTTGTCGGCAAATCGATTAAAGAACTGAACATCAGGGCTCAATATGGAATAGATGTCCTTTCCGTTAAACAACAGGCCGATCAGGATCAGCAACATCAGGTCAAGGTATTCCCGGGACCGGATCTGGTGTTAAAAGAGGATGACATGATGACAATTGCCGGGCAAATTAAAAATATCAATCAGCTCAAAGGGCTAATTTAGGGATTCCCTAGATCCAGTCCAATCCTAATTCCAAAAGTTTTTCTTTTGTGGGATTTCCGGTTTGGGAATCCCAGCCCATGAAACCATAATATTCCAGCAACATTTCCGGAAATCGCTTCCGATCAACACAAGCCCCCTTACTGGGTCCATCAGGGATTGGTTCATAAAGCCGTTGCGGCAATTGGTCATCCTTGGCTGTGAATCCCCGCTTTGCATTAACCATTCGCATCATATTTATTTTTCTTTCGCCAACCTTCATGAGTTCCCAAAGAGATGTTTTCCATCCTGTCGTGAAGTTCACCAGGTTTTCCAATTCTCTGTAATTATGGATATTTCCAGGTCCCCAAACGAACATACACAAAGTCAGCGTATCAAGTAATCCATAGTACATTTGACTGTAAGCAGTCATTCGTACTTTAGCTGTGCCATCAGACTTGGGATCGCCATCTCCAAATATTCCAAGTGCTCTGCTGTCTTCATCATCCGGATCTAAAAACCAATCATGTTCGGCAGACATATGGTCGCCTCCAATTGGGCATGCTGCATACATCAAGGCCTGACTTGGTTTCACTTGTGCCATGTGAGCCGGTAGCCCCTGCCCCTTGCAATGAATAGCATACTGAGCAGTGTTTTTTCCCATCTTTTCAATTGCAGCAGGAAACCCATCAGCCAGGATGTCTCCAATTCCTTCTCGCCGGGCAACTCGCTCAATCAATTCGAATAATCCCTCCGGCTGCCCGAATCGATAATCATTTTCAACGGGAATAGCTGAATCGATGTTTTTGCTCTCCACAGATTCAAACAAGTAACCTGCCATGGCCCCCATGGTAATCGTATCCATACCATATTCGTTGCAAAGTTCATTTGCTTTGGCCACTGCTTTAGCATCGGTGATATCCAGGTTTGATCCCAGGGTGCTTAATGTTTCAAATTCCGGTCCTCCAAGTTTGTCACTGACTTGATACGGTGTTTGAAAGCTAACTCTTTTACGGCAGGCAATGACACATCCTACACAAGTTGTTTTACCGGCTCCGATTTCTTTTTCATAAGTCTCTCCATCCAGATTATTGTGATGCTTATGAAATCCACTTTTATAGTTAAATGAAGCTAGATTACCTCCGTTTGCCTGAATAGAGACCACACCAGGCGTTCCGTAATTTTTGAGAATTCCGGGAAATCCAGCCGTTTTGAGTCTTTCTTTTGCTGTGCGGTTAAATTCCTTCAAACCCTCAGGGTCATGGAAATCGACTGGTTCTTTACTGCTGACAATAACGGCTCGAAGGTTTTTGCTCCCTAACACTGCCCCCAATCCGGTGCGACCGACCACGTTGTTACGATCCACCATCAGCGAAGCAAAACGAACCCTGTTTTCCCCCGCTTTACCGCATTGAATGACACTAAATTTTGTCTTCTCAAGGGAGTCTTTAAAATATTCGTAAACCTCACTGACTTTTTTTTGTTTTAACTGGATAGCCTTTCTTATTTCTACAGTTTCACTACTGACAAACACATAAGACAGTTCAGGTGCTTTCCCATAAATGACAATTGCATCATATCCTGCCCGTTTTATCATCGGTCCAATACTACCTCCGGCCTGGCCTTCTCCAACGGCTCCTGTCAAAGGAGAAAGGGCAACAACGCTGCATCTGCTGACTCCGGAAACGTTGCATCCTGTGGCAATACTTGGAGCGATGGTTAAGACGTTTTCAGGCTCAAGAGGTGAGGTTGCAGCATCTGTATCTTTCAAAAGGAAATATGCTCCAACGGCTCCACCGCCCATATAGGTTCTGTAAAAACCCCTGGAGAAATCCTGTTTCTCGATTTTTCCGGTAGTTAGATTTACTTTCAGTATTTTGCCAGTAAAACCTTTTGGCATTTTAATTCTCCCCAATGATTGATTCGCCCAGATCGGTCAAGTCGCCTATTCCGGTGTTACATATGCTGCTGAAATTCCCCCGTCCACAGTGAATTCTGTTCCTGTGACATAGGATGACTCATCTGAAGCCAAGTATAATGCTGCTTGTGCCATCTCTTTTGCCTCTCCGAATCTACCCATAGGAATATGCACCAAACGACGTTGTTTTTTTTCCTCAGTATCCAAAAATTTCATTAATAACTCCGTTTTTAAAGGTCCCGGGCATAAGGCATTGATTCGAATATTCTCTCTGGCGTGAAGCACAGCCAGCTCTCTTGTCATAGCTAACACACCACCTTTACTTGCTGTATAGGCAATCTGGGGTGTTGCTGCTCCTAAAAGAGCAACAAACGATGCTGTATTGATAATTGACCCGCCACCTGCCTGTTTAATTGCAGGTATCCCAAACTTACAGCCTAGAAAGACTCCCTTCAGATTGATTGCCATGGTTAAATCCCACACCGATTCTTCTGTGGTGACAGCGTTGTCATCACTGCTGTGCATAATTCCGGCATTGTTGAACATTATATGGAGATTCCCAAATTGGCTTTCGGCCTGTTCTACCATGTTTTTGCAATCATCTGATTTGGAAACATCAGCATGAACGTAAATTGCTTCACTTCCGGATTCTTTCAACTGAGCCAGGGTTTTGTTTCCTTCTTCATCATTAACGTCGCAAGCAACAATTTTAGCGCCTTCCCCGGCAAACAAAAGAGCTGTTTCTCTGCCAATTCCACTGGCAGCCCCTGTTATTAACGCCACTTTATCTTTTAATCTCATTATATTCTCCCATTTAGATTCATTTTCCGGCTCGCCTTACCAGATCGTCAAACAAGCTCTGTTGGACAGTGTCTTCCGCTGCCGTAATCTCCGGATGCCACTGAACAGCGACAACGTTTGGATATTTTTTGAATTCCAACGCTTCTATAATCCCATCAGGTGCGAAAGCAACAATTTCCGTTTCGGGTGGCAATTCGTTTACTGCTTGATGATGCACAGAAGCACAGGTTATATCTCCGGATTTAAGAATTTGAGATAATCCGGAAGGATTGCCGATAGTGACCGTATGCATTGAAGGTTTGAATTTTGGATTTCTGTGTACAATGTCTGCCGGAGGACTTTCCAGTATATCATCTTTGAGCGTTCCCCCCAAAACAACGGTAAATATTTGCAATCCTCTGCAAATTGCAAGTGTCGGGATTTCCGATCCTAAAATCAGCCGGGCCAGAACCATTTCCATTGCATCTCTAGATTCATCAACCCCGTAAATGGATTGATGATGGTTTCCACCGTACAAATCGGGTGATATGTCACCTCCCCCGGTAAAAACAAATCCATCAAATACAGTCAATAGTTGCTCAAGATTTTCCTCGCCGGGGGGGATCAGAAGAGGGATACCTCCTGCTCTACGAACGCAGTCTGCGTAGGTTGCAGGAATATGAAACGATCCTTTTTCGTTTTTTCCATGAGTAGTTACGCCAATTACAGGAGCTTTTTTCATCAATACAGGCATTCGTTAAATCTGTTCAAAATATCGTTTTCGTTCCCAGTCGGTTACGGCATTGTTATACAGTTCAATCTCTTTTTGGAAAAAATGTTGGTAGTGTTCTTGAACATCATCTCCAAATGACTCCTTAACAAATGAGCTACTCTTGAAGATTTCCAATGCATCCTGCAAAGTGGCTGGAACTAGGGGTAAGTGTTTTGCCGCATAAATATCCCCGGCATAAACCCGGGGAGGTTCAATTTGGTCTTTAATTCCCCGCAGACCAGATGCCAGAGAAGCAGCAAAAGCCAGGTATGGGTTACAGTCTGCGCCCGGAATGCGGCATTCAATGCGCAAGCTCTGACCGCTTCCTACAACGCGAAATCCTGCTGTTCGATTATCATAACTCCAAACAACACGTGTCGGAGCCCAGGAGGCAGACTGATATCGTTTGTAGGAATTGATTGTTGGAGCATAAAAGACCATCACATCAGGTAAAAAATGCATCCATCCTCCTAAAAACCATCGAAACAAAGGAGAGCATTTGATTCCTTCCAAATCTTCATTACCCAGAAAGGCATTATCTTGATCTTTAAAAAGACTGATGTGTATATGGCAGCTGGAACCGGAATCATCCATGGTATGTTTTGCCATAAAGGTAACCGATACCTCTTTCTGGTCCGCAACCTCTTTTAAACACTGCTTAAATACTGCATGCCTGTCTGCCATGGTTAAGATATCGGAATACCTTACATTCAACTCATGCTGACCTACTCCGGCCTCGCCTTTTGTATTTTCAACAGGTACCCCGGAATCCCTTAAATGTCTGCGTGCGGCTCCATGGAAAAATTCACCTCTGGCTCCTTGCAGGGTATGATAATCCTCTATGTGCCAACCCACTGGTTTTAAGTTTACATAATGATCGGCAAAGGCTTCTTTGTAGGAATTTTCAAATAAATAGTATTCCAACTCAGACGCGGCCATCACGGAAAACCCATCAGCTTTTGCCTGTTCAACCTGCCTGGAAAGAATTGTCCTGGGCGCTTGTTGGACAGGGGAATGATCAGTGTTGTTTTTCAGATCACACTGAATCATTGCTGTCTTTTCCAACCAACTTGCCAAACGCAGGGTTGAAAGATCAGGAACCATGTGAAAATCCCCATATCCCTGTTCCCAGTTAGCATATTTATAACCTTCAATTACCTGCATTTCAATATCGACTGTCAGCAAATAAGTGCATCCATGAGTGCCGTCTTCCGCAATCGACTCGATAAAAAAATCCACATCAAATCGCTTTCCCATAAGGCGGCCATAATGATCGGTAAATACAACCAAAACAGTATCAATGGTTCCGTCATTCGCCAGTTGAGTCAGATCTTTAAGATTTAACATGCCTCTAACGTTACTCATTTTTGACCCTTTTTTGATGATCTTACGGATAAACAACAGCTAGCATCCTTGCGCACAGCCTATCTCTGATTGAATAATACCTTCTTTCTGATACTTTCTACATGAGGAAAGCATTTGCTTCAAGGAGTATAAAGCATATCCAGGTAACGATCAAAAAAATCTTCAGCAATATCTTTGGCTGGCAAACTGGTTACCATTCCATATACAGGGGCCATACTACCTTTAAATTCCGGATTTTTCTTTACATACTTTACCGCTGCTTTCAAATCCTTAATAAATCGTTCCGCTACTCCTGGCTGAGTATGACGCATAGTTATGCAGATATGGACACAGGATGGATTTTGTAACCCGTTCAGATTCCATTTTTTCTCTGTCATGAAATCCATTATTTTGTAGATGTTCAAATGGTCAGAAGCGAAAGCGATTACCCAAAGAGGATCACCCATCAGTTTTAATTCGTCTATTTCCCGAATTCCGGATTTGATTATTTCTGCAGATTCCATAATGCGTTTGGTAGCATCCAGATATCCCTGCTCTCCGATAGAAAGCATAGCAGCCCAGCAAGCACTGCTAAGGGCTCCAGGTCGACTGCCGGCAAAAGTAGGAGAAAAGTAAAGGCCACCGGTCCAGTCGGCTGTTTTATAGTATTGAAAATGTTGCAACTCCTTGCCTCTATACAGTACCACTGAAGTTCCCTTAGATGCGTATCCATACTTATGAGTATCCGCCGACATGGATGTTACTCCTGGCAGTCTGAAATCAAAACGTGGTACCGGATAACCTAGTTTTTCCGCCCATGGCAATATAAACCCTCCCAGGCAAGCGTCAGTGTGAAACCCGATATCATGCTCTCTGGCTACTTCCGAAAGCTCTTCTATGGGATCGATGATACCATGCGGGAAGCCGGGCGCTGAACCTATAATCACAATCGTATTATCATTGATTGCCTTTCTCACTGCCGAAACATCTGCTTTAAATACCTTGTCAACAGGAACATGCCTCATCTTGATTTTGAAATATTGTGAAGCCTTATCAAAGGCGGCATGTGCCGTAACAGGAACGATCATTTCAGGGTTGGTGATTTTTTTTGTTTTCTCAGCTCTATCCCTATAAGCTTTCATGGCAAGCAATATGCTCTCTGTCCCTCCTGATGTGACAGTACCGAAAATCGAATCATCTGTTTTTTCGGCATTCATCATATTGGCTGTCATTGAAACAATCTCAGCCTCATATTTCGTGACACTGGGCCATAGATCCGAATGAAGCGGATTGGTTTGGGAATGAAGAGCATAGACACTATTAAGGAATTCAATGTGCTCCTTATCTCCATGATAAACAGCTCCCGAAACGAATCCATCCTCCCAGCGATCGTCTTCATGTTTTCGCATCTTTTCCATTTCTTTTAAGATTTCGTCTCTTGCTTTTCCGTTTGTCGGCAATTTGGTATTTGTTTCAAAATTGTCTTTATACGGTCTGATTGACTTGTATAGATCGTCCATAATACCATCGATCCCTTTTTTTATTTTTTTTTGGACAAACGGCACTGATTGTATACTTTTGAAAACGCGATTTGAAAAAGGCAAGCCTTTAAACACCCTAAGACTGCCAGACTTGATTTTGGATTTAATTCGAAACCATATTCCGGACATCTATCCTCCCCTTCATTTTTTCAGAGTTAACAAAATCCAATGTATAATTTGATAATCTGCTCCCTGTTATTAGCAAAACGCCAACTCAGCTGGATGTCAAGCGGCTTTGAAACAGCAATTTGCAAGACTGGCAAGCTGCCGGTCTCCCCAGAAAGATGATAAACCATATAAATATTCTTTTTGCAGCAACTTTAAAACTGTGTGCATTGCGCCAGCTATTTTGTTTAGTCTTCTTGTAACGAATGCTAAAAACTCAAAACAGAACATTTAGCCAGGATTTAGCCCCTTTTTATTTGAGAAGAGACTATCTCAATAGGATTGTAATCGAATTTATACTCTATAGGATTAAGGTTTTGCAAATTCGAATCTTAGCACGCAAAAGATTCAAACATTCTGATTCAAAAAATACAAATTGAACCAAAAACCCGGCTCCTCCATGACATGAATGTAAGACATGATTATTTAGATGGGAACACCGAGAATCAACTCTTTTGTGGTTTTTCAAATTGACATCATTCTCGGTGATTGCCAGCTGATAAAAAATTGTGGCAGGATTGCTGATACTTATTTGATCTTCTGGATCATAGCTTTCTCATACCTTTAATATAAGTACTCATTATCCTTTTTAGCTCATCGAGTTGAATATCGCTAAGTCCTTCCAATTCGCTCATCACTGCAGACTGTTTTTCCTTTAACAACGTGTTTTGGGTTTTCATAGCTTCGATTGTGACTTTTTGGGCTTCAATCGTAGCAAGTAGAGCTTTTACCAATTCCTTTTCATTGTCCTGGTTTGCCATTTTAACCTTCGGCTTTCTTCCCGGTTTTCCTTGTTTGGTTGATTTGGGTCTGCCGGGTTTCGCTTTTTCTTGAGAACCCTTTTTCCATTGTGAATGATACGCACTTACAGAGGAGGGTTTAATATGGGACAATGCGTTTTTGAGTTCACCAAAAGTGGCTTTTGGATTATCTTTTAGGAAATTATACACTTGATCTTTTATACTCACTTTCTTCCCCGGGTTTGATTTTTGTTTTTTCCATTGATAACGGTAATTGCTGATAGAGACAGTATTAGCCTGCGGAAAGGCCTTTTTTAGATCTTTAAGACTGGCTTGAGGGTTTTTATCAAAGAAGCTGAAAACCTGTTTCCTCATACTTTTCAATACACTTTCTTCTCCTATACCTTTCTGTTTTTTCCATTGACCAGAATAGTTCCAAAGCGACTTTTTACTGGCTTGCGGAAACTCGTTTCGCAGGTCTGTATTGGTTGCTTTTGGGTTTTTGTCCAAGTATTCAAGAACTTCACGTTTTAAATTCATTTATCTCTCCTTTTGTGACAGTATTGCAAGTTTAGGGTCAAGTCGTGATAAACCTAGATTTACAACATCTAAAAATGAATAAACGTCTATATAACATTTCTCCTTTATAATCTATATTCGTTGCATTAACACTTAGATAACCCGGAAATTACTACAAAATTATGGTTGTTACACCGGTTACCTGCACATAGGCAGGCCGGCATGGACAATGATCTTTGATCAGGTCTTATCGATTAAATAAACTCAATAAGCGAAGCTTACGCCTGAAGACAAACAGATAAACAAAAAGATTGATAACAATTACCGCAGTGCCAAGTATAATCTGAATCTCGCGGGTCAATCCTGATGGATACAAGATTGGCAATATATAGTTTTCGATAAAACCACCTTCATATACTGCTCTACCTGCGCTGTACCGAAAGTAGTTTTCAAGAGGAGTCAAAGGACATATCCAACCTGAAAACTCTATAAATGCACCCCAACAAGCGGCTGGGATATGAACAAAGGCTATTTTTTTGGACCACAAGAGCAAAAGGCCGCCGCTAACCACAAAAACAACAAACAAGAAGTGAATTACGACAATAAAATCTGCCAGCCAAATATTCATTATCGGGCCTTATTCTTATCCTTTTAACAGTTCATCTATGTACATGCTAAGATTCATACTCCAAAGACTTTATCACACGAGGTATGCAACTTCAAGTATAGGCTTCCATACATAGCCGCCTTAGAACTTGCTTTCTACAATGACATGGATAAGTATTTTAGTTTCAGATAGATAGAGTTATAAAAACTCTATGGCAATTCAAAAAAAGTACGGTTCGATACTCCTTTGGCATGCTCCGGAGCCACTTGGGGATATATAAAGTTGAATTTTAAAACTTGACCTGATTGAATATGTCCAAATTTTCGGAGAATGTGTTAACCCAACATCGTCAATACTCTGTTAATTTCCGACTTGATATTGTTTGCTTCATTTCCCGGTGCCATAGTCAAACAGCCTTTGAGGCTTTTAATGATTTCTTCGATTTTATCAAGTGAAATAACGAGAAAGCAGCCATGGCTGGGCAAGGTGTCAATATTATCATTGCTAACCGCAAATTCGGTTCCTCCATCAAGGCATAGTTGTTCCATATACGCCTGAACCTGGTCCTTTAATTCGTATGGCACTTGAATAAATGCGGTTTTGGCTTTTTCTTTATCGTTGCTGTCAGGGTGTTGTTTTTCGTTTTTGGGACCATCTTCAGACATTCCATTCTCCTGGATATAGAAATGAATAATTGGGGATGTTATCAGTTCGAGCTGTCAGCATTCCCTCTATGATAACTCATAGACTTGCTATGTAGCTGATCGTAATTTAATCGGCTCTTAACCTCTCAAAAGCCTTATTTTGCCACAGATCGTAGACTGCCATGAACGTAGTTTCTTCGAATTGTTCATTTGGAAAAATGTTGAAATATTTTTTGTATTTAATACGTGGCAGGTGGGACAGTGAATTGAATATTTTGACGAAATTTGATTTGTCCAGTTTTTGCTCTTTTACTGCCATTTGCAGGTAGCGCATGTGGAAGCTAAACCAGTCTTCATCGTTGGGTCCATTGAAGTCTCCAAAGGGAAAAGTGAAAAATTCGCCAATGGAAATACGTTTCGCTTTTTTATCCAGACCGTAGGGAATAATATCTTTAGAGAGAAACTCCTCTATACCATCAGCTTCATTGCGCTTATCGGATTGAAAAGATGCTTCGGACAGGGTGACCCCTATTTCATCAACGATCTCTATTCTTTGCTCAAGATCGGCGGTATCCAATTCTTCGGCTTTTTCTTTGATATCTTCCCTGAAATCTTCGACTTCTTCTTTGGACAATTGGCCTTCATCAGAGATATCGTTGAGGATTTCATCGGTGGTTTCTTTAAACTCCTTGATGACAACTGCCTGTTCCTCTTCAGGAATAGGATTTACCATCAATTCTGCTATTGCAGCAAACTTGGCTAGATAGTCGGCAATTTTATCTTTTGTAAGCGCACCTTCTTTTTTCGCTTTGGCAAACAGCTTCTTTAAACGTTCTTCGAGAAACCTTGGAACATGGTCATGGCGCATGCCCCTTTTGCCTTCACTCTCAATGAGTCTCTTTTTAGCATGAACGGTTCTGAGGCTGTCCGCTGTTTTATAGACCGTTGCCATGGAGTTTCTGGCTTCTTTTGTTGCCTGGTGTTGCCTTTTCTTGGCACCCGGTAACTTATCGGAAAACACGCTGACCAGTTGTTTAAGTGCTTTGGTCTTATCCGAAGACAGACTTTCCAGATGATCTTTAAGATCAAACAATTTCCCAATATTGGTCCGACTCAACTGGGATAACAAGAAAGTCACATATTCACCCCCTTCGGTTTTTTGAGTGATATCCAGCATTAAAACCAATTTATTGATCGATAGATCGTAAAATATAGCCAGTTGCTTCGCCAGAAGCTGCCTCACCTCTATCACAGTCGTATTAAGTGTGCCGTCCTGGATGACAGGATTGAACTTATCGATCCCTTCAAAAATGTGTTTTCGAAGCTGAGGATGCCTGCTTTTTGCCAGGTCTTTTGAAATTGTGACGAGAAGTTGGCCTTTTAACTTCTTTCCACCTTTGTATTTTCCCCAGTAGTTTAATTCCTGCGCTCGAAGAGTCAACAACAGTCTGGAAAAAATTTTGTTCACATGTATTGCAACCATGTCGTTTGCAGCACTACCGAGTAGGTAAAAATAGTATTTTAAAAACACCTGTTTTACTGATTTAAAATAATAGGTAGTTTCTATCAGATCATGAGGATTGGTCGACGTTTTTAGGTGAGGTTGTGTCTGACAAAGCTGAATAAAATCCTGATACAATATCCTGGGAAAGTATGAGCGAGCAGCATTTACTTCAGTCAACTTTGAATCCATTTCTTCAAGACTGCTTTCAGGCTCCATTTGGTTCATAAATACATCAGCGGTAATCTGATAATCCACTTTCCGCGCAATACACGAAGCTGCGGTGGAAATCCTGAGTTTTTTTGTGTATTCGTAATAATCCGGACGCTTGTCTAATTCATTACAGAGGATAAATCCAAACGATGGAAAAAACCTTAGCGCAGCCACTAAAACCTGGGAAAAATCACCCGGATCATCGATTTTTGCTTTGATGGCATCAAGATGTTTATATCGTTCAATACCTGAGATTAGTATTTCGAAAACAGATTTTTCTGCCTCCTTGTTATCAGCTACACTGGAAAAGAATTGATCAGCATAGATACTTGCTGTCTGATCATTGCTTAATTGTTTACGCAAAGCATTTAATTCCTTCATTACGCTTCAGTCAGAATTAGTAGGTTGGTCGGTTAGAAAATGCGTTGTTAACGTCCTGCGATTTAAAGCTAAAACGAAAGCACCACATTTTAGGAAAAGTTCACTTTCACAGGTCCTTCTGTAGTATCTCCGGATTATTTCCATCTATCAAAACCCATATGGTTCTATATACTAAAATCATCAGAAAACACAATAGCCGCAATCACCTGAGTCCGGTTTTTGATTCTACAAAATTGCATGTGAAAGTGTATATCTCAAATTATCCGGGACCCAATTTTAAACGTTTCAGAATGAAATCGGGAGCTTATTGGATCATGATGTTTATTAGCCCCTTATTCAAACCAGGATTTTGGGGGTTCTTAGTTACGAGTCTGATAGTATTCTCATCAAGCAAAGATGTTTTCTCTGTTCATTGCCCTTACAATTTAACAAAGTTATGAGTAAACATCAGTAATGTCAGTAAGAATAGGCCTTGACAGCCAGGTAACCATACTTGGCTGCAAATCTGGATTCGCCGAATTTCGATTGCCAGGTCTCAAAAACCGCAAAATGGTCATAATATTGGCCTTGTACTTGTATTACCCAATTCCCAAAAACTTGGGAGTCGCTTAACCACCAGATAGCAAAAAACTGATAAATTCGTTTGATACATGTTGTTCGCAATATTGATAGAATAAGTATCTACCGGTTATCATCAACATCTAAAACCAGACAAGTTATCTTAAATGAATCCTGAAAATCTACTTCTGATATCCAGAGTTTTTCAAGATCCTGATCCTAAGACAGTTTCAAAAAGACTAAGTGAGCTGGACAGAGAGCAAAGAAAGCATCTATCCGAATCAATTTTCGACATTCAAAAGAGAGTTTATAACACCATTCTGGAGCCATCGATCGGGGAAACATATCGAAAAATCCATTCAAACATGATGCGAATGTTTTTTACCCAGATCTATCACATCAACCAAAATCTGCGTTCCGATCGGGAAAAGTGGCAACTAGAACTCAAGAAGCTACGCCAGATCGATCTATTTTATGAAACCTCCGATTTCGATTTGCTGAATGTCGCAGAAAATATCCAACAAATTGAACTCAAAGCAGGTGTACCTTTTCTTACGCAATATGAAGAAGTTACAGGAGTTTATTTACTAAAAGATCCTGCAAATGTTTTTGAATTCAATAGTCAGGTTCCTGTTATTGCGAGAAGCGGTATTTTTGGTGATGCTGCATGCGCCACTGGTGAGCCTGAGTCTTCCATGACGGTAAAGCCGGTTTCAGATTGTGAGGCATTGTTTATTCCCAGGGAAAAATTTGTACGATTGATCCGAAGTGTACCCGGCTTGCAGGAAAAGGTTTTTCAGACAGTCGTGGAACGAGCAAAACAAGGGAGTATAAGAGCAGAAGAGCATAGAAAACTCACCCTGGAGATTCTGGACAATATCGGCCAGGGATCTTTCTCTATCAATGTGGCCGGTGAAATTGGTGAAAATTATACAAGCATCGCTGCCGAGTATCTGGGGACCGAAACCTTGGCTGGTGTTCCGTTTGCCGATTTGGCATTTAGAGACGACAGAGTCAAATTAAGGAATTATTACCGGGCACTGCATATGCTTTTCAGCGGCACCGAGTTTAACCATACTGTCGTTTTGGACTTGCTGCCCAAGGAAGTGCACATCAAAAACCGAGACTTCAAATTGCATTATTCCTTCGTGCAGGATGGAGCGGGACACGTCATGTCTGTTTTCATTCGCATGGAGGATATTACCTTAAAAAGGGAGCTTGCGAGAAAGGAAGAAGCAGAAAAGGCAGTAACAGGGAAAATGCAAAGCAATGTAGGTGGTTTTATGGACATGTTGGAAGACGTCGAAAACAGCCTTCGTAAAACCAAAGACTTCGGCAGCAAATACTGGACAGAAAGAAATCAACCTGAATCTGAAGTGCTTAATGAAATGTTAAGAACTCTCCATGGTTCAAAGGGATTGAGCGGTCAATTTGAACTGAATCGTCTGAAGTCTGTCATTCACCAGTTTGAGGATGTGTTTCTCAATTTTGAAAAAGAGGGCATAGAAAACATTGCGATCGATTTTGAAGAACTGCTGAGTGAATTCAACCGGGAATTTGAGTTCGCTGCCAGCTTTAAAGAGAATCTTGGGCAGGGAATTATCAAGATTCTAAATGGGGTATCGTTTGAGCAGAGTGAATTCAAATCCATGGAACAGATGGCCTTGGACGGAGACCTGGAAGGTTTGAGAAGCCTGATCTTCAGCAGGAACAAGACCCCGGTAACGCGGATTATAAGCAACTGGAAAAATGACTCCCTGAGACTGGCTCAAAAGCTTGGCAAAAAAGTGGAAATTGAATTTGACATCGACGAGTCGTTGATGATTTCAAAAAGCCTGGCAAAATCATTAAATGTTAACTTAGGCCATCTATACAGAAACTGCATCGATCATGGAATTGAGCTCCCAGAAGAAAGGGAAAGCGCTGGAAAAAATGCGGAAGGCAGAATCGACATTCAAATCGAAAAATCCCGGGAGCTATTGAAAATTAGGATTGCTGATGATGGTCGAGGTGTTGATGATCAAAAAATATCACAAATTGCGATTGAAAATCCAAACCTTGACCAAAAGAAGGTCAGCGAGATTATAGACAGCAAAGCTTATTGGAAACTTCTATTTCTGCCTGGTTTTTCTTCCGC
Source organism: SAR324 cluster bacterium (assembly GCA_028282825.1). Taxonomy (GTDB): domain Bacteria; phylum SAR324; class SAR324; order XYD2-FULL-50-16; family XYD2-FULL-50-16; genus JAHJTV01. The sequence continues at coordinate 63,722 of JANQGZ010000122.1, forward strand.
CGGAAAAGTCACGGATGTATCGGGAAGAGGTGTGGGTATGGATGCAGTGATGCAAACAATTTCTTCATTAAGCGGGGATATTGAATTGCAAAGTGAGAATGGAAAAGGAACTGAAATTGTCATAACTATCCCTTTCGGGAAGTCTTAGCCAGGAGTAACATCGGAAACTTGTGAGACTTTAGAGAATAGTTAAGAGACCTCTATTCCCATGAAAACGTCCAGCGCATTGCTGCCAAACACTTCCTGGTTGTCCAGGTCCCTTATGATCGAGACATCCAATGATTCCTGTAAATCCACCAGTTCATGATGTTCCAGATCTTCTCCATATTCATTACGTACGACAGCAATAATGGGGCGTAGAGGATCACCCTCATTAACAGGAACACTGACAACAAATCCTATCGAGTGATTACTAAGTTCTACCAAGGACCCTTTGGGAAACATGCCCATGATTTTCAAAAACATCAGCCATACTTCATAGTCGTATTCAACTCCGGATAAAGCGTCTATATATCTCATTGTGGCCGGAGGTGACCATGACCTTTTGTACTTCCTTCTTCCCACAAGGGCCTGGTAAGCATCAACAATGCTCAACAATCTTGTTTCAAATGAAACTTTGTCATAGGTGCATCCGCTTGGATAGCTGGAAAGCATCGAAATATCCTGTTTGACATGGTGATAATGTGCCATGTTCACAATGGAATCGGGCATACCCATTTCTTTCAGTAATTTGGCTCCGTAAAACGGGTGAGCCATCATTACCCGCATTTCTTTGCTGTCCCTTTCAAATCTTGCCGTACTATCCAATAAATCCTTTGGAATCTGTGACTTTCCAAAATCGTGCAGAAAAGCACTAAGAATCGATTCATTTTGGGATTGAAAAACACTGGTCCGATTACTGTCCTCCAGAATCAGATTGTAAACATTCTGAAAAATCACACCAACATCTACGCAGTGAGCATAGGTTTGATCACTGGCTTTTATGCTTGCAATAGCGGCCAATGCATCTGCAGAAACATCCTCTGTTATTTTGTTTACATACCTTCTGATGTCGCTGATATCGTTTTGCCCGCGTCTGGCGTTATCCATGGCATACTCAACGGAATCGGTAACATCTTTCCTTACCTTAACCGATTCATTGACTTTCCGTATCAATTCGTTGGTTTCCCTAATCGCTTCTAATCGTCTGGATTGTTTTGCGGTAGGCTGTTTTGTGGATTGATTGACCAATTGGATGATTTGCTGCAAATCGCGTCTGGAATCATCTGCAAGATGCGCCTTGTGTTTAACGTCAAATTTTATAATATCTCTGAATTTCAGGGCTTTAACAAGTTGTGGATTTACCTTGGCCAGTTTGGCCAGCCTGGAAGGAAAGTCATAGATTTTAACAACCGTGTCGCCTTCCTGGAGCTCATTGCTTTGAATTTTGATTTCCTTTTCTCTTCGCGCAACGACCAATTTGCAATCTTTGAAGTTGTGGCGAATGAACTGGCACATTTTCTGATCGATCAAAACATATTTCGGTCCGAATCCGGAATATGCTGTGATGATCATCCCATCCTGAAGCTCATTCAGCATTAGATCAAATTTTTCAACTATATGACTGTCACCCACAATTACCCTATACTTCTTTCATCAACGATTCTAAGTTAGCAATATTACATACTTTTTGCTCAAATATACGTGGTATCATTAGACTATAATTTAGTTGTAACGTCAAATTTACACCAATCCTTTCACAATCTTTTACAACTTGTTAAATCTTCAATTTTTAGAATCCAATAGCTACGCGTACTGATTTTTCGTAATTTTCTGTATCTTTACCGGTTACAAAGTCACAATTCTTTGTAAAACAACGAGGAAAATGACCTTATTTGATCCATTTAAAAATTCCATCGGTTTTTTACAATTAAAATATTGACGTCAAGAAACAGATCAAATTTCAATGTATTGTCAAACTGGAAACCGGATACATCAACGATTGTTTTCAATGGCCTTTTTGATAATTGTCACAAATCTTTCTCCATCACCTTCAAAAACTGCCGATTTCAAATTCCCGATAAGCCCCGGACACTCTGGGGTTAAATCCCTATACTCTTCCTTTATCTTGTTTAGTCGATTAATAATGGTTCCACCTTTATAAATTGGAATCCTTGTCAACTCCTCTAGTTCTTTGAGAATCGATTGGTTCAAAACCTTTTCCTGTTCCGATCTCTTATTTAATACCTTGGCTGAATTGATTAATCTTGTTTTACTTGCCGAATCAGAGACTGGTAAATCACTGTTTAGCAATTCGTTTTGAAATCTCCTGACGACTTTCACGATATCACCAACCCCGAAGGGTTTTACCAAAAACTCCACGCCAATCGAACGGTAGTCTGATTGATATTTACAATGATATTTATCCGTTGTTAGGGCAATTAAGGGAATATGCCTCAACTCCTTTGCTGTTCGAAGCTGTCTTATAAATGTTTTTGCTTTGTCATCCATGCCCGGCATGTGCATGTCTATAAACATCAAATGCGGATCTGATTCTACCAATTCTAGTAGGGGATTGGGAGAAACAGGCATAACTTTGGTCTTCAAACCAAGATCTTTTAAAATATTGTAGAGTAAATCCCAGTTCGACAACTGATCTTCAAGCAGGATCACCCTGTATTCACCTGAAAACCTGTTATCCGTTCTCCACTTCGCCATTATGTCGGTGACGGCCTCAGCATTTCGGCATGGAAATTTGATTACGATATCTGCCTGTTTATCCTCGGATACAATATATTCTATTGTCCCTTGCAATCGATCAATCATTTGTTTGGAAGTGGCAAGTGCCAGGTTGTCATCCGTATCCACGGCACGATGGTCTATTTCCTGTTTCTTATGAACAAAAGCAGAAAATAGATTCTGTTGTTCCTCTAAAGAAAAAGGAGGCCCGTTATCTGACAACGAAATTCGCAAGTATCCCTCAACCTCTTCAGCAGACAATACAATTGGAATGTTGTTGTTGGATCGTTGGATCGCGAAACGAATCAATGTCATGAGAATTTTTGTTAACAGCGATCGATCGCTAAAAACATTGTGCGGGCACTGCTCACTTACCACAATTTGCAAGGAAACACCATTACTGTTCAACAATTGCCGGCTAGACAGGTAGACGCTGTTGAACAAAGTCCGCAGATCTATATTCTCCTTAACAAGCTCCACACTTCCGGAATCCAACCTGGAGTATTCCAGCACATTGTCCAGCAACTCTACCAGTTTATTGCCACTGGACTGAATGTTCTCCAGATACCGCTTTACTTCCGGTGGAAAATGGAGCTGGTGATCTTTTTTCATCAGCAACTCACTAAAACCAACAATGGAATTCAGCGGCGACATCACCTCATGATTCATATCTGCTAGAAACTGGATTCTGGCTTTGTTTTCCTTTTTTACCGCACTGATTTCATGTATGCGGTTTTTTAAATCTTCCTGCAATAGTGAAAACCACTTGGTGTTCTCCATGGAAAGAGTAGCCTGGTCGGCCCACAAAGCAAGCAGTCTTGAACGTTCATTTTTATCTAACTGCAGTTTTTTTCGGCTTTCAAGGTAGAGTAAGCCTTCAATGGAGGTTCCGGAGCACACCGGTGAGCAAAATACAAATGAAACCTGAGTTTGTATAAAATAAGGATCTGAAGCATATTTACCATTTTGGACGGGGTTATCGATCGTTAGGGAGATTTCTTTTTTTAATACGGTTTTTAAAACTGATTCGGGCAATAGTTCTTTTTGGTTTTCCTGGTTTTTTAACTGATATTTAGATTTGGTTGTAATGCTGTTCGAGGTGCGAATTGCCTCGGCTTCAATTTTCATGCTGCCATTATCGGGCAAAACCAGAACAGCACGATTTGCCTCTATGTTTTCCAGAACCCTGGTGAGAAGGTTTTTAAAAACATCAAAGGTATAATTAACTGAATACGGATTCTTGATTTGGTAACTCTTGAACGTCATTGGACCTGTTTGCATGTCAACGGATTTTTGCTTCATATCAGACATCAGAGATGATAGCCTTATCCACGCTGGATGGGAGAATACCACATCTCCTTAACAAAACTGCCAAATACATGCCAGTCAGTATTGAACAATTTTTTCAGATAGTTAGAAACAAAGAATGGCTTTTGTCGGTGATAATGAGGAGTTGTTAATCGAAAATGATCGAATTTTTCGATGGGAACGAACCTTGTGGTTGAAATTAATCTTTAATTGTCTATTGACGAACACCTATAAACAGTCAAATTGAATAACAGTTTTGAGTATTATGTTAGAACCGATTTTTGGTTTGACAGACATTTATAGATTATATTTTTTCCGTTTTCTATAAAGTGTGTTGGGTGAGATGCCGAGTAGAGCTGCAGCTTTACCTTTCCTGAAATTGGTTTGTTCCAGAGCCCTGAGAATCATCTCTTTTTCACTTTGCACAGGTTTGGTTTCTTTTGTTTCGTCCTCCTTTTTCTTTCTGATTTTGTCGGGAAGGTGTTGTTTTCGTAGTATGTTGCCCTTACCCACAGCAAATGCATACTCAATGACATGATACAGTTCCCGGATGTTTCCCGGCCATGAATAATTTACGAGATACTGCAACGCATCAGCAGAGACATTTTTTATCTGACGATGTTCTTTTTTGTTCAGATCCTCAATAAAACTGGTTATAAGGAGGGATACATCCTGCAACCTTTCTTTCAGCGGGGGTAAATTGATAGAAACCACATCAAGTCTGTAATAAAGATCTTCTCTAAATTGCTGCTCTTGAACCATTTTCCATAGATCCCTGTTGGTTGAAGCGATGATTCTTACATCAACCTGTATTGACTGTGTGCCCCCAACTCTTTCAAATTTTTGTTCCTGTAGAGCCCGAAGCAACTTGCTTTGCAATTCTATTGGAATTTCGCCAATCTCATCCAGTAGCATCGTGCCGCCGTTTGCCAACTCAAAACGCCCTTTCTTCATGCTCTGTGCACCCGTAAATGCACCTTTTTCATGTCCAAAGAATTCGCTTTCCAGCAGGTTGGACGGAATCGCTGCACAGTTAACTGCATGAAACGGCATCTGGGCTCTGCGACTGCGCAAATGCAGCTCTCTGGCTACCAGTTCCTTTCCTGTTCCGCTCTCCCCCTGTATCATAACCGTAGCATTGCTTGGTGCCACATTATCAATCAGCTGAAATATGTCTTTCATTTTTGGATCACAGCTGACCATACTACCAAAGGTGCCGACCTTGGCCTGTCTTTGCAAATAGCTTTCTGCTTCCCTTCTATTCCAGAAGAAGACGATCCAACCCTCATTTCCTGACGGACTGCTGAGAGGGCTAATCGAGAGTATGATTGGGATGATAGAACCGGATGGACAGAGCAATTGTGAATCGATTCGTGACACACTGGAGCCGTTTTTCACGCATTCCATTAAAACCCCGTTGGGCCCTGCTATCGTGTTGCCTAAAATGGCTGAAGCCGGTTTCCCAATACAGGACAACTCTTCAACATCAAGTACCCGTGACGCTTCGGGAGATATCATTTGAATCAGAAAATGCGAATCCAAAGTCACTACACCCTCTGCCATACCTCCAAATGTGTCTTTAAGGAGATTTAATGCCTGATCTTTTGCTTCTACCTCAGTCTTCAACTCGACCGAATAACGCTTCACCGTATTCAGCATCTCTTCCAGTTCCCCTTTTTGCCGGGCTATCTCTTTTAATTGGGACTGTTTGGTCAATACAGATTTGATTCTCGAATCCAGTACCAGTTCACTAATTGGTTTGTTAATAAAATCTTCCGCACCGCTTTCAAAACATTTTGCCAATAAATGGTCATCAAGTTCGCTGGTCAACATGATAACCGGGATAGAACCATAAACAGGATGGGCTTTCAGTTCTTTTAATAGGGTTACCCCATCAATTTCCGGCATATAGTAATCCATCAAAATCAAATCGAATGATTCAGTCTCTAATATTTGAAACAGAAACTTCGGTTTGGCTATAAATTCAGATGAGTAACCAAGAATGTCTAGAATTTCAGTGAGCAACTCAATTAAATGTGGATCATCATCTACTATCAATATTTTAGACATTCATTGCTCCAACCATTGTTTATTCTTTTCCGGAATAAATTTGTCTCTTTTTGTTCCTTACAGTTATCCATAACTACCACTGTCTTCTCTCCAGAACCGCAAACAAAGATACCCCAGTGTACCATGTTCAAAAACGGCAAGCAAGAGATACTTTTTTTGGCAAATTTTCTTGCAGCTACTACTAACAAGGTAATTGAATTTTTCCATTTGGTTCTGATTTAAATTAAATAATATTTAGCTTTGATTTCAACACCTTGTCAATCAGAAGGCAAAAAAGAGCTTCAAAACACTGAAGAGGAAACCAAAAAAAGGTGTCGTGTCTTTCAACATTCTACTTAGATACCATTTTTTGAAAAGGCAGATAAGTCTACCAGAATTTGGCAACAAATTTGTCAATACGTTTTGGAGAAATTGGGAATGCCGTGGTGAGGCCTTGCGCAAATTCAGAAACTTTAAGCTCTTCCACCATCCATAGATATCTTTTGTAAATCCAGGCTTTTTGGATTTCTATGGTAGGTTTTGAGACAAGTTCCCACGATCTCTGTTGATAGGCTTCAATATTTGTATGTCGGAAATTCTCATCTTGCGGATCTTCCAAATGGCGTTCAATTCTTTTTAAATAGCACTTGAGAATCCTGGGACAATGCTTCCACTGCTCAAACGGTATGGTCTGCAAACAATTGGCAGGAAAAAAGCAGGCTAGTTCTTCTCTAATTCTCCCTAGGAAATCCGCCGTCAAGTAGAGTTTCTTTTTCTCAATTAGCAATAATAACTGATGATAGATTTCAAAAGAATCCCCAACCCATCCTACAACCTGTGCACCCAGTCCCTTTAAGGACCGCTTGATAGATTCAATTTTTTTATTAAAGCCATTCTGGGTAAGGACAAAATCGCCGTTAAAACCACATAATCCTTCAAAGACCATATCATAGGCCTGCTGTTGCATATTTTCATGAAACGTACGCTGTGCCTGGTTCTTTTGGGAGTCGTATTTTCTGCTTAAGGTGTTGATGTCAATATTTTTAGAGGATTTCCAGAGATATTGATAGCGAAACAAGCTCTCTGGTGGGAATCTTAATTCACTATGAAGCCAGGCTAGCTCATCACCTAAATTCCTGGCAATCAATTGGGGAACGGCCTTTAGATTTTCTTCCAAAGCCTGGGATTCTGATTTTACAACCGTCAACATCAGTTCTTTTTCTTTTGAAACAAGAGTCCTGAATCCCCATATTGAAATATCACCACTTCCAGCCAGTTCTATTTTTTCCATCAAGGGTTCAAAATCCCATTTGTTGATTTCCCAGCGTTCAAATGGCCTTACGAGACTATCCCAATTGTCTTTAGGTTTGGATTTTTGTTTTATAAAACCATCAAGATTTCGACTGTATCGAAACTCTTTTGAATTTCTTTTTTTAATTGCAAAATTCATCCTCAAGTAATCGGGCAGTTCTCTTTTATTCCATATCTGGGGATCAATGTGTACCCGTGTTACCTTAAAGGCGGCATCGGTTAAAACTTCAAAAAACCCTTTATCTGTGTTCTCTTGTGCCGTTGTGTGACGCAATGATGTCATTTCCTCCCAGATCGATTCCGCTTTTTCAGGAATAGGAACCAGTTTCTTCCTGATCTCTTTTGGAAGACTTTTAAGCAGATAATAGATTTTCTCTTTAAGGAGACCTGGAACCAGATACTCAAACGCTTCCTCCCTGACACTGCCCAGCAATTTCCCGGGCAACTCTATTGTTATCCCATCGGCCTCATGACCCGGTTCAAACACGTATCTTAACCGACAGTTATGATCGCCCACTTTTAAATGAGTTGGAAACATGTCTGAATTGTCGGAAACTTCTTGGCACAGAAGATCTTTTTTCTCCATAAAGAGAAATTTATCACCACCCTGGCGTTTGATCAGTTTCTTAAGGTCATTTAAGCATGCGACCCCTTGTATTCGTTTTGTATAAAACGCTTCCAAAGTGTCATCATCTACCAGCAGTGTTTTGGAGCGGGTTTTTGCTTCTTCGTGTTCAATCTCTTTAATCAACTTTTGATTGTGTTTCCAAAAAGGCAAATCGCTCTCAAATTCTCCTGCAATTAAAGCTTCCCTGATAAATATCCTGTTCGCCTCATTTCTGTTTATCTTTCCATAAAAAACCTTCCGATCGTTAACAAGGCAAAATCCAAACAAAGTTACCGTCTCTATTGCCACGACTCGTTGACTCTTCTTGTCCCACCTGGGATCGGTCCAGTTTTTTTTACAAAGATCTCCCGCCAAAGGTTCAAGCCACTCAGGGTCGATTTTGGCAATGGTATGGGCATACAACTTCGCAGTTTCAAGCAATTCAATGGCAACAATCCACTGATGCCTGCTCTGATACTGATCTGACCCCGGGAAAAGAAGGAATTCCCTGTTCTTTGTACCCTGATAAGTTTTCTTTTCTTTTAGTTTTGCAATGTGAGGCAAGTAGCCTGCTAAAATACTTTTATGAATGGCATCATAATCAAAATTATCAGGTGATTTGGTCTCCCATTTCTTATCAATGGCAATTGATTTCAACTGGCTGTATATATCCCTCCATTCTCTAATTCTATTGTACGAGAGGAAATTTGCCTTACAAAATTTCCTCATTTTTCCCTGGGATTTTAGCTCCTCAAGCGTGGAATGATATTCTTCCCAAAGGTTCAACATGCTGATCAGATCGGATTCTTTGGATTTAAAGCGAGCATGTTTTTGTTCGGCTTGAGTTTTTTTATCTTCGGGCTTTTCTCGCGGGTCCTGGCAGGAAATAGCGGATGCGATGATAAGGACGGGATAAACGACTCTTTCGTACTTCGCCTGCAATATCATACGAGCAGTACGAGGATCAACAGGTAACGAAGCCATTTCCCAGCCGACTGTTGTTAACTTCCTTTTTTCATTTAATGCGCCAAGCTCTCTAAGTGTACGAAATCCGGCCCGGATCTGTGCTGATTCCGGAGGATCAATAAAAGGAAACGTTTCGACTTCTCCCAATCGTAAATCCAACATGCGCAAGATAACTTCGGAAAGATTAGATCGTTGAATCTCCGGAGTGGTATACTCATCACGATTAATGTAGTCTTCTTCACTGTATAATCGAATACAAACGCCATTGCTGATCCTTCCGCAACGCCCTTTTCTTTGATTTGCACTACTTTGTGAAATAGCTTTGACTGGTAGTCCCTGGGTACCGGTTCGCGAATTATACTGGCTGATCCTGGCACGTCCCGTGTCAACAACATAGTGGATACCAGGAACGGTAATGGAGGTTTCTGCGATGTTGGTGGATAAAATGATTTTTCGTTGGGACGATTTTTTGAAAATCCGATTTTGTTCAGCTATAGTCAGTCGCCCAAACAATGGCAAAACATGGAAGCCTTCGTTCTTCAAATAGGTAAAGCGATCTGCAGCCTCCCGAATTTCCTGAACTCCGGACATGAAAACCAGGATATCCCCAAAATCTGATTCTGTAAGCAAATCTTCAACGGCTTCCTGAACAAGGTCGATCATCGTCTGGTCACCTTGCTCTTCCATAATTTCGTCTATTGGGAAATAGCGAACTTCAACCGGGTACATCCTTCCCGAAACACTGATAATAGGGGCGTTAAATACTTTATTGTCCCCTTCAACCTCATCGGGAAAAGCAACACGATTACAATCGATGTTATTATCATGAATTTGCGGGAAAGCCTTGGAAAATTTGTCTATGTCGATGGTGGCTGAAGTGATGATTAGTTTGAGATCAGGTCTTTTTGGAAGCAATTGCTTCAAATAACCCAATAGAAAATCGATATTTAAGGTTCTTTCATGGGCCTCATCGATAACGATGGTGTCATATTCTCTTAAATATCTGTCTCCTTGTATTTCAGCCAGCAGCAAACCATCTGTCACAAACTGGATCAGGGTAGATTCCTGAGACTTATCGGAAAATCGAATCTTGAATCCAACTTTGTCACCAACTGTCGTTCCCAGCTCTTTCGCAACTTGGGAGCTGAGAGATGTTGCCGCAATCCTTCTGGGCTGAGTACATACGACTTTACCCGTTACCCCACGGCCTGCCTCCAGGCACATTTTGGGAATCTGCGTTGTTTTTCCCGAACCTGTTTCTCCGGTGATGACGGTGACCTGATTATTCCGAATCGCTTCACATATTTCTGTTTTAGCAGATGTAATCGGTAGTTCCTTGGGGTAATCAAACTCGGGAATTGATTTTTTACGGTTCTCAACCTTCTGCTGAGAACCGTGCATACGCTTCTTGATTTGATTGTAATGGTGAGAGAAGTCCTTGTGATCAACTGCGGGGAGACTTTTTAGCCGTCTTTCCAGGTAGTAGCGGTCTTTACAGAGAACATACTCTAATTCTTTTCTCAGTGTTCTCTTATCAAATGGCATTTCTGTTGTGTCTTTTTGTTGTCTTTGATTGGATTGTATTCAATCCCGGGTTTCTGTTTCCTTATAATTCACCAGTATCCTTTATTTTTATTTTTTGAAAGGCCAGTTAAGTTTTTCTATTCGTTTTCAGGTTGAGTTTCCTGTGGGCCGTTATCGATAATACTCAATTGAATGTCTTCCTGGGATTCAGGTATTTCCTCCTCCGGTTTGACAATCTCGATTCTATCCACCTTGCGATAACCCTGCGGAAGTTTTCTTCCTCTTCTGCCCCTTTCACCCATATAATCTGCTGTTTTTTCTTCATCAAGCGTCAGAGAGCGTTTTCCAGCATGAATCATCAGGGTATTTGCTTCCGGCAGTACTGCTATCAAACTCATTTTTTCCGCTTTATCCCTGTAAACATTAATAATTTTGTTTCCTTTACCTTTGGGCAGAACTGGTAGCTGCATAACCGGAAAAACCAACATGTGCCCCGAATTACTGATGGAAACGACCCGATCGGTTTGAATATTCTCTAATACTAACGGATGAAGTGGTGCGGAGTCAGGAGGAAAATTCAGTATCGCCTTTCCCGCCCTGTTTTTTGAGTAAAGCTCGGATAATTTGGTGACAAACCCGTATCCGATATCACTAGCCATCAAAATATCCTGATCATCTTGACCTGCCAATACGTAGCGGAATATGGCACCTGGAGGAGGAGTCAGTCTTCCTGTCAGCGGTTCTCCGTATCCTCTGGCTGATGGTAACGTTGTAATCGGCAGGGTATAACTTCGTCCGGAAGATCCTATAAATACGGCAGACTGGTTGCTTTTTCCATAAGCAACATCAGCCAGATTGTCACCGGATTTAAAGCTCAGTTTTTCCAAGTCTATATCATGCCCCTTCGCTGCTCGAACCCATCCTTTCGCTGAAAGCACAATCGTCACCGATTCGGTCGGTAAAATGTCAGCATCAGAAAGGGCTTGTGCTTCTTTTCTTTTGACAATAGGTGACATTCGTTCATCACCAAACTTTTTATCAATCAGCTCCATCTCCTTGATGATTAGCGATCGCAGACGCTGATCCGAATTGAGCGTCTTTTCCAACTTTGCTTTTTCCTTGGAAAGATCATCCAGCTCGGCCCGAATATTCATCTCCTCCAGCTTTGCCAATTGTCGGAGTTTCGTTTCCAAGATCGCTTCAGCTTGTCGGTCGGTGAGACCAAACCGCTTGATCATCTCCTCTTTGGGCTGATCTTCATTGCGAATAATGTCAATGATTTCGTCCAGATTGAGAAAGGCAATCAGCATCCCTTCCAGAATATGCAGCCTGTCTAATACTTTGTTCAGACGATGTTGCAAGCGCCGTTTGACTGTTTCGATTCGATACCTAAGCCACTCCTTGAGCATGACCTCAATGTTCATGATCCGCGGTTTACCATCCAGACCGATCACATTCATGTTGACCCGATAGGTCCTTTCCAGGTCTGTTGTGGCAAACAGATGGGCCATCATGGTTTCAATATCGACTTTGTTGGACCTGGGAACAATGACCAGCCGGGTTGGATTTTCATGATCAGATTCATCCCGCAGATCCGCTACCATAGGGAGTTTTTTATTTTGCATCTGACCGGCAATTTGTTCCAGAATTTTGGTCCCGGAAACCTGGTGTGGCAGTGCTGTTATCACTACATCTCCGTTCTCTCTCTGGTAACTGGCTCTCATTCGTATGCTGCCTGAACCGCTATGGTAGATTTTAGTGATTTCTTCCTCAGAAGATATAATCTCCGCCTCTGTCGGATAATCAGGTCCCTTCACAAATTCAAGGATGTCTAAAATACCGGCGCTTTTATTTTTGAGAAGGTGGATACATGCAGCAGTAATTTCACGGATATTATGTGGAGGGATGTCGGTTGCCATTCCTACTGCAATTCCCGTTGTTCCGTTAAGAAGTAGATTAGGTAAACGGGCCGGTAGTGTTGTAGGTTCTTCAAGGGAACCGTCAAAATTTGGCTTCCAATCAACAGTCCCCTGGGATAGTTCGTTTAACAAAACATTGGTATACTCGGTTAATTTTGATTCGGTATACCTCATCGCAGCAAAGGATTTAGGATCATCAGGAGATCCCCAGTTGCCCTGACCGTCGATCAGCGGATAGCGATAGGAAAAGGATTGAGCCATCAGCACCATGGCTTCATAACAAGCGGTATCGCCATGAGGATGAAACTTGCCAAGCACGTCTCCAACAGTCCTGGCAGATTTTTTATATTTGGCGGTGGATCGCAGCCCAAGCTCGGACATGGCGTAGATAATTCGACGTTGTACCGGCTTTAACCCATCGCCAACATGAGGTAGAGCCCTGTCCAGTAAAACATACATGGAATATTCCAGGTAAGCCTTTTCTGCGAAATCATCTATGGCAATTTGTTCAACCCCTTCCTCGTTTAATTCGACCGATTCTAACATGCTAATTTTGGAGTGTGATTTTTAGTAATTTGAGGTTCAATGAGGGTGAAATTTCCCTGCTAAATATCCGGATCAGCCAGATCTCCTTTGTCTTCCAGCCAGGATCGTCTATCAGCAGCTCGTTTCTTAGCCAATAGAAGATCCAAAGTATCAAAAGCATCAAGATTCGAGCCCACCTTAAGCTGTACAAGTCTTCTGGTATCAGTAGCCATGGTGGTTTCCCTCAACTGCATCGGATTCATTTCTCCCAAACCCTTGAATCGTTGAATACTGATTTTGCCCTTTTTCTTTTCTGCCGTGATGCGATCCAGAATTCCTTTTCTTTCCTCTTCATCCAGAGCATAAAAAACCTCTTTGCCGACATCGATACGAAACAAGGGAGGCATTGCAACAAAAACATGACCATTTTCAACCAGTTTATAAAAGTGACGCAAAAATAAAGCGCATAAGAGGGTTGCTATATGAAGTCCATCCGAATCAGCATCTGCTAAAATACAGATCTTTCCGTAGCGCAACTCACTTAAATCATCTGATGATGGATCAACACCTATGGCAACTGATATGTCGTTAATTTCCTGTGAACTCAAAATTGAACCGGAATCCACTTCCCAGGTATTTAAAATTTTCCCTCTTAATGGCATCACTGCTTGTGTATGACGATCCCTTGCCTGTTTGGCAGATCCACCCGCTGAATCTCCTTCCACCAGAAACAGCTCACTATAAAGAGGGTCTTGTGTCACACAATCTGCGAGTTTTCCAGGCAGGGAAGGTCCCGCACTGGCTTTTTTTCTTGCAACCGTTTTCCGGGCTTTAGATCTTTTCTGGGCATTAGCTATAACCAAATCTGCCAGCTGCTCTCCCACATCCGTGTGATGATTCAGCCACAAGCTGAATTCATCTTTTACAATCCCGGATACAAAGGCTGCACTTTGACGCGAAGAAAGCCTTTCTTTGGTTTGTCCGGAAAACTGGGGGTCTTGCATTTTAACTGACAGGATATGATTACAATTCTCCCAAATATCTTCCGGAGAAAGTTTTATTCCCCTGGGGATCAGTTTCCTGAATTCACAAAATTCCCTTACCGATTCCAAAAGGCCTGTTCTAAAACCATTGACATGCGTACCCCCCAGGGCTGTTGGGATCAGGTTCACAAAACTTTCGCCCACGGTATCTTTAGTATCGGGCACCCACACTACGGCCCAGGATACAGATTGCTCATTTCCCTCGAAATTACCGACAAATGGATCACGAGGGATGGTTTCAACATCCAAAAGTCTTTCAGCTAAATAATCTTTTAAGCCATCTTCGAAACACCATTCATCAATGGTGTCGGCTATTTCATCTAAAAAAGTTACTTTGAGCTTAGGGCATAAAACAGCTTTTGCTTTAAGTATATGCTTTAGTTTGGCAACGGAAAATTTTGGTGTGTCGAAATATTTAGGATCCGGCCAGAATCTAATGTTTGTTCCGGTATTCCGCTTGCCGACAGTACCAATCACTTCCAAATCACTTGATTTATCTCCGTTTTCAAATGAGATTTGATACTCGGTCCCCTCCCTCTTTATTTTTACCTCCAGTTTCAGAGACAAGGCATTGACTACCGAAACACCAACTCCATGCAATCCTCCAGAGAATTGATAGCTTTTGTTGGAAAATTTGGCACCTGCGTGTAACTTAGTCATGATCAATTCCACACCTGTCACACCTTCTTCAGGATGAATATCAACTGGCATTCCCCTTCCATTATCACTGACTTCAAGAGAGCCATCGATGTGTAAAATGACTTCAATTTCACTGGCAAATCCGGCAATAGCTTCATCTACACTGTTATCGATCACTTCCTGCCCCAAATGATTTGGTCGGGTGGTTTCGGTATACATCCCAGGACGCTGCTTAACAGGGTCCAATCCATTCAAGACTTCGATTGCTTCTGCAGTATAATTGTTTTCCATGCTCGCTCTAAAAAACAGGTATTCATTTTTACTCGATTTTCCGAATGCCTATCTCAAAAAACCGGGTATGGCAAGTTTCACAGCCGTATCAACCACCTCCAAGGTAAGAGGTATCCAGGTTCTTCAACAATCAGTTTTAACAAACGGATTGAGCCTAATCAGGCTAATAGGGGAGTCTCCTGAGTCTGAGCTCATCAGTAATTCAATTGGCGGAAGGAACCTTTGGAAAACCGAATGAAAGATGGGAATACTGCCCGTATCGAGGGGTCGCATGATTAGGTTGTCGATTGTTTTCTTATTTCATAAGAAATTGTCTGTTTACAATCGGCAAATTGTCAAGATATTGCTGATGAGATCAAACCGAGTTAAAAGTAACCTAATGAATTGTTTGGGAAAGGATCGCCAGGGAAGGAAAAAGGTGATTCCTGAACATGTTGGAATCACCTTTAACGGGATTGTTGGCTAAATAGTTAATTTACTTCACCCGATTCGGCATCAATACGAATTGTTTTTTGGAACTTCTTTGGAATATCGAAAGTAAGCAGGACTTCTCCTGTTCCAATATCCATGGCCGACTCACCTTCAGTCACAGCTACGACTTCGATTCGTCCTTCGCCATAATCTGCTTTCTGGAAAGGCTTAATTGTAGCTGTAACTCTTGCATATCCACGATCATTTAGAATGACCCTGTCGGGGAATATTATTTTATCGGTCTTTACTGAAAAGAATACAGAACCACTTCGATATTCGTTTTGCTTTGTTTTGACGTTCACAACCTGCAACGTGAAATCCACTTTGGATTCGTTACCTGCAGTCGGCAGATTAAGTTTGCTGGAATCCGGTTCAACTACCAGACGATAGGGCAGATCCGTAACCTTATCCTTGAATGATCCCTGCTGGGTTATGCCATTTACCATCATACCGGCAGCCAGATCAATTTTTTCATCTTCATTTTCCAACTCTATAGCACCTGTGGAAAGGCTGACATTCAACCTGCCGTTACGTTCGGATAAGGAAACGCTTGTCCCTTTGATACCGCAGGTGGCTGTTGGTGTGATAATCTTCGTCTTCTGAGTATTTTTTGTGAATTTTCCCCAAAAAGATCCTGTTTTTAATAAAAAATTGTTCAAAAACCCTCTTTGATTCCCTTCCATTTCTTCAGATTTTTCAATTACAAATCGTGTGTTTTGAAACAATCTGATTTCGGAACCATCACGAAAGAGAATGGTGGCTTTAGCTCGCAGTCCGGTAACAACCACATCCTGATCATTAAGGATCAGCCCTTTACGTCCGGGAATGTTCCTTTTTAACCTCTGAATTTGCACCTCACCTATAGTGTCTTTGATGCTGGCAACTGCATTGATTGCAGATACAGTTGATACAGGCAGCAAAAACGGAATGAGGAGGGAAAGAAAAATTAGCTTTTTCATAATTCCACCTGTTAATAAGTAAGCCCCTTTGTTTTTTTGAGGAGTCCAAATAATTAAGACAGGTTCCAAAACTTGCTTGCGGAAACCTGCAGTATGAAAGCACATTGCTAATGATAGCTGCATTAAATAGTCTGATGATATTTTAGACGATATTGTCGACGAAAGCAACTATCAAGACAAACTATGGATTTTTCGCTTTCGACTTTATAGACTTTGCGATTAAAAACAACAGTCCTAATGTGCTAAGATATTAGGCAGTTCATGCCAAATGTTCTCCCGGTGGTTATATATTTCCTGCAAATATCGTTCACAATGATAAAGAGACAGTTTCCATTTTAAGTTTAGACCTAATTTGGCGTTCTTTCGATCTTCAGAATCTACACTTAAATCACAGAATATGCTAAAAGAGACTATTGACAACTATCCAATATCTGATGTTGATTTTCGAACTTTAGGTCCTTATTCGGTAAAATGTTGAAAGGTCAAGCAATAACAAAAAAGAGATGTAAAACCTTTCAATCTCAGAACTAGGTCAAACCATTGCATTGCAATGGCAGACCTTTTTCGGCCAATTTTTACTGCACCGTTAAACATTATCTTAAAACATCAATCAAAGCTTATAGATCATCCAACAATGCGAGCATACACGAAATATTCTAAGAAAAATTTTTCAATTGCTTCCGGTGCTTCTATTTTAGTGTTATCGACATTATTGATTTTCACTGCTTTCGTAACCTTAGCCGACGATGTCTATTTCTTCACGGTTCAAGGGTTAAAACTCAACATGCAACTTGATGAAGTCATTAAGATCTTTCAGGTTAATAATGTTAAAAGCAGCAAGGATAAACTGGGAATCGCTCATGGCTATGAAATTATCAAGACAAAAGATGAAATGAAAACCGTCTTGAATTTCACCGGAAGCAAAAGGCTGTATCGTATTGACTTTACGAATCAATACCCTACCTACCAAAGAAACTCCCAGGGAATACTTGATCTTTTAAAAAGGAAATATGGAGATCCAAGTAACGAAAACATTGAGATTTTTGAAGGAGAGAGTAGAAACATAAGGGTTTGCTGGGGAACGACGTGTAACAGATTTACCCCCATTACACCGGCATTAAAATCAACAATTGAGTGGGAGACCGGCAAACTGAAACTTACCCTGGTCGACAATAGGATTTTTAATAGTGATTGGAAAAAATACAAAGCTGCTCACAACGCTGCGCGATATGGTAGGAAGAAATCTGAAGAAACAGGCGAGTCATCTCCCGAGTTTTAGAATGCATAACATTACAAACAAGAGAATCAGCGCTTTTTCTGTCTTGGTGTTGGTTGCAGTGTTTTTGTTTTTCACACTTACGGCAGAGGTTTTCTCCCAGACCAGAAAAGAGGTTATCAGCGAAAAAAACGAATTTGGCGGTCGAACCATTGAATACACTCAAGGCGATTATTCAATCTACACGGAATACTTTGATGTTGATGGTAACAAGGCTAAGGAGGAAACCATCTTCAGCAGCGATTACCCCATAGACAATAATCTAAGGCGATTAAATGTCTATTATTTTTTCGGCAAAAAGACCCATGAAGAGAGAATTTTCACAAGCTCCTATGCCAGCCGAACGTTAATTAAACGTTCCATCGACCATTTTGATCGTCATACCGGAGATCTGATCAGAAGAGAAAATCATTTTGTCAGGCCTTTCACTGAGTATAATGTGATATTTCGGGAAAACGGTAAAAAGACAATCATAGAATGGCATTACCCGGACAACATCGATGGAATCAAGAAAAACGTTTCTTATCTGGACGATAACGAACAAATTGTGAGAACGGAATCGTTTTACACCGATAAGACCATTGAAGAAAAAGGTTACTTTAAAAGAATTTATTATACCGAATACAACATAAACAAATACAAGCGTAAAAGTAGGCAAGAATGGTATTATACCCCCGAATATGCGGAACAAAACCACGGAATCGTCAAGAAGGTCGAGTTGTTTCATTATGCCTTGGCAAGACCTGTTAGAGTTGAGTCTTTTTATTACGACAAAGAGGAAAAATTAGTAACTAAGGACTAGTTAAAATCTCAGTTTTCAGTGGTATGCTTATTGTATTTTTTTATGAACACCGAGTTTGATTCAAAATTAAATCCCGAAGTGTGATTCTTATGAAATTTAAAATAACTTTAGTATCAATCCTGATGATCATCATTGCAGGCACTACTTCAGTGATTGCTGTTGTTGATAACTCCACGGTGCGTGGTTATAAGAAGCCGGATGTATGTTTAAAAACAAATATACGATGCATTTTGAAAAAGCAGGGTGACACCATGTATTGGTGTTTAAAATCCAATCTACAGCGTACTCTTGACACCAGGCGCACTACATCGCCCATAAAAAAGACGAAACGAGAAATTCTTGGACACTGCGCCAAAATCATTCCCATCCGTGAATAGAAGGGCTAAGCTGATAGCTAAAGACATCATTTTTCCAAACGTCTTTAGGTCGTCAAATGCCCTATCACCCTGAAAAGATCCTGGTTGAAAAATCAGCCCTGCGCTATCGTTTCTGCCAGGAAATTTTGAACAATCAAAAAACCACTCCGACAGAAATCATCGATTCCGAAGATCGTCTTGAAACGTCTAAGGATCATGCGCTTAGCCTTTCACAAGGAAAGCGGGTTTTGTATCTAAAGGAATTCAAAGGAAGTGCGTTTAAGCTTTGTCCCGGATACTCGGAAAGTGTGCTCTGCTGTAATTATTTTGTTTTGGACCTCGTGGAGAACTGCCCTTTGGAATGTTCCTACTGCATTCTTCAGGTTTTTTTAAACAAACCTCTAATAACCTTTCATGTCAATGTGGAATCGATTATTGAGTCGATGATCAAGGAGATAAAACAATATCCGAATCGACCGTTTCGAATTGGTACCGGCGAACATTCAGATAGCCTGGCGCTGGACCATATTTTCCGGGTCAACCCCTACTTGGTGGAGACTTTTGCAAACCTACCCAATGCAACCCTGGAGTTGAAAAGCAAGACTGACGCTATCGAATCCTTAATTGGGCTGGAGCATCGTGGAAGAACAGTCGTCGCTTGGTCTCTTAACCCCTCGGAGATTATTCAAAGTAACGAGCATAAAACAGCGACCTTGCAACAACGATTAAATGCGGCTTCCAGGTTGGTAGACAACGGATATCGGGTCGCATTTCACTTCGATCCGCTAATTCACTATCCGGAATGGGAAGATGGGTATTTTGAGACTATTAATGATCTTTTTTGCATCATCAAGCCTCAAGACATTGCTTGGATTAGTTTGGGAACATTGAGATACATACCGAAGTTAAAGCAAATAGCGGAAGAAAGATTCCCTAAAACCGCCATATTTGCTAATGAGTTTGTTTCTGCGACCGATGGAAAGATGCGATACATTAAACCGATCAGAAAAAAAATGCTTGCCCAAGTGTCAGGTTGGATAAGAGAAAAAGCCCCACAGGTTCCCTTGTATCTTTGCATGGAGCATCGCTCTACCTGGTCCCAATTGTTTTCAGCCACTCCTGACTCTCCACAGCATTTGGAAGCTTATTTAAATACCAACTTGAATATGCTTGAGAATTAGTAAAAACAGTATCGCTCGGTAGGTAGTATAGGATCTGGTCAGATTACCTATCGCTTTATCCTTTGGGTTTTCACCCAAATGTCGATTGGCGGCCAGATAGCTTGAATTTGAACTTCCGCAGGTAATCGAATTTCGGGTTTATCCAGCTTGTAATTCCCCGGTTTTCTCCCTTCCAAATCGATAAACGCTTGAATGTCCTGCTTCTTGAAATTCTCAAGCAGTGAGCGTGGGCCACGGACAGACATGTTAAATGTATCGGGATTAATGGAAGCCTGGTAATTGTATTTAATAACCCCAATTGGAATGTTCTTAAACAGCATGACAATGGGTTCGCTTCCCACGGTAATCTGCACGATATAATTTTCCGGGCTGGGTTCGATGGCTGTAACTCTTTCCGGAAACAATATATTGGCAAACATTTCCAGGTCACTTTTTATTCCATCAATCTCAATAGCTTTCGTTGTCAACAGCTCAAGCTTATTGAGACCGGAAACCAACCCCTTTACTCGAACAGAGGAGGGGATCATAGTAACCTGTTCCAAGACATACCCCTTTGCCGGTTCTCCCAGAAACACAGGCTTTATGGGCAGCTCTTTTTCAATTACTTCTTCAAATGAAAGTGACAGCTGCTTTGGTTCAATGGCCAGAATCCGACTGTTATTTGGCGCAGACACAGCGTTTCGTGCAATTTCAAATTCTTTCTCGCCCGATACAGCTTCCTCTAAATCCACTGCAACCTGGAACATACTGGGGTGGATCTTGGCCAGTTCGTTTTTTGCAACTTCAACTGACACACTGATCGATTGAATGGGATCTGAAACTATTGCCAGGTTTTTTGGCAGGTTCACATAAGAAACAGGAACAAAAAACTTCACTTCAGTGATTTCTTTATTTGGGGAAGGCGCAAAAAGCCAGATTACAACCGCAAGCACCACCGATAACAGCTTTTGAAAAGGGTTTTTAATTTTCTTTAGTTTCATTAACAAACTCTATTTGCAATCAATTGCCTATATTACTTGATCAGTATTTCCTGAAGTTTTGCCTTTAGCGGGGAATCGTGCGACTCGAAAAACAGTTCATTGTTATGTGCAAGGCTGATTTTTCTATTTTCCTCACTAACAACAAGGATAACGGCGTCCGTTTCTTCGGCTAATCCAAGTGCAGCCCTGTGCCTGGTTCCTAACTGCTTGGAAAAATCCATGTGAGAAGAAATCGGCAGAATGCAACCAGCATAAGCTATTTTACCGTCTCTGCTGATTATTACCGCACCATCATGCAGAGGCGACTGGGTGTGAAAAAGGGAAACCAATAATTGCTGGGAAAAAACTGCATTAATTTCTGTCGCACCGGAATAATAGTCACCCAGACCCATTTCATTTTCGACTACTATCAGTGCACCAATGCTGTTTTTTGAAAAATGCTCACAAACAGAATAGATCTTATCGAGGATGTTTCCGGATTTTTTATTTTTTAGGTCATAAAAGGTCGTCTTGGTCCCCATTTGTGCAAGAGCATTTTTGATTTCCGATTGGAACAGGACAATAAAGACGATGACGATAGAATTAAATATATTCTGTAATACGAACGTGAGGCCACGCAACTCGACCAGATCGACGAAAATAAATACCAATCCCACCAGCAGAAATCCAATAAGTATTTGGATAGTGCGGGTACCCTTAAGCATCAACAATATCTGATAAATGATGAGGCTTAGAATGGTGACATCAACTATATCCTGCCAACGAATATTATAAATAAAATCTGATAGATAAGACATTCCGATTGGGATTCCGGTTGATTTGTTGATTTAAGCTATAAGGTCCAAAGCTGTATTAAACTGTGATACTTTGGGTTAAAAAACAAAAGCAGAAACAGTGCCTATCCTGCTTTAAAGGCTTACATTTTTCGGTTTTATGCGTTTGCTCGTTTGCCTGGCGCAAACATCTAACCAAAGACTTTTTAAATAGTCCGGGTGATTCCTTAAAGACCCGGCTCTCTTTTACTTCGTTGATCGATTCAAATGATTGCCATCGTCTGGCTAAACTGTTTAATTACCTAATTTTCAACTGCATGCCAAACAGATGTCAAATATTAAATTCAAATCGAATGATTCAGACAATTACTGCAAAATTAATGGATTTAGTTGGTATAAACCATCGCCATTTTCAATGCATCAGTAGTCGCTTTGACCTCGTGGACTCTGAAAATCTCTGCCCCTTGCAGCCAACCCATGACCTGGGTGACCAGCGAGCCCGATAATCGTTCATGCGGTTCTCTGCCCAATGTTTTTCCAATAAATGATTTGTTCGAGGTTCCCAATAAAATGTTTCGATTCAAAGATGTAAAGACGGATAAGAAACGGAGCAGATTCAAATTGTGAACAAGATCTTTGCCAAAGCCGATACCGGGATCGATACAAATTTTATCGCTAGCTAATCCACTGTTTTTACAGATCATCAACTTTTTGAGAAAAAACTCATATATTTCTGCAAGAACATCTTCATATTCCGGGTTTTGTTGCATCTTCTCAGGAGTGCCCCGGATATGCATCAGGCAGTAACTGGCATCAAACTCTCGAATAACGTCCAATAGTTTGGAGTCTTCACGCAATCCTGAAGTGTCATTAATCATATCCGCACCGGCTGCCAAGGTAGATTTGGCCACTTCCGGTTTGACCGTGTCGACTGAGATCGGGACTCGGAATCGACTTCGGATCTGCCTGACGGCCGGCAACACACGTTTTATCTCTTCATCCCGGTTTACCGGCAAAGAACCAGGCCGGGTGGATTCTCCACCAATATCCAAAATATCAGCTCCTTCTTCAATCAGCCTTGCAGCTACATCACCATAATTGTTTAACCCATAATACTTGCCGCCATCAAAAAACGAATCAGGGGTAATATTGAGGATAGCCATGATTTTAGGAGAGTTGCCATCCCACATCTGGTCGCGCACTCGAAACTTTGAAGGTTTTTTCGGCGCAAGATGCTTGTTTAAATCATCAGCCAATCTGGAGCAGGAATGTTTTTCCGCCCATAATAGCAATTGGTAAAAAGTTTTCTGTTCAGCGCATAGAACGAAGCAAGTGCGCTGAGTTCCGAAACTGAAAAAGCAGGCCTCAGGAAACTCGGCAACAGCATTTTGATAACTTGGGTATTTATTCGAATTGCCGTAGCTGAAAAACAAAAAGACAGGAGAATTGCCCGTGACAGGCAATTCGACTCGGAATGTTTCTTTGAGATAACCTATAGCGAGAGTTTTGGGCAGGGAATTTAATAAATATGAATATTCATATCCGGACATGGCACAACCCTATGTTTGGGGAGCACCTTGCAGAATATCAAGAATTTCCTGACCTGTAATTGTTTCTTGTTGAACCAGTCGTTCTGCAATGGTGTGCAGAAACTCTATGTTCTCTTTAAGCATTGCCATCGCTTTTGAGTAGGCCGTATTGACGATTTTGCTGATCTCTTTGTCCAGCTTGTTTGCCAGGGTCTGGCTGATGTTTCGTTTACGCATCAAGTCTCTGCCCAGAAAGACCTCATCCTGACTTGCGGCAAGATGGATAGGACCAATGTTTTCACTCATCCCCCAATTGCAAACAATTCTGTTTGCCAACGCAGTGGCTCGTTCCAGGTCGTTACTGGCTCCGGTGGTAAAATGGTTAAAAATTAATTCCTCCGCCGCCCGGCCGCCCATCATCATCATCAAAATCCCTCTAAGCTGGGATTCGTTTTGAGAGTATTTGTCCTCTTCAGGCAGGAGCATCGTCAACCCTAACGCTCTTCCCCGTGGAATAATGGTAACTTTGTGGACCGGGTCAACCTCTTTTAACACTGCGGCAATGATTGCATGACCTGCTTCATGGTAGGCAGTGGTCTTTTTCTCATCATCCGGAATTACCATTGATCTGCGTTCCTTACCCATCATAACTTTATCGCGCGCTTCTTCAAAATCTTCCATGCCTATGGTTTTTTTGTTTTGGCGAGCGGCAATCAAAGCACTCTCATTGGCCAGGTTTGCCAAATCAGCACCGGTAAAGCCGGGTGTTGCCTGGGCAATAATCTTCAAATCAACATTTTTATCAAGCTTTAATTCTCGGGTGTGAATTCCTAGAATTTTGTGTCTACCGTTAATATCCGGTTTTGGTACTACAACCTGCCGATCAAAACGCCCGGGCCGGGTCAAAGCTGAATCGAGTACGTCAGGACGGTTTGTTGCGGCAATGACTATTACCCCTTCATTTCCGTCAAATCCGTCCAATTCGACCAAAAGCTGGTTAAGAGTCTGCTCCCTTTCGTCATTTCCGCCTCCTAAACCGGCACCGCGGTGTCTTCCCACTGCATCTATTTCATCAATAAAGATAATACCGGGTGCGTTTTCTCTGGCTTGTGAAAAAAGATCCCTGACTCTGCTTGCTCCCACACCTACAAACATCTCGACAAAATCAGAGCCACTGATATTAAAAAAAGCAACCTGGGCTTCGCCGGCAATGGCCTTGGCAAGGAGCGTTTTTCCTGTCCCGGGCTCACCGACCAGTAATACACCGGTGGGGATTTTTCCACCAAGTTTTTCAAATTTACTGGGATCTTTCAGAAATTCTACTATCTCATCCAATTCTTCTTTTGACTCTTCAATCCCTGCAACATCCGAAAATGTATAGCGTTTGGCATCTTCATCCAGCATTTTGGATCTGGATTTACCAAAACCCATGATTTTGTTTCCTCCCTGCATCTGACGCATAAAGAAGATCCACACCCCAATTATCAATACAATCGGTAACCAGGATGTAAGCAATGCAAACAAAAAACTATTGGATTCGGTAGATTCGACCTTGAAGTGGACACCTCTTTTATAAAGTTCCGGAACAAGCTCTTGATAATATCTTGGAGCATTGGTAACAAAATCTTCCTGTGCGCTGGTTCTCCCCCTGATCTGGTTACCTTTTATCGTCACGTTCACCATTTGACCGCTTTCCACAAGATCCATGAAGTCGGAAAACGAAATTTCTTTTCCCGTCACACTTCGGGATGAAAAAGTATACAGAAAAATGATCCCGATGATTATTGAGATTAACAACAAGACGTTCTTAGGAATGTTTTGCATGAATTGTTTCCTATTGGGAGATTAGAAATCGACTCAGTTTGCAGGTTGTCTTCACGGATGGTAGTGATGTATGTTGATACATAGACGACAAACAAGGCGATACGAGATTTATCATTGCTTTTTCCTTAATTTTAAAGATATTTGATCAATATTCCAAGCGATATTTGAGTGATGGAATTGACCAAATGTTACTTAATATCAGCATGAAACCGAAATGGATATTAGTTCGAGAATCTTACGACTTTTACAATCTGTTGCCGCTGATCAAGTCGAACAATTAAGTGAGATATTTGAAAGTGGCTATTCTTACCTGGATGAAACCCTGAAAGAATGGGAAAAAAAGCACGGTATAGATCACACTGCACAAAAGAAAACAGAAGAAACAAAATGGTCAAAAGCAGATAACCGGCAACAGCAGAACCGATATCAGCAAGATTATTCCTCAGCAGGCCCCAAAAAAACACCAACTCCTGATCAAGTCACAGAGGATCTACAATTATTTGGCTTAACACCACCATCTTCACTTGATGAAGTTAAAAAGGCTCGCAATCGGGAAATAAAGAAATTTCATCCGGACAAGTTTCTGCAGGAACCGGAAAAGATGGAGACAGCAAAAAAGATATTGCAGATATATAATGCCGCATATGACAGGCTGGAGAAAAAACTAAAATAGATAACGAGGACTGTTCAGACGTGATATTGTTTCCAAATTCAGAAGAGCAATAACTGCTCTTCTGAATGATTATTTCTTACTTAACTTCTGCTGTTGCACCAACATCAGCCAGTTTCTTAGCTACTTCATCAGCCTCTTCTTTGGTTACGCCTTCCTTAACCTTGCAGTCAGCACCGGCGCCCTCGACCAATTCCTTGGCTTCTTTCAGTCCCAGACCCGTAATAGCACGTACTTCCTTAATAACGTTAATCTTCTTGTCACCAAATGAAGTCATGATTACGTCAAATTCGGTCTTTTCTTCTGCAGCTTCAACAGCACCACCGGCTGCCGCTACAGGAGCTGCTGCAACAGCTGCGGCAGCACTGACACCAAATTTCTCTTCCAGATCCTTAACCATTTCTGAAAGCTCTAAAACAGACATGTTGGAAATAAATTCAATTACTTGATCCTTAGTAATATCAGCCATGATTTCTCCTTAAAGTTACAATTATTCTTTTGAATCGGCTACTGCCTGCAGCGTTCTAACAAACTTGGCAGGCACTTCGTTTAATGTACGTGCAAAATTGGTAATTGGGGCATTCATCACAAACAACAACTTTGTAAGCAGTTCTTCTTTGCTTGGTAAATTACCTAAGGCCTTAACACCTTGATTGTCCAGAACTTCTCCCTTTTCACCGGAAACCAGCAAACCAGAAATTAATTTGATTTTTTCATTTTTCTTGGCTGCATCGGTTACGATTTTAGCAGGAGCAGCAACGTCTTCCTTGCTATAAACCAGTGCCCTGGTTTCAACAAATTGATCGACCAGATTCTCAAATGGAGTTCCAGTCGCAGCAATTTTAGCAAGTGAGTTCTTTAAAACTCTAAACCTGCTGCCCTTTTCAAAGAGAGTTTTTCTCAGCTCGGTCAATTCCTCGACATTGAGCCCTTTATAATCAACCAAAACCCCTGTAACTGCTGATGAAAAAAGTTCAGTGTACTCTTTCACCAGTAATTCTTTAGTGGCTCTATCCATAAAGTCTCCAGAAAAACTTATAACACCATCATGAAGGGTGATCCTTCATGACTAAAATGAATTATCCCGAATAGATTACACCAGGCAATCCGTGGAAAATTCTAAACTGACAAGGAAACAAACGAAGAACTATAGAGGAGAAATACGGCAAGCAATAAAAGCTTTCGCAATCATCTCGACAGGAATGTTTAAGCCTTCGGCTCCTGTGGTCTTCGATAATTTCGCTCTTTTATCTATACAGATAAGAAAACTATTTATGAAATGACCTAAGATGGTCATTTCATGTTCGTGGGTTTAATACTACTTGAATACTGCCGGGTCAACCCTTACACCCGGCCCCATCGTACTAGAGATGGAAATATTCTTGATATAGGTACCTTTGGCTGTTGCCGGCTTCAATTTAACCAAGCTGTCATAAAAAGCTTTGAGGTTTTCTGCCAGAGCTTCGGAAGTAAACGATGATAGACCTGTTGTCGCATGAACATTGGCGCCTTTGTCGGTTTTAAACTGAACCTGACCTTTTTTGATCATGGAAACCACATCACCAACTGCCTGAGTTACGGTTCCTACTTTCGGGTTTGGCATCAGACCTCTCGGCCCCAAAATTCGACCGATCTTACCAACAACTCCCATCATGTCAGGAGTAGCTACCACACGATCGAACTCTAACCAACCATCTTTAATCTTGGCTGCCAAATCATCGCCACCTACAAAATCTGCACCAGCGTCTTTGGCTTCTTGCTCTTTGTCGCCCTTTGCAAATACCAGCACCCTGACAACTTTACCTGTTCCGTTTGGCAATGTGCAGCTGCCACGTACCATCTGGTCTGATTTTCTGGGATCTACACCTAAGCGAAATACGGCATCAACAGGCTCGTCAAATTTTGCCTTTGAATATTTCTTGACCAGGTCGATCGCTTCCACCAAATCATATCGTTTGGTCCGGTCGATTTCGCCCTGCCATTCTTTTTTTCTTTTTGAATAATTAGCCATGATACTTCCTGCAACTTAAAATATTATCTGTACACTCTGTGATTTTACTTCCCGGCATATTCAATGCCCATGCTCTTGGCAGTACCAATCACCAGTTCTTTAGCTGCTTCAATTTCATAGCAGTTGAGATCCGGCATTTTGATCTTGGCAATTTCTTCTACCTGAGCATCAGTTACCTTACCAACCTTGATTCTATTAGGTTCAGCAGAAGCCTTCTCAATTCCCAGGGCTTTCTTAAGTAAAATCGAAGTGGGAGGAGTCTTTGTGATAAAAGTGAATGAGCGATCCGCATACACAGTGATAACAACAGGAATAATCATACCTTCTTGACTCTGTGTTTTGGAATTAAAGCTCTTGCAAAACTCCATGATATTAACACCGTGCTGACCTAAAGCCGGTCCGATTGGAGGTGCGGGATTGGCTTTTCCCGCAGGTACTTGCAATTTAATGTATCCCGCTACTTTCTTTGCCATCTTACAACCTTGCTACTGGATCGAATAACATTGAATCCGTTGATTTTAGTAATCTCAGAACTTTTATGATTCTAGTCTGACTTTATCAAAATCGAGTTCTAATGGTGTTGCCCGGCCGAAGATACTGACCAGCACGGTTAACTTGTTGTGCTCCCTATCAACCGCATCGATCACGCCATTGAATTCTGAGAAAGGTCCTTCAATGACAGTTACCGTCTGTCCAACACTGAATGTCGAATCGATTTCTTTTTGTTTAATTCCGCTCTCAATTTGCTGTCGGATATCAGCCAGTTCACTTTCGGGAACAGGCTGAGGATTCTTCTGATCGCTCCCCACGAATCCGGAAACTCTCGGAACTCCTCTCAGGACGTGCCATAAAGCATCGGTCAGGTTCATTTTCATCAAAATGTAACCTGGAAAATATGTGACCTTACTTGTTCTGGCTTTGCCCTTCTTTTTTGTTGTTACCTCTTCAGATGGAATAAATATCTCTTCGACCAGCCCCTCCATCTTATTAAGCTTGAGCTGCTCATCAATCATCGATTTTACTTTCTGTTCATAACCCGCATAAGCTTGAAGTATATACCATTTATATTCGCTACTTTCCATTATGCTTTATCCGATGATCAGTTTAACCAGCCCCGACAAACCGTAGTCAATAATTCCCAAAAACACCGCCGTAATTGACACGATTACCAGCACAACTCCGGTTTGTTTGATTGTGTGCTCTCTTGTTGGCCACGTTACCTTTTTGAACTCATTGCGAACGTCGCCTATGAATTTTCTAAATCTTTTAAACATTATCGATGTCTTTTAACGCGTGTAATAAAGGTATTTTGGCAGGCCAGGAGGGATTCGAACCCACAACATTCGGTTTTGGAGACCGACGCTCTGCCAATTGGAGCTACTGGCCT
>JANQGZ010000049.1:0-3915 GCA_028282825.1 SAR324 cluster bacterium
CGGTTTTCCACCAAAACCGATGGGCACCGGTCCGTCTTCAGACCAGGGTGGCTCCAATCAAACCGTCGGAAATGGCTCCATTCTGGGCCGCTGGTGACACTGTTGGAAAGCATGAAGTTAGAAGTCTCCAAGATCTTGTTGAACGCTACGTGAATTATTGCATCTTTAGAGATAATAATGTGTATCACAGCAGGTGGCGTCCAAACAGAGAGGGAAAACCAAACAAATGACAAAAGCATACACCCGGTCGTATTTCGAGCTCGGTAAACTTAAATTCTGATTAAAAATCAAGGTCACCTATTAAAGCTTCACTCAAGCAAAAAACACACATCCCCCTGCAAAAAACAAGGTGCTTTTCCCAGATTTCCGTCCCCTATTTCACAGTGGGTAGCTAACCCTTCTGTGTAGGGCTCTTTCATCCCCGACTCTATGCCGGTTTATCCCAGCGCTTTCGACCTGACCCTGTTTTTTTGGGATTTAAAATTCTATTTTAGGGAAAGCAAAAAGCAACAAACTGGAACTCTGCAACCAGCGGGGCGAGCGAGGGGTGCGCGATGCGAGCCAGCCTGAAGGGTGGGCAGCCAGGGATGGCGGTGGAATGGGCTTTGCCCTGGCTGGTTGATCCATCCTCACAACGTGAAGCATGGATGCTGAACACCTTACAGAGGAGGGATTAAACAATGAAGCTAATAGGATTTTTCACCATGTAAAATTCCAGTTAAAAACCACTTGTTATTAATTTGTTCAAGAACCAAGTTCAATCTTTTAAAGTCGTTAAAACCAGTCTCTGGCGTTCCTTCAAAGTCATATTGAACTAAAATCGCACCTGGAAACCAATTTAATATATGGACAAAACGACGAGCGAATTTAGAGTTCGAATTACTGATTAAATTGACTCTTGCTTTTTTTATATAGTCAATGTCGTAAATGAAATGCTTATAATATTCTTTTGGAACGAATTTAATATCTTCTCCGCTGCCGTCATAAAAACCCCATACGTATATCTTTTTATCACTCATAAAATTCTTTACTTGTTCCGGTGAGAATTTTATATACCCAGGAAACTTGTTGTATGAACTGTCGTGGGGTGAAAAACGTAAACCTTTTGTTTCATGTATAAATAAGCTCAAAGATTTAAAATCCCCTGATCTGATATAATTGGCAAATTTATTAGCAACAACTATAGGATTGCTTGATATATTCTTTGCAAGTGTCTTCCCACAAAAGAAATTCAATCCAAAAAGAATAATCCCAAATAAAACTAAGCATCTGGATACTGGATGGTCAGTTTTCATACTCTTCCTTATTATTGTAAAAGTTTTTTGACTTCTGATTTAAACCAATCCCAAGTTTGTTCTGCTTTATTCCGGTGAGCAGCTAAAATCAATATCTGTGGACAGTTTTTTCTAAATCCATTTTCCTTGGGCCAATCATAATGACGTTTCAATTTTGAAATATCCCAATTGTAGTCTCTAAGAATTTTTGCAGAAAGCAAAACAGCATTTTCAAGTGTTTTTGCCCTGTCGCCAGATTCACATATTTCTAATCCGATTGATTTTCTATTTCCTTGCCAATATGCGTGAATCGCTTTCTCATTAAATGGAATGCACTCAATTGCTTCTTTCTCATCAACTACAACATGAAAACTGGCTGTGCGGGTATTAGTACTGTTTGTAAGCCATGACCGTTCATTTCGTGCTGAAGATCTCAAATTATCTGTTGAATGAATTGTGAGATACTCAGGTGTCATTGCTGTTCTAGGCCTTCTGTTATGTGCTGTTGTGGTTGGTATGTGATCAATTGTGTAAGGTAAATCAAATACGAATTTGGGTAGTAGTCTCTTCAAATGCTGCACAAACGCGATGGGGTGGAAGTGCCAGAGTTTTTCGTTTTCGGTGAAGCCGTCGACCTGGTGTAGGAAACAGGTTTTGGTCACCACCTCCTTAAAAGCAGTGTATTTTTCAGGAGTAAAATTAAACCCGTATCGGGGTGGTCTACGACTGTGCCTGATCCAGGCTTCCTGAATCTCTGACACTTGAGATCTAGTCGCATCAAAAGGTGGAGCTTGTAACCGCGTGCCCCATTTGTCGTTCATGGCACCCTCGGATGGTAAAAACCATTCAGACGGATGCTCAACCAGTATCTGTCGCAATTGCTGTTTGAAGCTGTCGTTTGCAACCACATAGAGGAGGGAGAATAAGACTAAGAAGCTTAGATGGCAGTTTTTTAGGATGATAACCGGCTTCTAAGCATTCAAATGAGGCGATGTTTTCTGCTATACCCCCTTAAAGCCTTTGAAAGCTTTTTGGCAATAAACGCAAAGCTTAATTTAGCATTCAAAAAGAATCAAATATTGCAGTTGTCCATAAAAGGTAAGTGCTGGTAAAAGTCTTTGAATTTAAGCTTTGCCTCTTTAATTATGTTGTTCTTTTTTACCAACAGGATCTCTCCTTCAAGGTGATCAATTTTATATTCTTCAAAATTGATGTATAGCTTGTTATCTTTTATCCGGTATTTTCCCAAAATGGTTTTTGACCATTTTCCAATTTCACCTGCTTTTCCGGTTTCAAATACTCTCCACTTAACAACCTGATTGTCCAGAAAAATCAGTCTTGAAGTGCCGTGAATGCCTTGTTGAGGGCCGAACCACGTTTTCATCGTCGTCAAAATAAAAGCTGCGCTTGCGTTTGGATTTATTGTTAATAGTTTGTATTCATAGTCGTCTCTTACAGAATTGAAATCACTGTCTTTTTTAACACGAACTCGACGATTTTCGTTCAGATTAATCGATGCACCAAGATGTTTCATCGATTCCACTAAATAAACCGAGTTACAAAAATCCGCGTTTTGAGAGTTAAAAATGGCGAAAACACTGGCATAGTTATAATGTGCAAGATAGTTGTTGTCATCCTCCAGGAAAGCACATCTGAACAGCGATGCCGCAAGCGTCATGTCGTTTTTTTTGTAAGCCCTGAAACCGAATTTATTAAATAACTTGGATAGTTTACTTTTATTTTTGGCTTCCGCCAGATAACTCTGACGATAATTGTCACAATCATAATTCCTGATCAGTTCAATATTGGGTGGTTTTGCAACCACATTGGATGTTGAACCGAGAAAGAAAGCACAATAAATATATAATACTGAAAATCTAATTTTTTTTCTGAGCAAATTCACCTCCTTAGAGTTAAAATAGCAAACAAGTGGAATATAATTCTCATCGTTGATCTCGATTCGGATTATTGTAGATAACTCGCCACTTCATTTTTGAATTTTGTCCACTCATTTGGATTATCAACGAAATATTTGTGGCATTCTTTTCCCGTGACATCATAGTGTAAATAAAGATCGGTGGATTTTAGATCATTTTTAAAAAGCAGGTAAGCTGCCAATTGAACGGCTCCATCCCAGGTATCTTTAGACATTTTGGCTGACCAATCCAAATGGCAGCACTCAATACCCAGAGTACAGTTATTTGGATAGTTGCTAAGTTTTGCTTGAATTCCTGCCTTATAAGTTCTCGCACCTACATGATAAGCAACTTCATTTTCGGGAAGCGTCTGAAGAGCTGTACCATCCTGATCTACAATATAGTGAGTAGATGCATATTCCTTCTTATTTTCTGCAGTTTCAGTATCGTTTATTTGATCAACCAATCCTTCCCAATAATTCCGAACACCATCAGCACTGGCACCAGGACTTGCAACATAATGTATTACCACACCTTTCACGGGTAGAAGTGCGGTTTGTGGTCTGATGTATTTGCTGACCGTTAGATAATTTACAGTGGTTGGCGGTTTTTTAATGTCTGCAAACAACCTTTTCAGATGCTGCACAAACGCAATCGGGTGGAAGTGCCAGAGTTTTTCGTTTTCGGTGAAGCCGTCGACCTGGTGTAGGAAACAGGTTTTGGTC
>JANQGZ010000072.1:0-52502 GCA_028282825.1 SAR324 cluster bacterium
TCTTTATGTAACGTCAGTTGGAATCCCCCTTGAGCGAGCAAAAAACCATATTTTAAGCATGCATGGAGAAAATCGACTCCCGACCCTGCTTAAGCAAGTGGATCGCCTTTGCAGGGGAACCACCGATTGATACTTTCACCGGTCTTAACAACACGGCAAAATCATTCACACGAAAAGTATAGGATATGGGATAGAGATTCTCTTATACCCGGTAGCCGATAACTGGTAACACGGTCAAAACCGGAAAAAGGCCGTGGCTGTGAACCCAGGAAAGCTAAACTAAGCCTTAAGATATGTGTCTATATTATACTTCTTCATAAAATCCTTAATTTCCTCGCTGTTATTGTCTTTGATAATAGCATAAAAAACGTCAATTACTTCCTTCGTATAATTATATATTTCGACCAGTTTATTGATGGTTTCAGCATTTGTTTCTGATTTTAAAGCTTCCCCAAGGCGAACAACTTCTCCTTCCAATTTCATAATAGTTTCAAAAAGATCCCCTTGGTTTTTGACCTCATCGACTTTTTCATGATCAATACGAATGTACTCGGGAAACATACAATCATTGACTAACCTGCCAATGCCGGACCCACATTCGCATAACAGGTTTGGTTCACCTTCCCCGGAGCCGCAACATCCTATCCAACGGCCCTCAGCAGGAGAGCGATCCAAATAAATATCTTCTTTAATATTAAGAATATAATCACCCCAGGGGGTGTTAAAGAAAAATCCTTTTTCAACTAAGTCTTTTTGATTTAATGTGTTCAATCGACTGTCATAATTTTCAACAATTATTTTTTTAATAAACGGCGTAATAGTCCTTTTGCACTCCAGGCAAATCAAGAAACAGTATTTGTTTGCATCTTCTGAAATTTCTACGAATCCCTTTTTAATTTTATTAGCAACAAGCTTTTTAGCATTCATTACTGCACTTTCATGTGAATCAAACTTCTTGATAGCTCTTTGGCCAGTGGTTCCGGATTTTCCGGAATGGATGGTATACGAACAATCTAAAACTTCAATTTGCCAGAAATTAGAAATTTTTTTATCTTTTCGCTCAAAATATTTTTTCATTATTCCTTCTTTCTTTACACTTTGATGCAAACACATCATCGATAGGTTTCACTATGTTAACAGGTCCTAACTCCTGTTCTTCGACGGGTAATTCAACATCAAACTCCATAAAAACGGAATTTGCGTCGTCTGCCAGGTATGCTTTACCTTTATTCCAGACAATACACCAGAAAGGAGCATTTGTCGGGCCATGATGTGTGCCATCTACAATAGTTTTACATTGAAACGATGTTGACAGCTTGTTTACAAGCTTCATCGCCTCCCAATATTCATCTACCTGATAGAAAAATGTGAAATCAAGTAGAAATGGAAATTCGCTGGGATTGCATTGCCGGTCAATACAGATATCGCAGTTGGGATCCAATTCTCCCCAATGAATCCTCCTTTCCGGGTAAAGCGACTTTAAGATAGTCTCCAACCTGGAAATGCTGATTTTTGCAGAAAAACCGATCCACATTGTATGTTTTGTCTTTTGGAGTTAAAACAGATCATCTTGGACGAAGTCATCTTTGGATTTTTGAAAATTTCTGATCTATACTATTGATATAATTATAGTAAGATTATATTATATACTTGATTAACTATTATTGATTTATAGAATTCGCTGCGATTAATTGCTAAACAGAAAAATGAATCATATCTGGTCTTTCAATTGCGACAAAAATCCTTGTCCTGCAGGCTTATTCAGCTCCAAATCTGATTTGGCAGTCTGGATAAAAGCACATCAACTGACAGGCTATTTAGCCTTATACCCGGTTGACATCAGTGTCTATGATTGGGCTTTAGAGCATCACAACTTCAAGATTAACAAAGAAGAGTATAAAAGCCCGAAATTCATTCAAACATTTTCTTCTGCCAGTCAAGTGCACTATCACTATGAGGCCGGCATCTGCTGTCCTGGGCATGACGAAGAAGTGGTTCAACATCAATCATTCAACCCTGGGCAACTCTGGGTGTTTCTCGGAATTGACTGTGATTTCCCTGCTGCAGTTTTCAGCGAACGTGACAAAGCAGAATCTTGGATAAACCGGTATAAACTAAACGGGAATGTAATACTTTACCCAGTGGACATAACCCTTTATGACCGGGCAATACAAAACAATTACATTTCCGGTGATAATCCGGAAGTATCGACAAAGGAGTTTATCAGCAACTACACTCCGGATCGATTAAAACAGTTGGTATATCAAGAAGGAATATTAAAAGGCCACATTCAACACGATGGCAAAAGACAAAATTACTTTACCGTGTAGTCTTTGGTTGGTTATGCAGGAGACTGAAGGTGATTGTAATGGATTGTGATTCCAAACCTTCTGCCAATCGCCCTTACCAACAATAAGTACTCCTTTAGTTCGGACTGCGAATAAGGCTTAATCCCGGATATGCCTTGATATTTCCTGTTGTTGCTTTCAATAATGGTGTTAAACCAATCCTTATATCTTCCGATGAGTAGATGCTTTCGCTCTGTAACGGAAAGTTCATTCCAAATTCTTTTGCCTTTTGTGATATTGTATTCTCCTCCACACAGATATTTCCAATCTATATAGTCATCCGCCACGTAGTTCATTCCTTTCAGGCTTTTTATGTTGTCGGGAATATGCGATTTTATTTTCAAAATTGTTGCTTTCACCGGTAACTCGCATTGTGTGCCGGCAGCTAACTTCTGCTGAAAACGTTCCTTCTCCGTTTTGTCTGCAAAACGGAGTCGAAGATTTATCAGGCCATACTGATAATTCAGTCCGCACTTCTCACAATTCCAGTCTTCATGAATCAAAGTAATGTTTGTGTCATCTGCGGGTGGTTCGAGTTCGGCATAATCATCCAAACCATCGATAGTAATTTGATCGCCTTCTGAAAACTGTCGATTGGATTGAAAGATATCTGCATCGGTTAATCTCGTTTCAAAAATCGTCTCTACATGCAGATGTTTGCAGAGGCAGCAACTGAATCCGCCGCCTTTCAGATAATCCCAGAATCCCATAGTTGTTTTTTACATCTTAGTCTCTATAACCACCGGTTTCCCAGTTTCTTTTCAACAAAGCTGTTTTTGAATGCAGATCCACTTGTAAAATGGATTCCTTTGTATCAAAGGCCGTCCCAAAATGGGAGACAACCCCTTCGTCATACCCTGAATATAAAAATGGAAACGCTTTTGATGGTATTCGTTTACTTTCCATTATCCATCGCATACCAGGTTTTACTTTTTTCGCCAGAATCTGTTCTTTACCTTTTTTAGAATCCTCCACTATTTCTGTACAACCAACACCTTCCCTGGAGATGGAAGTAGTTTTTCTTTGATAACATCCACTATCGCTGTACTCATTATAACTCATGATTTCTTTAACCAACAAAGGAACATTTTTATGGCTAAAAACGCCTAGATATTGTCCGGACTTGGTGTAATTTGCGTTTTGATTTTTGAACTCATAACCCTGGTAAACGATCTCAAGGGGATCACTGGCGCCTTCAATTTCAATTTGTATCCGACCTTTTTCTTTGGTTTTTGTCCAGAAATCCAGAAGATTAAATCCGACAGGGAAATTTTCATTGACTAGGGGAACCGCAATCGTAGGAATCTCATTTTGGTCAAACAATCGCTTCTTTCTTGTTTCCGCTTTTGTCTTGGGACCTGTGAATACGGAAGGTCTTAGATTAAAGCGGTCTAACAGTTGATCATTAGTGTGCCCATAGTAGTTTATAAGCTTAGGGTTGGCCTTCAATTCCATTAATGTTTGTATTATTTCAGACTTTCCATTCATGATTGCCAGTCCTAATGCGTTATCCTGGTTTTTATTCTGATAATTTATATCAGTTCCTGCGTTTATTAACATGTTGACAATATTCTTTTTCCCGCAGGCAGAAGCCTGCAACAGCAGGTCACAACCAAATCGTTTTGCGTCTGCCCCACATTCCAGCAAGTATTGGACTATTGAATCATTCAATGGTGCATAGGAGAGTGTGGATTTCTTTGATCCATCCGGTGCATTAAAATTCGCACCACCTTCTTGGAAAGCTTTCAGGATATTAAGAAGTTGGATCTTTTCGTCATAATAGAGATCCGGCTTCTTGGTTTTCACCGTCTTTAAAGCAACCAAAAGACTGCTGTTGATTGAACGTTGACTTAACTTGGTGCCCAATAAAAACCGGATCTTTTTCAGCAGCTTTAGCTCAGTTGCAATTTTTAATGCTTTTCCCCTGGATTTGGTATCAGAGGAAGGAAGCATTTTCCTCAGCTCTTTGATACTTTTAAAAGCTACGCTTTCAGAGACATTCAAACTACTTTTGCTTGTACCTCCGGCATCAACCAGGATTTGAAACAGATGTTTGTCTTCAGACCGGTACGCAACTTCAACAGCGTCGCCATCATTCACATCTGCCCCGTTTTTGACCAATAATTCGACAATATCAATCAAATACAAGTTAACGGCAGCAATCAAAGGTGTTTCAGATTCGGTCCAGGGGCTGAATTGGTTGATTACTGCTCCTTTTTTAATCATCATCCGAGCTAACTCGGCAGGAAGACCGCAGTCATTAGAGAATTCGCAATACTCGGGATAGAAGCTGATAATTCTCGTTAACAGGTTATGGTGATCGTTTTTAAACGTTTCGATTGAATCAACCAGTCTGCAGATACGGTTTTCCAATCCGTCCAAATCCAATTCATGGTAGTCCCCAAACTCTTCATACGTCTGTTGTTTGTCCCATAAAAATTGATCAAGTATCTCGTTAATTTCATCAAATCCGGAGTTGGAGCTTAGCTGAATGACATCAATCTCTTGAGTCAACAATTTGTAAAACTCCTGTTTTAATGACTTTAGCGTTAGCTGATCATCACCACTTTTAAAATAAAAATTGGACTCTTCCTCCATACCCTGGTCGAAGGTAAGAACTCTGGATAAGGTAAGTCGATAGTTGAATTCACCAACTGGGTTCAGAAATTTATCCAAAGCAGAATCGATATATCCCTTCGTTTCTTTTATCAAATCTCTAATATTCAAGTCCCTGGCTGATCGAGTTATTTCATCGCATTGAAAAAAGAGACTGCTTTTGTTCATAAAGAGGTTGCAAATCTCCTCCCACTCACCGTTTTGAGCCTTGGAAAGTCTAATTTCAATGGAACAGGGTACTCGAAAATGTAGTATCTTATAGGTCATTGGCCAAAGGATAATACCGAGGTGATCTATTTTTGAGCAGCTATAAATTCTGTGATCTTACAAAGTAAACAGCACAGTTGCAATTAATCCAGTTATTTTCATAGCAATCAGCCTGCATTTAATACTAAAGTAGTACGACTTTGATACTTTTTACCGATAGCAAAAATCGGATTGGTGTCATAAATTTTAACTTTAACAAACAAGCAGACTTTACATGATGTTTTAAAATAAAAAAAATTAATCAATTCTTGCCTTCCCTCACCGGACGCGTTGGCAAAGGAGGTTCCTATATTCGCGGAGAAATACCTCCCGCCAACGTTTCCTATTGCATCAATGCCATTCGTAACATTTCTCTATCATCACCCCTACAGACTGAATTCAAAGATAAAATGAAATCCTTATTAAGATTATTCAGAGCAGTTCAAGTAGAGACTGATCGCAGACAATTAGCCGATAAAGCAATTCTGGAGTTAACCCTGAAAAAAGGATTCATTTTCTCTCCCGAGGTTTTCTACCATTACTCAAAACAGGACCTTGTATATCTGGCAAATCTGATTGAAAAGGAAATTGGTCTAACTCCTGAGCAGCTAAATGCTTCCTTTCACAAATCCTGGCAGAAAATAGCAGAAGCCTGCATTGAGCAGTTGGTAATAGAACAGCTAATTCATTACGTGACAACTTATGGGTATGAAGCGGCAGGTATTTACGACTCGGAATCGGTTTATATTCCAAATGAAAGACTTGACATACCGGAATATGTCGGTGGGATTAACGTTGTTGTTATTCATGGTTATAAGCCGGCTCGCATTAAAGAGAAAGTTCTATCCCTTTTAAGCTCCGGTATCGCTCTGAAAGAAGACACCATCAAGGATGTGTTGGATGTCTGTAAGAAGGTGGATCTACAGCAGGCAGATTTAGAATCTATTAAAAACAAGGAAGTCAAAATCGCCCTGATGGATTATTTCGACCTGGTTCCGGAAGATCCAGTCGAATTCCTGCGCTATCTGGTATTCAAAGCAACGGATAAAACGCTTCTGATAAAAGACGAACCTACCATTACAGCGATAAAGGAAAGCACCGGGTTAAACCGGATCAATGAACTCTTCAACAGATACGAAAAAGAATTTGGTTTGGAAACGCTTGCTCAAATCTTCCTGCGGTTTAAACCTCTATTTTTAGCCTTTAAAGAAAACAAAAAAAATCGGCCGAAAATCAATAAGATAAGAAAACTGGCAACGAAATACCATAAGCCTTTGCCGAAAGACTTCCTTAACGAAATCACTTCAATGATAAAAAAAGGAGTCAAAATTGATAGGGGTAAATTGGAGAGGGAGCTAGAAAAAGTTAATATTTATAGACTCATTTGAAAAGATTTTAGGATTGTTGGTCACTTCCTCCGAACAATGTCGATTTTATTTTGCTGAAACTGATTTAGGAAGATCGATTACTTCTTCAAATAGCGGATTTGTAGAACACAGTCGAAAATACCTGGCGAGTTTTTATCAAAATACTATCAGCCTGAATACCTTATTAGAACAGGCAGGAGCAATATTTACTCAAGAAAGAGACGAGTGTGATATCGATCTTTCTCCGGAAGCCTTGGAAAAGGATTCGATTATTAATCTTTTGTCTGTATAGTTTAAAAATCCTTGGAAAGTTAAGATTCTTACTTTCCAGTTTCAGCTAACCAAAAGACTGACCATGGTAAGGGCAGTGCCTTTTCTGGACAGGTTGATACAGGAAGATATTCGCAGTTTGGAGTTGTTATTGGAAAAATTGGTGTTTGGGGTTACGTTTCAGGATGGTGAAGAGATCATGCAAAAGGGTCAACCCTCAAATTATGTATTGTTCTCCGTTTCCAATACATCGGGCCATGATATCTGGAAAAAGCCAATGTCAGCGGCGGAATTGAAGAAGGCCAGGAAGGAATTGACGGCTGGTAATACACCGGATGATTTTGTGGTCCAAGTAGTCGGAACAGGAACCGTGTTGGGTGAAAGTGTGATTCATGAATCCAAGGAAGAATCGGTGAGAAGTGCCTATGTATACGCCTTGGGAAATCCGGAATATATCAAACTTTCAAAAACAGCCCTGCCGGAAATTGCTGATTCCAACACCTTGGCAGCAAAACTTCTTAAAAGGCATATTGAAATCCGCTCCAAAGGCATTCCTGAGGCTGTAGGATTCTCATCGCTGTTTTCCAGCCTGGAAATCCCTACTCTGGAATCCATCCTGGCCGATGAGGACAATGTTTCCTCAGCAGAGATAGATGCCGGCGATTACATCATCCGGCAAAAAGACAAGCTGGACAATGTGTTTATCGTTTTGTCGGGAATAGTGGATATTACCATTCACCAGGCCAGCGCCGGCGGAAGTTTAAAAGCCGATGCCACTCATTTGACGACACTCGATTCCGAAGAGATCAAGGGCTTAACCCTGGGAGAAATGTCCCTGGTGGATGAATCTGATGCTGCAAAAAACAATGTCGTCGCCCGAACCCCTGCCACCATTTTGAAAATTAACAAAAGCTACATTAAGCATCTGATCGAAAAATATCCTCAAATCAAATTCAGCCTGCAAATTCTTTCCGCCCAAAGAGAGCTCGAAAACAAGCAGACACTCGAATCCAAAGCCTTGCCAGGCGCAGAAGAAGTTATCCAGTTGATAGATTCTGAGTAGAGGATTTGGGCTGGTAGCATGTTGTAATCCCTCTGGAATCCTGTTCAAAGCAGAAGACGAACGGTAGGGCGGCCCTACGTGGCCGCCGAGGTGTTGGATCGGGAGAATAAATAAGTTAAAATTAAATGGGTTTGAGCGTATAGGATAAATTCCTGCAAGCTTTTTCAAATTTTGATATTGCAAGAGCCTGTCGGCGGGGTCGTACCCCCGTAAGCGCTTACCTAAGCGAAGCATCGATAAAAATTAGCAATTAACCGTTGATTATTGATTATTAAAGCAATTGCAATTCAATGTTCATAACGCCCACAATAGACCTTTTGGATTAAGATGAACTGTAGGATGGGTAACTCTGTTACCCATCGGGCGGGGAATGTGATCAAAAGTCATTTACATCCGGTTGATCGGTAACAAGTTACCCATCCTACATTCAATCCTTATCACGAGTAGGTCAAGATAGGCAGGCTATCGCCGGCCCATCCTACACCTACCACAAAGTATTTTGCATTGTATGATAGTCTCCTCAATACCCTGTATGATGCAGATGTCGAACGGTAGGGCGGCCCTACGTGGCCGCCGAGGTGTTGGATCGGGAGAATAAATAAGTTAAAATTAAACGGGTTTGAACGTATAGGATAAATTCCTGCAAGCTTTTTCAGACTTTAACATTGAAAGAGCCTGTCGGCGGGGTCGTAGCCCCGCCCTACCGTTTGTAATCTGCTTGAATCAAGACTTTGATTAATAAATAGCTTCAACTAAGCAAAATAACTTTGGACCCTACCTGGCCGTCGGAGGATGGATCAAAATAACGAATAGGGGTCTAATTAAAATTCCAGGAATTTGGTAGGATTTGTTTATTCTGAGGCTATTTGTATGTTGTCCGTGGGATCGCCTGATTTTCACGGGAATAGATCCGAAAATTAAAATGTAATATAAACATGGAAGATGAAAATATATGCATATTATGCGGAAGCCCTTATGGACTGACGTTCCATCATCTGATACCCAAGACGTGCCATTCCAACAAATGGTTTAAAAAAAACTTCACCAGAACCGAAATGAAAGAGAATGGCATCAATATTTGCGGGAAGTGCCATTCGTTTATTCACAGACAGTTTCCTGTTAAAACCCTTGGTAAGGAACTAAACACTTTGGAGAAAATAAAAAACAAAGCTGTGATCAACAAATACATTAAATGGGCGAAAAAGAATCATTGACCCTCTTCCTCTTCTTCTTACCTTTCCAAATGATAGTTCTCTAGCGATATTCTGCAATAAAAGTCTGATTATTGACTCCGTCCGATTGTCTCCAGACAATGATAGTATTGCCATCGTTATCCATTGCAACATCCGGGACACTGGCATCTGTGCCTGCAGGATTTATAAAGTCATTCTCGTCAACGGGATGAGTCCAGCTGCCGTTGCGGTATTCACTTTTGAAGACGGCATCCCTGGAATCGGCCTGAAACCAAACCATAATGGCATCATAATTATAATTCATTGCAAGCGGTACCGGTCCCCCGACGTCTCCTGCAGGCTGCGGGCTTATGTGTTCAGCGGTGCTGGATGGAGTATACCAG
The DNA here is from genome assembly GCA_028282825.1 of SAR324 cluster bacterium. Classification (GTDB taxonomy): domain Bacteria; phylum SAR324; class SAR324; order XYD2-FULL-50-16; family XYD2-FULL-50-16; genus JAHJTV01. The sequence continues at coordinate 9,487 of JANQGZ010000072.1, forward strand.
GTGTTGCTGTAATACTCACTGAGGTAATTCATTTCAAATCCTACCAGGGATAACCAGGACAATACCGCTCTTCCTTTTCTAAGCACAATTGAGGGGTCGTTGGCGTAATCCGCGTAGCTGGTCAGGTTATCATCCAGATTCGCAGGATAGATCCAGGAACTGCCGTTATAGTATGCGCCAAATACTTGGTTTACGGAGCTTGAATTTCGTTGCTGCCAGACAATCATTGCCTCTCCGTAGTTATCCATAGTTACCTGAACATTGCGTGCCCAATCGCCATCAGGGTTAATGTTATCTGCCAGATTGGCTGGATGAGTCCAGCTTCCGGATCGGTATTCGCTTTTAAATATCCGTTCATCCACGCCCGTACTATCGAACCAGACAATGATTGCATTGCTGCTGTTATCCATGTCCACTTTAGGCTCACTCATATCGGAGCCGTCAACGCTGATGTTATCTGCCGCATTGGCCGGGTGAGTCCAGCTTCCGGCCCGATATTCACTTTTGAAAATCTGTTGATTGGTGCCGTTGGACTGTTGCCAGACTATAATCGCGTTACCATTGTCATCCATGGCAACATCCGGATTGGAGCAGATTTGACCAGCCACACTGATATGATCTGATTGATTTGCCGGATGCGTCCAGCTGCCACCGCGGTATTCGCTCTTAAACACCTGGTTATTGGTACCGTTGTTTTGAATCCAGACAATAATAAAATCTCTACTATTGTTTCCGGCACTGGCCAGCGGACCAATCACAGCCGTGGTTGAAGGGCTCACTGCATTGGCAAGACTGGTTGGATGATTCCAGCTGTTATTGATGTAGGTACTGATGTATACCTGGTTGCGCGTCCCATCATGTTGAATCCATGCCAAGGCGGCGCTACCGTTATCACTCATCGAAACCGTCGGTTTGCCGCTGACTGCCGTACCATCGGGGCTTATATTGTCATTTACATTGGCTGGAAAACTCCAGGATTTATTCTTACCTCCTACAATGGATACACTTCCCTCTTTATCGCAACCGGCACCGATAAAAAGAGCAAAAACTAAAAATAAAAAGCTCTGAAGCCAGGAATATAATGCACAAAATCTCAAATTAAAACCTTATGATATGCTTACACAACTTGGGGATAAGGTCGGTATTAACCGTTAATGTATCACAGTTTTACCAGAAAAATCCAATTTGTTTTTTGTGCTTGTATTTCAGCCAGCTAATGAAGGCTCAATACTTGTTTAGAGCAATAAATACCTTGTTTTACACCCTTTTAACAAAACAAGTTTGGGAACGTTGCCTGTATACTATAGTTTTAACTATTTGAAGTCACTAGGGATGGGATCAAACAGTAAGATCACATAGATAACATATTTTGAAAGCTGGGAGGTGGAGAGCTAAGGTGACTAAATGCGGAAAATGGTCCGGTTCCAATTTCACCTGAAGGGGAAAGTATCAATACTTTATCGAGGCATGTATTTCCCCTGGTGTGGTCAACGTGATTAGTATTTAGATGATCGTTGTATTATTGCTAAAACTGACTGTTGGATGTGTCGCACCATTTTGATCGGGAAACACTCATTATCCGGTCAGCAATTTCGTTTGATTTGCCTCAATATCGGCCTGAAGAACAAATCCTTCCATCAGGTGGTTCAGGGATGTGGCCTGTTGTGAAAGCTCCTTGGTTGAAGAAGCGGTTTCTTCTGAAACAGCCGAATTGGATTGTACCACTTCATTTATTTGGGACAATCCCTGGTTAACCTCCTCAATCCTGGTTTTTTGTTCTTCCGAACCTGCGGAGATCTGATTCACCAGATCGTTAACGTTGGTGATACTTTCATTTATTTTTGCAAAGACTTCCGCTGTACGATCTGCGTTATCAACGCCTTTAGTTACTTCGGTTACTGCCGCTTGAATAAGATCGGTGGTGTTTTTGGCAGCTTCTGCACTCCTACCGGCCAGGGATCTTACTTCTTCAGCAACCACTGCAAATCCTTTCCCGTATTTCCCTGCCCTGGCAGCTTCTACAGCAGCATTAAGAGCAAGTAAATTGGTTTGAAAGGCGATCTCATCAATCACCTTGACAATTTTTGCGACATCCCCGCTGGTGTTTTCGATTTGTTTGATGGACGTAAGCATCTGATCCATCTGCTCGTTTCCGTTTTGAACGGTGGTTAACGCCTGACCTGTGATTTGTAACGATCGCGCGGCATTTTCATTGTTTTTGCTGGTTAAGTCGCCAATTTCAGTCATGGAAGAGGAGATCTCCTCAATGCCTGCTGCCTGTCTGGAACTTCCGTTTGCCAATACTTCGGCTGAATTGGAAAGTTCAATCACACCTGAATTCAGTTCATGCGAGGTTGATTTGACTTCGGCAATGGTTTTACCCAAAAGACTTAATGTGCTGTTAACACTGCTTTTCAATTCTCCCAAACCTCCTGCAAGATCAACAGCAACCTGGTGTGAGAGATCACTCTCTGCTGCAGCCTGCATTACCCGTTTAACATCTTCAATCAGAATTTGTAGCTCTCTTGCTGTTTCCTGAGAATCGTTTTTCTGGCTGATAAATAACAGAAAGTTTTTACTGACAGTTGATTCGTAAATATAACCAAAAACAGAAACAAGAAACGTAACTACAAAGAATCCCACCAGGAGATCGCTCGTTGCTCTGTCAAACCCTAAAGTCCACGCTATTCCCTGGGAAATCAGAAAGTGCTGTACTCCCAACGAACAAAGACACAATACCGAAACAATAGTGCCCTGGATTTTCCCAATGAGCATGAACGCCATAATGGCGATAAAGGCGTAGTTCATAGCAAGGCTGTGGTTGGTTTCCTGATCTCTGAAAATCAGTATAGTGATTAAGGCAAAGACACAATAAACAATCCCACTTCCCGAAATCTTTGTGGAAGCGGTAATCCTTAACAATAATACTGCCCCAAAGCTCATGAGACTCAATATAATGATGATAACAAAGTTAATGTATTCGCCCAGCCCCCAAGCTCGCAAAGAATTCATCAAAACAAAGAATGATATAAAACTACCCAGGGGAACGATTATCTTCGCCCTGCTATAATCAATGTCATTTTCCTTCACGCTCTCCGGAATGAACCAATTCATCAGTTTGTTTTCGCTCATCGTCGTCTTCCTTATTTGCGATTAATATGATTTTAGATTTTCATCAGATCCTGTTTTAGACTCCGTATTAAATTAACTTATATATGCTAACAGTAAATAAAACTAAAACTCAAATGTCAAATGGGAGCGGCTGATCTGACAACAAATCAAAGATTATTACTGCATTTCAGAATAAAAAGCACAATTTGGATCTATTCTACAAAGAGATGCATTATCGTTGAAGCTAAGTCCAAGCAACACTTTTTGATCTTCGTCCATGACATAAAAGTGATAGATCTCAAACTTGGCAATCTGCTGAGAACCGAGGTGTTGCTGGATCTCCTGTACATGAGCACCAGCCAGGTTTCCGTTACTTCCTATGTAAAAAACCTGGAAAGGCAATTCCCAGTCCGGAGGTTCCGGCAGGACATATTGAAATGTTGAATTCATAGCGGTGAGAAAACCGAGAAAACCTGTGGATGGATAAGGTTGTTCAAACGGATCACCCAGCCCTTCCCAACGGGCTACATGTATAATCCCTTCACCAGGACCTCCCAAGTCGTCCCCTATGGAATCTCCTTTAAGTATCCACAAAAAATCCGTGGGATGAAACAGGGCCATTACTCCGAACACATCGCCCTGTGCAAACGATTCGTAAGCTAAACCAATCGTTTGTGTGGAAGCACCAAGATCTCCTTTTTGCAGATGATCATATGTTTGACCGACTCGCCGGTCTTGAACGTCATCCTGTCCGTTAAACGCTGCCCACCAGGTGGTGGTATCATAAAAAATCTGGTTCTTGGCAATTCGTCCCTGCTCGTTGAATTCCAGCAAATGGGCGAATTGCATATCAAACCTGTTTCCGTTTTTGCGCACCTTTCCTTTCATCGACAGAATGACATGCAAACGATCATTTTCGTCTGTAAATACATAATCTACATCGATGGATCGGATTTTGACGGCTCTTAACAGCTTGAACCAGTGTTTCATTACTTTCCGAAAACCGTTGTATTCACCTGCAAAAGGAACAAGTTCAGGATCACCTTTTCTGACCCAAACCACATCAGGTGCCAATAAAGGAAACATCGTCTTGACATTGCCCTGGTACATCGATCTTAAATCCGAGGCTGCGCTGTTTGCCTGGACCTGTGAAGTTAAAAAAAATATCGCAAGTACAAAAGTGATAAGCCATTTGAAACTTCTCATAAAACCCCCTTCTTGATTAAACAATCTGATAGCCGACTCCCATCTAACCATCATTGTACAATTCTTCCTTTTAATTCTAAAAAGAATCATCATTCAAACGTGGATTTACGATATAATTCTCATATGGGGACAGTGAATTGTCAATCTCCTAGGAAAAGCAACAACGGTGCGTTGCAAAACAGCACCTTCCGGTAAAGTCATAAAAATATAAGATTTTTGTAAAATTTAAAACCAATATAGAAATATTCCCTTTCAGAAGCGGTTAATCACCAAAATCTCAAACATTCCGATAATCAAACATCTTTTTCTGGTTTTTGCATCGGAGTGATACGATTGATGGGGGTTCGCAAAGTATGACCTCCGTAATAACGGAAAAATAGGCGAAATATCTCGTTTTTGGTATTCGTTTTTTGTATATGATTTATACCCCTGATTACTATTCAATTCATACTAAAGTAGTATGAGAATAATACTTTAGTATGATTGAATTCAGTAGTCCTTCTTACTATTTTTCTCTCTTTTTGAACATCTGCGTGAAATCGGTCTTGAATTTTTTTTAAACCTAATCCGCAGTTTTGAGATCCAAATGAACCCTTAAGTAAATCTTATGAGTGATTTGAAGTGACATTCACTATCGTTCATATAGATTTGCTTTTATCTAAAAGAGAGGAAAAATGCTTTTAAATATTAATTCATTAAAGACGGCTATTTTATTGTTAGCCTCTATTCTTTTGTTAATCGGCTGCACAGGCGAGGATAGCAGTTCAGGGGATACGAAGGCCGAAGAACCCGGAACCAAAATTGATTTGACCATTACATCAATTAAAAAACAGTTGGTACCAAATTCAGGTCCGTCAATGTCTGCCATGGCAGCAAACAGCGTGAACGGAACCTTGATGCAGGGACAATTGCTGGCTGAGAATCTGGACACATTGACTCAGGAGACCTTTAACTGGTCGATCTTTTTGAATGAAACTACATTTGAAGTGGAATCCAACAAATCAATCGTGCTGGATCCCGGTGAGTACCGATTCTCGTTGCTGGTCAACCACGGTAACCAACAGTACGCCGGAATGTCAGTCATGACGATTATAGACGGTCAAAACACCATTGATATGACCATTCGACCAATCATTGGGGATACAATCAGCACAGTTAATCTGGTGGATAACCTGGCGGATTTCAGATTTCAGTACGATCCTTCAGAGCTTTCGGTGGCTGGAATCAGCAGTCCAAATCTTGGAATTATTTTGGATGGTGGACTTGAGGAAATACTAGCTATCAATCCGGCGACAGGTATTTCAGATGAATACTTGAATCTATCTGTCGGATATCACACGATCGATCTAAAATTATATGATGGGTCTCTGCAGCGGGGAAAATCCCCTGTTTCAAATCAGGAATTCTATTTTCATCCCGATTTCGATATTGAATTGAATTTGGTTCCGCTGCATGGCGAAGCTAATATTGCTCTTACACATAATGGTGGTGAGGCAACCTTTGACTTTTTGATTCCAACTGAAGTGGTTGATGAAGCAGGCGGGTTGGGAAATCTTGATGTTTTGTTTTCCATAGTCAGCGCAAAAAATTCTCTTCAGGAAATTGATCTTGTTTTAAGTCAGGATGCCAGTAACGACTACAGGGCCAGCACCACGATTTCAGAGTTTCAGGCCGATGAAGCTACATTGTCTTTGTCATTTACCCGAAAATCACCCAATACCTTGCTGGGAAGCTGCAATCAGGTTGTTGTAATTGATACAACCCCGCGCAGCATGATTTGTGATCTAACACTACGAAGAAATGCCGTCGCAGGTGGAAGATTGTTAAGCACTATCGGAATTAATGTTGAAGATTCCGGAATGCCTGTGGCTGGTGCGACTGTATATGTAGATGGAGAGCTTTTCGGAATAACGAGTTCCGAGCTTGGTAGCTATGGTTTTATGAAGGGGTATTTAACTGCCGGTAATCATATCATTAGAGCAGAAGCAGGAAGTCAATACGGGGAAATCAATGATAATTTCTCTGCTTTCAGCAATTATACCAGGACAATCAGCCTCGATCAGATTTCAGGTCCTCAACCGGGCTTTTCCTTCCACCCAATCAGTCAGATCACAGCCGAAGACGGCTCCAACGCGGTTTTTTATATGTGGCTTAACGCACAGCCATCTCAGGATGTTGTGATTGATGTAACAACTGACAGTCCTACGGAAGGTGTGACAAGTGTCAGCAGTCTCACGTTTACACCATCCAACTGGAATGACGCTCAACCCATTGTGGTGTCCGGTGTGGATGATGCTGTTTACGACGTTGATAGGGCATTCAATGTAGTGTTATCTGTGGCATCTGCAGGATCAGACTATGTCAATTTAAACCCTTTGGATCAAACATTCACCAATATCGATAGAACACAAATCCCTGCTTGGAGGAAGCTTTCGGACACAGGTCAAACCGCCTGCTTTGATACCTCGGGTGGTTCTATTCCTTGCCCTGCACCAGGCGTACCTTTAAGTCAGGATGGGAGCTATTCGATTAATCCACTATCTTTTTATGATACCGGATTCAACACCATCATTGATAACAATACCAGGCTGATGTGGGAAAAGAGATGGGATTTTCTGGGAGGAACCTGGGCTGAAGCAAAAGATTATTGTGACAACCTGGTTCAGGGAGGTCTTTCTGATTGGAGACTTCCAACCCTGCAGGAATTGCACAGTATTGTGGATTTTAATAGGCCTGCCCCCATTGTGGATACAACCTATTTTCAACTACCGCTGCAAGGATATTACCCATATTGGACATCCACTCCTTCTGCTTTTAGTCCGGCTGATAATGCATGGCAGGTTGAGTTTCGGGAGCACATAGTAAGTACAAGATCTTACGATGATTATGCACATGCCCGTTGTGTAAGAGGCGCACCCGAGGGAGTTCTTTGGCCGCAAGATTTCCAAGCTATTGCCAGCGGAATTGTTTGGCACAGGGCGACGAATCTAACATGGCAACAGGACGGCAGTTTCGTTTCCGGAAACTGGGAACAAATCAGTGCTCATTGCGAAGGACTGACGCTGGCTGGATACAATGACTGGAGACTCCCCAATATCCGTGAATTAATGTCCATAGCCGACCATTCTAAAATATCTCCTGCAATCGACACCGGGTATTTTCCAACTACCAGCTCTCACTCTTACTGGTCGTCCACGAGTCATCCTTCTGATCGTACAAGAGCAGCCGAAGTGAACTTCAGGATGGGAAATCCAAATCTAAACTGTCTCAAAACCAGTGCGGTCATCTGCAACACTCATTGTGTTAGAGGTGGCTTGTAATCAACATTGTAAGGATCATTAATGTTTATAAAAAAGGCCTGTTAAGCTTTTAATGTCAAACTTAAAGGCCTGGTGGTATTTCATATCGGTGGATCGATTAAAGTTGGTTCACCGTTTGGCTACTATGGAAAGATCAAACACCAATCCTGATTTAGTAGCTATAGCCCAAAGTAACAGCCAGGTAGGAAATGCTGCTGTCAAAAAAATCGATGTTGGAATCCAAAGTACCGGTACCAACAATAATATTGGAGTGCATACCCTCAACATCGAACAGGTTTAACAAGCGCAACATCGCGAAAATACCGGCTTCTTGATCTCTCCGGGTTTCCTTGTAGATTGGATGTTCTGTTTTATACATCGCTTTATTGGCAGACAGTTCCAGCATGAAATAATGATCAGCATTAACTGTTTGGTATTTAACAGACATTCCTGATTTGTCATAATTGTTGGCTGATCCCTGTAAGTGATTTTTCTCAAGCATCAAACTCGGGGAGACCACACTTGTTTGGCTAAGGCCGACATTGTAGGTCAATTGAACTGATTCCGAATAACCGTCTCGTTCCAGATCTTGGTACAAATCCCCAATATCATCCTCCTCAACGTCTGATTCGGTATGCGAGTAGGTTAGGTCGAAAGGTGAATTGCGAATTCCTTTCCAGGCAAATTTGGTTGTGAGTCTTTGCTCGGATGTACTTTTTCTTTTGGTATTTTCAAGATAGGGATTTTTCCAAACTTCAGCTCCCAAACTGGGGGCGAAAGAAAGAGAGAATTTTCCAAGGTCATCAACAGGTTGGGTAACTCCCACTGCCAGAGAGAGATCAGAACCATCCAACGGCGTTCCAACGAACACTTCTGTATCGGTATTCCTGAAAATATATCGAAAATCGAAAATAGGCAGTATCAAAGCCGCATTGGATGCTTTTCCCGCCTTTGTATTGTCCTCAATTTCTTCCTCACCCCGGGTATCCAAAGTCGATGTTGAATTGATCAGGGCAACTCCCAGGTCGAGGGTCAGTTTTTTTTCATTGACAAGATCTGCGCCGGCATCCTGCTGCGCAAATGAAGGATGACTCACTATCAATGCTGAAACTACAGCAAAAGTTAATGTTTTTATTTTCATGATTGGTTTCTCCATAAAACAACATTCAAGTAACTAAACTAATAGCCTAGTTTCAGGAGCAACAATTGCCATGAAGATAATTGATGAACAGCGATAACTTGATGACAAATGGATCAATGGTATTTTTGATAACCTTGCCAATTTGGTGCACGGTTTTTCCAAGTCACTTTTGAAATGTTGAAGCTATGCAAATTTACCCCGAACTAGGATCAAAATTTGCAAAAAAAAGACATTCATCTTGATAAGCATCCACCCGTAATTTTGGATTTGGAAAATGAACGACACCGGTGCGAATCAAATCAATGCAGCACTTGAGGAGTTATACAATTCGGAATCACGCAGGATACTGGCAACCCTAATTCGTCTACTTGGGGATTTTGATCTGGCTGAGGATGCGCTGCAGGAAGCTTTCGCAATAGCAGCAATAAAATGGCAGAAAGAAGGAATTCCTAAGAATCCTCGATCCTGGTTAGTTTCAACAGGGCGTTTCAAAGCAATCGATAACTTGAGACGGAAATCCAAATTCACATCAACCATTCCCACACAGCTCGAAAATCATATTGACCAAAACCAGCATGATCCGGCAGACCAATTGGATGATATTCTGGAAGATGATCAACTACGATTAATCTTTACCTGCTGCCATTTTGCCTTATCTGAAGAAGCTCGTGCCGCCCTGACACTGCGGGAAGTTTGCGATCTCAGTACCGATGAAATTGCCAGAGCCTATCTAACGTCTAATGCCACTGTTGCGCAGCGGATCGTTCGGGCGAAATCCAAAATCCGCAAAGCCGGTATTCCCTATCAAATTCCTCCTCCGGAAAAACTCCCGGAACGCTTAGATACGGTGCTGCAAGTGATCTACCTGATCTTTAATGAAGGATATTCCTCAACCTCAGGGGAAAGCCTCACAAGGCGAGATCTTTGCGATGAAGCTATACGGTTGGGTCGATTGCTCATGGATTTATTACCGGAATCTGAAGTATCGGGACTGCTTGGACTTATGTTGTTGCAGGATTCAAGACGGGAAACAAGAATGACGGCTGAGGGCGATCTTGTTTTACTGGAAGATCAGGATCGATCCCTGTGGGACAAGGAGAAGATCAAGGAGGGAAGTGCATTGATTGAACAATCACTTTTAAGCCGCCGTTTTGAGTCTTACACTATTCAGGGTGCTATCGCTGCTGTTCATGCAGAAGCTCCCGATGCTCAATCAACCGATTGGGCTCAAATCGAAGAATTATATTCAGTACTTCAAAGCATTAATCCATCCCCGGTTGTGGAACTGAACATGGCAGTCGCCACAGCTATGCACAAAGGAATTGAAGCCGGATTGGAGAAAGTAAATGCCATATTGGATCGAGGGGACCTGGAGAACTACTATCTCGTCCATTCAACCAAAGCCGATTTTTTTAGAAGGTTGGGGAAGTATGATAAAGCGAAAGAAAGCTATCAAAGAGCACTATCACTAACACAACAAGGGCCTGAACAACGTTTTCTGGAAAAAAGATTAAAAAATCTAAAATAAGTTTTTTTTATGTCGATTTCCAACGAAGCAATTCGACAATGAGTAAAAGCTTCAAAAATTGTCTGTACTAAAAAAAGTCAGACAACCATTTTAATTATAGTTTTTTGGAGAAATCCTATGAGATTCATGATCATTGTAAAGGCCACTGCCGCATCAGAAGCTGGTGTGATGCCGGATGAAAAAATTCTATCCGAAATGGCCAAATACCATGAGGAATTGCAGGAGGCGGGAATGTTGCTGGATGGTTCCGGACTTCAGCCAAGTTCCAAAGGTTGGCGGATCAGTTATTCCAAAAACTCTAAAACAGTTACTGATGGTCCATTCACCGAAACCAAAGAGTTGATAGCCGGTTATACCTTGATTCAAGCCAAATCAAGGGAAGAGGCACTGGAATGGACCAAACGGTTTCCAAATCCTTCTACAGAAGGACTGGATGGTGAAATAGAAGTGCGGCAACTGTTCGAGCTGGACGATTTTGAACAGGGTGAACAAATAGAAAAATTCCGTAAAATGGAAATGGGTTAAAGAACAGCGGGAGTGTAAAACTCTGAATGTCAGAAAACTTTAACCATCAACCTGGAATATGAAGATAACAGGAGAATCTTATGCCAAAAGCACTTCTTGTCAATCTTGTGGTTGCTGATCTGAAACGATCCATGGATTTCTTCAAAGGACTTGGTTTTTCTTTTAACGAACAATTCACCAATGATCAGGCAGCCGCCCTTGTGATTTCGGACTCGATCTATGCAATGTTGCACACTGGGGAAAGCATAAAACGTTTTACAAAAAAAGAGATTGTCGATTCCCATAAGGCCACTGAGGTGTTGCTTGCCCTTCAAGTCGATAATAAAGAGCTGGTAGATGATTATATGAAGAAGGCATTGGAGGCTGGCGGGAAGAAAGCAAGAGAGCCGAAAGATCATGGATTTATGTATGAACAAGCTTTTGAAGATCCGGATGGGCATATCTGGGAAGTTTTCTGGATGGATCCTGCGAATTTTCCGGATCAGGAGAAAATAACATGAAGGCAGCAGAGTTTATCAAGAAAATCAGTGAATTTATTACTGAACAAGAACGTGGCAAACTTGAGAAGTTTTTCAAGGGCAATGATGGCAGGACGAAAGCCTTGGGAGTTAAATTTGGAATCGTATTCAAAACAGCAAAAGAATTTACCAACATGTCGATAGCTGAGATAAACAAACTGCTGGACAGTGAGTATTACGAAGTTCGTATGGGTGCTGCGGCCATCATGGATTATCAGGCCAGGAAAAAGAAAATATCCGAAGCAGATCATCAGGTCCTGTTTGATTTGTATTTGGCCAGGCATGACAGGTTGAACAACTGGGATTTTGTGGATCGGGCTTCGTATAATGTTGTTGGCAGGTACCTGGAAAAAAAGCCTCGTGACATACTCTATCAATTGGCCAACTCGGACAATACCTGGGAGCGGAGAACAGCTATTGTGGCTACCTACCATTTTATTAAACAGGGTGACCTGGATGACACATTTAAGATTGCCGAAATTCTCATCCATGATGAACATGAGCTGATCAACAAAGCAGTCGGCAGTTGGATCAGGGAAGCCGGCAAAAAAGATGAGAAAAGACTTAAAGAGTTTTTGGATAAACACGCAGCCACCATGCCCAGGATTACCTTGAGATATGCTGTCGAGAAGTTTTCCAAGCAGGATAAAGAGCATTACATGAAGCTGAAGAAAAGCTGAGATTGCCCTGTCCCCTTACAGGGGACCTCATAAAAGCCCAGGGTGAAACCCTGGGAAATATAAACCGATACGGATTGCACTCTGAAGGAGTGCCTCACTATTGAAATACTCTTTCAGAGTATTTTTTATTTTGCCGTTTTGTCCCAGGGTGAAACCCTGGGCTTTTATGAAGCACTCCTCCGGAGTGCGGTAAAGAACGACTGTAATTCTTTGGTATTCAATACTGAAATCAAACATAACCATGTCCAATATTACAATTCACCAATTAAATAGTAGCGACCTTAAACTCATGAGATCTCTGCTCAACGTTTTCGGCGAAGTCTTTGAAGATACAAAAACGTACTGTGAGGCACAGCCTTCAGATGAGTACCTGCAACGATTATTGAATAGTGAACACTTCATTGCCCTGGCAGCACTAAAAGACAAGGAAGTAATCGGCGGTTTAGCCGCTTATGAACTTCAAAAATTCGAACAGGAACGTAGTGAAATCTATATTTACGATCTGGCTGTTTCTGCTGATCATCGACGCCTGGGAGTAGCGACGGCATTAATTGAAGAATTAAAACGAATTGGAGCTCAACGTAAGGCCTACGTGATTTTTGTTCAGGCTGATCACGGTGATGATCCGGCTATAGCGCTTTATAACAAGCTGGGTATTCAAGAAGAAGTACTGCATTTTGATATAAAGGTCACCAATAAAGACTGAATTGGTCAATAAAAGCAATGAAACTTAAAGGGCAAGTCCTATGAAATATATGCTTTACAATCGAAGTTCGACCTGTCGTGGAGATCCCTGGTTTGCCGGATCCATGAACCCGTAAGAGGGCATTAAAAGCGGAAGAGGACTCGTCATAAAAGCCTTGTAGAGGCGTCATATAGTAGCCGGTGGTGTCAACCACCGGAAACGATTACCTTGCTCAAAACGAGTCCCATGGGGACGGCACAACATCTAACCAGAGACAACTATTATGCAGTAGCAGGTTCCACCACCTGGACTTTAGTCGCTTCACGAATGTGTGCATCATCTGGTCGCTTTAACAACAATGCCAGGACAACCGAAATCAGCAGCAGTCCTCCCGACAGGTAAAACGCCAGATCCAGGCTTCCCGTTTTGTCCTGAATAATACCTCCCAGCTTCGGCATAAAGGCACCAACACCCCATCCAAAGAAAACCAAACCATAATTCAATCCCAGGTTTTTGGGACCAAAAAAGTCGGCCACAAAGGAGGGCATCAGGGAAAGCAGACCGCCGTATTGCCAATAACCGATGCCTACAGCCAGAAACAGCAGGAAGATACTCTGGGATTTGATAATCCAGGGCATGCAGATAATACAAATGGCTGAAAGTAAGCAATTCAGCGCATAGGCTTTCATCCGTCCCCAGCGATCCGAATAAATCCCGGTACCGGGACGACCGGAAGCATTGACCAATCCACCATAAGCCGCCAGAATCCAGGCATTCGCTGCAAGGAAGGGCACGGTTGCCCCGACTTTAGCTAGCAGACCGGCAGCGTTACCGATGATCAGCAATCCGGATTGAGTCGCAAATATAAACATCACTACCAGCACATAGAACTGCCAGGTCTTGACGATCTGGGAACCTGTCCAGTTAACGGAAGTGGCGGTTGCCGGTCCTTTTGTTTTTTCCACTTTTTCCGGTGGCACATAGCCTTCAGGCGGAGTCAGCAACAACTGTCCGGCGACGATTACCACCACGGCAAAGAAGATTCCCAAGGCAATAAAACTACCGGTAATTCCGATACTATTAATCAGGTATCGGGCCAGGGGAGCAATATATATAGCTGCCCCACCATAACCCATTACTACCAGACCTGCTATCAAGCCCCTCTTTTTGGTTGCGAACCACTTCAAGGCAGCCGGGGTTGGGGAAGCATAACCAATTCCCATTCCGATTCCACCCAAAACACCAAATCCGATAATCAATCCGGTGTAACTTTTCATCAAGCCGGCAACGATACATCCCGCAGCAACAAAAAGACCGCCAATAGTGGCTCCAGCCTTGGGGCCTAGCTTGTCTTGAATCCTACCACCCGGGATCATCAATAACATGAACATAATCACGCAGATCGAAAAAGGCGTTGCTGCTTCCGAATTGGTGAGATACTTCCATCCGGCGTTCATCCCTTCCATGGTCTGTCCGGCCAACGAGGTGTTAACCAGGGATTTTTTCCATACACTCCAGGCATACAATATCCCCAAGCAAAGATTGATCGCTGTACCGGCAAATACGGTGACCCATGCCTGGATCGGTTCCTTTTGACTGTTCATTAAACATTTCCTCCTAATAAATTCCTGCTTTCTATTGGTCTCACATTTTAGGGTTTTTACAATGTGCCCATATCCCAGTCCATGCCATGCAACGCCAACGTTGTATGGCATGGTGATCAGTTATCGGTTTTTGGTGAAAGCTCCGTTTTCTATTTTAATGAACAATTGTTCAATAGATAAAGTTACTGTTTGATCGGATAGATGGTTTTCCATGTTTTCATCCAAACTTAGCTAATTGCTCTACAAACTGGTAACCGATAGCCGATAACTGATAACACATTCAAAACCTGAATAAAGGCTTGTGCTTGCGGGCTAAGCAAAGCTAAACCAAACCCTGAAATGCGTGTAATGGTGCAAAGTGAATTTCATTTTATACACCTGATTCCACAGAGGGGGCACGAGGAAAGGTGCTGGACTTTCCTAGAAAGATTCCTGTGATTTAGCAAGCTTGTTGTTACCAATTTGGTGGGAACGTGGAACGAAATTGAGGCTTCCGGAAAACTAAACTTTGAAGATATGATATAATTACAGTATTTTACATCTGAAAGAGCAAAGTGTCCGTTCCGGATCATTTGTCACGAATTATTGGGGAGATTCAGATAGTTTAACTATAATCCGGCTTGAAAATGGTTTTCGTGGCTGATCCAAATGGATGTTTAAATATTCTTTGTATAGTGAAAGCGGAGCTGTATGGCTCCGCTGATTTTTGCTACGATGTTGCTACGGCTTGCTCCAGTTCATCGATCTCCATATGTTTAATATGCCATTGACAGAACCATACGGTCAGGAAAGGAATGGTCACAATTAGTAGGCATCCCATTGAATATGCCAGGTAAACGCCAAGCACCTGGTGACCTTTTGCTACGAATCGAACCCGGTATCCATTAATCCTCACGCTTCTGCAGAGCCAACGCAAGATGCTTGAATTTACCCATGCCCATCCGATCACAGACAAATACGATACAGCCAACAAAAGGTTATAGCCGACCAGAGAGATGTACCTGCCCTCAAATTCAGGGTGAACTCCCTGTTCTGTTGAAATGGAATTAATGCTCCATGTCAGGATTTTAAATGACCAAAAGATTGTCAAAGGCATCAAACAGATTAACAGCGCAGGATACAAACTCATGAAAGCAAATCTGCCATCGCCAATATTGCCGGATGCAAAACCAACCAAGATAGTCAGGGCATATGGTCCTATGGCAATCAGCCAGATTCCCACAAAATAAGGCCAGATTTGATTTCCTGTGCCCTGAAATGTTGTTTTAGACTGTCCATCGCGGGGTGATACGGATGATACCAGCCAACGGTTCAGCCCGGCTACAGCCCAAGCCATGGGGATGATGGTTATGCTGGAGACCAGCAGAAGCAGGATATATTTTAAAGCACTAAACGCGTCTCCGTTAAATGTGAGTTGGATGATCCGTTTGACCTTTGGTTGTTGATCTGCCTCTACAGGTAGTAAATTAAAGCGTGTAATAACCAAGTCATAAAGGATAACGGCAAGGAGCACACTGGCAGTCACGGTTCTGATCAGTCCCAAAACCATGAACACATAGGCTATGTTCAATGGGGAAAGTTCTGAAGTATGTCTCAGAACATCCGTGACGTAGACGTGAACCAATGGAAAAATAATATCTACTGCCAGTACTGCAGCCAGTGCAATGATAAGCCGATCCGACAATCGCAGCTTTTTTTTGAGAGCCACTGCTGTGATCAGTGCCGTCAGGTAGATAAATATAAAGGGTGTGGAAAACGGCAGATAGCGCACAATGCCGTTTAAAAATATGCTCAGCTTATCGTTCATTTGCTTTGCTCCTGAAATGGTTTTTTCTACAACCGGATCATCAAAATTGTCAGCTTTTTCATGACGTAACCTCCAAACTTATCTAAGGTTACAAACGTAAATTAAAGCAAGGCTATCAAGAAAAGGCAACAAAGCGATCGTTGTTTCAATCACTTAACTTTGAGTTGAGTCAGGAAACAAATCAAGCTAACGGCCGACAGCTAAACGCTAACAGCTATTATTCTTTTACCCTCATCCAGCCATAATCTACGTGAACATGTTGAACGTAAACTGAATGGGAACAAAACATATCATAATACTGCTCCAGGCTTTCCAAGCTCGGCCGCTCGATCTCCAGGGTAAAATAGCGATACAACCAGGAGGCAAATGAGAAATCAGCCAAAGACAGGCTATCACCAGCTATGAACTTTCGAGTCTTTAATTGCTCGTTCATAAAGGTTGCACGGGCGTTGACGTTATCGGCAAAATCTTTTAATTGTTGTGAATCTCTTTTTGCCGCAGGTGTTTTCATCAAGAACATGAATAGTTGGATCAGCGGAGGAATCCAGCTAGACTGGCTCCAGCACAACCATTGATCGACTACGGCACGTTTTTCAATACTGCCGGGGAAGTACTGCTCACCATATTTTGCACCAAGGTAACGTAGAATCGCCTCCGATTCCCAAATGGTGATTTTGCCATCCTGTAAAGTGGGAACCAGCTGATTTGGATTCATGGCTATATATTCGGGTGTATCCAGTCCCCCAAACGGACCACCAACATCTTTGCGATCAAACTCCATACCCAGTTCAGTCAGCAACCAAATCACTTTCTGTACGTTCACCGATGTGTGTCGTCCCCAAAGAACCAACATGATATTCTCCTTTAACTGATATTAATGTTTATATTAATCGTCGAGTGGGTTATGAGAAGCGAAACTTGCAGCTTCGAACGACTAATACCTATTATAATTCAGATACAAAACATCTGGCACCACTAAAATGGATTTTTCAGTTCGACCTGGTTGAGTTCAAGAGATTGTATAACTACGGTTCTCTCCCGTAAAACTTACCCTGGCTTGACAGCCACAAACCGATTTCATACTATTTCAAATCATCCACTTCCTTAACCTTGACCCATAATCAGTCATATGAAATCCCCCTCTTCCGATAAAGAAACCAGTCTCCGGGAAATTTCTGTTGATGAAATCTATAGCTTTATCAGCGATTTTCCGGCATTGCTGTGGCGTATTGAGATCCAGAAAGCCCGGATTGAGTTTTTAAATGACAACACCATGGTTTCACCGGGTATTGACGGGACCCTGTTGATGAAAAGCGTTTCCTACAGGAATAGTGTGATCCTGCCGGAGGGAATGTCACTGTTTGATAACTTCATGGAATCGATCAAGGAAGCCAAAAGCGCAGCCACGGTCTTCCGTGTCAAAAATAGGAAAGGGGAGTTGACCTGGCTTAAACTGACGGGAACCGTCAACCGGAAAGATCCGCGCTATTATTATGGTTTCCTGTTAAACGTGGACGACACCATTGCCATCATCAAGGGAAACCCGGGGATGGACCTGGAGTTGGAGCTGATGATCGAGGATGCTGAAAACCCAATGCTGATTATCCACTATGAAACGTTGAGGATTGTCAAGGCCAATGCGCCGGCCAAAAAACTGTTGGCTATCTCCGAATCCGATTTTGAGGAGTTTCCCTTTGGAAAATTCTGTCATGACCTGATGAAGCAACCGCTGGACACCATTATTAAAGCCTTGCCGCTGGAACGAGGCTGGAGCGGAAAGTTGTCGTTTCAGTCCAAAAACGGAAAAAAGCACCTGCAGGCCCAGACCCGGTTGCGCTACCTGGTTCATAACAATGAACAATTGATTCGCTTTTCCCTGCAACAGACCGAAATCAGCGAACAAAAGAAACAGATCATTGCCAGTCCGGACTCGGTTGAGCTGGGTAAGCTGGAAAAACAGCTCGCTCCGCTGTCCGATATCAAGGAGATTTTGTCGCTCTGCATGGAAAGCCCTTTAATTAACAACCATTACGATGCCATCCTCTTTTCCGATGTACAGATCAGGAAAAATATCGTCACCGTTTACTGGGCCGGAGATCCTTTTAAACGTATGTCCCAGGCCAGCACCTTTTCCTACAAGGGAACCATTGCCGAAGACATTAACCGCTATGCGCTGGATTACCTGGTCGTCGATGATACGCAGGATAGCATCAAACCGATCGATTGGGCCCTGTTTGTCCCCCACGGTATCCGATCCTACTTTGCCATGCCATTCTACAGTCGGTCCGTTCTGAAAACGGTCTTAATCCTCTGTTCTACGGAACCCTCCGGCTTTGACAGCAAGCAACCCACCGAATTTCAACCCCTCCTGGAAACCGTCAATCACGCTGTCCGCTCCTGGCGTCGTCATTTACGCTAATATTCAGGGTTCATTGTTCACAAATACAGGGAAGTTTATTGATAAAATTGGTACTACCAATTTAGAGATTATCATCAACATTTTCGATGTTTTTTTTACAAAACCTTGACATGTTATTTTTACTTTGATTATTGTACAACCAATACGGCTACAAACGTCATCAGGTATTCCGCACTTATTTATTGAAAATTACCGATGAAACAACGCTTATTGGAACAACTCAAAACCCTGATCTCGGAAATGGATCTCCGCTCAGGAGACCGTTTGCCATCCGAGAGACAGCTTGCCCTGGATCTTGGCGTCAGCAGAAACTCCCTGCGCCGGATTCTGCACATGCTGGAAGGAAAGGGCCTGGTGGAAATTGAAAAGGGTAGCGGAACCTTTCTGAAATCCCGTTTTTTCCAACCTGCTGATTTGTCTGTAAATAAGACAGAAGAGCTGCCAATCACGTTTGTGGTGGACCAGCTGGAAGCAGTGTTTCACCTGTTTCCGACGTTCACGAATCTGGCCGTAAAACACATGGACGCCTCCCGGCTCGACGCCCTGCAGAAAAGAACAGTGGCCTTAAGCCAAAGTATCATGTCCGGAGATCCTCTTCAGGTGTGGAACGACAGTTTGGCTTTTTTTCGGCTGATTGTCGTTGCCACCGATAATGGTATGTTGGTCAACCTGTTTGAGGAACTCTGCGCTGTGGATTTTCTGCCGTTCAAGACCTTTTTTGAACTGGAGCAGGTCAAGCGCGAGCAGATTTTTGGTGATCATATCAATTTGTTAAATGCCCTTCGGGAACGGAATCAAGCAAAGGCAGTGCAGGTGACCAGGGAGTTTGTGGTGCATCTTTGCCAGATCCTGGAAGAGCTGAAGGGGGTGATGCCGGCCAATGTCCGGGAATACCTGAAACAAGAGGCTCCATGAGCAAATTTTTTGCCAGGCGACATTTTTTTAAAACAGTTTTGCAGTCAGCATTTCGCAACGTGGACACCGATGCTGGTGAAACCAATCACGAGGGAACCCTTGGGGGAGAGACGATACCGGAAGATCTTCCGGATCTGACACCGGAACTGT
This sequence comes from SAR324 cluster bacterium, assembly GCA_028282825.1. Classification (GTDB taxonomy): domain Bacteria; phylum SAR324; class SAR324; order XYD2-FULL-50-16; family XYD2-FULL-50-16; genus JAHJTV01. The sequence goes on from JANQGZ010000072.1 coordinate 29,075, forward strand.
TGAAACTGGAAGCGGAAAGGTTGGGTCTTGATCCGGCAAGGGATCGTTCCCTTGTGATCAAATCCATTCGGGCTGCCTTGACACGTTCGAATCAATGAAGCTGTTTGGGAGGTCGCCGATTCATTACGACGGACGGAGTGCGAGACTGGACATCGGGCACTCCGCCATCACCTTATACAACCCCACATGATGAATACATAGGAGGTTTTATGGAAAGGTTTGGAGCACAATACCTTGAAGAGCGGAAGCTTGTCAAGCGCTGGTCGGGGCCACTTCCCGCACTGGTCAGCTTGCTGCTGACACTTGCTGTCTTTTATGCCACCTGGTGGATTTTTCAGGACCCCAGGGGTCTGCTGAGAATGTACACCCCTTACGTCGGGTATATGTATACCCGCTGGTGGTTGATTGTCCTGATCTGGATGGTTTATCTCTTCAATTTCTGGCCGTTTAAACGAACCTGGCTCGAACAAACTCATCCCTTGATCAAAGCGACGATCCTGACGGCCATTTCAGTGGTAATTCTGCTGGTGCTGATCAAAGGGTTTTTTGAAGGTCTCCTGGGCAACTACGGCCTGGCCTATTTCAACCCGGAGCAGCTCAGCAAACTGCCGGGCGTCACCGAGTTTTTTGCCATCGAATATGCAGCGTTGGCCTGCCTGATGTTCGCTGCTATTGCTTCCTGGCTCAGCCCGGCCTGGATTGTGGCCATGGAGGAATCCCCCTGGCAGAAGCTCTCGCAACCGGCAAAAGGGATCAGTATCCTGTTTGCCACCTTCTTTTTGAGCACCATTGTTTATTTTATCACCATGCACCCTCACATGGGGATTCTGTACCACCCTTGGCAGTATTTCACCTCCATCGCTCCCCCCTACTGGGAACAGTTCGCCAATACGGTTTCGGGTAACTTTCACGTCTCCTGGATCATGTGTTGCACCGTGTCCGTGTGGCTGGTGGAAACGATCTGGGAACGTTATCCTTTCTGCCTGATCAAAGGAGACTGGCTGCGCAGAAGCGCTACCTTCTTTGGTATTATCGCCGTGGCCTTTGCTCTCCATTTCTTCCTCTATTTTGCCCAGGAACTGACCTGGGGCGAGGCCATCCGCGGAACCAGGAGAGCCTTTGCTCCCGACTGGAGATGGCTGCATGTGGGTGAAATGGCTATCTTCTGGCTGGTGCCGGCCCTGTTCCTGTCTTTTTATTGCGGCAACTGGCCCAAAAAGTACAGCATGCCGGTGAACGTGCTGATCAGGACGGTGGTCACCATTTTGGCCGGAGCCTTGTTTTACATCTTTTATTACAAAACCTCTCACCTGTTTCTGGGAACCCAAAAGGGATTCTCCCATCCCCAGCAATTCCCGATGATTCCCACCATCTGGCTGATCAACATCTGGCTGGTGCATCACTGGTTTATGGATAACTGGCCTGCCTGGAAAATGGTGCCGAAAACCGCAGCGGAAATCGCCGCAGACGAGGAAACACGAAAGCAGTATGTGGCTGATGTCAAATGGACCCCCAGCTTTGGAAAAGGCCTGGGATTCGGTGTGCTGGCCGGAATCGCTTTTTACTTCATAACCATCTGGGCACTCCCCGGTATTTACCAGGTTATTGATATTATTCCCAAGAATTAGGAAGGAGGAAACAGGATGTCTGAAAACAAACCAAGCCGCAGGGATTTTCTGAAAGGGAGCGCCATGGGGGTTGCCCTTGGCACCGTTGCTACCATGGGGGCTTTCTCCTATTCACCCTGGCGCAAAAACTATTTTGCCAAGGTCGAACGCAAGCAGCAGGATATTGGGGTCTGCAAAAGTATAAAAGTCACCAACATCTCCGAAACCAGCTGGTTCGAAAACGCCACCCTGATGCACGACATCAAAAATGCCGGTGGCCTGCTGGTCAACCAGTACGATTACAACTGGCCGCCTTTCGGTAACGGCAAGGGGCTGGGAAAAGGATCGTACCAGGAAGGAATAGCCAAAATCAAGCAATACCTGCCCCACGACCTGGATAAAGCCTGGGAAGTGATCAAGGATAACTGCGTCAGCGTAGACAATGCCGGCGGATATGCGGCCCTGATCGAAGTTGAAGAGCTGAGCGGCAAAAAGAGAAAGTTCCTGCTCGATACCGGCTGGTCCTACGCCTGGACCGAAGAGAGCTTTAAAAGGGAAGGGATCGACAAAATGCTGGAAAACAGGGAAATCGAAGCCCTGTTCATCTCCCATGAGCATTTCGACCACTATTGGGGGCTTCCGGTCACGCTCAAGTATGACAACAGAATTCCCATCTATTGTCCGGAAGGGTTTTACGAAGAAGGTCGACAATACATCAAGGATTGCGGCCACCAGGGCGAGGTAACCTATATCAAACCGGGCTTGCACAAGGTGATTCCCGGATTTGCCTCCTATGTGTTTGCGATTCCGATTATCTGTCGCGTGTTCGGCGAGCAATCGCTGTATTTCAACGTCAAGGATAAGGGATTGGTGAGTGTCACCGGTTGCTGCCACCAGGGTATTATCCGGTTCGCAGAAACCGCGTACAAGGAGATCCAATACGAAAATGACAACCTGTACGGCATATACGGTGGTTTGCATATTTCGCCCTTTGACGACTGGGACCCGAAATATGATGACCTTGTGATCTCGCTCGGCAAATACGGGTTTGAGAAAGTAGGCTGCAACCATTGCACAGGCGTGTTGTGTGCCAAGAAGTTTATTGCAGCCGGTTATCCCGTGATCAGGGGAACAGCTCGCTATCGTTCGGCCGATACGGCTTACCTCGGCAACGGTGATACCATTGAATTCGGTAACACCTGATAACTTTGGGAACAGGAATAGATCATCTATCCCTGTTCTGAATTTTTAACCCCACAACCAAACAGGTTTCGCCATGAAGCTTTCGCTCCTGCATCCCAGGTTTGACGACAAAGCCCCACAGGAAGGGATTCAAGAAATACTGCGCAGCATTCTGATTCGCACCAACCTGGTGCCGGGAATCAGGAATACGATCGGCTGGAGAGGGCTGAAGGATGCCTCAGCCGACTTTGAAGGATGGACCGTAAAAGTGGCGAACCTGCCGGGAGTTTTCGGGATCGCGTTTGCTCAGTTTTCAGAAGCTGACGGTTGGTTTAGCGGCCTGTTTGATCTGGCTTATTTTCCGGCCAGCGATGAAGACCTGGTGGAACAACTATCGGTTCAGGCCGGGGTACAGACCCAAAGGCAGGACTACCAGGAAAAAATTCGCAGTTTTCTGCTGTATCCCCAGTTTCGCGAGGCGTTTCATATCGGCACGGTCAGTCTTTCCTTAAGCACATCACAGGACGCTCTGCTGCTTGGGTTGGAAAGTCTGTCACAGCAGGTGGTTGTATCCAAAAACGGTATTTCGATTTCCAAAGGCAACAACCGGGTCGAAATTGTACCGCCTGGCGGGATTGACCAGGATTTTCCGGCCTTTGAAACCGCGTACCGGTTTTTCAAAGTGCTCGTTGCGTCCCTTGCGTTTAACCTGGGAGAAGCCCCGGATAGTTTTGGCGTCACCTCATCGCCCGGCAACAGCTTTGTGTATGATGATGACGAGGGAAGTTTTCAACAACTCGTTTCCGAAACGATCGAACTGAAACGGATCACTGCCGGTTTTGGAGCCAAAAACCTGGGGCTCCCGGAAGCGGTTGTGAGTGATAAAACCGACCCGCAAACGAACCAAACCGATTGGCAAACAGGCTTGCCCATTCCTGCCGAATTTATCGATGAATTGTGGTGGCAGGCCGATCGGATCGGAACCTTCAGTCCGGAAAGCAAAGAGATCTCCGGGATCGATAATCGTTCTCAACTGATCCTGGTGACCGGTTTTCTGGGGTCGGGAAAAACGTCATTCCTGCAGCATTTTATCGAATATCAAAGCCAGGCCAACCGGTTTACGGCGGTGATCCAGAACGAAATCGGAGAAATCGGTCTGGATGCAAAACTATTGAATCAGGATTTCGCGGTGACCGAAATGGATGAAGGGTGCGTTTGCTGTACGCTGGTTGGAAATCTCAAGTCTGCGGTTCATGATCTTCTCGATTCCTATCACCCTGATTTCATTCTGCTTGAAACCACCGGGCTTGCCAATCCGTTTAATCTCCTGGAAGAGCTGGACGAACTCACCGACCTGGTCCGCTTTGATTCGGTCACCACATTGGTGGACGGTCTTAATTTCAATGAACTGCTTGATCAGTATGACATCGCCACCAGTCAAATCAAGGCGGCTGACCTGCTGATACTGAATAAGACGGATCAGCTTGCAGACCCCCGGCAAAGGGAGATCACCGCTCGGTTAAAACAGATCAACCCCGACGCCCCCATTGTCCCAAGCGCTTATGGTGATGTGAATCCTGCATTGCTGTTTGATCCGGTTCTGCCCGCAAGAGAATCGCAGACCGTGAAAACGGAGCCGGCACAGATCGCATCCCACGCCCATGCACCGCACGATCATCACTCCCACCACGCGGACGGACTCTCCAGTGTCAAAATCAGTTGCCCTCAATCCGTGAAAAAGGAAGATCTGATCCACACCCTGACCGAGATGCCCCAAGCGGTTTACAGAATCAAAGGTGTGGTGGATTTAATCGAATACGACGCGCCCATGCTGGTTCAGTTCGTCGGTGGCAGATACGAGATCAGCCAGTATCCGCATGAGAACCCGGATGATCGCTACCTGATCATCATAGGCCAACACCTGGATGACTGCTTTAACGAAAACTCCTTTAAAGTCTCCCTGGGTTTTTAAAATTGGGCTTGGGCTGTTTTAAGCAAAAGACAAAAAAACGGACTGTATTTGGTATAGTGTTACGCTTACGAACTTAAGCTTATCAATCTATTCTAATTATCTTCGTTGGCATTTTCAGGATGAGATGTGATTGGTTTCTCTTCGGTACTACTTTTTGGCTTGCCGTTCTCTTTGCCAAAAGCGATCATCGCAGACAGTACATCTTCTCCGATAACTGACCAGTCCTTCCTCATTGCCTCTTGCTCTGATGAAATGTTAACCGATCCGAAATCATCAACTATACTGGAGAGCTGGGAGGTCGTTCGAGTTCCCCCTAAATCGATTACCAATCCCATACTCCTTAAAAAAGTGTTTTTAGGCGAATACTTTCTTTTCATTTTTTATCTTTGAGTCTACTCCTAAAAGTCATTTAATGCTTAATTTGCGATTCAATTGAAATCGTGAATCCCTGTCATGCCGGATTTGATCCCATAATTAACAGAATTTGGAATATAGATCAAACGGTAGGGCGGGGCTACGTCCCCGCCAACAGGCTAATCTCTTGGCGGCCACGTAGGGCCGCCCTACCGTTCGTTAACAGAATTTATCAAAACTTTACCTTATTTAAGCGCTTATGGGACTTGATCCGGCATTCAATACCAGCTCTTCAGTGCCGCCTGTTTAGATTCCGGGTCAAGCCCGAAATGACAAGTAATCAAGTTCTTCTCACGGTGACCAGATACTCCGTATGTTAGGAAATGTAAGTTTAGTAACAGGTAACACGTCAGTCTGACATCTATTTTCCATCAATCCACTTCTGCTCTTTTTCTACGATTGCTTTAATTCCCTGTTGTACTTCTTCCGGTAACGGTTCAATGGTGTGCTTTTCCAGGATGTCATCCACAACCTTGGCTGCTTTTTGTTCCATGGTGAGCTCACCTCTTTTTTTCCAGCGGTCGTAGTTGCCCTTTTCAAATAATTTGGAATAAAAAGGTTCCTTATAGTGGTTCAGGGTATGGGGATGATCCAGGTAATTTCCTGTGGGACCCAACTCGTCAACCACATCCAAAGCCAGGGTTTCATCGGTAACTTCGACACCTTTGGTGGCAGCTCTGAGAAAGCCAATGGTTTCATTGGCTATAACCTGCAATTGCAGGGACCCTTGCATTCCCGAATCCATGAATCCCACATCATGCACAATATTTGCGCCATGCAAAAGGGCAGTCATCAGACTGACAGTGACCTCCATCCCGGTTTGCTGATCCAGTGCTTTGGAATCGGTTGATCCGCCCAACCCGAAAACGGGCAGGTTATAATATTTACCCATGGAGGTGGGGACACCCTGTTCATCAGCCAGAACGTAATTTCCCACCATCGTTTTGAGGTTATAGGGGCCGCCGTTCCAACCCGGCACTGCCACGGGAACACCCTCATTGACAAGTTGAGCTAACACGATCCCAAGTAAAATGCCTGCATTCATCGATGCCATGCATCCGGCAGTGGTAACCGGGGAGTTAACTCCACCGGCATTCAGTGGAATCCACAATTGTGGCAATCCTTTTTCAGCCAGGTAAATACACTTTTGCAATGCCTCTTCATTTGCGACCAGACCGGATGTCACATTCACATAACAGGTCGCAAACGGATGTTGTTTGAAAGCTTCTTCTCCGCCCGCCACCAGCTCGCACATTTCGACAGCTGCCTTGCAACCTTCAAAATCAGGCGTTACAAAAACGATGGGTTTGCTGGTATAGTTCAGCATGACCTCCATCTGGTAACGATCGTATATTCTCTGGTCAACATCTTTGGGAAGAAACAGGGACATCACAAAGTCAAACTCAGGCAAGGCATCCATTACCTTCACAGCATTTATTACATCACTAAGCTTTGGATCACGTCTTTGTCCGGTCTGATGATCCAGTACCGTCAAGCAGTCGGAGCCTCCGCCAAAATAGGTCTGGTAATCACAAGCCCGTATTCCGGGCTTTTTGAATCTGTCGTAAAGTGTAATACGCTCGGGCACTGTGGAAAGGGCTCTGGATACCATATATTCCGGTATTCGAACTCTTAGTCCGTCAACAGCAGCCCCGCCTTTGGCAAGTATTTCCCTGGCTGGCTTATAATGAACGTCTACACCGGTTCGTTCCAGAATCTCCAAGGTCCCCTGGTGGATTTTTCTGCATTCCTCTGCGCCCATTCTTGCATAGTGGGCGCTAATCATGCTCGTGTTGTGAGTCGAAATCATAAGAAACTCGTTGATAGATCAGATAGGAAAATTGATATATCTAAACTAGTATTTGAGCAATCAACCTGTCAAATTGATAATGACAAACTAAAAAAGCTCTTGATATAGTTTTTACCATTCAAATTACACATAATGTTAGGTTTTAGTTCAGCCATGCCTGGTCTTTAAGCACAGGCTTTGATTCCGGATTTGACTGTGTTTATCAATTGGCGGCTATCAGTTGCCAGTCTGTGGGGCAATTATTCATGTCTCCAAGAGATTATGGAAAACCACTCAGTGATCAGGTCGCAACCTCTATTTTTTGGATAGATGGTGATCTGATTGCTTATATTGGTTCATTTAATCCGAAAGAAGTGTCACATGCAATCACAACACCTGGGAAACGACATAAAATCCAAGCTTTACCGGGAGATTAAGACAGCCATTATTACCGGTCAGAAAACATCCGGACAGCGGTTGGAGGTCGATGAAATAAAGCAGGAATATGGAGCCAGCACTACTCTGGTGAGAGACGCATTGCAACTATTGAGTTTTGAGCATTTGGTGACTATCAAACCCAGGTCCGGATATTTTGTCAGTTGTGTCAGCCTGAAAGAATTAAGAGATTTACTGGAACTGCGGGAGGTGCTGGAAGTTGCAGCTGTGCAAATGGCGGTCGATAAAATAACCGATCAGGAACTGAAGTTCCTTGATTCAATTCACGGCGAGTACACAGGTGATGATGATGAATCATACGGGCGCTACACGGACGAAAACCGGAATTTCCATTACTTAATTGCAAAGGCTTCAGGCAACGATCAATTGGCTGATTCATTGGGGAAGTTGCTGGATCGCCTGGCTCGTTTTATGGTGATTCGTCGTGCCGGAGATTCGTTGCTGGATATTCACGGCATTTTATTGGAAAAATTAAAAAAACGAGACAAAGAGGGGGCGGTTGCAGCTATCAAAACTGAATTGCGGGAAACCAGAGAAGCCGTCATGGATTATATAATGCGTGAAGAGGGGGAGTTTATGATGCTTGGTGGAGGAAAGAGGGATGAAAAGTCCGTGGATGCTTAATCTATAAATGGTGTGATCTGATCATCTGGATCAATTGCAATCCTTAATAACTATGAGAGGATACAACAATCAACGTAATTATTGATGGAGAAATACAATGTTTGACAAACAAAAACTAATCGATGCTGTTGTTGAAGGAGAGGAATCGCAAGTAACGGATTTGGTCAAATCGAGTCTAGAACAGGGAATTGCTGCCAGTGCTATCTTAAACGAAGGATTAATTGCAGCCATGGATCTGGTTGGTGAGTTGATGGAAGAGGAAGAGATATTTATCCCGGAAGTCTTGATGGCAGCCAAAGCGATGAGCGCAGGTGTTGAAATAATTAAGCCTTTGTTGGGGGAGGATAGTCAGCTGGTGAACGGCAAAGTGGTGATCGGAACCGTTCAGGGGGATTTGCATGATATCGGTAAAAACCTGGTGGCTATGATGATAGAAGGTAGCGGTGTTGAAGTAGAAAACCTGGGGGTTAACGTATCCGTGGATGCCTTCATCGATAGTGTCAAGAATAACAATGCCAATGTGGTTTGCATGTCTGCTTTGTTAACCACCACCATGCCGATCATGCAACAGACCATAGAAGCCTTGGAATCAAATGGTTTAAGAGACAAGGTCAAGGTTCTGGTAGGCGGAGCATCGGTAACCCAGTCTTTTGCCGATCAAATCGGAGCTGATGGATATGCTCCGGATGCTGGCGCGGCAGCCAAGCTGGTTAAATCTATGTTGACTGCCTGATTCAAGTAAATAGATGAGTCGCTTTATTGGCTCATCTTTTCCTTCCCGGTTCTGCATCACAATTCTTCCTTCCTTGCCAGTATCTTTACAAATGTCACAGAGGTGGATCTATCGTTTCGTTCGACGCTGCAAGATTCGCTTATCAACAGCCGTATAATCAGCAAGTTACCGCAAAAATCAGTTTTATTATTGAAAGTGACTGTGACCGACAGTCATGCCGGACTTGATCCCATAAGCGCTTAATTAACAGAATTTATCAAAACTTTACCTTATTTAAGCGCTTATGGGACTTAATCCGGCATTCAAAATCAACGAATCAACAAAACCTGTTTAGATTCCGGGTCATGAAATGCGAGGCTCGCAGCATCGATCGGAATGACGCGGGGATACGCTCTAAATTGTCATAGAGAGTGCATTGTTAATCAAAAACCCCATCTGATTACTGGCTCCTGCATCGTGATAACGAAACTCCGGATGGATCAGGCTTGAAAATGGTGCATCTTACTAAAAATCCAAAATATGTGTTGTTAAAGATTGTTGTATGTCTTTGACAAATTTTTCCCGAATCCCTAAAATTTCACTTTCAAGATGCCAAAATCCGTAGTTGTTCCCCATTATTTTTATTCCGACCCTATTTTTTTGACTAAGTACTGTAATTACAGATGCTTGGATTTTATTTGGGGTTTTTAAATAGGTTAAATTTAGAGGATAGGTACAAAAATAACCTGTTTTTTCTTTTTTTGGATGTTAAATGAACTCTTTAGGCTCAATCTTAGAAATTGATCTAACTCTGCAAAGTTACTGTTTCTATCCGTTTCCGGAAAATTTACTAAAAACCTATATCTGTGGCAGAGGGTTCAATGTTGCTTATCTTAATGAAAAGTTGCCAGTAAATGTCGATCCACTAGGGCCTGAGAACGAATTGATGTTTTCCAGTGGTCTGCTGACAAATAAGCGGGCTCCAGTTTCTCCCCGGTTACATGTTAGCGCTCGATCTCCTTTAACCAACATTCTGGGTAGCTCCAATATTGGAGGTAATGCTGGAATGATGCTGACGGCGATAGGCATACAAACAATTATTGTTAAAGGAAAAGCTGAAAAACCAACGTATGTGATGGTTGATGGCGAGTCTGTAGAGTTCAAAAACGCTGAAAACCTATGGGGGTGTGACACCTGGAATACGGAAGACTGGCTTAAAGAGCAGTATCAGGATAGGGAAGTGGGAGTCTTGGCCATCGGCCCCGCGGGAGAAAACCTGACACGTTTTGCAGCAATCATTTCGGAAAAAGACCATGCAGCAGGCAGGACCGGCATGGGAGCTGTTATGGGATCAAAGAATCTCAAAGCTGTTGTTGTAGATTGTAACACCCGGCAGATGAAACGGCAGGACAAGTTGCAGGGAGATACAATAAAGCGTTATATCAAAGCTTTGCGGGAATCGAGTGAATTCAGAAAATTTGCCGAATATGGAGGGGCTGGATATGTGAAATGGGCAGATGATCTGGGTATTCTGGCAACGAGAAACTATCGTCAAAACAGATTCGAACACATCAATGAAATTGATGGTAAATCGCTGAAGCAATATCGAGTAAAAAAGAAGGGCTGTCCCAATTGTCCCATCAAGTGCAAGGCGGATTTAAAATTTGAAGAATCCACGAATGAAACAGCAACCCGCCCTGAGTTTGAAACCATGGTTAACCTGGGGTCCAAATGCGGATTGAGCAATCTTAAAGAGTTGGTCAACCTGGACAATCTTTGCACCAGGCTTGGTCTGGATACTATTTCCACCGGGAACGCCATCTCTTTTGCCATGGATCTGTATCAAAGAGGTATCCTTTCCGCTACGGACGCTGGTGGTCTGGATCTGGATTGGGGAAACGCAGAAACCATGAAAACCCTGGTGGAAGATCTGGCCTATCATCGAAACCTGGGTAAATTACTTGCCCAAGGTGTTAAACGGGCTGCAGAAGAGATCGGCAGGGGATCTGAGCAGTTTGCACCCCATGTGAAAGGTCTGGAATTGGCCGCCTACCATCCCTACAACATTATGGGGACTGCACTGGGATATGCGGTCTCAAGTCGGGGTGGTGATTACAGCAGTGTTTATGCATCCATGGAATATACCTGGACACCCGAGAAAGCGGACCTTGAATTCGGCACCGAACAGGCTGTGAATCTTGGCTCCATTTACGGTAAACCCAGCCTAATTAGAAGGGCAATGATAGTAAATGTAGTGTTGGACTCTCTGGGTATCTGCAAAGTTCCGGTTTTATCCCTCCTGGGCAAATTTGATCTGAAGCTTGAAACCGAGCTTGTCAATACGCTTACCGGTCTTTCGTTTAGTTCGGAAGAACTTTTTGAAATCGGTGAACGCATTATCCATACAGAACGTTATCTGAATTACAAATTCGGTTCCCGAGCAATTGAAGATCGCCTGCCAAATATGTTCTTTATGGAAGAATATATCTCCAGTGGACGACCTTCCGAGGCCTTGGAGTGGATGGAACCCATGAAAATGGAATTCTACCGGGAAATGGGCTGGGAATCGGATGGCTGTCCTTCTGAAAAAAAATTGCTGGAAATGGGTATTAATATATCTGAATGCCCTGATCAACCGGCTGCCTGATCTATTACTTTGTTTGCGAACCAGGATAAACGATGATGCCATTTAGTTAAGGGATGCTGGCCAGTAAGATGTCACTCTGACTATGAGAACAGAGGCTAACATCTTCGAAAAAGAAACTCTCCGGGCTTTGACAGATCCTTCACTGCTTCCGGGATGACAAACTGTCCTGATTCTCTTTACTGATTGCTTTTGGGGTAAACGTGGGATCCTGGTTCTTAAATTTTTAACCGCTATTGTGAGAAAATTGTGATGACTGAGGAAATAACCTTTTCACCAACCCTTTCCTTTATTTCCGACGCAGATAAAAAGAAGTTGTTTGCTTCGGCTTTGCGATTACTGGAAGAGATCGGTCAAAAACTGGAGCACAAGGAAGCGTTGACATTGCTGACCGATGCCGGGGCCACTGTTGAAGACAACGTTGTTAAGATACCTTCCGGGTTGGTGGAAAAAGCTTTAAAAACCGTACCTTCCAGTATTTTCGTTTACAATCGGGAAGGTGAACTTGCCATGGAGCTTGGTGGTCGGCGGTCATATTACGGTACCGGGTCGGATTTGATCTACCGTTTGAAGCCAGGTACTCAGGAACGTCATCATTGTCGATTGGAAGATGTGGTGGAGGCAGCGAGACTGGCAGATGCCTTGCCAAACCTTGATTTTGTGATGTCTTTTGCACATCCTCACGAACTCGATCCGAACACGGCATATCTGGCCAGTTTTAAGGCCATGGCCGAAAACACCGTGAAACCAATTGTAAACACGGCCGAAGGTTATGATGATCTTTATGAGATCTGGAAGATATCAGCCATTCTTAGGGGCGGAGAGCAGGAATTACGTGATAAACCGTATTGGATTCACTACGCCGAGCCCAGCAGTCCGCTAAATCACCCGGACAAAAGCATTGATAAGTTATTGCTTTGTGCTGAAAAGGGAATGCCGGTTATCTATTCCCCAGCTCCGATTGCCGGGTCCACGGCACCGATGACAATCGCCGGCCATGTTACCCAGGGATTGGCAGAATCATTATTTGGTGTAGTGATTCATCAGCTAAAAGCCGCGGGAGCGCCTATTCTGATGGGAATGGGAGCAGCGGTACTGGATATGGCTACCAGTCAGTGTTCTTACAATGCACCGGAATATCTCATGGCCTATCTCACTATGGTTGAGATGACCAAATATCTGAATGTACCCAACTGGGGCTACGCTGGTACCACAGATGCGCAGATTCCCGATGGACAGGCAACCTATGAAGCAGGATTGTTAACCTTCCTGTCATCCACTATTGGATCAAACCTGAATCACGATGTAGGTTATGTGGATTTCGGTCGGGCCGGATCACTGGAGATGATGGTGATTATGAACGAGATCATTGGACAGATAAGAAGGATGCAACAAGGTGTGATTGTAAACGACGAGCAGATTGCTTTGGATGTTATCAAGGAGGTGGGACTAACCGACCATTTTCTGTCCCATGCCCATACTCTCAAGCATTTCAAAACCACTCAATGGCGACCCAAATTATTAACCAGACAGGCCTTTCACACTTGGGAGGAAAAAGGCAGTAAACCTCTGCTGCAACGAGCCAATGAGCAACTGGCTAAAATCCAGAAAAAACATACCCCTCAGCCCATTGAAGAACAAAAAGCCGCAGAAATTGATAAATTGGTAGCAGGATTTAAAGGCTAGATATTTTGTAGAATTGTAGGATGGGCAACTTGTTGCCCATCAATAAGGCCAATTGCACGTCATTACCCAGTTCTACCTTTTCTCCGGACAATCTAAGAATTTCCTTTATGCATTTTGGACTCGGTCCGTTTCTGACAGATCCTTCACATTCGTTCAGGATGACGACCAGTCCCGATTCTCTTAACTAAATGACGTTGACGCAGGGTCGCACTACCGTTTTGACATTGCTTTTGGCTGTGATGATAGACAGGCTTTGCCGGACCGTCCTACAAACATAGAAATCGAGCCGCAGGCTCACTACCTGTAAATCTCAGATCATAAATCTGAAATCTAAAATGTAGACGCTAAAGCGTCTACCAGGTCTTGCTTAATATCCTCCACATCTTCAATTCCGACCGACAGGCGTAGTAAGCCATCAGTAATACCCATCCGCTGCCTGACCTCTGCAGATACCTTGGCATGTGAGGTGGTTGCCGGATCGCAGATGGTTGTTTCAACTCCACCCAGACTGACCGCAGGTTTAACCAGCTTCAATCTTTTCATATAGTCAAAGGCATTTAATTTAGGATTACCAATTTCAAAACTAAGCATGGCACCAAATCCGGTCATTTGTTTTTTAGCAATCGCGTGTCCGGGATGGTTTTCCAAACCGGGATAATTAACTTTTTTGATATCAGTAATATCATTCAGAAATTGAGCAATCTCCAAAGCATTCTGAGATTGTTTTTCAACTCTCAAGGCCAGGGTTTTCAGGCTTCGTTCCAGTAAATAACAATCGATGGCGTTTAAGCTGCCACCATAACAAACAGCAGTTTTTCTGATTTTTTCTGCCAGGCTTTTTCTGGTGATGACAGCACCACTGCACAGATCGCTATGTCCACCAAAATATTTAGTGCCGCTGTGTACTACGACATCAATGCCCAGATCCAAAGGTTTCTGATTAATAGGCGTGGCAAAGGTACCATCAATGAAACTCAGGCATTTATGTTTGGCAGCCAGTTTGGCAATCCGACGAATGTCAATAATTGTCAGTAAGGGATTAGTCGGAGTTTCAATATAAATCGCCTTGGTTTCAGGGATAATGGCTTCTTCAAAATCGGAAACATCGGAACCGACAAGGCTATAGCGAATGCCGATACGATCAAAGTGTTCTTCGATAAAAGCATGGCTGCCGCCATAAATTTCATCCTGGAATACCACGTGATCACCAGCTTTTACAAAAGCGAGCAAACTGGTGGTAATAGCTGCCATGCCTGAAGAGAAGACAATACCTTCTTCACCGTTTTCAAGACTGGCAAGCTTCTCTGCTACTGCTGCCTGATTGGAGATGTTGAAATACCGTGGATACGGCGCTTCCTCTCTATCCAGATATTCGTTGGCAGAGGAAGTGAAAATCGGACTGTTAATTCCGCCGCTGTATTTGTCAGGAATCCCTCCCGAGTGCACACACTTAGTTGATATTTGCATTTTAGATTTCAGATTCATAATTTTAGAGTTACAGGCTGTGAACCTGCGGTTCTGTTCCATCTTTTAGAAATAATTAGGGAAGTAATTGCCTAACTAGTTCCGTCAGTTCTTGTTTGTTCATGATTCTGGGGACCGGGTAATCGATATTTGATTCGGCCAGGGCTCTTTTTACGATCAGGGGAATATCCTCCTCTTTTAGTTCTTTGATGAAGGTAGGAATTCCCATGTTTTGATTCATTCGTTTTATTTTATCGATGAATTTTCTTGCCAGTACGTCTTTGAAATAATCTGCTCGTCCCAAACCACTGACTACTGCCAAATCCGCCAGCTTGTCCCTTGCTTGCTCAATGCTGGCCTCCAATACATATGGGAGGATGATAGCGTTGGCCAGACCATGAGGAACTCCGTACAGTCCGCCCATGTTGTGGGCTAAAGCATGGACATAACCTACCCAGGTTCTGGTGAAAGCCAGTCCGGCGTAGTAGGATGCCAGGGCCAGTTGGTCCCTTTTTTCAGGGTTTGAGCCATCCTGATAGACATCTTCCAGGTCCTCCATGATAATTTTGGTGGCATCCAGGGAATTTTTCCTGGTGAACGGGGTGCCCATTAATCCAATATATGATTCCACTGCATGGGTTAGGGCATCCATTCCCGTGGTGGAAGTGACATGGGGAGGCAATCCCAACATCAATTCCGCATCCAGAATTGCCACTTGCGGAACCAGCTTGAGGTCTATAACTGCAAACTTTTCATGAGTATCCGGATCGGACACAACAGCTGCAACGGTACCTTCAGATCCGGTGCCCGCGGTTGTAGGAATGGCAATTAGCGGTGGCAGCGTTCTCCATACTCGAAATTTACCTTGCATTTTTCTGACAGGCTTCCTGCGATTGGACGCTCTGGCGCCGATCATTTTAGCACAATCCATGGGTGAGCCACCGCCAAAAGCTATGATGCCACTGCAATTGTTTTCATCATAAACTTTTAAACCATCTTCTATGTTCTGAATGGAAGGATTGGGCTGCACTCCATCAAAAATGCAATAAGGGATGTTTGCTGCCTCCAAAGGCCCCGTAATTTTTTCAGCCAGTCCTATTGAAGTCAACCCTTTGTCTGTAACGATCAATATTTTGTCAATCTTTTGTGATTTCACAGATTCAGGTAGTTCTCTGACTGCTCCGGGTCCTGAAATAAGTTCAGGAACGCGCACGGGAATCAGTGGATAGATAAATTTGCTTGGATAGTGGATACACCGCAAAATGAAAGTCTTGAGTGAAAAGCTCATGTTCTCCTCCGAATTGAAAACAAAATGATTATAGCTTATAGTACCGATTGATTGCTTGTGCGCGATCACAACAGAACAGCAATTCCGCAAATCAACAAGCCGTCTTTTCAATGTGTTACATCACTATCACGAATGGCTCGGAAATGGAAATGCCTTTGATCCTGAAATAGCTTTGAGAGATCAATGAAACAAAATGAAGATATTACCCTGGCTTTGTACCAGATTTCCAATGCAGTGAACACCACATCGGATCTCAATGAACTGTATGAAAAGATTCATCAATCCCTGGGACGCATCGTCGATACCGGCAATTTTTATATTGCCCTCTATGATGCCAAGGAAGGTTACATTCACTTTCCTTACTTTGTGGACAAGAGATCAAAAACAAAATCCGGTGGTGGCTACTATGCAAAGGATAGAAAGGCTTCAATGACCTTGAGGGTGATCAAATCCGGTCAACCTATTTTGATCAATAAAAAGGAAAGCATTGAATATTGCAAATCTCTAAATAGCGAGCCTTCCGGACCCATAGCAGAAATGTGGATTGGTGTTCCTTTGAAAGTAAAATCGGAAGTCATTGGTGTAGTGGCAGTTCAGAGTTACACTGATCCCAACCGGTACAGTTCCCATGATGTTAACATATTAAATTCGGTTTCTGATCAGATTGCACTGGCGATAGAAAGAAAAAGATCGGAAGAGGCTTTGAGAGATCGTGAACAACTTATTTCCGTGCTTTATAAGTTATCCAACGCCATGCATACCACTGAAAATCTTGAGCAATATTTTGGAATCATTCATGATTCCCTGAATAATATCATTAATGCAAAAAATTTTACCATAGCCCTTTACGATTCAAAAAGGGATACACTCTTTTTTCGTTACTCAACGGATGTCATGGATAAAACCATGATGAATCCTGTTGAAAATGCCAGCCAGACCAGTTCCCTTTCGTATCAGGTCATCAAGGCTCAAAAAACTTTGTTGTTGAGCGAACAAGAGAAAGCTGAACTATACGAAAGTCTTAACGGGAAAATGATTGGTGACGTCTCAGCGAAAACCTGGCTGGGTGTGCCTTTAATAGGTAAAAATGAAATTTTAGGAGTGGTAATTATACAAAGCTACGATGAGTTGGATTGTTACGACAAAAAAGAAGTGAATCTGCTTGAAGCTGTGTCCGATCAAATTGCTTTTGCAATAGAGTACAAAAGAGCTCAGGAAGAATTGGAGCAGGTTCAAAAGGAGTTGATCCAAAAAGCACACAAGGCAGGCATGACAGATATTGCTTCCGATACGCTTCATAATATCGGCAACGTTCTGAACAGCGTGAATACCTCGACTAATATTATCCGTGATATTGTAGCGAATTCCGCTGTAAGGGGCCTTAACAAAGCATTAAACCTTTTGAAATGCAACAAGGATAATTTCAAGGAATTCATTGCCAATGATCCAAAAGGCGAAAGGCTGGTCAACTATCTGCTTTCAATAGAAGAACCTATCCATGAAGAATATCACGAAATTTTGAAACAATCGGATAGACTGATGGAAAAAGTATCGCTGATGACCAATGTAATAAGAGCCCAGCAGGCTTATGCCAGCGGTGGGTTCATGGAGGAAACCATTCAATTGGAAACAGTTGTGGAAAACACGTTGAATTTGCATGCATCATCGCTAAAAAGCAGCGGGATTACCATTAGAAAAAATTATGAAAAAATTCCAAGGATAACCGTGCAACGGACCAAACTTAGTCATGTGCTGATGAATCTTATTATCAATGCTAAAGACGCTATGGAAGTGGACGAAAATAATGAAAAAATTCTGGATATTTCCATAGACCAAAATGAGAGGCATGTCTTTCTGACTGTAAGTGATACAGGTAAAGGTATTGAAGAGAAAGATTTGAAGAAAATTTTCAATCATGGGTTCACGACCAAAAAACAGGGTCATGGATTTGGATTGCACAACAGTGCGAATTTCATGTCGGAAATGAAAGGCGCTATCTGGGCAAAGAGCGAAGGTCCAGGCAAAGGTGCCAGCTTTGTGTTGCGTTTTAACAAATAACATGAACAAGCTATATATAGACGTTTTGGAGTATTTTTAAAATTCGGCAACACCCTGGTCTGTTCAATTTTAGTTAAAGTCACATGGGACAGTTGACAGTTATCCGTTATCGGTCTTAGGTGAAAGCTCCGCGTTTTCTTCAAGACTTGAGTAATTGTTCCACAAACTGGTAACCGATTGCTGATAGCTGATAACACAGTCGAACCCAAAACAAAATTCTTTGCATACAAACCAAGCAAGTCTAAACTAAACCGCAAAAAGTGAGTATTTAGAAAGGCTGAATAAATCCGGAACCAAACAATCGAAAAAGATGAAGCAATATTCATTAGACTATATTCGGGATCAGATTATTGGAAACGACATGCTGTTTCAAACCCCGTTCGGTGAAAGGCACTTGTTCTATGCCGATTACACGGCATCGGGCAGGGGATTGCAGTTTATCGAAAACAGAATCACGAATATTTTAAAGTCCTACGCAAACTCCCATACTGAGGATGATTATACGGGCAAATACATGACAACTCTGCTGCACCAGGCGGAAGAGAGAATCAAAGCCATGGTGAATGCGGGTCCGGAAGGAAAGATTATTTCGATCGGCTCCGGTACGACGGGCGCTTTACTAAAACTCCAACAAATTCTGGGCATTTATTTGCCGCCTGTCACCAAGGAAAGGCTGGTCAAGGCAATGGAAAAGATGAAGGGAGCCGAAACCGATCTGGTAGAAAACGTTTGGAAGGAACGACCTATCATATTTATTAGCCCCTACGAGCATCATACAAACGAATTGATGTGGCGGGAATCCTTTGCCGAAACCGTAGTGGTTGGTCTGGACGCGTCGGGAATGCTGGATTTGGATGATCTGGAAAAAAAGCTGTCTGCAGATGCCTATAAAGAAAGAAAGAAACTGGCTTCCTTCTCTGCGGGGTCTAATATAACAGGTCTGAGAACATCTACCTTTGAAGTAGCCAAAATCTGTCATCGCTATGGTGTTCCAATTATGTTTGATTTTGCAGCAGTGGCACCATACATTGAAATCGACATGAACCGGGACGAAGAGTCATATTTTGACGCCATTGTGTTTTCCCCTCATAAATTCCTGGGCGGACCTGGAACCAGCGGTATTTTGATTTTTAACGAAAAACTGTATCGCAAGGATCTGCCTCCTACGGCTGCAGGTGGCGGCACAGTGGACTATGTGGGATACCGGTTTCATGATTTTTACGATGACATCGAAACCAGGGAAAAGGCCGGTACACCTCCCATATTGCAGACCATAAAAACTGCGTTAATCATGGAATTGAAAAACAAAATAGGGGTGGATCAGATTGAAGATATTGAATTGAAATATGCAGATAAGTTTCTGAAACAATTAAAGGAAATTGAAAATGTGGAACTGATTGGAGAATTTGACCCTGAACACCGGGTTCCTATTATCTCTTTTAATATCAGGCACAAGGATCGTTATCTGCATCCAAAGTTTGTTACTAAATTGTTGAATGACCTCTTTGGTATCCAATCCCGAGCCGGTTGCAGTTGTGCCGGTCCTTATGGACACTACCTACTGGGCATTGACGAGGAGGAGTCGGCAAAATTCCGAAAACTGATAGCAGACGGATACTGTGGAATAAAGCCTGGTTGGGTGAGGGTGAATCTTCACTATACCTTCCAGGAAAACGATATCGATTTTTTGCTTAAAGCCATTGGCTTTGTGGCAGAATTTGGTCCTTTGTTTCTCTGGGAATACAAACTAAATATGACAACAGCGGAATGGAAAAATGTAAATCTGGATGAAGAACCCGAGCTATTCTCGCTTGATAATGATTATTCGACTAAAAGTATCGATCTCAAAGATTTGGAAACGACCCGGACTTCCTATTTTCTGGACGCTGCCAAGCAAGTGGAACGATTGCAAGAAAATCTTTTAACGAACTACCACACCGATCTAGATGAAGTCGAGGCGGTGAAATTCTTTTACTATGTTAATAACTAGCAACAAAGGAATAGGAGTATGAAGTTTACTGATGAAGCGCAAGTATTGTGGAACAAGCTAAGTGAGGAGGACCAAAAAGCTTGGACTACGAATGTATCCTGCCAAAAATGCGGAACCAAGATAGATAAAGATGATTTCAGTGCGTCCATTTATGAAGAGCAATTAGCATTGTTTCATCGATGCACGGCTTGTGAAAACAAGGAAGTCCGATTGATTGCTGTGGATGATACTACTCAGCAGGAAATTGATGATGATTTTGACAGGTGGCTTAAATCAAAAAAAGAACAGCATCCGGAGAAGTTTTAGGACCAGGAAAAGGTGAAACACCTCTTCTCATAAAAGGAACGATCTTACTGGCGACAGCCCCGATTCGTTTTACACCACCTACAATCACCAAAAAGCAGAGTGCGGCGATTGTAACCCGCATCCAAAAATTGCTCCCCCGTCCCCCGAGTGCAACCGCAGTATCAATTCCGGTGATATTGCCAATTCCGATGGTCACTGCTCTGAAAGTAACGTTACTCAAACCCAAGGGTTGAGTTTTTGTAACGTTACCATTTGGGGATATTGTATGAAAATCGCCATTCAAAGTAGATACCTTCTAAATTAAAGTTTTATAATAACAGTTAGCTGCTTAGTGCTTTTGGTCGCCATCTGACTAGCTGGCACGCATATTGGAAAAAGAAAGGTTAAGTTCAACTATTCAACGATCAAAAACACCATCGTTTGTGACAGTCTTCTTAGTTTATCTCAGTAAATTGTCTTAATCAGGAAATTTGTTTTTAAATCAGAATAAGGCCTGATATTGTAGGAACGGACTGATGCTTGTGAGACATTGGAGCATAACTTAAAAAACCGGAAGGAAAAAAATGAAAGCACTTGATATTGTTCACCTGGTGGCAGGAATATTTATTCTAACAGGGATTTTGCTGTCTATACTCGCTCATCCCTGGTGGCTGGCTTTATCGGCATTTGTTGGATTGAATCTGTTTCAATTCGGCTTCTCAAAATTCTGTCCCATGATTTGGTTTTTAAAAAAACTTGGTTTCAATGAATAACAATCACCGGCTATTGATTGGCTGCAAGACTTTTAGGTATTAATTTTGGACCAAAATGATAACCGAAAAACTTGATATTAACTTGTCTAAAGCAGAGAACAAACGGTAGGGCGGGGCTACGACCCCGCCGACACTCGTTTACTGTCCGATCATCAACAAAGGAATGGTAGGATGGGTAACTCGTTACCCATCAACCGGAAAGAATGGCACCAAATCATCCAACGGATTATTCGCCCATTAAACAAACAGACCACTTGCGGAGAAAAACATGAAATTTAGCAGAAGAAACCTTCTAAAAGGTATGGCAGCTGCGGGAGCAGTGGGTGTGTTACCATCGAAAAAAGCAAAGGCGGAAACGGCTGCAGAAGATGGTTATGCAACCCTGATCGATCTCACCAAATGCGATGGCTGCGAACATAAAGATACCCCTGTTTGTGTCACTGCCTGCAGGGAAAAGAACGCAGACAATTTTCCTGAGCCGGATCCGGCAATGCTTAAGAATTACTGGCCCCAGGATAAACACGAAGACTGGAGTAAAAAACGACACCTGACTGACAGATTGACTCCCTACAACTGGATTTTTGTGCAAAAGGTGAAAACCGAAATAGACGGAAAGATCGTCGAGGAGCATGTCCCCAGGAGGTGTATGCACTGCGACAATCCACCGTGTGCCAATCTCTGTCCATTTGGTTCCATGAATAAAACCAAGGAAGGCCCGGTATACGTAAAAGAAAGTACCTGTTTTGGTGGAGCCAAATGTCGAACAGTCTGTCCCTGGAGCGTCCCGCAAAGACAGGCCGGAGTTGGTATCTATACCTACCTTGATCCTATGCCGGTCGGTGGAGGTGTGATGTATAAATGTGATCTTTGCCGGGATCGTCTGGAACAGGGACAGGAAACAGCCTGCGTTGAGCAATGTCCTACCGGTGCTATGAAAATCGGTAAGCGATCCGAGATATTCAAAGAAGCTGAAAAATTAAAAAAGGAATATGGTGGTTATGTTTATGGAGATAAACAGAATGGTGGAACATCGACCATCTATGTTTCCGGAATTCCATTTGAAAAATTAGACCAGGCCATTGTGAGCCAGGCAAAAAATCCTAAAAAGGCCATGCGGTTGCACAACCCGGAGAACATGATGGAAAAACACTCCAACTGGGCGGTATCAGCATTGGTAGCCCCGTTCATCGGTGCCCTGGGAGCTTTCGCTGCAACTATTTCGAAAGGAGATAAGAAAAATGAAAACAGCTAAAGTAAGAAGACATTCAGGAGTAGTAATGGCCAATCACTGGCTGGCGGCAATTAGCGGTCTGATCCTTCTCTTTTCGGGATTCGGACAATTACCCATGTATAAAAGATACAACGTAATCAAGATTCCCGGAATGGAATGGTCTGCTAATTTTGAAATCACCCTGGTTTTGCATCTAATAGCAGCCATTGTGTTTGGCGCAGCGGTAGTCTTTCATATTGTTTATCATGTGAGACGAAAGGAATTCGCGGCCGTACCTAAAAAAGGCGATGTCAAGGAAAGTGCCCAGATAATTAAAGCCATGGTCACTGGCAGTGAAGAGCCTCCCCAGGGCAAATTTCTGGCAGAACAGCGATTGGCTTATGCAGCCATTGGAGTAGTTTCCCTGGTTCTCTTGCTGACTGGCCTTGTCAAAATCTACAAAAACTTTGGCGATGTAACGCTTTCACCATTGCTAAACGAAATTAACACGCTGGTTCATACTGGAGCTGGTATGATGTTTTTGCTCTTATTTTTCGCACATCTAGGTGCTTTCGTGATCAAGGCTAACTGGCCCTTATTCCCATCTATGTTTACCGGAAGGATAAACAAGGAATACGCAGACCACCGGCATCCATTGTGGAAAGATAAGAAAGAGGTTTAGTGCTTGTATCTGGCACTTTCCCCGAATCACCTCCTTAAGCGGTCTAATCCAAACCGATTTGAGGGGCGTGGTTCTATACACAATTAATAATTTATTATTCGTTTCCTCCCCTCAATCCAACATCGCTTTTTGCCTGTCTTTGAATAAAAAAAGATAACGTTTTTTTGCTTCCCGACTCATAAAAGATTTATTTATCAGCGTCACCACTTTTTCTTCATTCTCATAGAAATTTGATATAAGAGATTCTGCCCTTTCTGATATACTTCTGCTTTTTTACCCATTATTCAGCCGCTTTTACCTGGATAATCAATTCCATCCCCAAAACCTCAAGAATCTTGTTTAGGGTGGTTAATGAAGGATTCCCAGTGCCATTTTCTATGCTGCTCAAAGTATGCTGGGAAAGCTCAGCAATGCTGCAAAAAGACAACTGATCGACACCAAGAAATTTTCGTCTTTCCCTTACCTGTTTTCCAATCGTTTTCGAGTCCATATTAAATATCTTTAAGCAATTTATTGCGTATTTTGCTTCCGATTTTAAATGAAATATGTTCACCTTTACGAGCAAGAGCAAGAGCAAGAGCAAGAGCAAGAG
>JANQGZ010000017.1:0-13931 GCA_028282825.1 SAR324 cluster bacterium
TAGCTTCAATGCCTCCCGGTACCACCAGGATTTGCCTGAGATGCTTGTATCGTTCCTTGTCGTCTAAATACATCAGATGCAATCCGTTTCGGGTGAAATATTGAGTCTTCTTCTCTCGGGTCGCCTGGGGTATCAGCTCCCGCAAGGCCCAACGGGCAAATGTGACCACTTGCGGTTTGTTTAACTGCAGGTAGCAGCGCAATAGCCCGGAAAGATGGGGCTGAGAACGAAAAAGTTGGATAAGGTCCAGTACGTCACTGGTTTGGTTTGAGGAACTTACCGGCAGGGCATCGTTTTTGAGGAGTGATGCAGCCGGTGATTGTTGTAATGGCCAGGCGGGGTTGGAAATGTCAAGAACCTCCCCCGCCTCTTTGCTGATGTAGATGAGTTTTTGCTGGTGCAGAATCACAAAAGGAGGATGATCGTTGGAAAAAAGTTTCCAGACAGCTTTGAAATTCACAACCGGTTTCATGGTGATATCCTTTTCCGGATCACCGCCAGTTCTGAACTATGCCCTAGAAATGAGAAAAGCCCAGAAGCCTGGCGGTGTGGGAGCACCATAAAGCGGGGAACCAACCCCGCCGTAGCCAAACCTCTGGGCCCATCTCATTTCACTAAATCGTTTTGCGGTTGGTTAGTCCGACGAATCAAGCTCCCACCAGATTCTCAAAACTCAATGAAACAAAAATTCCCAAAGGAACCAATCAAAATGTATTTAAACAATAATCATAAACCAAAATCAGGTCAAGACTAAACACTGGATTTTGGGGAAGTCAGTAACAGTGGCGGGAATCCTACAAATGTGCATTTTTTTACTATTCTAAGTCTTTTCTCTGTGATCTCTGTGTCTCTGTGGTGAAGAGTTACATCAGACAAACCATTATAAATGCCAGAACACAGGCCTGAAACCATTACATAACAACTATAAACAATGCTTATGTGCCAGACTAAACTGCTTTTACCTGCTTAAAGCGGGGTAATGCAGCAAATATGATCAGATAAACAGCATGAACAGGTAACATGCAGCAGATTAGCTACAATACCCTGCTTTAAATCGTAAAAAACAGCTAATCTGCTCAAATAAACCGATGACACATAACCATGTAGCTGATTTGCCGTCATTGTAATCGCAATCCCGACAAAAAAATCCTATCCAATCAAAACATTATTGCACTTTTAGCCCCAATATGAAATCTATCTATACAGCAGATATGATCACTAATATGATATTCGATTGGAGAAATATGAAATTTTTGACTTATTGGATATTTATAGTTTTTATTTTATTCTCCCAGAGTTGCGTGGTCATTGAAGGCCCCGCCCTACACAAAATGAGTAAGGATCATTCTACTCCTTCAAAATTAGTGTATATAGGACAGAATGACTTAGATGATCTACTACCGGATAATTTTCATAAAGATTTTCGTCATAAATTGGAATCAAATGGAATTAGGGTTTCCAACATTCGTTACTCATATGTCGATTATATTATTTCTGTTAAAGCTCACAGCGAATCAAATGATCTTCTTACAGCATTCACATTTACTTGCTTAATAACTTTGGGAATTATTCCATCATACGGTTATGAGGAAACCAAAGTAGTTCTAGAAGTAAGAAATACGACCCCCCCTTACAATGTTATTAAATTCGAAGAGAAACAAAAATTTAATTTTTATTGTCATTTGCTGTTGATACCTTTTGGCTTATACAATGCTACACATACTCCACATGACATTGATAAGCGGATTTTAAAAGATCTGCAAATATCTGAAGAAATATTCGCAGAAAATTTAGCAAATAAAGTGATCAATTACTTGTCAGAAAATCAGTGAACAAAAAAAATCCAACAAAGGGCTTAAACTGACTGGCCTCCGGCCAGCAGCTTAGCCCAGTCGTTATAGCGCGACACGAGAATGACCATGTCGGTCGCTCCGCGTAAGAAATGCCGGTTACCCGGCATTCCCATCAGCCCTCACTTAAATAAGATTATTCGCAGTACCATTCAAACGGCAGGGCGGGGCTACGACCCCGCCAACAGGGCAGTCTCTCGGCAGCTACTTAGGGCCGCCCTACCATTCGTTCACATAATGAATTAAAATCTTGCCTTAAATAAACACTTATGGGGAGGGGGGATTGGCAAGATTCTTCCCCGCTCCTTGTTGATTGGCCCTAAATTTCGACTTTAAAATCTCTCAAATTCAATGTCTTCTTTTTGTTGTTCCTCTAGATTCAGGTCAATGCCTGGTGAACCAGGCAACCGTGGGTTGTTGTCCATTCCAATACCAGGTGTGATGACATTCGAACCTCCCAATGCTTTGTCCATTTTCGCTTGGGAAGGCTGGCCGTTTCCGAGTTGAAGGTGACTCATTGATTGCATGTTTTCGCCGGCACGGATGTCATTCAATGTAAAAAACGCCATGGTATCTTTTAGCTGCTGCGCTTGGGAAGACAACTCCTCGGAAGTGGAAGCCATTTCCTCGGTGGAAGCTGCGTTCTGCTGGATCACCTGGTCAAGTTGTTGAATAGCCTTGCTAATTTGGTCGGCCCCGGAGTTTTGTTCTTTGGAGCTGGCAGTAATCTCTTGAACCAGATCTGATGTTTTCTTGATATTCGGAACCAGTTTTTCCAACATCTGACCAGCCCTTTCCGCTACTTGCACACTGGAAGCTGACAACTCTGATATTTCTCCTGCCGCGACCTGGCTCCTCTCTGCAAGTTTTCTTACCTCTGCAGCAACTACTGCAAACCCTTTTCCGTGTTCGCCCGCTCTTGCTGCCTCAATAGCCGCGTTCAATGCCAGCAGGTTCGTTTGACGGGAGATCTCCTCAATGATTGATATCTTGCCGGCAATCTCTTTCATTGCCCCGACAGCTTCGGTAACCGCAGAACCGCTTTCCTCCGCGTCGGTAGCAGCTTTTTGCGATATAGCTTCGGTCTGGGTTGAATTATCCGCATTTTGTTCAATATTGGACGACATTTGTTCCATGGATGAAGTGGTTTCCTCAACTGCCGATGCTTGTTCCGATGCACCCTGTGATAATTCCTGAGCGGTAGAGCTCAGTTCCATGCTGCCTGAGGCCACATTCTCCGAAGCTACCCTTACATCAGTTACCACCTGTTTTAAGTTATCCACAGTATTTTTGATTTCCTTATAAACACCTTTTACGTCGGTTTTGTTGAATTCAATTCTCAAATCCCCCTTGCCTAGAAGCTGTGCAATACGGGAAATCTCCCGGGGATCCTCTCCCAGCTGGGCCATAACTCCTTTCACGACTATAAAGGCAACAACCAGGCCAGTTAATACAGCGACCAAAGAGAGGATAATGATAACCATTACTGCCCTGTCATTTGCTGCTTGTAGTTTTGGTCCCAGTAAATCCTGGTCTGCCTTGACTGAAAGCTTGGTATCTTCAACGGCTTTGGCTATAACAGGACCCAACCGGTCAAGGGTGTTGTCGATGACTTTGTTTCGATCAAATATTACTGTTACCAGTTTGTTGAAATTGACGATATAAATTCCCTTGGCTTCAACAACTTCTGCAAGCCATTGCCTGCGCTGAGAATTCTGCAACTCTTTTTCGAGGATTGTCAGATTCATTTGCATTTTTCCGAATTCTTCAAGCACTCGATCCACGTGTTGCTGTGAGTTTGTGTCAAGGAATTTAGCCATATAGAGGCGGGCAAGCAAGAGGCGTTTCATGGAAAGTGCCGAATAATAAGCAGCTTTTACATCGCCGTCATCTTCCGCGGAGACCAGAATGTCGGTCAGGTTTTTTTCCATAAACGGTCCTTTTTTATCAAGAATATCATACACCAGACGATTTCTTTCATTCTTGGCTTCTACAACCAAATTGAAACCTTGTTGGTATTCATCAAGAGAATCGTCGGCCAGGTCCACGAGTTTTGCCCGTTCTTTATTCTGAATGTCAGTTTGAGCTTGTTCCAGGAAATCGTCTGTTATTTTGACGAAATCGGAGTACTGCTTTTGGTCCTTATCACTTCCGGTAATGATAAAATCCTTTACGTTCATGCGTATCATCAGCATGTTCGCCTGAACTCTCCCCATCAGGTTTGTATCCCTGGCTAAACCCCTGTAATTAACAAAATCCGTGGAAGCGTTTTCTATCGTAGTAAACGAAACAACGCTGACAATAATAAGAAGCAGTAATACTAATGAAAAGCTAGCACCAAGTTTTTTGGCCAATGATATTTGATTTAACATCGTTATCTCCTGGAAATGTTATCGGTCTTGTAATTTGCACGGATGTGTGAGGGCAAACAGTCTCAATTATTGTGCCATAGATAATAGTTAACAATATCAGTATGGTAATCATATTTTTATTACTGGTGTTAACTGTTTGAATGATTTTGCAGAATTTTGAACTCCTTTTGAGAATTTTTGTCAGGGAGCATCACGCTTTTGACCGATTATTAATGTCAGGAAGGGGGAACATGATGATTACTAATCAATCAATATTGGTTCTTTTCGTTTATGTAGTAGGTAGAAAATGGGTATCAACGGCAAAAAAATAAATTTGTTTATAAATTGTAGATTTCTGTTATAATTCACTTCAGCTGGTCTGACTTATTTTTCTGATTGAACAGTTTTTGCAAATTTTCAGACTTTGGACCCTTCCGCTTCATCTAACCTGCCATTTTAAAATTGAAGATGATGCAGAGGGTTGCATGAGAAGAGCAACGCACGGACTCAAAGTGATGACGGGTCCGTCCCACACTTAAAAAACGGTCTCAATCTATGGCAACAGCAAACATATTGGTTGTGCACGAAAATGCAGGGATGGGGATTATAAGATTCTTGCAAAGATTGAATCACAGCGTCGTGGACATTACGGATTCTTCTCAAGAAGCAATCAGGTTATCCCTTCGATCCAAACTCGATATTGTGCTTTTCGATGTAAACGACCGTGAAGAGCTTCATCGATCGGGGCTGGCAAATAAAATCCGCTGCTCTTTAAAACTTCCGGTTATTGTTTGCTCAAAAACAAAGGTCGAGGCCACTTTGGAAGAAGACATGCCGACACTTCCTGTTGTCAACCTGGAAAAGCCGTACAAGCTTTCGGAGCTGAAAATGGCGATAGATTTTGCCTTGCATAACGGAAAAGTAAGCAAAGAGGTGGAGAATCTGGAAAGATCGTTAAGCGAATACCTGGAAATAAATCGTAAAACCCAGGAAAATCTCAGGGACCCGGTCTTTATCACAGACGACCAGGGCAACTTTACTTATGTCTCCTCCAACATCAAACATGTTCTCGGTTATAAGACCAGTGACGTGCTAAAAAAGGAGAATATCCATAATTTGCTGACCTACCCGAATATAGATATGAGCGGCTTGCAACTGCATCTTCCCCTGGAGAACGTTAAATGCGTTATTCGAGATAGCAAGGGAAGGAAAAAAGATTTTTTAATGAACGTTAAGCAAGTCTCGATCAGAAAGGGAACAAGGTTGTTTACTTTTCACGATGTTACAGATCTGAAAAAGATAAAAAAACTGGCCTGTCCCAACAAGCATTGTTTTTTTGATCAAATTTTTGAACATGCGCCGATGGGCATGGCTTTGGTTGATTCGGAAAGCGGTCAGTTCACCAGGGTTAATCAATCCTATGCCAGAACAACCGGCTATTCCAGGGAGGAACTACTCGCTCAAACCCTGCACGAAATCAGCTCACCGGAAGACTTTGCAGCAGAACGGGTAAATGTTGCAAAGCTGGAAAATAACAAAATCGACCATTTTACCATGGTAAAGCAACTTATCAGCAAGGATGGTTCCTTGAAATGGATCAGACAAATCTCTTTACCGGTTGGGAAACGTCACCAAAGACGTTCGCGATATATGATTCTGGCCGAGGACATCAGCGACAAAAAACAACTGGCAACGCTTCGTAACACCTCCCATGACAATGTGCGTCGAATTTATAACACTTTGAACGAATTTTTGGCATCAAACAGCCACTCCGAAAGTTCCGTTGGACAGGGATACAGCATTGATTCCATTCAGGACAACCTTCCACAATTTATCAACCTTCAGGATGTAAAAACAAACCTGAAAGTGCTGCTGGATTTTCTTGCCGTAAATAAAACGCAGCAAACCAACAGCTTGACACCTATCGAAAAACGGGTGGCTCGGCTCGTCAAATCCACGGTTAAAACAAAACAAATCGCCGAAATGTTGTCCATTTCAAAACAAACAGTGGAAACCCATCGAAAAAACATCAGAAAAAAACTGGGCTTGACCAATTGCAGGCAAAACCTGAGCTCATACCTGTCCGAGTTTTACTAAAACACGAAATGAGATGGCTTTTTCCCCTTGGTGTACAAAGATGTAACAGCAGTCTATTTAGACGTCAAAGTGGTAGTTCCATCCCAATTTTCAGGCAATCCTTTTTCTTTCAGGGATCGACAGCGTCGGATGAGCACCCCGGAAGCCGTGTCCTTGGATTCCCGATAGATTTCCATAAAAAGTACTTCGGCATCATCAATATTACCTTCGGCATAGTGCTGCATGGCCTGGTTGAACCTCGTGAACTGTTTTAATCTCAGTTCCAATTCAGACGATGGCAAGACATCCAACAACTCGTAGAGTTCAACCGGAGTATTTTTCCCTTTTACGCGGACACGATCGACCAACCGCAATTGATACCTTTCCGGACTTTTCAATGTGTCTTTGGTATCTCCGCTTATCAATACAGAAGCACCATATAATTTCGTCAGACTTTCAATTCTGGATGCCAGGTTCACGCTATCAGCGATGACTGTGCCTTCCAGTCGCTCATTTTCACCAATAGTCCCCAGCATCAATCGTCCAACATGGATGCCAACACCAATCCGCACCGGAACCATTTGATGTTTTTGGCGACTTTCATTCCACATATAAAGCTTTTCATGCATATCGATGGAAGAGCAAATGGCTGACTCAGGGCTGGTAGCGAATAATGCCATAATTGCATCCCCAATATACTTATCGATGAATCCGCCATTTTGCCGGATCACAGGCCCCATTCGACGAAGATAGGAGTTGATGAAATCGATATTCTCCCGCGGGGTCATCATCTCGGAAAGACTGGTAAATCCACGGATATCAGAAAAAAGGATGGCCATCTCCTTTTGAACCTGGTCTCCAAGATTGACATCCACAATGCTTCCTTTTTCCAGCAGACTCAAAAACTCGAATGGAACAAATCTTCGCGATGCTGCGTTAAATCTTACCAGCTGTTTATTAAGACTGATTGTCTCCTCCTGAAGACTGACAAATCGATTCACCAGGATAAGGGCCATGGTGATTACAAAAAGTACAAATATATAGGTGAGTAACGGAGGTAGATTTAAAATAGCCCTGCCTGTGAGAATATCCAGTATCATCGCGGCCATTAAGATCAAGATCGAGACCATCATCAGGAGCGCATCACGATTTCGCTTTAGTATCTCTCTTGTCAATATCACAATGATACCAATGCAGTACAACAACCAGCCGGGCTGAACAAGATTGTCGAGAGTAGCCTGCCACATCACGGTTGAAGGGCTGATCAACACAATTCCACCGCCAATTAAAGGAATTGCATGAACCATCAAGGCAATTCGGTCCCAAATGCGGGCAAACCTCCCGGGTGTTAACGAATAAAAACTTCGGATAAATTGATAAAAGAGAGGGAGCGTAAACATTACCGCCAGGGTTTGAATACGTTTCAACTGGTATAACTCCCAGCCATAGATGTATTTGAATTGTGTATGCAAGAGGCTGTATGTCACCATACTGAAAAGGAACAAGGCAAAGTAAAGGTTTTCGCGATCCTGTTTTCGGCGTATAAAAAACAACAGAAAATAAAGCGCAAAGGTTATATAAATCATTATGGTAATTGCCTGACCTGCGTTCTCAAGATAAAACTCACGCCAGATTTCTGAAGCCGGGCCAAGAGCGACACGATCCCGATAAATGCCCAATTCATCGGGGAAATATGGTTCAACCTGGATATGCAGGACATTGTTTCCCGGTTTTAGAAGACCATAGGGAATTTCGTAAATACGGAGCTTGTCATAAGCCTGTGGCAGCGAGCTACCGAAATCACCTGTTTCACCAACCAATTTTCCATTTATAAAAGTACGATCCCTATCGCTTATAACTCCTAAACGAATGGCCATCGGCTTCCTGCTCTCCGAAACCTCTACTGAGTCACCGGCTACTTCAAACAGCAACCTGTACCAAACCGAGGTCGATACGGAATTTGAAAGTCGAATTGCCTGGGAAGTCAGGTTGTCCGGTACTTTGATATTCTCGTAACCCAATTCCGGCAATGAGTTATTAGTCTGCAGAAAGGCATACTCATCAACAGGAGAGATCTTTTCTCCAACATAAAGCTCCCATAATGGATTTCCATCTGCGCCGGTATTCAGCTGAGTTATTGTTTGTGAAGAATCAGTCGGTGTGGATGCAAATAATTGAAGTGAAAAGCTACAGACACAGACAATCAGAGCACCGGAAATGAACGGAAAACCCGCTTTTAAGACTGTGCCACTGGACGTTGATGTGGCAGAGACCAGGTGTGTTGCTTTCATTAATTATGTTGTCTCATGAATTTTATAGCTTTTTGAATAATAGTTGAGTCTTTGTTGGTCACACTGAGGACCAAATCTGCATGCTCAAATCCTTTCAGGGTTTCCAACCTGACATTCCAGTTTTCTGTCTGCGCTTTTTCTGAAAATTGTCGGCATTGCTCAAATACAAAGGGGTAGTCGTCAGAACCGATAATGACGTTAAGTGGAGGTGCTTTGCTGCTCCAAAACTCAATTGGAGATCTTCTGCGCAAGTCATCGTCACTGGAGCCAAAAACTGGGAAGACAATTTCCCGGTTGAAATCACTGGTTTGGAATTCTTTCATGTGAACGATGTCCAGAATTGGGGATAAGGCAACTATTGATCGCACATTGGAGTGGTCATTGAGCCCAACCATCGCAACCAGATGACCACCCGCAGAGTGACCGATCAAATGAATCTGATCGCCATCACCGCCGTATTCACCTGCATGTGCACCAACCCACGCAACTGCTGTCCGAACATCGTTAATCTGCCCATCAATCCGACTCTCCGGGAACAAACGATAGGAAATCACAGCCGTTAGAAATCCCTGTTGAGCCAAAGCAAAACCAAAATTCCAATAAAGTCCTGTCACAGGCCTGAAATATCTTTTATCCTGGTTTTTCCAATAGCCACCGTGGACAAAAACAGCAACAGGAGAAACTCCCGGGTTACTTCTGGGTATAAAGAGATCCAACCTTTGCTTTAGGTTGCTGTTTGGGGGATTGTAATCAATGTCTTCGATAACGTTTACTTCATTGGCGAGGCGAATAGGTGCGGTTGAATTTTTAATGACTGCACAACCGGATGCCATCAATGCTAAACTTAACCCTGGTAGCACAAATCGGGAGACTGCTAACTTAGCTGCCTCAGTTAATGTGATATGTTTAAAAAAAGGTTGCGGCATTTCTCAGTTATTAGATTAATTTTCCCTTGTCTAAGCTAATGATATTATGAATTTTCCCTTCATCAGCACTGTTAAACTTGGAACAAAGTTTCATAAGGTGTCCAACGATTTAAACAACGTTAATTTGGTGCTTGAAAACATTGGTTTTATTAAATCACTCAAGTTTCGTACCCTTGTTTTATTCTATCAGTGGCTCTGCAGTTCACTGAGGAAGATGACTTTTACATAAAAGCTATTAGCTACTGGCAGTTAGCTTTTAGCTTTAAACTGAGTACCTTCGGTACGTTTACATTGAGACTCAAAATAATGGAGCGAAGCGAGTCGTATCAAAGCTATCAGCTGATCGCTAATAGCCAAGTGCTTTTAACTGAATAGCTGATAGTGGTTTTACACCGTATAAATCATCTACTGCAAAAACAGGTGCGAAACTTGAGTTAAATCATTAAAATCTGCTCGATGTTATTATTTTACCAACATATCATAAAGACGCAAACCAACCCCTCATTTTCGACTTTGCCTTCGGAGGGCAATTGGTTAATAATCTATTACACAACAAAACAGGTACCTTCTGACTCAATTTAGCCTTTCCGGCACCATTGCAACAAAAGTGTCTCTATGCTTCTGCTACTCTTAAAAACTGTCTGGTTGCTTAACCTTCTTATAATTCCAACGCTTTCGATAAAAGGTCGCCCGTTGCAACGATATGTTGCGGAAACGATCTCAGATGCACAACTGGCATTACTTTTTTTAATCGTCAGTATCGTTTTGTTGGGATCTTTGGTGTATTATCTTCGGCAAAAGCAGATGGCCGGCAGATGGATTCACCTGGTGTGGGGAGCCTTGGTATTCATCATTATTCCCTTACTCCTTCCTACCGTTGCAGAACGACTTCATTTCATCGTTTTTGGTCTGTTTGGCTTTTTCTCTTTTCAGCTGTTTGGATTAAAAAAAGCAATTTGGATCTGCCTCGTGGTAGGTTTATCAGACGAAATACTGCAATGGTGGCTTCCGGAAAGATACGGCGATTGGCGCGATGTCGGTTTTAACTGGCTTGCTTGTCTTGCCGGTATTTTGCTTAACCGCTATTTAAGACTCGACCATGAAAAAGATTACCCTGTTAGTGATTAGTTTTCTGATTTATTTAAACCTCTGCGCAAATGATAGAATCATTGTTCTTGATGTCGGAGAAGGTCAAGCGGTGCTGTTAAAACAGGACAATGTCGGTACTTTGATCGATGTTGGACATCCGGGAACGTCAGCCCGTGTGTTGCAGCAATTGATGTTCTATCAGGTCGATGACCTTGCTTACATAATTTTGACTCATCTCCACTCTGATCATGCGGGAGGTTATTTCCGTTTAAGAGAGGCCTTCCCGGATGCAACAATCCTCCACAGTGGGCACCCTTTGCCGGACAATGTAACACCGGATCTGGTTCGGTGGGTGAATCTCGCATTAAAGAAAGATAAGAAACAAAAAAAGATCCTGGGAGGCAGTGAAATACGCTGGCAAAACTTCATTCTACGCTTCCTCTGGCCCTATCAATTTAAAAGTAATAATTTAAATCGACACTCCCTGGTCATTCAAATTGAAATTGGACAAGCAAAAACGCTGCTCATGGGCGATGCGGACAAGGTCGTCGAAAGAGCCGTTTTGGAATCGGGTGCTATTGGTCCGGTGCATGTGTTAATTGCAGGACATCATGGATCTTCTGAAACAGGTGACATTGAGTTTTTAAAGGCGCTTGCTCCCGAATTCTCTGTGGTCTCTGTCAATGCCAACAATATTCGCGGCTATCCGGATGCTGCTACGTTATCGACTCTTAAACGATTTAGTGGGAAACTCCTGAGAACCGACCAACACGGTGACATATGCTTTGATTTGAATAAAACACCAGGTATGCCTTTACAACTTTGCAAATAAAAAAATGCGATCCGCCCACCACCCTGAGCCACACCAGGTCGCTGCACCTTATCCCGCAGCTGTCCGCTAACCCTGTTTTTCCAGGTACCTGGTGTATTTTTGCAGCAACTCGCTTTCCTCGTCATTCAAGCCTACAAACTGAATACCCACTTCCTGTTTTCCCCCTTGCTCGATAGTATAGACGATTTTTCCTTCGCAGCGCATCTCTTCCATTCCCTCTTCAAGCTCAATATCAAAAATGAAAAGATATTCTTCCGTTCCGGTTTGTTCAACTTTTTTGTCGATCCTGACCAACAATCCCGATTCACTGATGTTGACACCTTCGCACCGGAACGATTCGCTGTTTCGTGACATCTCAATCATCTGGTGGATGTCATACCGTTTACTTTTTCGTCTTTCTTCCATAATTCAGAGGCAGTAGCACTTTGACGGTTTTTAAAGAGCTTGTCCAAATGTGATTGAACAAGTCAGTTGATAGGATACCCGGCACTGATGACATCTATAAGATATCAGGGGATAGTATACTAAAATATTCGGCAATAGGCGAATTCTTATCCGATTTTAATTGAATGTATTTCAAAGGAAATATTTTTTTATCCAAGGGTCACGAAGTCTATTATCCCTACGGAGTATTGTTAATCAGAGACTATATTATGGATGATTCTAAAACCCACCCAGTGGGAGGTGCTCTTTTTTCAATGCTTATGTTAGTGGATTGCCAGGGGACAGGAACATATTCTTTTCCAGAGATTAAAGAAATGTTTAAAAAAACAAAATTCACCGAACCTAAGCTTTATAAAAAGGGTGCAAGCAAAAACAGCTTAATTGAAGTGCGAAAAGTTGTTAAGAAATCAGGTGACAAATCAGGTGACAGTATACCTATTTACCAAAATAAGTATACTGTCACCTGATTTGCAAAAAAAGCCTATCCAATCAAAACATTATTGCGCTTTTGACCCCAATATGAAATCTATCTATACAGCAGATATGATCACTAATATGGCGTTTGCAAAAAAACCAATCCAAAAATTTAACAGAAAAATGAGAAAAACTGGTCGTTGTTTCTGTGGTGAAGTAAAATTCGAATTTGAAGCTGAAACAGAGAAATTTATGGGTCACTGTCATTGCGAAAGCTGCCGTCGTTCCGTAGCTTCTCCGTTCGCAAGTGTTTTAGGTATCCCAAATGGAAAGTGGCAATGGACTGGCATTACCCCTAAAACTTATAATTCGTCACCAAATGTAACTCGTTCCTTTTGTCAAAACTGTGGTACACCGATGGCTTATCAGTCTACTAGACTTCCGGAAGAAATCCATTTCTATGCTGCAAACCTAGATGATCAATCGTCTTTCAAGCCTGAAGCAAATTATAATTCTAAAGAAATGGTTTTCTGGGTAAAGCAGTTTGAAGATCTACCAAATGAGTAGTAAATTTTGGTTCAATACACAGCTAGTATGTAGGTCCAAATCAGGATTTAACCAATACTTTACAAATCAGGTGACAGTATACCTATTTCTTGGTAGTCAATAATAATGAAATTAGTGAATTTAATAGCATAACAGACAAGATAATAAAATGGGTAGACTTGCTAGGGTAGTGCTTCCAGGTGTTGTTCACCATGTTACTCAGAGGGGGGTTCGCAGCATGGATATTTTTTTTGAAGACAAGGACTGCAACGTTTATCTTTCGTTTCTGAAAGAGCAAGGCGATAAGGTTGGATTGGACTTCGTTGGGTATTGTTTGATGAGTAATCATGTTCATTTGCTTGTTGTGCCATCAGATGAAGAAAGTTTGAGAAGAGGGATAGGAGAAGCACACAGATTATATACAAGGCATATCAATTTTAAAACCAAGACCCGTGGTCATCTATTTCAAGGGAGGTTTTTCTCCTGCCCTCTGGACACCTCAAATTTATTGGCTGCTGCTCGTTATGTGGAAAGAAATCCAGTAAGAGCCAAGATATGCAAGCAAGCGGAAGAGTATAAATGGTCAAGTGCCAGTTACCATTTAGGCTTAAAGAAATCAGATCCGTTGATTCAACGAAAACACAAGGGAATTGGTAGACCCAAAGAATGGAGGAAATGGCTTGAATCGGATCCTCCAGATATCAATGAACTCAGGCACTATTTCCGGGTAGGGAGACCATATGGAGGGGAAGCCTTCATAAAACAGGCGGAACTTATAACAGGCCGTTCACTTTTTCTTAAAAAAGCAGGCAGACCAAAAAATCAAGGATAAAAGTACTTATCGATTTGGCAAAATAGGTATACTGTCACCTGATTTCTTTTTCTTAAAAAAGCAGGTAGACCAAAAAATCAAGGATAAAAGTACTTATCGATTTAGCAAAATAGGTATACTGTCACCTGATTTGTCACCTGATTTAAAGAGAGCTATTAAGTTTGTCGGGTTGACAATCAAAAATTTGGAGTTTGATTATGAAGAAATGGTATGATGAGGAGTATGAATGGGAAATCGAGGTAACAGGGTTTCTTCGAGGTGACCAAACAGAGAGGTATTG
>JANQGZ010000007.1:0-23345 GCA_028282825.1 SAR324 cluster bacterium
TTTCGATAGTTATCGATTCGCCAAGTGAAAGCTCTCCTTTTGCAAAATGCAGGGCAGCCCTGGCGCTAACACCAGATCCGGTGGATGAGCGGTCGACCTGTCCATCGGCAAAGATGCAGACATTGCGACTGTGATGAGCGGCTTTAGCAGGTTTTCCGACAATGATCGTACCATACAAAAAAGAAAGATCCGGTTCCGAAGGATGGGTGATCTCTATTGATTCCATTACTGTCTGCTTGATCTTTCTTCCCAGGCCAATCAAGCGATCATGCTGTTCCGGGACCAAATCCACCCCCAGTGCTTCTGCCCGACAGAAAACATAGAACGCGCCTCCAAAGGCAATATCATAGGTCAAAGGACCGATTCCCGAAATATCGATGGTTTGTTCCTTTTTATAGAGAAACGACGGTACATTTAGAAAGGATACCTGTTTGACGACATCGTTTTCCCGCTCCGCAAAGGCTTCAATTCGGCCAGCCGGCACGTCGATCAACAATCTTGGTTGAGCTTCATCTTTGTTTACCCAGCCCGTATCCAGTAATACCTTTGTAACAGCAATGATAGCATGCCCGCACATGGTGCTGTAACCCTCATTATGCAAAAAGAACAATCCGATATCTGCCTCTTCGGAATTTGGCTCCGTCACCACAGCCCCGTACATATCCGCGTGACCTCGTGGCTCCCACATGGTTCCGGTGCGAATGTAGTCCAGGTTATCCCTGAAATACCGTCGTTTCTCCAAAACGGTTGCCCCTTTTAGTTCCGGCAATCCATCCAGAAAAATTCTTAAGGGTTCACCACCGGTATGCGCATCAATGGTTTTTATCACGTGCCAGTGTTTTGGCGGATTCCAGTTTTCAAGCATGATATCTTCCTTATAGATTCACGATTGTTCCCAAATTCTTTTCTTTTGCTTTTTTGTAAATAAGATCGGCCGCAACCAGATCAAATAAAGCCATGCCCACCGATTTGAAACATTTCGTGGGGTTTGGCTCCAATGATACTTTGCCGCTTATCAGGGTGGATAACGATGTCACCTGGTTCTTTGTGATCCATGCTTTTTTAAGAGGTTCAACCAGATCGCCCGATTCCTTGCTTGCAAATTCAGTATCTGTGTAGATTTTGTCAACCAATCCATACAAAGCCCTCGGGAATTCTCTCATGTCGGGCTTAAATGAACCGATACCGATAAAACATTTACCTTTGAGCAGACCTTCATCATCCGGCATGACTGGTAAATGCGAGCTGGTAGCGGTAATGACAACCCGGGAATCCTCCAATAACTCTTCGACCGATTTTGCTTTAATCAATTCAATGTCCGGGAATAGCTCACCCGTCTCTTGCTCAAAACCGTCCAGTGAATGCGAGTGTCTGGCGAAAACGATCAACTTTCTGAATGGTCTTTGCCTGCAAGCAAAGACCGCCTGGTGCACTCCCTGAACACCGACCCCGATTGTTCCGAGCGTGTCAGCCTTTTCATCTGCCAGAAAACGAATCCCCAGACTGCCGACAGCAGCCGTTCTCATGGCAGTGAGTTTAGGTCCGTTTAAGAGGGCAAGCGGTTTACCGGTTGCCCCATCATTGAGAATAACGACTCCCTGAATGACGGGTTGATTGCTGTTGGTATTGCCCGGAAAAACGGAAACCAATTTAGTGCTGAAGCTATGTCCCATAAAGCAGGGCATCAACAGCAAGGTGTTTTTGTCTGAATGCACGTGCATGCGATCCGGCATTAAAAAGTTACCGGACACATAGATCCGAAAGGCAAGTTCCATGGCGTCTGTCAGCTCATCAACACTCACAGCGCTGTTAATATCCTGTTCACTGATTGCCAGCATTCTCAGTCTTCCATCAAATAATTAATGGTATGCCGCCAAGGCTGACGACCTCTCTGCTCGGTTTATGCGACATATCTGAGGTTAGTATAAAAATAAAGATAACAGCACATCAACCAGTTTATAGCAAATTAGCTATTAAGTCGGGAAACAAATACCATGTCTCCTATCAAAAGCTTTTTCGCTTTGAAAGAAGAAATTAGTCGACACTGAAGCAAAGACCAAATCGTTTTTTAGCCGGATTTTAGGATGTTAGCTGAAATGTTTGTTTTAAGAAGTGTTTACATGATTCAGGCCACATATTACATGTTTCCCTAAAACACGATCTTTGGGCTCAACTGGGTTTGGGTTTATGATTGTTGTTTAAACACATAAGGATTGTATCGTCTGCCAGCGAACCACAGGGTTTTTCTTATAGTGTGGCCAGGTTTAACCAGTCAAATCGACAGTCTCTTACCCTGGCCATGCAAATTGAATCGACCAATGATTCACATCAATCGCGGTATTGTGCGATGGTCAGGGCTAAAACAAGAGTCGGTTTTTTTAAATGCAAACCCGAAGCATCGTTTTGTAAATAAATTTATGTATATTCAGTCTCTTATCGTGGCAAAAAGATGAGCTGGAATTTTGATTGTTGTTATGTTAAAACATTTGCACAAAAAATAACAACAATTGTGGTTAGAATAGATCTGAAAAAATCGATTAAGAAAAAACGTTCCAAATATTAAACAGGAGCGAAGCGATTCATCCTGACTTCAGGATGCGTATTCAGAATTCCAACAGAAGCAACGTTTCAACCCAGGACCTACGGAGGCTACCCATGTCCAAAAACTTAATCAATCTAATCGACGACCTTCACCAGATGCAGATCCTGCTGGATTTCATGATTAAAGGTTTTGCCGCCCTTGCAACGGACACGGCAGATCACAAGTTGCGACTCACAGAATGTCAGGCCCTGCAGATCACCGAATACGCGCACGACATGGTGAATCAGATGATCAAACGAGTGGAAGAAACCATTAAGCAAGAACTCTGCAAACAAAACTGATGCTTAAACTCAAATTGAAAAAGGTGACAACGTAGAATTAGTTAAATGCAAATGAAGGGGTGTTGTCTCAAGATTTCTCAATACTATTGGTCTCGGGATAATGTATCGATTTGCTTCTTCTCTAATGAATAGATGGATAGGATCAGAGGTGACAGCTTAATTGGAGATGTTTGGTAGAGCGTCTCTACCATGAAAATTGAATCGACATCTTCCACACATCAATCAGGATATTGGGCGATGATCAGGCTGGAAACAAAAATCAGTCAAATAAACATAGTTTGAAGAAGCTGGATTTCTATTCGCGGCTATGTTAAAGCATGTGCAAAAAAAGCAACAATATGCATTTTCAATCGGTTTGGAAAAACCAATGGAGTATATCAGGGACACGAGACTTTGTTATTTAACAAGTCTCCCTTGGTTTTTTGGGATTAATTTGTTTCGTTTCATTTTTTGACTTATCCAGGTGTAGCTTAATCATCCATTTATTCAGGCTGCATTGACGGATCGAGTGTGCTTTTCGTTTGAAAATATTAAATATCGTATCACATTAGTAGTCAGATGTTGAGCAGCTGAAAGTTCAATGTTACCAAGTAAAAAGGAATAGCTATAAAACAAGCCTGCAACAGTTGCTACGTAGATATAGTTTAAACCCCTTTGTTTATGACAGATACCGAAAATGATGGAAGTAAATATCACCGAAGCCAAATCTGATAGCAGATAACGAAAAACGTTTAATAGTATTGCTCTGAAGAGTATTTCTTCGAAGACGACAAAAGATATGGCATTTAACATTCGTGAAAATGCCGGAATTCTCAGCTTCAAATGAACATTTCCGAAACTGTAATCCAGCACGCAAAGTACGATAATCCCTAGGATGAAGATATAAAGAGACTCGCTATCAAGTTTTATTCCTAGTGAGCCCAAAAAAGATAATTCGTTTCGAAGGAAGTAATATGTCAAATAGACAGATAGCGCGAGAGCTAACAGGAAAAAGGCCTTTTTCATTGCTAATCACTTTTTTCTTATGTGTTTATCCTTGTTTTTTATTCTGGAGAACTAAATCACTGAGAAAACTATATAAAATTAGCCTGGTACTTTTTATCGTATTGAAACGATTAACTTTATTCTTGCCATTCTATTTCTCCGTTCATATTATTTTCAAATTAACCAAATGGCCACTACCAAATGGTGGAATCTGAACATTGACTAAACTAGTGAATGCCATACTCGACCTAATGGTTCCAACTTGTGTGTTGATCATTGCCACCAAAGGCACTCCTTGTTCACATCTTAGCATTTATAAATAATGGAAAATCAAGAAAAACCAAAACGATTGGAACGTAAAACTCTATATGAAAGTGAATGGCTCAATCTTCACAGGGATCGAGTTCTTTTGCCGGCGGGAAGACTTTTGGAACAATATCATATTATTGAAATGAAAAAAGATTCCATTGCTTCTATTGTTATAAATAAGGAAGAGGAGATATTGCTTGTCAAAACTCCAAGATATCCAACTGACTCAATCGAGTGGGAAGTACCTGCTGGTTTTCTTGAAAACGAAAATGAAATATTCGATGGAGCTTATCGGGAAATACTTGAAGAAACAGGGCTTGGAACCAAAAATCATAAGTTGATTTATAAGTATTATCCGGTGAATGGCATTTCGAACTCATTAACCTATGTGATTTGTTGTGAAGCAACGGATGAAGTAAGGAAGTTCGACAAAAACGAAACCATTGAAATTAAGTGGTTTGCTATAAAAGAACTGAAAGAAATGATAGCGAAAAACTTAATCATGTCCGGTCCTACTTTGATTGCTTTGTTACATTTCATGGTTGGGAAAAATGATAAAGCTAATTAAATGGAATAGAATCTTCAAGATAGCTCTTAGCCTTGCAGCGGGATTCGCTATTTCGGGTTCGATATTCTTTTATGTCATGCAAACGCACCAGAACATCAATAAAGAAGCTGTTGATGGCATTTTAGACATTAGGAATTGGAACTTCAAAAAAGATGGTATCGTATCATTGAAAGGGGATTGGAATTTCATTTGGAAAGAATTCACACCAGTTGATCAGATAGTCAACCGGTCTGACAAAAAAATAATTAAGGTTCCATCAGCCTGGAATTGGAAACAAAAGGATGGATCTGTCTACCCCGTTGATGGATACGCTACTTATTCGCTTGATTTATTATGCGATCCTACCAGATATGATGTACTAGCTGCCAAACTACCACATATGGCTACTGCATACGAACTCTATATTAACAGGCGGTTAACAGCTGAAAATGGGAAAATCGGTAAAACCGAGGAAGAACACGTTCCGCAATTCAAGCCTCAAATTATAACATTTAAAGCTGAATCCAGGCTATCGTTTGTTCTACATGTTTCTAATTTTTCTCACATTACAGGTGGGCAACGTGGTGAAATCGAAGTTGGTACGTCAGATCAGATTATTAAACGGCACAATGTTAGAATAATTACTTACTCAGCAACCTTAGGTATATCCATAGTCTTTGGTTTATTTTTTATTTTTAATTTTGTTCTATACCGAAAAGAAAGCAAAGAATCATTGTATTTTGGTCTGTTTTACTTGGCAATTGCTGTTAGAGTTTTAGTAGCTGCGGATGGATTGCTGCCCCATTTGTTTTTCTTAAATGCGGATTGGACTAACCTTTATCGCGGTGTCTATATATCGCATTTCATCGCTATAATATTATTATCAGCGTTTTTTTACGAACTGTATAAAAGTGAAGCTTATAGAATTCCTCAGCTCTTGATTGTATTAGCATTTGGAGGATTCTCCTTATTTTTTATGATTACGGATGCGAAAATATTTCTTTTGACGACAAAGTACTCGGATATGGCAGCGTCATTGGTCTACCTTTATTTATTGTTTGTTATGATCAAAAAGGCTTATAAGTCCGAAGATGTTTCTGTCATATTCATTATTGCTTTTTACAGCGTCTTTATTTCAACAATGATTCTGGATTCCATGCTAAGACAAATAATAAATCACAAAATATATTTGGCACAAATTGGTTTATATCTATTTGTATTTATACAGACCTCTATCCTTGTTATAAGATTTTCCTCTGCTTTTACTAAAATTGAACTACAATCAAAAGAATTAGTACGGCTTAATAAAACTAAAGATGAAATACTGGCAAACACTTCACACGAGCTTAGAACGCCTTTGAATGGGATTATTGGTATTGCGCAGAACCTGTTAAAGGAATTAGGTCCGTTAAATGAAAAAGCAAAAAGCAATTTGTCTCTAATCGTTCAAAGTGGAAAGCGACTTTTTTATCTAATCAACGATATTATTGATATTGAACGTATTCGTCATCAACAGCTGGAGATCAATAAGCAAACAATTGACGTTAAACCGGTAATCGAAAACTTGAAAGAGTTTTTGCAAGTAGAACTTCGCAGGAAACGTTTAAAGATGGAGCTTGAGTTGGATCACAAATCACCAGTCTTTGCCGACATAAACCGATTGAACCAGATCCTTCATAGTTTGATCAATAACGCTATAAAACACACAGATAACGGGAAGATAATCATCTCCACAAATGAAGCTGATAATGAGGTGGTGTTCAGTATCACTGATACCGGTAGAGGGATAAACACCGGGGATCTTGAAAGAATATTTGATAGATTTGAAAAAGCCGGATCTACTGTTCCCGGTGTCGGTATCGGTCTGAATATAACAAGGCATCTGGTAGAAGCCCAAGGTGGTAGAATATGGGTTGATTCTGAACTTCATAAAGGATCTTCTTTTCATTTTACCTTGCCTGTTTCCGATCGGGAACCAGAAATTATTGATGATGAGGTTGTTACCACTACTTTTGATTTTTCACATCTTCCGATCTTGAAAAACAAAACTGACAGCACAAGTAAAAGAAACACAGTTTTGGTAGTTGATGATGATCATGCCAACC
Organism: SAR324 cluster bacterium; assembly: GCA_028282825.1. GTDB lineage: Bacteria > SAR324 > SAR324 > XYD2-FULL-50-16 > XYD2-FULL-50-16 > JAHJTV01. The sequence continues at coordinate 6,829 of JANQGZ010000007.1, forward strand.
ACATCGCAATAAACGGATATCTTGAAGAACATTTTCACTTAAGGACATCATATTCAGGTGAAGAAGCACTTGAGCGACTTGAAGAAGAGAAACCCGACCTCGTTTTACTGGATATCATGATGCCGGGAATAGACGGGATTGAAGTTTGCCGAAGGATAAGAAAAAAATACTCCAAGGTCCAACTTCCTATCGTCTTCCAAACTTGCAAAAACGAAAGTAAAGATTTGGATATTGGATTCAAAGTTGGTGGTAACGACTACATAGCCAAACCTTTCAATAAACCCGAGTTACTTGCGAGAGTCACGAACATATTAGAAACGACTGCCAAGTTGAAAGAAATCCCTGCGCCAATTCAAGAATTATTAATACTCAAAGAAAAAGTCGTTTATATTCAGTCAAAGAAAGGCGAGATTCTATGTTTCACTTCTAATAATCGTAACTATTTTAGACGACTAAGAATAACAATGAAAGAAGTCTGTGAGTATCTGCCTTTACAGTTTTCACAAGTAAATCGATTCTACAGCATCAATCTGCACTATATTTCATCTATCGGTTTCACCACTAGAAACAAAAGGAAAGTTGGTCTCGTTCATCTGACCGTAAATCTTGAGGATCAAATTGAGTTTGTAATCTCTTCAAAACACACTGACGAACTTCAAGAAAAGTTAAAAAACTAGCTCAATTTTCCGCAGCTCGGCAGTTATCTTCATTTGTTCTCTTTCCTGCATAGCCTTAATATTATATACTATCGCGTTCCATTTTCCGCAGTTCGGCATATTTCTACCTCAATGAAATAGAAATAATGAACCAAGTTGTGTTGAATAAGATAAACGTCACTAAAGTTTCACATAATTCAATCAAAGCAAAACAGACGATAAAAGTAACGTATATTTACACTAGATATATAACAATCTAGTGAAGGGAGAAGGGAACAGACTGGTTTATTGGTTTAAAACTTTTTCCAAAATAACAAATCTCCTCAATCCATTGAACGTGGACCAACTAAATTTCCAAAGGGAGACTACGTGTTTGAAAAGAAAACCCAGGTTCATATTGAAATAGCTATCAAAAAAAATATTCTTGAAGAGGAGTTTTTTCATTGTATTACCTACATGGTTCAACACTTCGTTTGCCCTGAGGATGCAAAAAAGATCGAGAAACTGTTTGATGAGAAAAGCATTGGGCATCAATTTATTGGAAAGAATACTAAAATCACATTTACACCAGTGGTTAATAATGATCCTTATGATTGTAAACAAATGGAAACATAATTCGTGAATAATGACTTGATTGCTTACGAAATAACAAGGGAGGAAAAATGCCAGGCAGAGTGCTGAAACGTTCCACCGATTCGGCAAAACGATCAATTTTGAATAACGCCAAAGAGCCGGGAATCGATAAAGTAAGAATACCAAACATTGATATCCTGAGAATCTTAATTGAAGTCAGTATGGAGTGTAAACTGAATGATTCGGAACAAGCCGAGTTGTTGGCACACCTCAATATGTTCAACGAGTCTTAAACTTGAAACCGCAACTGATATCCATTGCAATCATCGCATCAACTGTTCTCTCCTACGATAATTTTATGCTGGTAATAAAGAAAGACAATCAGACAAACAAAAAAAACTCAGCACCCCACCCGCAATGGTCTACAGCTAATGGGATTGGAGGATAAGAAACGACACCAACATATCAGGCAGGTCCTGGTCGCACCGGGAGGCATTGAAGCCAACATTGGCGGCAAAATTCCTGGGATTGATAACAAAGGGAAACCAGACAAAGGAGATGAGCCATGTCCGAAACCTTAAGTGACCTAATGAACGATCTTCACCAAATGCAGACCCTGCTGGATTTTATGATCAAAGGTTTTGCCGCCCTTGCAACGGACACGACAGATCACAAGTTGCGACTCAAGAAACCTCAGGCTTTGCAGGTCACCGAATACGCCCACGACATGGTGAACCAGATGATCAAACGAGTGGAAGAAACCATTAAGCAAGAACTCTGCAAACCAAAATAGCATTTCGAGCCAGGTCTAAAACAATAAAAAAAAAACGGGGGTCAAAAACGGGGGTCAAATCTTTCATTTTGACATTATAAATGTATATTGTTTGAGATTTTGGATTGCAGCGACACAAAGCCGAATTCCAACCAAGTTCGGATTCTAAATTCGACGATTTGCCATATTTGACAACTGTTATACTTTATTTAGCTGGTAAGATTAATTCGACCCGATCAGGTTATTCAATCCGGGTTTGACCCAACACAGTGATGCAATCTTTAAAGCAAGTTTATACAAAAGATCAGGTAACATAATATCAATTTAAATCTTGTAAGATATTAAACTTATTAGTTATTTTCAAAATGGCTAATGTTAAATTAGGTAGTCGAGTAGGCCGAGGGAACCTCCCCCTCAGCCTCTCACAGAACCGTACGTGAACCTCTCAGCTCATACGGCTCTTATTATACAGCCCGAACTCCCACTCCAGGGATCATCCAATGTATGAAGACATGAGGATATTTCTTTTTAATTCTCCTCAGCCAGTTGAAGATTCTTACTTTAGTGCAGAGCTTTCTATATTTCCTTTTACCCCAGCGATATAAAATCAAGTTAACGTCCAACCAAACAGGTGATACCGTGCACTCTACAGCGGTAGACATTATACCAAAGTAGAACCAGTGGCTGTTTCCCATTTAATCCAAGGAATTGCTTAACTACGACGATCCTTCTTCATTTTATATTTGCATGAACGCATGCAACATATGGGATATCCATATATTGATCCTTTTCCAGTGTCAGCATTGTTATCACTCACGACAAATACACCCTCTTTTAAGAGCCCGATTTCATGAGGCTCTGGCCTTCCGTCTTGAACTGTCATTTTTGTTGTGCTACAACCTTGATTCGATTTAAACAATTTTGCCGCCTTTTAAATCGATTTGGAAAATCCTTCCAGTGATCTTTAGAGCTTTAACAATATATCAATTACAAGTTTGTATGAGAGATTAACAATCAATGTTTGGAGAAACAATATGAAAAAACTGGTTATTGGGTTACTGATAAGTTTATTAGCAATTGCAGGATGCAGTAAATCGTACTCATACTTTGAAGCAAGCGCCAGAACAGAATACTTTCCGTTTGCAGTCAAGAATGTAGAAAAAGGCAAAGCTGCATTCATCAAGGCAGCGGATGGCGTCAGTATTTTCAAAGTTGATGGCGAAAGAGTAGCAAACATGTTTGAAGCGATGGCCGGCAAACATGACTCCGTGCTGGTGGCAGAGGGATCTCACACTCTTGTATGTTCGTTAAGAAGCAATGGAAGAGACATGTATATTGGCAAGGCATTCTATAAGGCAAATCATGAATATTTGGTAGATTTTGCGTCTGAAAATGACGGTAGAACCACCACAACCCACTATTGGGTGAAAGACCTAACCGACAACAAAGTGATTTTTGGCAAGGAAATGACTGAAGAATCCATGAGGAAGAAAAACGAGCCGGAACAATAGTATAACATAAATCAACAAAGTACCTGGGGAGGAATTTCATATACATCGGTTTTTGGTCAAAATTGGATTTTGGTGGATTTTGGGGTCGGACCGACCCCAACCCGCAGAGGTTGACATGGCATCAATATAAAAATAAAGATAACAGCATATCAACCTGTTTGTAACAAACGAACGATTTTCGCTTTTCAATGCTTGATTGAGTTTACCTTCGGAATGATTCATGACCTTGGATATTCAGGCATATCTGCAGCGTATTGGGCTTACTTCCCCACCAAATCCGGATCTGGATGGTTTAAAGCTGTTACACCGGCAGCATTTATACACCGTACCTTTTGAGAATCTGGACATCGGAACCAACAGATCTATTATTCTGGATATCAATCTTTTAGAGCAAAAAATTGTTCAAAATCACCGGGGCGGTTTCTGCTATGAATTGAACGGACTTTTTTGCGAGCTCTTGAGGCAGTTGGGGCTTGAAACAAAGATGATTGCAGCAGGTGTTTATGGCAAATTCGGAACTTTCAGTCCTGAATTCGACCATATGGCTTTGCTGGTGACAATAGAAGATGATCAATGGCTGGCGGATGTGGGATTTGGTCGGAATTTTCTTGAACCATTGGCATTCAAAATGGATGTTGAACAAACAGACCCGGCAGGCAGATTTAAAATTTCGTTTGATGGAGCATCCCATTACATTTTCTATATGCAAAACAACGAGAGACAATTTGTTCCCCAACATCGATTCACAATTTCATCAAGACAACTTTCCGATTTCACAGAGATGTGTAACTTCCACCAGACCTCCGAAGAGTCTCATTTCACCAGGGGTAGAATCTGTTCAATAGCCACACCTGATGGAAGAATCACGCTGGGTAAAAACAAGCTGATCAAGACCATCAACAACACCGAAGTGACAGAAATAATAAATGATAATAATGTTATATCCGACATTCTCAAAAGTCATTTTAACATTAACCTGAAACCGGACTGATGATTACAATAAGAGCTTTTTCAGAAAGCGACTGGCCGAGTGTTTGGTCGATTTTGCAGCCTGTATTCAAGGCTGCCGAAACCTACGCTTTTGATCCGGACATGACGGAACAGGAGGGGTATTCAACCTGGATCGAGCTACCAAAAGCAACCTATATAGCGATTGATGAATCGGAATCGATTGTCGGTACTTATTATATTAAAACCAATTTTCAAGGACCCGGCTCCCACGTTTGCAACTGTGGGTATGTCGTTTCAAACCAGTTCAGAGGCAAAGGAATTGCTTCCGCCATGTGCCTTCACTCCCAAGAGCAGGCTCCAAAACTTGGATACCGCTCCATGCAATTTAACAGCGTTGTTTCCACTAACAAGGATGCCATCCATCTCTGGAAAAAGCTTGGTTTTCAGGTAATCGGAACCTTACCCGAGGTCTTCGATCATCCCAGGTACGGCTACGTAGATGCACTGGTGATGTTTAAAAAACTGGTAACCTAAACAATCCTTCCAACCATAAAAAACCAAAATTAATAGCAATTGGTGTTCTTCCACATCTTTTTTGTGATATATCTGCTTCGAGACGGTTAAAATCTTATATGATGTTAGATTGACCATATATCCATATCAGGACCACATTTGTAAATCCCAGTTTGTGACGCTGTCATGGCGGTATTTTCGGATGAATAACCCTTTAAACGACCTAAATAATTCAGGAGACAGTCGATGAAATTCGAAGATACCGGACTCAAGGCAGAAATTATCAAAGGAGTCAAACAACTGGGATTTGAGAAAACCACGCCTATTCAGGAAAAGGTTATTGAAGCCATGCTGGAGCATCGCTCCGATTTGGTAGGATTAGCCCAAACAGGAACCGGAAAAACAGCTGCCTACGGCCTGCCTTTAATTCATCTGATCGATCGAAAATCAAAGGAAGTGCAGGGACTTATTCTCACCCCTACCAGGGAGCTGTGCATGCAGGTTGCCGATGACCTGGTTAAATTTGCCAAATATTCGGAAGCCGTGGAGGTGGTAGCTGTGTATGGTGGGGCCAGCATCGATAATCAAATACGAGCTTTAAAGAAAAATGTTCAATTGGTAGTGGGAACTCCCGGACGTCTAAAAGACCTGATCAACCGGAAAAAGCTGAATATCAAATCGATCCAGACCATTGTTTTGGACGAAGCTGATGAAATGCTGAGCATGGGATTTAAAGATGATCTGAATGCCATTCTGGCCAAAACCCCGGACACCAGACAAACCCTGCTATTTTCGGCGACCATGCCCAGGGAAATCGCAGAGATTGCCGATAACTACATGCACGATCCCGTTGAAATTGCCATAGGTAAACGCAATGTCGGCGCGGCGAATGTTAAACATCACTATTACATGGTCAACGCCAGTGATCGATATCTTGCTTTAAAGAGAATTGCCGATATCAATCCCGATATTTACGGCATCGTATTTTGTCGTACCCGCAAGGAAACCAAGGATGTAGCTGAAAAACTAATTAGCGATGGTTATAACGCCGATGCTCTTCACGGGGATCTTTCCCAGGCACAACGAGATCATGTGATGAATCGATTTCGCATTAAAAATCTGCAGATGCTGGTTGCTACGGATGTAGCCGCCAGGGGACTGGATGTTACGGATCTTACCCATATCATCAATTACAACCTGCCGGACGAAAGCGAAACCTATATTCACAGAAGCGGAAGAACGGGAAGAGCAGGCAAGGCGGGTGTTTGTATGACGATCATTCACAGTCGGGAAAAGAACAAGATCAAAATGATCGAAAAAAAGATTGGAAAAGAATTTGAACAAAAATTCGTGCCTTCGGGAGTTGAGATTTGCGAAAAACAACTGTTCAGCCTGATCGATAAAATGCAGAAGGTAACTGTGGATGAAGCCCAAATTGAACCTTTTTTACCTGATATCTATCAAAAGCTGGACTGGCTTACCCGGGAGGACTTAATTAAACATTTTGTATCATTGGAGTTCAATCGGTTTTTAGATTACTACCGAAACGCGCCTGATCTTAATATTTTGGCCAAACAGAAGAAAAAGAAAACCAGGAAAAAGGGGAAAAACGCCTACAATGAGGATTTCTCCCGGTTTTTTATCAATGCCGGATCTCAGGATGGTTTGGAGCCTGCTTATCTGATAGGCCTGATCAACGAGAATACTAAAAAGCGGGATATAGATATCGGTAAGATAGAAATCATGAAGAAGTTTTCATTCTTTGAAGTGGATTCAGACTACACCGAAAAAATTATCAAAGGCTTCAACAAAGCAGAATACGCTGGCCGAAAGGTTATTGTAGAACTGGCACAGGACAAAAAGGAAACTGATTTTGGCAAACAAAGTAAACCGTGGGCCAGTGGCAAAAAGAAAAAAACAAAAGTCAAAAAAACCAAAAAGAAATCCAAAAAGTAACTATTCACCACGCTCTCTGATTCTTGTGCTTAAAACCCTTTAAACAAAAAACTTCGTGTCCTCCGTGTCTTCGCGGTGAATAAATACTCCCAAAAAAGTAAAACCAGCCGCCTGGATAGATATACTTTTAGTAAATTCCAATCCTCAATTGACACGACAATTAAAGGCTATCTATAATTAGCAGACAACTAACAATTATTCCCACCATTTGGAGTTTTATGATTCCTGCTATCCTGGTGCAAGTCGTTTAGGTTAATACCTGAAGGGATTGTGCGTTTAGCGACAATTAAATCCGCAATTCAAACAAGCGATCTTATTACGCTTGAATCCTCAGCTGCATAATCCACTGAAAGTATTAACTATTCCTTCGAATTATTTCATTTCCCTGCCCTTGCTTTGTATTGCGTTCCGTAATCGATAGATCATAAAAGTGAGGGTAGCATTGTATTACAGATCATAATGGATGTTAAAATGAAACTAGACGATTTAGGATGGAACAATTTTTTTAATAATCAATTCAAGGAATTAAACAATCAGGATTATCAAATTGGAAGAATAGCCAATGTACAAAAAGGCAATTACCTGATCTATTCGCAACAGGAAGAGTTGTGGGGGAAAACCTCCGGTGGTTTTCTGCATAGAGCGGCAACATCCAGCGAACTTCCTGTTGTTGGGGATTGGGTGGCTTTTTCCTGGAATGTTGGAGATCGCACGGCAATTATCCACAAGCTGTTGGAAAGAAAAAATAAAATAGTCCGATCGGCAGCAGGTTCACGCAGAGAGTTATCGCAGTCCGTGTCCGCAGAGCAGGTTATTGCCGCAAACGTCGACCAGGCATTTATCGTTTCAGGACTGGACAGGGATTATAATCTCAGGCGCATTGAAAGATATCTAACCTTGGTTTATGACAGCGGTGCCACACCGATTATAATACTCAATAAAGCGGACCTGTGCGCCGATCCCTACGAAGTACAGCAGGAGGTAGAGTCAATTGCCTTTGGTGTGCCTGTGCACATCATCAGTGCCCAGGGCCAATCCGACCTTGCAAATTTCCGGGAGTATCTTACTCCCGGAAAAACCAGTGTTCTCCTTGGCTCATCCGGGGTTGGCAAATCAACCATTATCAACAATTTATTGGGGACAGATCGACAGGCAACCCGCGAGATCAGCCACCATGTTGGTAAAGGAATGCATACCACAACCACAAGAGAATTGCTTACCCTTCGTGATGGTGGCATCATCATCGACAATCCGGGAATGAGGGAGCTGCAACTTCTGGCTGACGAGGAAGACCTGGAGCAAACGTTTCCGGATATCGAGGAACTAGCTGTCGACTGCCGCTTTTCAGATTGCAACCATGACAACGAACCGGGTTGTGCGGTAAAAAGGGCGGTTGTGGATGGAGATTTGGATGAAGGCAGATACGAAAGCTTTTTAAAGCTGCATAGAGAAGTTGATCATATTGCTGAGAGAGAAATCAAAGGCTTCAAACTTGTTGAAAAGGACATGCAGCGAAAGATAAAAAATTACCAGCGGCATGTCTTAAAGAAGAAGAAATAGGTTCAGCTCGTTTGTAATATTTAAATTATATCTGGATGTTTGCCCAAGCCGGCCTTTTTACATCCAGATATATCTTGATCGAAAAAACCAGGAAGATAAACGCATACAAAAACTCCCTGAATTCCCTGGGGCCGTTGGAAGGAAACAGTTCTCTCAGATTTGCATTAATCACCCCTACGATACCAATCAATATACTGGCAAATAGCACGTAGAACAAGTTTATCCATTGTTTGGATTTTGTATTGACAAAAATAAAATAAGCCAGGACCAGGAATATTGTGTAATCCTGCGTCTTTACATAATTATAAGTAACGTAAGAGGCTACCAGCTGGAGAGATAAAATCATCCAATAGGAAGGAATCAAAAATCCCAGCAATCTGTTTTTACCTCGATGTATCCAGATGGTTGGAATCAGAATCATCAGTAAAACGATGGTCTCAACCGCATTGTTGAACACGCGGGTATCCAAATTGTGGAGATTCATTTCTCCCTGTCGGTTTATTTCCTCCATCATTTCAGGTGTTTCAAACTGAAAAATCCGTTGCCCCCAGCTAATTTCCTCTCCAAAAGCAAGGAAAAAGAGAATCCCGGCTCCCAATACCATTAAAAATCGCCATTTAACAAGACTACCCTCCTGTTTCCCGTTTTTATACATCTCTACAGAAGTCGTCATTAATATGAATCCGGTTGATAAAAAGAAAAAAGCTCCGCATGATTCAAACAGTCCGTCTTCACGCAGGAAATTTTCCAATACCCGGGGAAAATAAACAAGTAAAATGCTGGCTATAATAATAGCAAGCGATATAATCCAAAAAGAGACTTGATCTATTCGATTTAAAGGCAGATTTTGATCCTTCATATTGATACAATTGTAATCATGTTATAAAAACTGTTTAAAAACTCAATGTACTAAGTTTCAAGTCTTACCGAATCATTTTTATTTTGGCTATTCGAAAACAAGCGCTTTGCAGGCGTTTTTGTCATCACACACGAGCTATGCTCTTTCATTGATAATCCTCTTGTTGCCCTGTGCATCAGGTCTTCAGCCACTTCATCCGGCTGCTTGTTTGATCCTCTGTTTATTCAACTTGAAACATTGAAACCAGCATGACATATCAACCCATTCGTTTTGATGAAAAATTCTCCTTATTCCGGGAACACTGGTCTCCCAAAATCATTGCTGAAATGAACGACTACCAGTTCAAACTGGTGAAGATCCAGGGTGAATTTGTCTGGCACCAGCATGACGATACGGACGAAACTTTTATCGTATTGGAAGGTGAGATGAGCATAGAATTTGAAGATGGCACAGCCCACTTAAGACAGGGTGAGATGTTCGTGGTTAAAAAAGGAACCCGGCACAAACCTCGCGCCAGAAATGAATGCCAGGTGATGGTCATCGAGCCCAGGGGAGTCGTAAACACAGGTGAGGTCGGTGGAGATAAGACGGCTCCCAATGATGTCTGGATCTAAACCGGCAATCTTACTTTTCCGGTTCTGACAATTTGAACCGGACCCGCAGCACCCCGTTTTCATAATCACTGGAGACGATGCGAAAACGTCCGATCTGTGACGTATTATCTACGTGTTCTCCGATACAAGGAACAGCATCATAGTCACCAATCCTGATAACACGAATTTCGTTGCCAACCGACTCAGGTAGCCGTTTAAGATTGTACGCTTTTTCTGCTTCTGACCTGTTTTCCATTGTCTCACGTACAGGCATTCTGCTTTCTATAATCTGATTGATTCTCTCTTCCAGGTCCCTTGTTTCCTCCTCTGTCAGATTCCTTTCAAACTCATAGTCGCATTTTCCTTTTTTCTTATTGATATGGGCGCTGAAACTGCGTTCACATTGAAAGGTTTTCACCATGGTACCGTTGAGCAAATGCTCTGCAGAATGCATTCTTCGCAAGGGATCTGTTTTCATTTTGTCTCGGTCGTTTAATCGAGGAATAATCGAAAGTTAATGATTTAATCATACCTGCTCACCTATAAACTGTCAGCTGCATACTCATTATCACATCTCCTTCTTTGCTGTATAAAAATGGCACTTTAATTGTAGATTTTTTCTATCAGTTAGCTCGCTGTATTCAATAGTTTCTTTAAGGAGATAATATGAAGACTGCCTGGGTTTTTGTCTCAGCCTTTTTGTTGTTGTCTTTTCACCCTCTGATGGTTTTTGGAACTCCCATGCCGGAATTCACCGCCAATTCAGCCAAAAGCTGGTTAAATTCCAAACCACTCAGCAAAGCTGACCTCAAAGGCAAGGTAGTATTGCTTGAAGTCTGGACCTCAATATGAATTAACTGCTTGCGCAGCAAGCCATGGGTCCATGGCGTAAAAAAGAAATACGCTTCACAGTCATTTCAAGTAATAGGTATTCATACACCTGAGTTTTCTTTTGAAAAGGAGCGTAGCCAGGTTGAGCGGGTTTCGAAAAAACATGGCGATGATTTCCCAATCATGATGGATAATGACTACGCCTTTTGGAATGCCCTGGGAAACAGGTACTGGCCCAGTTTTTACCTGGTGGATAAACAAGGTATTATTGTGAAACGGGTGTATGGTGAGATGCATCAAGGTACCAGCCGATCCAAAAATTTTGAGAATGAGATTGAGAGACTTCTCTCCCAGTAAACACGGCGCCTTAGATATGAATTTAGGTCTGATGCTTTTCCCTATCAACGACTGTCTCACAATCATCTTACATGATACAGTTTTGACAATTGAGCGTCCTGGTTGAGACAGTCCATCACTAACAAGACAAGAAATCGGCAGTATATTAACAACTTAATAGCAACCTCCCCTTTCTTGAGAGAGAAGTTCCCTGTCTCAAAAGATATAAAATGAGGGTCAAACACTTTGGCAATTAATTTGCAGAATTAAGCATAAGCTTTTTAAATCATTGACGTTGAAACGGATGTCGTCAGTGGCCGGGTTAAGTCAGGAGAGCTTAATCCCTTTAAAATAGTTAACCCCTAAATATGTGGAGGAATTAAATGGATCAGAAGCAATTGGTAAAACAAATCTTAGATTTTAACAAAACGACTTTGGATAACTCATTCAACGCCATGGTGCTGTTGCAGGAACAATCGGAAAAACTGGGAAAATCGACCCTGGATCAAGCTACATGGCTGCCGGAGGAAGGCAAAAAGGTAATTGACGACTTCACCGAGGCATTCAAAAAAGGTAGGGATGAGTTTAAAAAAAGCGTCGATGATGCGTTCAGCAAAGTAGAGGACTACTTTAAAACACTTTAATCACCTCACACACCAGCCCCAATTGCTATATTGCCTGGAGATCGCAAAGGAATGGCGTGCACAGGCAATTATGCATTCTTCAAGTTATTCTCAACTGATCCTGTTTAAGTTAATACGTTAGAAATTTCCACAGTCGGAAACTGCGATCAGCCATCAGCTTATATCGAGCACCTAGGGTGCAAAATATTTAACATATTTCTGAGGAATGAAAAGATGTAGCTGCTTTTTGCAAGAGCTAGTGAAAGGATCGGATGTGTTTGGCAAGAGAAGAAAAGGCTGACAGCTAAACGCTGACAGCCGAAAGCTAAATCAAAACCACGATTTATGGACCCACATATCCTGTTCCAGATTGCGGTTGTCCTCCTGGAGCATCAACAGCATGGAAGCGTTCTGAATGGCTAATCCTCCCTGCTCTGCCAGGGCATTCACCATGTTGACGGTGTCCTCGGTGAAATGACGCTTTGCATTGCTAAACAAACGCATAATTCCAACCACCTCGTCTTTTGATTTAATAGGGACAAAAAGTGCGGATTGTATCCCTTCTTTTTCTGCTTCCGTACGATTTTGAACTCTTGCATCGTCAGTCAGGTCTTCGATAACCACGGTGGATCCTTCCATTGTTTGTTCCACGCTTTTTTGGATCGATCCTTTTTCCTTATACAGAAAATCATCGCTCAGGCCATGGCTGGCAACAATGGGCATGTCTCCCGACTCTTTGTTGATCAATCGAATGCTTACGCCGGTCATATTCAACGATGTACACAAGGTTTCGGTCAGATTGCGCAGAATTTCCTTGATATCCAGACTGGCATTGATATTAGATGCCATTTGATGAAATATTTTGGTGTTCTCACGGATCCTTTCGATCAATCGTGCCTGCTCCAGGGCTATTCCTCCCTGTTCCGCCAATGAGGATAGAAATTCCACCTCCTTTTGGGAGAATTTCCTATGTGTCCCGGTATAGAGGGACAGGATACCGATCATTTTATCATTCACAACCACTGGCACAACCAGCAGTGAAGCAATACCTTCCTTCTTTTTTGACTCATGGTTTTCGACCTGTTTGTCTTTAGTGGCATCATAGACGGAAATGTATTTCTCTTTAATCAACACATCTTCTATTCTTCTTGCCTTGACAGGATTTGCATGACGATAGTTTTCCGACAAACCGTATTGAGCTTTTTCCACATAGATATCCTTCTCCCTGTCGGCAAGAAAAAGGCAGGCAGCTTTGGCATCCATGGTTTCCACGGCGCTTTTCACGATTAACGATAAAAGCTCGTCGGTTTCCCAGGTACTGCCAAAAGCTTTGCTGATTGTACAGAATGTTTTGAAATAATTGTTATTGGTGGCCACTTTCTCTCCTAGTTGATTTCAGTTGTCGTCTTTTCTTTAGGTGCGGTTGCTTCTGTTTTTTCCACAACCCATTCAACAATTTTTGGTACAAATTCCTTTTGACATTTAGAGCTGACGTAAATTCCAATATGCCCGGTATTGAGGCAGACATCTTCAGTGTCATCACTGCCCACAGCTGCTGTCAGTTTATCACACGCTTCGGGAGGCACCAGGTGATCGTATTTTCCATAAAAATTCAATAAGGGCATGGTGATTTTGGACAAGTCCACTCGTTTCCCACCCACTTCCATCTCGCTTTTGATCAGCAGATTCTTCTGATAGCAATCCTTGATAAACTGGCGATAGGTCTCTCCCGGTACATCCGGACTGTCAAAAATCCATTTCTCCATACGAATAAAATTCTCGACAAATTCCTTGTTATCAACATGCTCCACAAAACCGATATATTTATCGATCATCAAGCGGGCAGGATTAAGCAGCAGAAACACAAAATTCAACGCATCACCGGATAAATTGCCATAGGTATCAACAATAGTATCTACATCGATATCCCGCGTCCAATGGTGCAACAGACCCTGGTCCGTATCAAAATTGGAAGGCGTCACTGTGGTAATCAAGCCGTTGATTTTCTCGGGATGCAGTGATGAATAAATGATACTGAAAGCGCCGCCCATACAGACCCCCATAAGATTGAGGCTGTCAATGTCGTGCTTCTTAAGGATAAAATCGATGGCATTATCCATATACCCATTTACATGATCATCAATGGTCAGATACCGATCCATGCGAGTCGGATACCCCCAGTCGATCATATATACTTCGATTCCTTGATTCAACAGACTTTGGACCACACTGCGGCCCGGCTGCAAATCCAACATGGTTTCCCGGTTGATTAAGGCATAGACGATCAACAGGGGCTTTTTCACCTTGACAGGTCCTTCAGGCTTGTAATGCTTTAACTTGACCCGATCCTCTTCCCAAACGACATTGTACGGGGTGGACCCGATACTGGTATCCAGCTGATCAAGCAGCACATCCCTGCCTTTTTCCAATACCTCCTGGGTGTTTTTGGACTCTTCCGCCAGTTTTGCCAGAATGTGATCAATTGAGATTTGTGACTGGCTCATTCGGCACTCCTTGCTTCTGCTTTTTCGAGGTCACGAACGCGTTTCTTTAATCGATAGATCTCCTTGTAAAGTTCATCCATCTCCCTTTCACTGGGAATAGGAAGGTCGGACATCATATCCTGTATGATTTCATCCCTTTTAGCCTTGAATTCTGCCATCGATTTCAAGGTTTTTGACAATACCTCCAGATATTCCGGTGATTTGAAGAAAACCGCATAATCCTGCTCCAACAATTGGATCCACATCTGGTAATAATCCTTGGCATTGTCGCTCAGCTCATCTTTATCTGCCAGTTCCAGATATTTGTCCTGCAGCATTCTAAATGATCGTTCCATAGGCTGGAACAGCGTCGACATAAACTCCCCAATCGTGGACTGCATCAGATTGTATCTATCCAGAAGCTCATTATATCGTTCCTGGTGAAACCTGTTCAGTCCCAGTTGTGGAATCTTAAAAAACTGACTCAATTCCTGCTCATAAAACTTCTTCCATCCTGAATAAAACTGTTTATCCAGTATACCAAAACTCAAAGGAGTGGATTTGGTTTCGCCTTGCTTGATTTTATCACGCATCTGCTGTTGAATCTTCGAAAACCCTTCGGCCTGGGTTTGAGCGAACTTCATCAACACTGAAGGCAACTCGCCTATACCGGAAATATTGCTGCTGACCGTTTCCGGATTGCTAAAGGTAGATGATACCATGCGCCAAGATTTAAGTAGCGACTCCAGTGAATCCCCGGATGACCCGGTTTGACCGGTAAAAGGATTGGCGTTGGAGTACTTGCTGTACAGCTGCCATTGCTTGCCAAAATCACTTAGTGAGGTGTTGGTCAACTTCATCCAGTCGGCGATCATGGGGTCGATACCCAGCATAGAAAAAAAATTGTGATCCATAGCTATACCCTGTTATCGGTTATCAACCGGTAGTTCCGATTTTTTTAGAATGTTGCCAATCGTATTATCGCGCATCAATTCCACCGATTGGTCGGTACCAAGAACTTTTAAAATAGACGGCCAGAAATTCTTGATCACACTCTTGCTCATGAATACCCCGATATGTCCGGCCGGTACCACGATTTCACTGACATTTTTTGAACTCGCATACTTCTTAAGCGCCATTACCTGGTCCACGGGGGTAATATCATCTTTTGCCCCACCCACAAGCACCAATTGCTGCCCGATGTTTTCCAGGCGGACATTCCTGCCCAGTATTTTTAATTCACCCTTAATGAGCTTATTCTGGTTAAACAGGTTTTTAACTATCTGGAGATACATCTTTCCGGGAACAGGTTGATACCGCTGATACCAGCTTTGAAACTGGTGTTGCCGATCCACAAAACCCCGGTTTTCAAGATTATTATACAATGCCAGATCATCACCCAGAAAACGATCCACGGCATTCATCATCATGAAACCATGACGAATAAATGATCCCGGCATGTTACCGTTTCCTGCAGCCACCATCATTTCATAAAACGAAAAAGGGAGCGTAAAAGTCATTTTCGCGATTTCGGCATCTCCTGCGTGAAAATCGATGGGTCCGGCCGCAACAGTCAAAGATTTTACATCTTTTGGGAAAAGTGCCGTGTATACCGCCGATTGCCAGCCTCCCTGGCAAAACCCGATAATATTGACAGGTTCTCCGATAAAATCGATGCAGGCTTGCAGAGACCGGATCGAATCATCAATGGTGTATTCGGTGTGTTCGTCAGTAGCCGGAAGCTTTTGCACGGCATACACATCACCGGGATAAACCTCCAGTGCGCATTCCACCAGACTCTGGTTTGGTCCGTAATCTACTATCAGTGAATCACCTCCAGCTTCCGGAGCAACAACTACAAGCGGATTGCCTTTTAAGTCCGAATTAAACTTTCTCAGGGCGACTTTATATCCCTGGTAAACAATTTCATTGGGAGTGTACCATTCCGCAAGTAACGGTTCTTCGGCTTTCACATCCAGGTAGTTTCCCAGACGTTCCATTTCCGGAATCCATTTGCCGATATTGGAAAAGCTGATAAATCCGCTAACCAATTTGCTGTAGTCCCTCCTGAGGCCATCTGTATTCATCATCAATTGATCGAGGGTCAAATCCATTTGTGTTCTCCGCATGTTGATAACTAATTGATTGGATAAGTCGTGCAGGCTCCTTCACCGAACTTTATTTCTTCAATAGTCATGCCAAGGGCGTTTTCGGTTGGCGGTTGGCGGTTGGCGGTTGGCGGTTGGCGGTTGGCGGTTGGCGGTTGGCGGTTGGCGGTTGGCGGTTGGCGGTTGGCGGTT
>JANQGZ010000057.1:0-22055 GCA_028282825.1 SAR324 cluster bacterium
TGATTTTACTTTCTGTTCAATACGCCGGATGGTCTTCTTCAAAAAATGAATGGTTTCTATCTGCTCTCTGGCGGTCAAAATCATAAACTCTGAATTGAACATGTCACCCAGATCTTCCGCTTTAAGCTGTTTAATTTGATTTGCAGACATCTTCAATCCTTTGACACGAGAAACCATGGTCTGAAAGCTTAGAATCTGAGCAGTCCGTTGTTGGACAAATAACATCCTGCGCCTCAGCAGATCCCTTATCGGGCGTTTTTCTCTGGGATAAATGTACCCTTCTGGCAAAATACCCAGGCGCTTCATGTGAGCTAACCAGAAAGAATCCCACTTGTCGTCGACATTTTTTAATCCTTCATATTGTTTGATTGCCGATGGGTTGGCGAGATGCACAGGATATCCAGCATCCATTAATCCATCAACAAGCCAGTACCAGTTGTAGGTGGATTCAACGACAATGGCAGCAAGAGAATTTCGAAAGGGCTCCAACGCTGTCAAAATGACATCCAGATCGTTGGGTAATCGCTTGTTAAACAACCTTTTATCCTGCTCATCCAGGATTCCAATAAAACTATTGCTTGAATGTAAATCGATTCCGGCATAGAAATCAAAAGGTTTCATGCTGAAAACCAAGAGTTCTCTGTCGAAGTGGAAAAAGCCAAAACCTTTCTCATCAATTGCACCCGATCCCCCGCCCGTCCTGGAATATCGATGAAGCGATAATTGATTTAGATGGGTTCTGTGAGCGTATCTATTAATCCGCCAAGCACAGTGATAATTTCACCGACTTCTGCTTTTGTTGCTTGCCTATACCTAGCTGCATCCGACTTAAAGATCTGCGATTCCTGGGACCTTATTTTTATCGTGAGATATCCCCCTTTTGAAATTCTACATATAGGCACCACTCCGCACGCACTCGAACTTTCTGATGTAATCTGGTAAAAAATCGCTTCCTTTTCGCGCTCTATTTTTAAGATTGTTCCGACTTGTGTTTTTGACATTGATTCTCCATTGGTAGTTTACGATATAGATTTATGATAACCAATGGTAAACAAATGTTCTCCTTTTTGCAAGAAATAATCAAGTAACGGGTTGAATGCATTGAGGGCTATTATTTCTGGCATTATTCACAAAGTCGGAAACGGCATAGTATTCCATTGCATTGCTTGCATAAGGAACCAACAGGTCGTCCAGCTCGTCGGCTGCTTGAATATTTGTATCAAGCCATCGAGAGTAATCTTTTAGGTTAAGAATAACAGGCATCCTGTGATGGACAGACTTTAACAATTCGTTTGGTTCTGTAGTGATGATTGTGCATGAATTAACCGGCTCCTGTCCCGGGGGATTCCAGGTTTCCCATAATCCGGCGAAAGCGAACGGCTGTTGAGATTTCAGCCGAATATAGAGCGGGATTTTCGTTTTCTTTTGCCACTCGTAATATCCGTTAGCCAGGATAAGGCAGCGTTTGGTTTGATAAGACTTTTTGAAGGTTGGCTTTTCGGATAATGTTTCGGCCCGGGCGTTGATCAATTTGGAGGCGAACTTTTTATCCTTTGCCCAGGGAGGGATCAAGCCCCAATGAAACAGTTGCATCCTGGCAGGTTCCTGGTTCGTGATCGTGACGACTTTTTGTTTGGGTGTGATGTTGTAATTGGGTTTCGGATCAATGTTGATTTCGAAATTCTCAAAAAACTCTAATATCGTCTCAAAGCCCATTTCAAAAACGAATCTACCGCACATTGTCCTCCTATTCCATTATGGTTTGTTGCTCACTTTTTTGCGTCTTAATACGATACACCAAAAAGAAATAGGATTCAAATTTCAATTACTTACAACACCGCAAAGCAAGATTTCATATACTGCCAAAAATTGGAACTACTGGCTAAAAATAGAAAAGATGTTGCAACGATCTTGAGAAATTAAACCGACAAGTCATTAACCAACACTGAATCGTTTTTAACAATTTTTCCTCAATCCACAGAACAGGAAAAAGGGAACTTTATCCTCCTGAAACGAGCATATATAGATTCCAGATATGACATGGAAAACTATCATACTACTAAAAAGCAACTGGAATGGTTGGCTGAACGAGTCGTAAAACTAAAAGAGTTAACCCAAGACAAAAGGGGTCACATTGTTAGCATTGGCATATTGAAAGGAAGCCTCGCAAAATGCTGTCACACCTTGAATAGTGATTACGATTAATAAATGAATGAATCGCTCAGTTACAGCGAGTGTAACAATAGATAGGGAGAGTATTGGTGGTAAATAGTGGAGGAGGTAAAAAGTCAATAAAATCGATCGTTAGCGAGGAGGAGGGGTAGTGCTAGATTGGGTTAAATGTAAATAGATCAGAACCGATTTTATTTTATCCATTTAGTACCATTTCGAGATATGGATTAAAATACCTATATTTTTGTAGTGTCACCGAAAGCGAGTCAGCCTTCCAGAGGGTCTTCTCTAAGCATGCGAGAATGAAGAATCCGAACTACTTCGATCCCATTGCTGATCTCCCGATAATAGACAATGTATTTGGGGTAGTCGCCAATAGGAAAAAAACGAATACCTTTTAGTTTCTTTCTCTTTGATTCAAATATTTTCCCCATTTTTGGCTGTTCTATCAAGTTGTCGAACGTTGTTTGTGCTGCCTCAAAAACCCTATCTGCTGTTTGTGGATTGTCCTTCGCAATAAATAACCAGATATCTGTGAGATCGTTCTCGGCGGCAGGTGTTACTATTATACGCGCCATTATTCACCTTGTTTTGTTTCAAGAGCTTTTCGCGCTTTTTTTCTGATAGAGTCAAGATTAAGTGGCCTGGATTTACCACTATCAATTCCCTCGTCCAACAAGTGTTCAAGTCTTTCCTTATCATGTCTGATTAAATCTCTTAGATAATCGCTCGCGCTCTGAAACTCACCACTCCCAACTCTCAAATCTATGTACTCCCGAAGTTTTTCAGGTAACGAAATATTCAAAGTGGCCATAATTTTTCTCCTTTTGAGTTTTTGTTAAGTCTTAAATCAACATTACTAACAATGGCAAAGATTGCCAAGGTAAAATGTCGGAAATAAATGGTGTCACATCTTGAATAGTGATTACGGTTAACAAACAAATAAATAGCAACAATTTGATGCAGTTACAGCAAGTGTAGCAACAGATATGGAGAGTATTGGGGGTAAAGGGGTTTGGCGAGTTGGTGTGGCACGTTCTCCGGATAGAGATTTTCTATGATTGCGAGTATCTGGCATTAATATTATCAATTTGCTAGTTTGCGGATCGTTATCCTATGATTGTGGTTTTTACTTCCCAACGTCCCCGTTCAAGCTAACCTGTCGTTACCGAAAGGTTCATCGACTGATCAAGCTTTTCCGGGGTTAATCGTTTGCAAGCAGGTGAAGGGCATTCAAGAAAAGAAGATAACATGAGCGAAAAGGGTCAATTAAGTCGTAGAAAATTCATTGCCGCTACTGCGATGGCAACTGCAGGAGCCGCACTACCGGTCAGGTTGAAAGCCGATTTTAACCGAGATCACCTTCAAGTCTGGTCATGTGGGGGATTGGCTGAGGCGTTTATACCGGCAAACCAGAGGTTTCTGGCTAAAACGGGTATTAAAATCAACTATACCGGCGCCTTTGCGGCTGCGCTCGGTAAGTCACTTTTGGGGTCGGCGACTACGGAAGTCTTTGCCGGCAGAGTTCTGGGTTTGGCTCAAAAGCTTCGCGGGGCGGGTAAAATGATTTATTTCAAACCCTTGTGCTTTACCAAATATGTGATGGTGACTCCGGTGGGCAACCCGGCCGACATTTCCGGTCTCAACGATCTGGGCAAACCGGGTGTCCGGGTTGTTTTGGCGCCCGGCGCTTCTCCTCCGGGTGGAAGCGCCGTATCCGGACTGCTGAAAAAGGCGGGTTTGCTGGAAAGCGCGATCCGCAACTGCACCGTGAAAGCAAGCTGTGTTCAGCAAAGTATAGCAGCCATGCTTGAAGGGCAAGGCGATGTTTCCGTGGTAGAGCAGCGCATCACCAGGATGCTGCTTTTCCAAAACAGATTGGAGGTGTTCGACATTCCGGAAACATTTTTTCCACGATCACCATTAACCTTTACGATTGGTGTGATGAAACATGCTGAAGATCGAGAACTGGCCGATTACTACCTGGATTTTATCCTGTCGGACGAGGGCCAGCATTTTTTTGAAAAGGCCGGATTCATACCTGCCCTATCCGCTGCCGGACAACGACTGGTCGAAACGTTGGGGGTAAAAGATGTCTAAACCACTTGCAAACATAGAGGTTAAGCAGGGAGAGTCCTCGACCCGGGTAAAAAAAATGATTTCACTTCGTTGGTGGCGCAGAACAGTGCAAGCTGCTTCACTCCTGTTCATGGGCCAATGGTCGTTTTACGGCATATTTCGTTGCCCTTTTCTCATTCCGTATGTGGGATGCCAGAATTGTCCGATTATTACCTGTCACGGTCGAATATTCGGTTTGTTCTGGGGAGCTTGGGTTGCTATTCCCTTGTCGGCCATTTTGTTCGGTCGCGTATTCTGCGGTTGGATCTGTCCGGGGGGATTGCTCAACCAGTTGATGGGAAAAGTGTCCCTTTTGCGCCACCGCATGCGCGACTCGCTTCATCACATCGCCTCCTGTTTCAAATATGTCGGTTTGGCCGGTGCCTTGTATCTTTTCCTGGTCAGAGGGCTACAGCGTGAGATTATTCCCATTCGCATCGGCGATTTTTTCAATTCCGTTTGGCTGACCTTTGCCCATGCAAACGGTTACTGGCTTTTCCGGACCGGCTTGATTCTGGTGATGCTCGGTTGCGGGTTTCTCATTGCCAACTGCTGGTGCCGATTTGTTTGCCCGACCGGTGGATTATTGGGGCTGTTCAGGCATGTCTCGATCTTGAGGGTATTTAAAAGCTCCCAGTGTAACGATTGCAATAAATGTTTGAATATCTGCGAAATGGGAACCAGGCCTGCCGAATCAAACTGCACCAATTGTTGTGATTGTCTGGCAATCTGTCCCCAGGATGCTATCAAGATTGGACATCGCAGAAAACAAGTAACATGAAAGAGAAGCATTGGCACGATTTGGTAAATCATCACCCGTGCTTCAACGTCAAATGTATACGTCGTTCGGGTCGAATTCACTTGCCCATCGCACCATCGTGCAACCTCCAGTGCGCCTACTGCAGAAGAGATTTTGCCTGCGTCAACGAATCCAGACCGGGTGTGAGCAACGGGGTGTTAACGCCTGAAGAAGCTGTTGCTCATCTGGACAGGTCGTTGGCAGAGTTGCCCCATATCAAAGTGGTTGGCATCGCGGGTCCGGGAGATGCCTTTGCCGAGCCGGAGTTGACTTTGAAGACCTTTGAATTGATACGACAAAGGCATCCGGAGCTTATGTTGTGCCTTTCCTCCAACGGTTTAAACATTGAAGCGTACATCAATGATCTGGAAGCACTGGCAGCCAGGTTTGTCACGTTGACGGTTAACGCCATCGATCCTGTGGTCGGACAGAAGATCTACGAATATGTGACATGGAACGGAAAACGGATCACCGGTGAGAAAGCAGCTCAAGTACTGATTGAAAACCAGCTGGCAGCTATTCGCTTGTTAAAGGCCAAGGGATTTGTGGTGAAGATCAATTCGGTTGTCATCCCCGGCATTAATGACTGTCATGTGCCTTTTCTGGCAAAAGTCCTGGGCGGAATGAAGATAGACTTTTTGAATCTATTGCCCCTGATTCCCGTTTCAGGGACAAAAATGGAAACCATCAGACCACCGACTGCAAAAGCCATTAAAGCTCTCAAGGAGCAAACAAGCCGATACGTGACTCATATGAACCACTGCGTGAAATGTCGATCGGACGCAGCAGGGCTTTTGGTAGTCTGAGTATTTCCGCGAAAAATACTTTATTTTTTTGCAGGGAGGTGTGTGTTTTCGGCTTGACTGATATTTCAATGGTTCACCCCTTTTGTTACACAGAGCAAAAACGTGATGTCTTGAAAATAGTCAAAAAAAGATTGCTGCAAAATCTACCTGATAAAAATTAGCGATTTAATTGAAATAGTTTGATAATTTCAGCGCTGATCGCTTATTGAAAAAAAAGTTTATAAATCGCATTCAAGCCAGCTCAAAAAAATAGCAAAAAAATCTTTTCTTTTTGAAATCTCCTGATTTATCACTAAAATCAAGTAAAAAAGTCATTAAAAACAGCGACATGACAATTTTACAAAATGTGAAATTGTCATGTCGAATTCCTCTAAAATTGGAGAAATTTCTGCATACCTTTTTAAAAATCAATATATTTGTATTAACTTATATATTGATTGTGAAAAAGTTTTTACCAGTGTCGTCTGATTATACCGCCTCTTTGTCCAAAGCCCCACTAGATAGACCGCTATATTGAATTACATAAAGAACTTTGTTACTATCCAACTCAATTTTTGTGACTGCTTTCCATCCAAAATAAAGGTAAAAGTTGAACAATCGGGGAATACACGTTGCGAAAACTCTGGCAAAATTGCCAGAACTAAGTTGCGTGTCAAGGAGGCTCATGACCGGACGAAAAGTTTTGATGGGATTGCGACCGGGAAGCTTCCTGATGTAGAAATTTAAAACTTCAAGACTTTTAAATTTGTTAGGTGGATTGTATCCCATGGATTCGATCTGAAACTTATTTTGCCAGTTAAAATTCAGGCTTATTCCAGACACAACTTGATTGTTGGCGTTTTTGAGGAGATACCTCTTCAAATCATAGTGCTCAGGTGCTGGTGCCATGCATTCATTTTCCCTATCAACAATGTAGTTATTCATGACCCAGCTAGTTGGTTGGCTGCGAAAGCTTTCATACAGGTAATGATCAAAATGGTTTACATCTTTACCGCTAGCAACTGAAAATTCCATATGGCTCCTTTTATGAATATGAATTGGATTAATACAAGGATAGTTTCAATTTCACTCTTCTTCTTTTGCTTATCGTTCCTATCCTATCGAATAATAATCAATAATATTAATATAGAAGCAGTTCCAGCAGAAAATGGAGTGATCGATTTAAGAGGCTTCGATTTGGATCGCAAAGTTGTCTCGCTGTCAGGGGATTGGCAGTTTTATTGGGGCGAACTATTTGAACATCATAGGAAAAAACCCGGTAGTGTGAACTTTGGGAATATTCCAAGTTCATGGAATGAATATGGAAATTCCTGGGAAGGCTTTGGAACTTATAAAGTAAAATTATTGTTCCCTGATAACAACACCGTTAGTGCTTATTCGCTATATCTAAACAGAGTTGGAAGTGCTTATAGGTTGTTTATTAACGGGGTTGAAAGAGGAGGTAATGGAGTCGTTGGGGAAACCTTTGAAACTGAGGTTCCTCATAGGGAAACAAAGAGATTTGGCTTTGACGTTAAACCTGGCTCGGAAGTCACACTGGTTATTCAAGTCAGCAATCACATTCATGCTACCGGGGGACTTAAAACGGGAATTCTCCTGGCTTCAACAGAAAAACTGGAGACGGTTGCACTGCATTTCTTTTTAGTCGATTGCATCTCTGCGATCCTTATCCTTTCACTGACTTTAATTTATTCATTCGTTTATGTTTTTAGGCCGGATCCGGTTTTCCTAAAATTTTCTATTTTTTTAGTCCTGGTATGCCTTTATGTGCTTGGTACCGGAGAAAATATTCTGATGACTGTTTTTCCGTGGATTCCTTACACCTTTTTTATGAAGTTGATTCATGTTGCGACGACCTTCCACATCCTCTTGTATAATCTGGTCCTGGTGAGGAATTTTAGAGTCAGCGATCATCTATTTCTCTACCACTTCATTAATGTGGCGTCGGTGATATATGGTCTGATCGTCGTCTTCTTTTCAGTAAAAATCTTTGTTACCGTCCTTCCACTTTTTCACATTGTTTTGTTAATTGCCGATTTTTACTGGCTGTATTTGTTGCTGAGATTATCTCGAGCAAGCAAAGACGCACTAATTGTTTTTGGTGGGGTATTTTGTTACACGGTAACTGTCATTCTTGAAATTGCCTACGTCAACCAACTGACTCACAATCCCAGAATCATACCCTTAGGATTTCTATTTCTCACTTTCTCTTACATCCTTGTTTCAGTTAAGACATTCGCGAATTCTTATTACCTGGTCGAAAAAGCCGAAAATGAGAAACTGATTGCGATCGAGGTGGCCAGGGAGCATCAAACTAAAAACAAGATACTCACTCAAACATTGACTAAATCTGAGGCTATCTCAGAAATAGAAAGGATTCGGAAAACCCTGGATTCAATTTCCTATATTGTTTCAGAACTTGGCGGTTGCTCTGTTTACGATGACAATGGTTTGTTCTTGTTTGATGTTGATTTAACCTTAAAGAAGATTGAAGAGATTTTTGGCCCCGGGGATCTGCTCGTTCGATGTGCGAAGGGATATGTGGTCAATCCATCCAAAGCTCAAAAAATGGTGAGAAGTGGCCGGCGCCTGGAGCTGGTTTTTAATAGCCCGGAAATCAAGGGAATCACGGTTGGTCACAAGTATTTAAACAACATGCAAAAATACCTGGCGAAAAACTAGGATCTCAAAAAACAGGCAAATTTCTAATAATAGTTTAAATTATTTCAGATAGATGAATCAAAATTGGCTGTTCATTCAATGTGGAGATCCCAGCCAGGAATTGCCAGAAACTGCCGCCCTGATTGTTTTGCATTTGCTCTGAAATGTACCATAAAACGTTTAAGTGAGTTACTTCACGTAATTTACTCTCGGATTTAAAATTGCAGTGAGTTACTCAATTCTACCAAAGGATGTTCCACTTTCTGCGAAATGTTTTAACGTGGCTGGTTCTTTAAAATCACTGAGATTATTATCAAAAACACATTCGATTCCGGCTACAAAAAAAACCTTCTTGACGATTCGGCGCACCAACAGTTAATGATTAGGCTCGAAGTCAGGAATTTGGGGGCTGAGCAGTGTTAGCGCATATCATGAAGATGTAAAAACATTGTAAATTTAGTTGGTTATTTCTCAGGGTTTTTCGACTGCTGTCGGCAAAACAAGCAAAAAAAGCAGAATACGCCCCCAGCGTTTCTTGACATGAAAACACGTCGATTGGAGCAGAATGGCTCTGTGCCCAAACAATAATAACGGCGCTGCGTTGAACAATATTTTTTGGAGGGTTTTATGTCTGGTTTCATTTCTCGATCATTAGCAACGATTGCTTTTTTATTGACAGCGAGTCTCTTTTTTAACGCTTATGCTGCTGAAGATTGTCCACGAGGAACGCTGGATAAGCAATATTGCGATCGGAATGGTGATCTCGTCGCTGATCTGCCGCTTGATCCTAAAGACTGGGTTGATCCCAGTACCATCATCTTCTCCTACACACCTGTAGAAGATCCGGCGGTGTACGCCAAGGTCTGGGATGGCTTTATCAAGCATATGTCAAAAGTTACGGGTAAAAAAGTTGTGTTTTTCCCGGTTCAATCCTATGCGGCTCAGTATGAAGCGATGCGTTCCGGTCGCTTACATATTGCCGGAGTTAATACGGGTGGAAACCCAGTGGCTGTATCATGCGCCGGTTTTGTGCCTTTTGCCATGATGGCCTCGAAAGATGGTTCTTTTGGTTATGAGATGGAAATCATTGTTCCCGCAGGCAGTTCCATCAAATCTCCGGCAGATATCAAAGGACGAACCCTCACATTCACCTCGCCTACGTCTAATTCAGGTTCGAAAGCTCCATCGGCACTTTTGAAATCCGATTTTGGGCTAATCAAGGACAGGGATTTTAAAACGAATTATTCCGGCAAACACGACAATTCCGTGCTCGGGATTGCTAATAAGGATTACGAAGTAGCTACTGTAGCAAACTCGGTGATGAATCGAATGTTTGATCGTGGCGTTGTGAAACGAAGTCAAATAACCACTATCTATAAATCCGCTACTTTCCCAACAACCGGTTACGGGCATGCTCACAACCTGCACCCGGTAGTTGCGGCCAAAATCAAGCAAGCGTTTTTCACATTTAGATGGGAAGGTTCCGACTTACAAAAGGAATTTCAAAAGGAGGGCAAGTTTGTTGGCATCCATCACAAATCTGACTGGGCTGTGATCCGCAAAATTGATACCGCAAACGGTATCACCTATGATTGCAAATAATCATTAACACAGAATTCTGGGACCGCTTATGACAAGCGGTCCCAGTTCCTCCTGAATTTCACTGACAAATAGAATCTTAAAATGCTTCGCATTGAAAATCTGGTAAAACGATACAAAACAGGGGATGAAGCCCTGAAAGGTGTTTCCCTGGAAATACCCAAAGGACAAGTGATGGCACTAATTGGTCCATCAGGAGCAGGCAAAAGTACCTTAATTCGCTGTGTGAACCGCCTTGTCGAACCGACTTCCGGAAAAGTCTGGCTGGATGATCTTGAGCTGGTCTCATTAGGTTCCAGAGCATTGCGACGGGCTCGCCGGCGTATGGGAATGATTTTTCAGGAATACGCCTTAGTCGAGCGTTTATCCGTAATGGAAAATGTGCAATCCGGTCGCTTGGGTTATGTAGGTTTTTGGCGCAGTTTTTTCAGAAAATACCCCCAGGATGACATCGACGCAGCGTTTAAATTGCTTGAACGTGTCGAACTTGACCATATGGCAGACAAGCGCGCCGACGAACTCTCCGGAGGTCAGCGTCAGCGAATTGGTATCTGCCGGGCACTCATCCAGAATCCGGAATTGTTGTTGGTGGATGAACCTACGGCAAGTCTAGATCCTAAAACCTCACGCCAGATAATGCGCTTGATCTGTGATCTTTGTGAAGAACATCAGCTCGCAGCCATTGTTAATATCCATGATGTCCATCTCGCCCAGATGTTTGCCTTAAGGATTGTCGGCCTGCAGGAAGGGACAATCGTGTACGACGGACCGCCCAACAGCCTCACGCCCGAAGTGCTTACCCAGATTTACGGAGAAGAGGACTGGGAGGCGACCATTGAAAAGGTTGAAGACGAAGATGAAGAAGACACAACGGCAGGAAAAGCGAGCACTCTCTCATGACAACTAACACGATACAGCGTACCTGGAAACGACAACCATTTATCAAAAAGCCTGTATGGCGTTGGATACTTTGGTTGTCAATTGCTATCTATCTATCATTGGCTTTTGGCACAATGGAGATCAACTGGGATCGCCTTGCTGAAGGTATCCCTCGGGGTTATCGATTCCTTTCCGGTTTTTTCCCCCCGGACTTTATATCTCGCTGGGATTCAATTCTGGACGGTATTTTTGAAAGTCTGTGGATGACTGTGACTTCGACGGTGGTCGGAATCATCCTTTCAATCCCGGTGGGAGTGGGTGCTGCCCGCAATCTCTCTTATCGGCCGGTATACTTTTTTTGCCGGGGGATCCTGGCGCTTTCTCGGACTTTTCCTGAAGTTATATTGGCGATCTTTTTTGTAAAATTATTCGGTTTTGGACCATTTGCAGGTTTTTTGGCCCTATGTGTTGCAACAGTCGGATTTTACGGGAAAATGCTTGCCGAGGATATTGAGGACATGGACCCAACCCAGGCTGAGGCAGTCCGTGCTACCGGAGCCGGTTGGCTGCAGTGGTTAAATTATGCTGTGCAGCCCCAGGTGATGCCGCGCATGATAGGCTTGGGACTTTACCGTTTGGACATTAATTTTCGTGAATCAGCGGTCGTTGGGATTGTTGGCGGTGGCGGCATTGGTGCAACCTTGTTGACAGCGTTTGACCGCTATGAATATGACTCAGCCGCTGCCATTTTATTAGTGATTATCATCATCGTGATGATGGTTGAATATTCATCCGGATATATACGCAATCGAGTACAATAATGCCGTCTTTTGATCAAAAAGGAACCAAAATCTGGAAATTGCGAACTCGCCCTCAGCAACTGTTTACCTGGTTTTGCTGGTTGATTGGCGTCGCAATTTTTGTTTATTGCTGGCGTCTGATTTCTGAAAAAACGGTCTGGATGTTTGTCGAAGATGCACCCAGACAAGCTGCTGATATGGCAGAACGGATGATGCCGCCAAAATGGGAATATATGTCCCAGTTGTGGATACCGGTCTGGGATACGATTAATATTGCCACCATGGGGACGGTTATTGCGCTCATTATTGCCATACCCGTTGCTTTTTGCGCGGCGCGCAATACAACGCCCAGTGTTGCATTTGTGCGTCCTATTGCCCTGTTTATCATTGTTTCGTCCCGTTCGATCAATTCGCTAATCTGGGCTTTGATGCTGGTTGCCATCATCGGACCCGGAGTTCTTGCCGGGGTGATTGCCATTGGTCTGCGATCCATCGGCTTTTGTGCCAAACTGTTATATGAAGCTATTGAAGAAATCGATCCCACCCAGGTTGAGGCCATTGTAGCAACAGGAGCCAGTGGAGCCCAAAAGCTGACTTATGGGATTGTTCCCCAAATCATGCCTGCCTTTGCGGGAATTAGTGTTTATCGATGGGACATTAATATCCGCGAATCAACCATACTTGGTCTGGTAGGTGCCGGTGGAATCGGATTGCAGCTCGATTCATCCATCGCCATGCTTGCCTGGACCCAGGTTTCTTTGATCCTGTTAGTTATACTTGCCACCGTTGTTGTTAGTGAATGGGTTTCAGCCAAGGTTCGGCACGCGATTATTTAAGATCGGGGTGTTAAGTCTTGCTTTGAATAAGCTCGACAAGACTCGACACCTAAATCTATTTGCTTACCCAGTCGCCTATCAATTGTTCGATTCCCTTCGAAATTACTCCCAACATCACAACAAAGCCTTCATTTTCAAGTCTTAGAAAGCGATCAGCTGCACATCGAAGAAAGATTAGAATGTCCTTTCGATATTCTTCGTTATAGGGGAAAAAATGAATTAATTTCTTAAACGTAGAATTGATAAGGAATCTTTCTATTTTTGATCAAGAGTTTGCCATATTTGCCTTTTTCAGGAGGGAGAACCGACATAGCTTGGGATAGGGTGGATAGCTACGGATCAGTGGATCAAATTTCAACTTTTTAACTACTTCTCTCATTAATAATTAATCTAAAGTCCACTTCACAAAGAAGCCGTCTTGTACAATCCATTATAACTGTGAAATAATCCTGGACTCGAATGGCATTCTATTAATTATTAAAACCTTCAATCCTTCAATCTTGAGATGATATGACGTCATTTAGGAAAAAGATCCCATTTGGAGTTAAGATATATTCAATTGCAGTCAGTATTTTAGGGCTTCTGATTATCCTCAGCTGGTTTACTTATGATCGAGTTGCTGTTGTTGGGGATAACCTTAAAGAAATTTCTTATGTATTGATGCCTCTTGAAAAACTTATAACAGACATTGATGTCCATACATTGGAACAGGAAATCCATCTGGAACGGATCTGGCGGGCTTTTGAAATTGTGCCTCTAGATATGGCCAGAGTTAACAGGGAAAGAGAGTTGTTCGAAGAACGAGATAAGCTGGTTGACGAAGAGATCAAGATGGCAGAAAGGCTGATTGAAGAGGCACTTGAGGAGATCGATACCAAGGAAGACATTCTTAAGCTGGTGCATGTTCGATCTATTCTTGAAGATCTTGAAGAGGAACATCAGGAATATCATGACCATGGTATTAAAATCCTGAATTTTCTTTTAAAGGGAGAACGGGACAAAGCCCATATTTTACAAGAGGAATTGGAAGACGAGGAAGAAGGACTGTCTAAAGAAATGGATTCCGTGTTGGTAGAAATTGAAAAATTTACTGAAAAAAGAGTTCATCAAACTGCGGAACAGGAAAAAAATGTTCTCATTTTCACAGCAATACTGGTATCGATTTCCATAGTAATTGGGATAGCATATGCGACATTTGTAACTTTTGGTTTAATGAGACCTGTTCATCGTTTAGTTAACGGAACTAAAGAACTGCACGATGGGAATTTATCGGTCAACATTCCTGTTACAACCAAGGATGAAATCGGCGAAATGACAGATTTTTTTAATGCCATGGTTCAAGAGATCAGGGAAAAAGAACATATCAAAACAACATTCGGTCAATTTCTTGATCCGCGTATTGTCGACGAACTGATTACCAGAAGCGGCCATTCGATGGAAAAGGGAGAGAAAAGAAATATGACAGTTTTCTTCTCCGATGTGGCGGGCTTTAGTTTGATAAGTGAGATGCTAACCGCAGGTGGATTGGTTAACCTGATTAATAGTTATTTGACATTGGCATCCGAACCGATCACACGAAATCATGGTGTGATTGATAAATATATTGGAGACGCAGTAGTGGCATTCTGGGGAGAACCGTTTGCCAGCGAGGAAGAGCATGCCAAATTAGCGTGCGAAGCAGCCTTGGAACAATTCGTTCAATTGGAAAAACTAAATCGAAAACTCCCGGATTTACTGGGCATTCGTAAAGGTTTGCCTGAATTTAATATCAGAATTGGGTTGGCGACCGGCCCGCTCGTGGCTGGAAATATAGGATCCCAGGAAATGCAATCTTATACAGTGTTGGGAGAAGCGGTGAAATATGCTGAGTCCCTTGAAACTGCCAATAAAACGTTTGGTACAAGCATTCTCATTTCACAAAACACGTATGAGATGGTCAAAGACGACTTTGAAACTCGAGAGATTGGTAAATATAAAACAGGCTTGGATGCAGCCAATCAGTCCATTTATGAATTGATTTCACGCAAGGGCGAATGCTTTCCTGAAATTAAGGACTTTCGTAATAAATTTGAGGATGGTTTGAAATACCTCCGTGCGAAACAGTATCCAAAGTCAATTCAGGCTTTTAATGAATGTTTGAAAATACAGTCCGGTGACAAAGCCACACTTCTTCACCTTAAGAGAATCAAGGAATTGACCTCAAGTAAGGAGAAACTGGTATGAGTATTCGATCATTAGGTGCTTCATTTGGGGTAAAGATTTTTTCCATAGTCATAAGTATTTTGCTGTTCATAATTGCCGTTGCTTTGATTGCCTACCTTAAGATAAGCGATGTGAAGGACGAAATCGTGGATCTGGACAGATTTATTATCCCTGTCACAAACATTGTTAGTCTGATCAATGTTCATGTACTTGAGCAGGAGGTTCACCTTGAGCGACTAATCAAAATTCTGGAAGCCAGGGAAAAGGATCCGGAACATTATAATCGCGAATTTGAAAGGTTTGAAGAACGAGGACACTTGGTGGATGAAGAGATAAAAAAAGCAATTGAATTAACGAAACTGGCTGTAGAAGAGGCTATTCTAGAGGAGGATAGGGAGGAGTTTAGAAAACTGGAACCTAAACTACATAGAATTGAGAAAGAACATCAGGAATTTCATGATCATGCAATTAATGTCTTGAACGAACTGAAAGCCGGGAATTTCGAAGTGGCTCACCATTTGGAAGACGAAATTGAAGCAGAAGAAGCTCATTTAGACGAAGAAATTAATAAAATCTACCATTCATTGGAAAGCTATGCTGAACGAGCAGGTCGTATTGCAACCGAACACCAGAACAGTATTTTGCAATTAAACCTTGTTTTGACAGCATCCGCGATAGTGCTCGCTTTTATTATGGCTTACATTTTTACACGCAACTTGATCAAACCGATCGAAAAATTGACTAGTGCCATGAGGATTGCAGGTGCAGGTGACTATTCAGTTCGTGTTGAAGTGAATAGCAAAGATGAAATTCGTAGTCTGGCGGAATCTTTTGAGAAAATGGTTGAAGAGCTTGCCTTAAAAGACAAAATCAAGACAACTTTTGGAAAATATGTAGATCCCAGAATCGTTGAAAATTTGATTGATCAAAGTGCAATGCAGACTGAAGGAGAGAAAAAGGAGATGACTGTGTTGTTTTCTGAATTTGATCATTTTGAAGATGCACTGGAGAACCTGGATGCAGAACTGCAGATAAAACTTACCAATCAGTATCTATCTCTGATGTCAAAAGCAATCAGCGACAATTTTGGAGTCATAGACAAATACATTGACACGGTTTTGATGGCATTTTGGGGGCCTCCCTTCACTTCAGAAACTGAGCATCCTTTGCTGGCTTGCCAGGCGGCACTATACCAGAAGTCGATTGTTAATCAACTGGCAGAATTACTTCGTCTAAATAATGTTCTCTTTGATGAGAAGAAGTTGGTTCTTCGTGGCGGAATAGCTTCAGGTACACTGGTTGTCGGAAACATGGGATCGGACCAATCAAAATCCTATACAGTACTAGGAGATAGGGTGAATATTGCTTCCCGTCTTAAAGGTGCAAGTTCTCAATATAATGTTCCGATTCTAATTAGCAAGGATACTAAAGATCAGGTAACTGATTCCTTGGCCTGCAGGGAAATTGATCTGATTCAGGTAATGGGAAAAGACGAACCTGTTGCCATATTTGAACCTTTATATTCCTACGACCATAAAGATATTACCCTGGAGGGTTTAAAAGTTAGTTATGAAGAGGGACTACAATTTTACCGGGAACAAAATTGGGAACAAAGCGATCTTCGGTTTTCCAAATGTCTCCAGATAGTACCAAACGATGGTCCAAGTCTGGTTATGCTTGAACGGATAAAACAATTCCGTAAAACACCTCCACAACCCGATTGGAACGGCGTCTGGCAATTGAAAAAGAAATAGTTCAGGACTATTGTCATACAATTGAAACTGTAAAGGCGAGGCCTGCTCAGTCTGCCCTTCTGGAAAGAACCAGTATGTCTCGCTTCAAAAAAATACAAAACCAGGCTCTGGCCGCGATTTCAGAAAACGGCAGTTTCAATTTTAATTTCGGGGATGATACTTATTGAGCGTATCAGATTCTTTTGCTGGGTTGAGGAGGTTGGGTTAGACGAGGGCTTATCTTCGCTGAATCAAATCTCAAAGCTATACACATATTTTTCTTCAAAATGTCAAAATGAAAGACCTGACCCTGATTCCTCTGTGACCCTGATTCCTCTGGGTTTAAAAGAGGCGAATTAACCGCATATTAAAGGGGTTCAAGTCTTCTTTTGGCTAATCTGTTTGGTAAAAGTCAAAAGAAGAATTGAACCCTTTTTCGTATTTATCAGGATGGCCAGAAATGGTTGTCGTTCCAGATTCTTTCCTTCAGGTCGTTATCCAGTTCAAACAGGATCTGGTGATGCCCTTTCTCCCAATTTGACAGCCATTGGTATAGTTTCTTTTCTTCCGGATCCTCCGCCTGTTTGGCTCTTTCAGAGTATACTTCAATGGCACGGTTTTCCATGTCGATTGCCGATGAGATGGCTGCGGCTTCATAGCTGGCTGCAGAGATTTTATCTTTGATATTGCCAGAAAGGATCTCTGAGGCTGTATCATCTGATCCCTTTGGCAGCTTGACTTCCTTGAACTGCTGGTGTTGCTTTAAATGAACAAACTGTTCCGACAGGATCCTGATATGCTCGTCTTCTTCTTCCGCCATGATCTCAAATATCTGTTTGACATCTGGATCTGCGGCCTGGTTAGCAACCTTGGTATAAAACGCATTGCCCCGTTTTTCCAGTAGAAGGGCTGTTTTCAAAACCTCAATAGCCTTGCTCTCATTCATTTGAATTCCTTTGTAGAGTTAAATAATGTCCACATGATATAATTTGAATATAATATCTCGCAAGTGATAAAAACCAAGGCGTGGGTTGTCAGAACTTGACACCACCTGCCAAAACAAGGTTGGACCCATTCTTCAAGATGATTGTTGATAAAGGGGTAAAGGGTCTAAAGAGGTCAAGTCTAGGTTTGGCTGTTGATCGACTTTGACTTCTCATGACCATCCATTAAATGGTTCATTAAAAAGGATAAGTCAAACGAAGACTTGACCCCTTTTCTGACCCCTTTTTTTTCTGGATGGTTTAAAAGTTAGTTATGAAGAGGGACTACAACTTTACCGGGAACAAAATTGGGAACAAAGCGATCTTCGGTTTTCCAAATGTCTCCAGATAGTATCAAACGATGGTCCAAGTCTGGTTATGCTTGAACGGATAAAACAATTCCGCAAAACGCCTCCACAACCTGATTGGAACGGCGTCTGGCAATTGAAAAAGAAATAGCTCAGGATTATTATCAAGCAATTGAAACTGTAATGACGAGGCATGCTCAGTCTATCCATACCCTCTTATTCGCCAATTGCCTAAACCCTCTGATAACCGATAGCCGATAAATGATAACCGTCTTTAAATTTCAACGCCGTTTTTCATTACATAGTGTTATGAACATTCTGTCTTTCTCACATTTAGAAAAACTAACATGAGCTTGGAGAAGATTAACGTTTCTCTCGCCAAACAATTAATCAAGGATCAGTTTCCTCAATGGGCAGATTTAGAGATTTGTCCTGTAAAGGAAAGTGGAAATGACAATAAAACTTTTCGATTTGGCAATGAACTGAGTATTAGATTGCCCAGTCACGAGAGGTACTCATGGCATGTTCCTATTGAACACAAGTGGCTTCCAAGACTTGCAAAACATCTTCCTCTGCCGATCCCTATTCCCGTCGGAAAAGGGCAACCAACACAGTTTTACTCATGGCCATGGACAGTAAATAAATGGTTACCTGGGGAAAATGCGTCCCTTGAAAGCATTTCTGATTTTAATAAATTTGCCAAAGATTTAGCTGGTTTCCTTAATTCACTTCAGGCAATTGACACGACGGACGCACCATTGCCAGGTCAAGATAACTTTTTTCGAGGTGGTGATTTATCAGTTTATGATGATGAGACCCGTGAATGTATCGATTCACTGGGTGATACAATTGACAGCCATGCTGTGACTAGCATTTGGGACGCAGCTCTGGACGAACCTTGGAAGCATCGACCGGTTTGGATACATGGCGATGTATCTGTAGGAAATCTCCTTGTTCAAAATGGTGAACTTTGTGCTGTGATAGACTTTGGTCAACTTGCAGCAGGGGATCCGGCATGCGATACAACCATTGCGTGGACACTTTTTTCAGGTGATAGTCGGCGATTATTTATAAAAGAATTGAAAGTTGACGCTGCGACCTGGGTTCGTGGTCGAGGTTGGGGAATATGGAAAGCTCTACTAAACTTTCGGCAGCATCACGGCAAAAATCCAACCAAGGCAGAAGAAGCTAAAAATATAATCTTAAGCATTGTTAAGGATACTTGAAACAGCTAGGAGACGAGGTCTTTCGATGAGCGAAAGAATCAGGATAGCGTCGTTGCATATACAGAAGATTGCAATAACTTCATTAAATCAGGCTAGTAAAAATAGGGAATCAAATTAAGGGTCTCACACCGGTCTTTGCAGTCTGGATAAGGAATGCTTGTGGAAGCTCAAAAGTAGCTTACCTCGGATAAATGTAACAATGATACGCAAGTCTATTAACAGGTGTGAATGCCGATACATAGGAAGCTAAAAAAGTCAGGTGGAAAGGTATGCAATTTATTTGGGCTTGCCAGGTAATATTCTGTAATTAAAAAGATTTAAAACAAATTTATTCTTGAATTTACAAGGCAAACACAGATTGTCACCAGATTGGTTCGTTATCGCCCCGCTCCAAAAATCCAAATGTCGAGGCCTGACCCCTTAATTTTTCTTCAAAATGTCAAAATGAAAGACCAGACCCTGGTTCCTTTAAATCTACAAATCAAAAATACCAAAAATCACCAGACAGAAACCTATTAGCGAAATAAAAGCTCCACCAATTCCACTTCTTGCAAAATCCTCCAGCCAGCTGTTTATTGGAATACTTAATATTATTATTCCCATCATTTGAGTTAAGTGCTTTATCCTCATTTTGTTGTCAAGTTGCATAATAATCTCCACATTAATTTAGTTTTCAGTTAAGTGTTTAGAACCGATTTCTTGGGAACGCATAAATAAAGCAGTATATTGATCTTCATTCAAATGAATTGGCGGCGAACTGTTATTTCCCTCTTTCCGAAGATTTGAAACTACAAGGTATGGATTCATTATCAATACAAAGTTAAATTCGCCGTCAGGTCCATTTTTACTTTTTATAAAGCCCAATCTTTCAAGTTCCTTCATTCTTACCTTCCAGCTGTATACTGCCTTGGCCTTAGTGAAACCAGATTCAAAAGCGAAAGCTTTTTCTTTCTCAATTGTTAAAAATGGTGCATCCATTGTTCTGCACCAAAGTGCAAAATAGGTTCTTGCTAATGGACCTTGGCTAGAAATCTCATCTAAAATTAGCATAATGTGAGGCATCACCTTCGGAATGGTAGCAAAGCCTTTGTCTTTATTCCGATTCCAAAGTTGCTCATCACTAATGCTAGGAAAACAATGTTTCCTTAATTCTAGTTCTTTCTCCTTTTTCAGCTTTATGTATGATGATCTTGAGCGTTCCGACATATTCTCTCCTATTAGTTGGTTAAGTAAAAATTCAGCATATCGATAAAAGTTGATTTCATTGTACCATGAAAAGCTTATAAAACAATGGTTTATGCAGTTATTTAGGTTAATCCTTTCATTCAACTGCTGCATAAAATAATGCTCACAATCGTCGATTTCATTGAATAATACGTTACTATTTTTCACTGAATTTTACCAATTTGTCTTTTAGAGCCGCGTTGAATGCGATTGAGACCCGTACTCCTTGTTCTCGTGTTCTCGGTGTTCTCGATGTGCTCGGGGTGCTCTTGGGGGTTGTCAGGGGGAATTTTCCTAAAACATTTTTTTACTTAGTCTAGTTTCAACGTCGCTATAATTAAATCAGCGACGTTTTCTAAATCAGGTGACAGTAGTGTGCCTAGAACAGATATCGAAGAGATATCCGGAGCTGTGCAATTGATGAGAGTGTGGCCTCTCAAAATCGGCTTGCAGAAGCAGGTTTTAAACCACCTTATGCTGCTTGAGTAAAGAGTTCAGGTAGTGAGCGATAAGGAAAAGGCATGGTTGAACATGTCAGGTGGGAATCAGGAAGGCGAATGCAAATGAACCGCTGATGAGGTGTCGAGAACTGAATAACCGATGTCAAAACCGGGGAGCCTGCTGTTTCTCCGGGAGGAGCCCAGAAGATATCTGCTTACTGTCTGGGTGGCATTCGGCATAAAGGCGGCGCGAGCTTGATTCAGGCTTTTGCACGGAACTAGGGAACCAGTCGTTTCGATGTCAAGGGAGCGATTCAAGGGGAAAAGATCCTCAAGAATGTGAGTACCAATACGAAGCACTGGGGCGGACGATCTCGTAGTAGCATTGAAGCTTCTGTAATGGAAGTGGAGCAAAGGGGATCGATTATACAGTTTTATAAACCAGCCAACTGGTATTCAGGAGGAGCTGTATGCATAAAACAAAGTCATTTCATATTTCCAAACAAGTGGTTTGGGATGCCTTTAAACGAGTTAAGACCAACCAGGGGTCGGCAGGGGTTGATCAGCAGGAAATCAAAGACTTTGAGGGAAATCTGAAGGATAATCTATATAAGATTTGGAATCGGATGAGCTCAGGCACCTATTTTCCAAAACCTGTGCTGAGGGTAGACATACCAAAACCGGATGGTCGAATGCGTCCGTTGGGGATTCCGACTATTACCGATCGCATCGCTCAGATGGTGGTTAAAATTCAGCTAGAACCAGTCCTGGAACAGCATTTTCACGACGATTCTTTTGGATATAGACCAAACAGGTCTGCGCAACAAGCGATTCAGCTAACCCGCCAACGATGTTGGCAATTTGATTGGGTGATAGATCTGGATATCAAAGGGTTCTTTGATACTATTGATCATGACCTGTTAATGAAGGCTGTTCGTACACATACAGATGAACGTTGGATACTGCTGTACATTGAGCGGTGGCTAAAGGCTCCTGTTCAATTACCAAATGGTATCCTGCAGGAATCTGATACCGGTACTCCTCAAGGTGGTGTTATCAGCCCTTTACTGGCAAACCTTTTTCTACATTATGCTTTTGATATCTGGATGAGCAGGAACTATCCTGCAAATCCATTTGAAAGATATGCAGACGATGTAGTAGTTCATTGCCGGAGATTGGCTGATGCTGAGCAACTCAAACTGGCCATAACGACCAGGTTGAGAGAATGCAACCTTGAGCTTCATCCCGAAAAGACAAAGATTGTCTATT